>CABMQD010000004.1 GCA_902388655.1 uncultured Sutterella sp. | reverse complement strand
TAATAAGAAAACCGCCATTTTTCTGTCCGTTATTTCCCTACCGGAGACGAACAGAATTTAGCTGCATTTTTAAAGTTCGATTTGGACACTACTGGTCTTTTCTATGTTTCAACGAAGTCAAGAAGCCTCAGACAGTACTCAGAAACGCTTAGAAGAAATTTCGTCTTGTCGGAGAGCTTCTCTAAAATTAGGGCCTTGTTTTGCCCTCCCCCGCACACAAAAAAACAGAATAATAAGGAAAACAAATGGCTTCAGATAATCATATTGCCGATACAGTGTGGAGTTCACGTTTAGGTTTTATTTTGGCTTCAGCCAGCTCTGCGATCGGTTTGGGCGCCATTTGGAAATTTCCGTTTTGGGCAGGGACCAACGGTGGCGCGGCATTTATCATTCCTTTTTTAATCTTCACATTTACAATCGGCATTGTCCTGGTAATGGCCGAGTGCGCCATGGGGCGTGCGGGACGAGGCTCTGCTGTCAACGCGCTCAAAAGAGTCGGCGGTCCTTTCTATGGCATTATCGGCGGTGTAGCGGTCTTAAATGCGTACATCATTCTGACCTATTACTCCGTCATCGGCGGCTGGTGCGTCTCTTACATGGTTGAATCATTCATGGGTAATGTCGTCAACGGCAACCCCGACGTACTGTCAGCCCATTTCAATGCCTTGGTATCAAATGGCACTGTCAACGTTTTCTTTATGTTTCTTTATCTGACGGCAACCTGTGCCGTGGTTGCTTTAGGCGTTGAAAAAGGCATTGAAAAAATCGCCAAGTACCTGATGCCGCTGTTATTCATTCTCATGATTTTCATCATTATTCGTTCTCTGATGATGCCCGGATCGTGGGAAGGTATGCAGTTTCTTTTCTCATTTAATTGGGATCAGGTCAGCGGAGCGACTATTCTGAACGCCATGGGCTTTACCTTCTTTTCGCTTTCGCTCGGCGCCGGGATCATGGTCACCTACGGTTCGTACTTGAGCTCCCACACCGATATCCCGGGCTCCTCGGTTTGGGTCGCTTTTTTATCGACTCAAGCGGCGCTTTTAGCCGGTGTCATGATCATTCCAGCGGTTTTTGCTTTCGGCATGGATCCGGCAGCCGGCACCGGACTTGTCTTTATCACCATTCCGATGATCTTTGAGCAAATGCCCATGGCTGATGTGTTGGCATCGGCCTTTTATGTCTGTCTTTTCATTGCCGCCATTACCAGCTCTGTCTCATTGCTTGAAGTGGTCGTCGCCTATTTGATCAATGAGTGGCATATGCGTCGCCGCTCCGCTACCGCTTTATGTTGGATTACTCTTTTTATTCTCGCAAGCATTCAGGCTCTATCCTTCAGTTCGCTCTCTGATGTTGAAATTCACGGAATGTCGTTGTTTGATTTCTCCGACTATCTTTGCTCCAACATCTTGATGCCGCTTGGCGGTCTGAGCATCGCCATTTTGGCCGGCTGGAAGGCATGGCCTGTCATGAAATCCCAAATGACGCTTATTCGACCGCATAGCGCGCTCACCGTCGGTTGGATTCGTTTAACGATTTCTGTTCTGGCGCCGGCGCTGGTCATTATCGTTTTGATATCCGGCATTT
Organism: uncultured Sutterella sp.; assembly: GCA_902388655.1. Taxonomy (GTDB): domain Bacteria; phylum Pseudomonadota; class Gammaproteobacteria; order Burkholderiales; family Burkholderiaceae_F; genus Aphodousia. Next base: position 121,363 of record CABMQD010000004.1, on the reverse strand, counting down.
AAGCTAGAATGATTAGATCTGTTCCGATGGGATTTGTCGGGCTTACTGATTAAAAGGTTAAAGTATGACTGCTCGTTCAACGTGGGGTTCTCGATTAGGTTTTGTGCTTGCCAGTGCCGGAGCGGCGGTCGGCCTGGGCGCCATTTGGAAGTTCCCCTATTTGGTCGGATCAAACGGCGGTTCCGCTTTTCTTTTTCCTTTCATTGTATTGACCTTTACGATCGGTCTGGTTCTTTTAATCGCTGAATTAACCGTGGGTCGTGCGGGAGCCGGCTGCATTGTGACGGTCTTCAGAAAACTCGGCGGCAAACACTGGGGGCGCGCGGGCTATCTGGGTGTTGTCACCGGTTTCTTGATTCTGAGTTTTTATTCAGCGATCGGCGGTTGGACGATTGCCTACTTTGTCAATGCCTGCTTGGGTTCCGGTCTCGTCACGGATCAGGCTCTGCTCGGAGCTCACTTTGCCTCGATATCGGGCGATCCCGAACTGGCAATCGGCTATCAGGCTCTGTTTCTCATCATCACCGCCTGGGTTGTCGCCTATGGTGTCAGCAGCGGTATTGAACGGCTCTCGAAAGTTTTGATGCCGCTTCTTTTTGTCCTGATGCTGATCATCATTGTGCGCTCCCTTTTCCTACCCGGAGCCTTCCAAGGCATTGAATATCTTTTCAGTTGGAATCCGGAGGCGTTCACCTTTGACGCACTTTTGTCCACCATGGGATTTACCTTCTTTTCACTTTGTTTGGGCAGCGGCTGCATGCTGACGTACGGCAGCTACTTAGACAGTAAGGTAGACCTCATCGGTTCGTCGGCTTGGATTGCTTTCCTGACCATTGTGAGTTCGCTTCTTGGCGCTTTGATGGTCATGCCTTCTGTGTTTGCCTTCGGCCTTGACCCAAGCGCCGGCCCCGGCCTGACGTTCGTCACCATGCCCGCGATTTTCGCGCAAATGCCTTTCGGAAACTTCTTTGCGATTACGTTTTATGCGTGCCTGCTGGTGGCGGCCATCACCAGCTCAGTTTCCATGCTTGAAATTGACGTAGCGTTCTTACACGATGAATGGAAATGGAGCCGCCCCAAAGCGGTTGTTGTCACAACGGTCGGATTGATGTTTGTCGGTTCATTTAGCGCCTTGTCTTTTGGACCTTTAGCCGATCAAAAATGGCTCGGGAAAACCTTTTTTGATTGGGTGGACTATCTCACAAGCAATATCAGTCTTCCGATCGGCGGCTTGATGATCGCAATTCTTTCGAGTTGGGTCGCGTGGCCTCAAGTTAAACCTTACATTTGCGGAGAGAAGACGCCGATGTACGGTGAGAGTACTTATAAAATTCTGCGTTGGAGCATCGCCATTTTTGCTCCGATTCTGGTCTTAACGGTTTTGATCTCCGGCATCTGACCGTTTCGGCCAAAGAGAGCTTTTGTCGCTAACAAAAGCTCTTTTTTGTTTTCTATTAGTCGATAATACCTACACAAAAGTCAGCAGAAAACCCAAGAAAAAAACTCCCGTGTTAACATGGTCAAATGCGGTCACCTTACAAAGGGTGGTTGACCGCGCCTCAAGCCGATAAAACACACGGCTTACCGTAAAAATCGGGCTGCGCTCCCTTTCTGCTTTAACTGATACCGCGCAGGATCGAACCTAAAACAAAGGACAGGCATCATGACAAATAGGAAACTTTCTTTAGTGGCTCTGGCCGCCGCAGGCTTAATCGCATTGACCGGTTGCGAAGACAAGAAAGAAGCCCCCTCCACCCCAACGGCCGCCTCCACCGTCGTCGGTCTTGTTCAGCTTGTAGAACACCCCGCTCTTGACGAAGCCAATCGTGGCATTGTCGATGCCGTGAAAGCGCGAGGACTTCAGGTCGAATTCGACCAACAAAATGCCCAAGCAGATCAATCCAATCTCGGCAATATCGCCCAACGCTTTGTGAGCCAAAAGTATCCTCTGATTTTTGCCATTGCCACTCCTGCCGCGCAAATTATGGCCAACGCCACGGATAAAACACCGATTGTCGCCACAGCGGTTACTGATTTCGAAGTGGCCAAACTTGTTAAATCCAACCAGAAACCGGAAACCAACGTGACGGGCTCTTCAGACCTCAACCCCGTGGCCGAACAAGTCAAGTTAATGCTCAAACTTTTCCCCGATGCCAAACGTGTTGGTACGATCTACAACAGCTCTGAAATCAATTCTCAGTTTCAGGTCGCCATCCTCAAAGAAGAAATTCAAAAACGTGGGCTTAGCTTAATTGAACTCACGGTTTCATCAGTCAATGATGTTCAGCAGACGGCTCAAAGCATGATTGACAAAGTGGATGTGATCTATGTGCCGACCGACAACATCATCGCCTCGGCCATGCCCGTCCTCACAAAAATCACCACCCCTGCGGGCATCGGCATCATTGCCGGCGAGGAAGGTCCTTTGAAAGGCGGTGCCCTGGCTACCGTCGGTGTTGACTACTACAATCTCGGTCGTATCGCCGGTGAAATGGGGGCAGACATTCTAGAAGGCAAGTCTCAACCCCAAAATATGCCTATCCGTTATCAGACGGAATTTAAAGCCAAGATCAATGCCAATGTCGCAGAAAAGATCGGGCTGAAAATTCCTGAAACTTTGAAACAATCCATCGAGACCGTTCGCTACTAACTGAAAACTCATTAAAGCCCCGATGATCGTTAAACCGCGTCGGGGCTTGGCTTCCGAGAATACTATGCTGGATATTTTGATTCCGACGATCGCTCAAGGTCTGCTTTGGGCGCTATTGGCATTGGGTGTCTATATCACATTTCGCGTATTGGATATCGCCGACCTTTCCGTTGAAGGAAGTTTCCCTTTGGGAGCTGCGGTCACCGCCACCGCTTTAGTCAACGGCTATGGACTGCTCGCCGCCTTTCTGATGGCCGCGGTTGCCGGTGCCCTCGCCGGTATTGTGACGGGATTTCTGACCACTCGTCTTCGAATCCCTGCGCTCTTAGCGGGCATCTTAACAATGATCGGCCTTTATTCAATCAATCTTCATGTGATGGGTAAAGCCAATGTGGCGCTGTTGCGAGTGGAGACAGTGTTCACAATAACAGAATCATTCGGATTGAACTCGGCCTCGGCGATGCTCGCCGTCGGAGTGGCCTCTGCGCTTCTTGTCGGATTAATCATTTATTGGTTTTTCGGCACTGAAATCGGAACCGCCATTCGTGCCACCGGCTGCAACTCCCAAATGGCGCGCGCCCAAGGCGTCAATACCAATCGAATGATTGTTCTGGGGCTACTGATCAGCAACGCCTTGGTCGCCCTGTCGGGCGCACTGGTTGCGCAATCCAACGGTTTCGCTGATGTCGGCATGGGGACAGGCACCATTGTAATTGGGCTGGCGTCCGTAATCATTGGAGAAGTTTTATTTGGCACTCGCAGTTTTAAAAACTGTCTCATTTCTGTCATTCTGGGCTCAATTGTTTATCGACTTGTCATCGCGATCGTTCTACAACTTGGAATGCCTCCCAACGACCTTAAACTTTTCACGGCACTTTTAGTGGCCGTGGCACTATCGATGCCATTGATACGAGAGACGCTGCGTCAGCGCCAAACGCGAAGCTAAACGCCGGGAGAAAACTATGCTGACTATTGACAATATTCACAAAACATTCTTTCCGGGCAGTGTGAACGAGAAAAAAGCACTTCAAGGGGTCTCTCTTACGCTTGAAGACGGTGATTTTGCCACTGTTATCGGTTCAAACGGCGCAGGGAAGTCCACACTATTAAATGCTGTCGCAGGCGTTTTTCCCATTGATCGCGGACACATAAAAATTGACGATATTGACGTCACTGACATGCCTGAACATGAGCGCGCGAAATACATCGGTCGTGTTTTTCAGGACCCCATGAAGGGAACGGCCGCTAAGATGATGATTGAAGAAAACCTCGCTTTGGCAAGTTGGCGCGGCAAACGACTCGGTTTAAGTTGGAGCTTTCAAGCGGAAAGAACCGCCCGATTTCGGGCAGCGTTAAAAGAACTTGACCTGGGATTGGAAGATCGCATGAGTGCTCACGTCGGTCTTTTATCCGGCGGACAGCGTCAGGCAATTACCTTACTGATGGCAACACTGGTTCGTCCGAAACTATTGCTTTTGGATGAACACACCGCCGCACTAGACCCTAAAACAGCAGAGAAAGTTCTGATGCTCACAGACCGGATGGTCAAAGCCGACAAACTGACAACCTTAATGATTACCCACAACATGCGCGATGCCCTGCGATTCGGCAACCGTCTCATCATGATGCACGGCGGACGAATCGTTGTCGATGTGAGGGCAGACGAAAAGGCACATCTCACCGTTTCGGACTTACTGGCTATGTTTGAAAAGGGAGCCGGCGAAATTTCCGACGAAATGCTTCTGTCTTGAGTCTCAAACACCATTCCAAAGCCCGTGTTTCGCTCGGGCTTTCCCTTATTTTCAGGAGAAGTTGAAAGGATTGGCATACAATACCAATCCTATTATGTAAAAAAGCTCGATGGCGACATTATTGATTGACGGGCTACCGACGGACGCCATCTCATGCTACTAACAACGGAAATTACAACATGTCGACTTCTTCAGAGCGCTCCGTTTGGGGCACACGTTTAGGTTTTATTCTGGCAAGCGCCGGCTCGGCTGTCGGTTTGGGAGCTATTTGGAAGTTCCCTTATATGGCGGGAACCAATGGCGGTTCCGCTTTTATTCTCCCCTATATTGTTTTAACCATTGCAATCGGTTTTATCGTATTGATGATTGAAATGGCGTTGGGACGCGCTTCCCGGGGCGGAGCCGCACATGCATTGCGGCATTTCGGCGGTCCGTTCTGGGGACTTGTGGGCAAAATCAGCGTGCTTACCGGCTTTCTCATTCTGTCTTTTTATCAAGTCATCGGCGGCTGGTGTCTCAACTATCTCTTTGATGCCTGCATGGGCAAAGGATTGATCACCGACACGGCGCAACTAGGCAGCTATTTTGATCTTTTTGTCACCAATGGTGCGCGTTCCGTTTCCATGCAAGTGGCTTTTCTCGCGTTAACGGTCGGCGTCATTCTTTTTGGCGTTGAAAAAGGCATTGAGCGCATCTCCAAACTGCTCATGCCAACGCTTTTTATTCTCATGCTCTGCCTGATTGTGCGAGGCTTAACCTTGCCCGGCGCTTGGGCTGGTTTCGAATTCATGTTTAAGTTCGATCCGGCAGCCTTTAGCGGCGCTTCTCTTTTAAATGCCATGGGGTTTGCCTTCTTTTCTCTATCGCTGGGTTCCGGTTCCATGATGAACTACGGTTCCTATTTGTCTGACTCCGTGAATTTGCCAAGTTCAGTCGCCTGGATTTCATTTTTAGCCGTCATGGCTTCCATTTTAGGCGGTCTGATGATCATGCCGGCAGTTTTTGCGTTCAATTTAGACCCCGCAGCTGGCCCAGGTTTGACTTTTGTCACTATGCCTGCGGTGTTTGCCCAATTGCCGTTCGGTCAAGGCTTTGCTATCCTCTTTTACATCTGCTTGGTTGTCGCGGCACTAACCAGTGCCATCAGCATCCTGGAGATGAGCGTTCAGTTTCTCGTAGATGAGTATCACTTTTCTCGCAGAAACAGTATCGCGATTAACACAATTGCCTTGGCCTTGCTTGGTGTTGTTTGCGCATTAAGTTTCGGTTCCTTGTCAGGGTACAAAATTGCGGGCAAGACCTCTTTTGATTTGCTCGACTTCCTGACCAGTAACGTCGGCATGCCAATCGGTGCCATGGGTATCGCAATTGTCGGGGGCTATCTTGTATGGCCGGTGATGAAGAAACAACTGACTCTCACCCAACCCATGACCAATACAGTTTTAGCTATTACGCACTTCTTAATTCGATTTATCGTGCCCTGCGTCATCGTTGTGATCGCGGGCGCAGGGCTTCTCGGCTAAGTTCCTCAGAATAATTGGGGAAGAGCGTCGTTTGCGTCTCTTCCCTTCCGAGGAAGATCAAATAGCCATTTTCTGATGTGTAATGAAAGCGTCCCCAGAAAAGGGCTATCAATTAAAAATAAGCTTTCTCCCTTAAGCATAATAAAAGGTTACTTTATGTCTTCTCGCGATTTATGGACTTCGCGCTTAGGTTTCATTCTCGCCAGCGCGGGCGCGGCCGTCGGCTTAGGCGCCATTTGGAAATTCCCCTATATGGCCGGCACCAACGGCGGTTCTGCATTTATCATTCCATACATCCTGTTTTGCTTTACGCTGGGCATGTTCCTGCTGTTGGCAGAAATGGTCGTCGGTCGTGCAGGACGCGCCGCCTCCATCAACAGCATGATTCGTGTCGGTAAATCAAAATTCTGGGGAATTTTCGGCACCATCGGTATTGCAACCGGGTTCTTAATCCTGACTTTCTATTCAACGATTGGCGGTTGGTGTGTTGCGTATGCTGTCGATGCAGCCATGGGCAATGGCATCATCACCGACCTTTCACAGCTTGGTACGCACTTTAACAATTTTGCGAGCGACCCCGTGCTCGGAATTTTCTATCAAATCGTCTTTATGGTGATGACCGCCGGGGTGGTGATTTTCGGTGTACAGGCCGGTATTGAACGTTTGGCCAAATATTTGATGCCTACGCTCTTTATTCTCATGATTGTTTTGATCATCCGCGGTCTGACGCTGCCGGGCGCCTGGCAGGGTGTTGAATTTATGTTCAGTTTCAACTGGGAACAATTCAACGCAGACTCCCTTTTCAATGCCATGGGTTTTTGCTTCTTCTCGCTGTCGGTCGGCGCCGGTACCTTGATTGTGTACGCCTCCTACCTGTCAGAAGATGCCAACCTTCCGCACTCGACCGCTTGGGTGGCTTTCCTTGGTATTCTCGCTGCCATTTTGGGCGGTCTCATGGTGATGCCGCCGGTATTCGCCTTCGGTCTTGAACCGACCGCCGGTCCCGGTTTAACCTTCGTGACTATGCCGGCCGTATTCGCCCACATGCCCTTCGGAACATTCTTCGCAGTGCTGTTTTATATCTGCCTGATTGTTGCGGCCATTACGAGCTCCGTGAGTATTTTTGAAGCGGTTGTGGCTGCCATGGGTGATATGCATATTTCGCGTCGCACTGCCGTGCCGGTTGCCTTCATCTCCATCATGGTAATTGGCGTATTCTGCACGATGTCCTTCGGTCCGATGGCTGATTTCAAGATCTTTGGAAAGACCGTTTTCGATTTGCTGGATTACCTGACCAGTAATGTCGGCATGCCGTTGACTGCTATGGGTCTTGCCATTGTGGCCGCTTGGGTGAACTGGCCTGAAACCCGCAAACAGTTGACCGCATCCTGCCCGCTTCAACCTTGGGTTTTGACAGCCTTGCGTTTAGGCATCGGCATTATCTCGCCGATCGTGATCATTACAGTGGTGGCCAGAAGCATCTGATCTGCACCATAAATGTCGACAAAGGCCGTCTTCCGCTTTTAGAAGACGGTTTTTTTTCAGGCAACAAAAAAGCAACCGTAACAGGTTGCTCAGAAGAGGTGGCGTCCCCACGGGGATTCGAACCCCGGTACCGACCGTGAAAGGGTCGTGTCCTAGGCCTCTAGACGATGGAGACGCAATCTAATTTTGGTGGAGGTAAGCGGATTCGAACCGCTGACCCCTTGCATGCCATGCAAGTGCTCTACCAACTGAGCTATACCCCCGAAAGAGACAACGCATTTTATAGATTCAAAAAACAAAATGCAAGGGGTACGAGAAAAAAATTAACAGTATTTCACCTCAACAATTTCCAGGTGATGAACACCGGTCGGAGTCGGCAGTGCTACGCTATCACCTTCTCTCGCTTTTAAGAATACCCGGGCAATTGGACTAATCCAACTCACATCACCCACACTGGCGTCAGCTTCATCAATGCCGACGATGCGGATCGTGTGTTCGTTTCCGTCCTCATCTTCGTAAGTCACCGTAGCTCCGAAAAAGATTTGATCGGTCGCGGGCCGAGTTGCCGGATCCACCACTTCTGCGCTATCAATGCGCTTACTTAAAAAACGAATCCGACGATCAATTTCTCTCAATCGGCGTTTACCGTAGAGGTAGTCCCCATTTTCACTTCGATCCCCATTACTTGCAGCCCAGGCCACCACTTGAGCCATTTCGGGGCGCTCAACACGTACCAAATGCTCTCGCTCATCAAGCATGCGACGATAGCACTGAGGCGTCATGTAGTTTTTTGTTCCGTGAGGCAAAGCCGGCAGACCCACGTCTTCATCATCTTCGTCTGTGTTGATACTCATGTTCTGCATAACCCAATCCAAGAATGTGAGGTTACATTTTTTTCCAATCGTTGTATTTTAGTCCAACACTTTCGTGCAGTCGAAGGCATTTTGCGCTAAAGTGATTCAGCAAAATATCACTGTTTTTATTTCAATCAGGTGCATCTATGAAAAAATTAGCCCTCGCTGTCACAGTCGCTTCGCTTGTATTAGCCGGTTGCGCCAATGACGGCCGTTATTATCGTTCAGACACCTACACTGCCACTGCGGTCAACCAAGCGCAACAAGTTCGCACGGTGGAAATTCTTTCAATTGGCACTGCCCAAGTGGCGGTCTCAAATACAGAAAACCGTTCCGATGCCAAAACCATTGGCACAGTTTTAGGAGCCATCGCCGGTGTTGCTTTGGGCAGTCACAATCGGCATGACACAACCGGCCGAGTCCTTGGAGGCTTGGCTGGCGGCGCGGTCGGCAATCTTGCCGGCGGTGCAGTTGGCGGTGACAGGACCAGTTATGTCGACGGTGTTCAGTTGACGTTCCGCTACAACAATAAGCTTTATAACTCTGCCCAAGTCGGTCGTGTTTGTGAGTTCAAACCCGGTCTCGCTGTCATGATCTCGACAACGCCCACGGAAACTCGTATTCAACCGAATAATCCCGGCGGCTGCGGTGAATAAAAGGAGGGGAGATCCATGCTTAAATACACTTTAGCGGCTCTTGTCGCAGCGGCAGTACTTGCCCCGGCAGCTCAAGCACAAGTCACCGGCGGCATGTCCATGGATGAGCAGATTGCCCGCATCCACCAGGCCGAGCTTGAAATCCAAGCTTTGGACGCTGCTAAAGAGCAGGAAAGACTGGCGGCAGAAAAAAAAGCGGCGGATATTCAAAAACGTGCTGAACAGGCTCGTGCCAAAGCCCGTGCCGCGGAACAAAAAGCTAAGGCTGATCGTCAAAAGAAACTTCAGGCTTACGATGATCAGGCTCGGGAAATGGAGCTTGAATCCAAGCGTTTGGATATAGAACTGAAAAAAGCCCAAATCGAATTGCAAAAGAAAATGATTGAGGCGAAGTCCAACCGCGCCGATGAATTCGTACAAGCAGATCTGGATGCGGCACGAGCCAAAGTGCAGACTCTGCAACAACAATCGGAAGCCTTAAAACCGGCGGCACAATAATTGCGAATTTTCCCGATAGCCTGATCTCAACCCAAGGTCAGGCTATTTTTTATTTCGACCGCTAAAATGTAGCCGTTATCACCGTGTCCAAGCTTTCATCGCTTATGATTCTATCCCGACGCCTTTTGCCTTCCTGTATCGCAATGATTTTGCTAACCGTAGCGACGGTTTCCTGGGCGTCAATCCATGACATTACGGCCAGAATTCACAGAGCGCCTGTGGTAGAGGGACGCTTTACACAGACTGAGAAACTTGTCTCTGTACCCAAAGTCTTTAAATGTGAAGGTTTTTTTATTTTCTGGACTGATGACGTGCTGTTGTGGAAAACCGAACATCCCGTGAGCACAACAACTGTTTATACGGATCAAAACGTTAAAACCTATGTTCACCTCAAGGGTAAACGTATTGAAAATACATCCGCTTCCAACACCAGCATTGTCAACCGTATTCTTTGGGGATTGCTCACTTCGGATATGACAGCACTGGAGTTGGATTTTCAGATATTCACGCGAAACATACCGGATGGCTGGCAAATGGACTTCTATCCTCGAAGCAATATGACCGCCAGCATTATCAAGCATGTCTGGATTACCGGAAGAGAAACGCCGGAGAAGATTGTTGTGGAAAACTTCTCCGATGATGTCACCACTTTAGTTATTGGGGATTTGACATTCTCGGATATTTCCTCAACTCGTCAGGAGAACGAACTTGCAAATCCGTAAAATTGTTCTGGCTTCCTGGCAACTGCTTGCCGTTACTTGGGCTTTGATATTAATCCTCGCCCTTGGGTTCAGCGCGCATTTTCTTCTGAAAAACGGCGTAGATTATGACCAAGCTCATCTCTATCCCATCACTCAAGTCGATGATGCGCGAATCGCTGCACAGAACAATTTAGCCCCCATTGCCAACTATCGTCTGATTTTTATGGTGGGCTTTCCTGAAAATACGGCCGCCTCTTTTGACGATAATGTACTCAAAATCAAAGGACAATGGTCCGTCCCTGATTCATTGAAAAAAGTGAACTGGGAAGGATTGGAAATCAACGAATATTTTATGTTCTACCGTCTGATTTCCAATCGATTGATGAATTTGGTGGATCAACACACTGTTGCCGAAGCATCCGATGAAGAATTGCTCGCCCGAGCCCTAGAAAGTCTGACCGGAGTCGGTCAGGCCAGCCTGATCCCCAAGGCGGATGATCCTCTAGGCTTTTTCGACCGTTGGGCAAAAAAAAGACTTCCTGTGAGCACTGTGGTCTCAACCGGCGACACACTCAAGCTGTATGCCGAAAATCGAGTATGGGCCATTTTTATTTATGAAGTTCCTGAAGATTTAAAAGGGTTGTCTTCTTTAGAGTTAAACAGCAGTATTGATGATCTCAAACAAATCAGTGAGGCCGTCGCACCGGGCTCTCAAGTCTTAGTTCACGGCAAACCCTACGTCAGCTCGAGCGCAGCCCATACACATATCCTTGAATTATCCGGGATCGCCATGTTCATTATCATTTTCTTTGGCGGTCTGATACGACGATGGTCTCCATCTACACGTTTCCCGACCTTGGCCTTTTTCAGTGTGCTATCCGCCTATACCACGGGCACGTTTGCCACCATTGCTTTGTTTGGCAGTGTCTCTCTTTGGGCCATTGTGGCCTCTTCATCTCTTATCGGTTTGGTCGTAATGCTGGTGGGATATTTCCTGTTGGTCCATCGTCACTATTCACTGTTATCTCCGGTAAGAGTTTTTGACAGAATTCTTCGTCCTCTTTTGTGGATTGTCGGCGTCATCAGCCTTGCCTTTGCCCTTCTTTACCTTGTCCCGCTACCTTCGGTCAGGCAAATGTCAGTCTTTGTGAGCTGCGGGTTATTAGGTTGCGCCATTTCGTTAATTTTGATTTTCCCGAGCTTTAACCCAGGGCCCATTGCAGAAAGTGATTTCAGTAAGAAAATGCTCACTTTCAGCCGATTCTTTCCTCGTTTTTCCCTAAAACATTGGCAGGAAAAACCAACTGACTACACCGCTATCGGGATCACTCTGACCATTATTCTGGCCGCAGGCTTTATGCAAGCAAATTTCTCCCAGCGAATCCAAGATTTAACCTTTGTTTCACCCGAGCTGGCGGCAGAAGAAGAAACCGTAGATCAGTTATTGACACTGCCCAACACCGATCGCTTCTTTATCGTAACCGCCTCAAGCCCGGAAAACGTCTTAATGAGTGAAGAAGCCCTGCGTCTCGGATTCGTTCAAAGAGGGCTCAACAAAACCAATATGACAACCACCTGCATTTCCAAGTGGTTCCCGTCATACACACGACAGACCGATATAGAAAAGCTTCGCATGGCCATGTTTGAACGGGTCAAAGCCCCACTATCTGAACTTTTAGACTATCCCCTTGCGTCCCCTTCACCGATTCAATTGGACGTCACATTTGAAGATTGGCTGGAGAGCCCGGCGGCTCGATCGGTGCGACATCTTTGGCTCAATGTTCCTCAGGGCTACAGCAGTATTGTTCAGGTCGCCGGTATGAACGAGTCACAAATGAATGTTTTATACAGTCTGGCCAATCATTTAGCCGGAGTAACTTTTGTTGATATCAAAGGCGACTCAAACAATTTTCTCGCACAATATCGTTATATCTTTATCGGAATTTTTGTCTTAGCGGTCGTTTGCTCTTTTACGGTCAGTCTGTTTCACTACGGTCTCAGATCCTGGCGCATTGTGATTCCGTCATTATTCGGGGTAGCCTGCGCAGTCTCTCTTTCTTCGTGGTTTGGCATGACCTTTTCACTGTTTTCAGCAATGTCGATGGTCGTTATTTACGGTATTGGCATTGCTATTGCCTTGCTTTATTACACTAATGAAGAAAATGAAGACTTGAGCTTCAGCCTGACGACCTTTGCGTTCTTATCCTGCAGTCTTTCTTTCTGCTTTATTGGGCTGAGTTCTACACCGGCTATCAAAACTTTTGGTTTAACCACAGCCTTAGGCATTCTCAGTACCGGCATTATTATTCTTCTTGTCAGACCGAAGGCTCGGTGATGAAATCGACCGGTTCGCTAACACTCCGACAATTTAAAACAGTTCTTTATCAACTAACATCATAATCAAAGCGGAGTAGCTCAACTGGGAACTTTAGGCTCTGTTGGCAAGATGTTAATCAGAAGGAGCATGGCACTACGCTTCCTAACAAGTGGGTTTTAATCTGATATGGTATTTTTGTCCTAAGTTTAAAATCTTCGATTGTCCGGAATTCAATTTTCAAAACTAAATAAAAAACGGTAGATCAACATTAATGACCTACCGTTTTAATTTTCTCTCGGGCGCTTATGCGCCCGATCTGTACATCAGCACAGGTTCAGATTAGAACACGCTGCAAGCGAGGAAGCCGAACACAACGCTGAAGACAATGGCCAACACGCCAGGGAGGAAGAAGGCGTGGTTGAACACGAACTTACCGATGCGGGTTGTACCGGTGTCGTCCATCTGGACAGCGCCCAACAACGTCGGGTACGTCGGGAGAACGAACAAAGCAGACACAGCAGCGAACGTAGCGACCAACATGTAGGAGTCGCCCGGGTTAGCAGCGCTGATGCCCAAAGCAGCAACCACAGCCGGCGTAATGGCCTTGGCGGTAGCAGCTTGGCTGTACAACAACATAGCGGCGAAGAAGAAGATCACAGCCAACAGAGCCGGGTATTCAGACACCGTGGAAGCGGAGAAGTCCGTGATTTCCTTCGTGTGGCCGGCAACGAACGTGTTACCGAGCCAGGCAACGCCCAACACGCAAACGCAAGCAACCATACCGCTCTTGAAGACGGAGCAGCCGGCGATTTCGTCAACCTTGATCTTGCACATAACCGTGATCAACGTACCGATCGTCAACATGATGCCCATAATGGCGGCGTCACGACCAACGATAACCGGATTGACGATACCAACAGCCGGAGAAATGGCAGAAGCGTACAACACCACAGCGATAACACCAACCAAGAAGATCCACACGGACTTCTTAGCAGAAGCGGAAATTTCGCGATGCGTAGCGCCTTGCGGAGCCTTCACGAGGCCCTTAGCCAAACGATCCTTGTAAACCGGGTCGCTGTTCAAATCCATATTTTGGATCAAGGTCATAACAAAAGCCGTGACCATGCAGCCGGCGAACGTCGTCACAATCCAGATACCGAGCAAGGCAGGATAGCTCCAGCCGAACGGTTCCAAAACGCCAGTCATGTAAATAACGGCGGCGGACACCGGAGAAGCCGTAATAGCAATTTGAGAAGAAACCACAGCGATGGACAACGGGCAAACCGGCTTAATGCCTTGTTCCTTAGCCACTTCAACGATAACCGGGATCATGGAGAAAGCCGTGTGACCCGTACCAGCGAAGATCGTCAACACATAGGTAACGACCGGAGCCAAATAGTTGATGTGCTTCGGATTGCTACGAAGAATGTTTTCAGCGATTTGAACCAAGTAGTCCAGACCACCAGCCAACTGCATAGCAGAAATAGCGGCGATCACGGACATGATGATCAAGATCACATCCCAGGGAATCGCACCCGGCGTCATGCCGCAAACGAGACCCAAAACCAGCACGCCGACACCGCCGGCGTAGCCGATACCAATGCCGCCCAAGCGAACACCGATGAAGATGAACGCCAAGAGGACGATAATTTGAAGAATTAACATCAGATCCATATTACCCCCAAAACCGGAGTAGTTATTATCTTTCTTATTTTCTAGAACAGAGAAGGTTTCCCCAGACCAAACTAGAACCCATCCGCATCGGCGGCGGATTGCTCCGCCGCCAACACGACTTTGAGAACTTTACCCCGTCGTGAAAAATTTCACTACGGAGTTTTCCCTAGGTTCGAAATTACATTTCGAACTTCGGAGCGATCAAGTTTTGCAAATTGAAAACCTTGTCCCATTCTTCTTGCGTCATCAACTTACGTTCTTCAACGATCAGTTGATGCAAGGTCTTACCAGTGTGGTAGCCTTCGTGGGCGATTTCAGAGCAGGTCTTGTAGCCGAAGTGCGGCTTCAAGATCGTGATGATGCCCAAGGAACCCATCACCAAGTCCTTGCAGCGTTCGACATTGGCGGTGATACCGTCAATGCACTTCGTACGCATACCGTCCATGGCGTTGGTCATGACCTTCATACCGAAGAACAAAGCCCACGTGATCGGCGGTTCCATCACGTTCAATTCGAGTTGGCCAGCGGATGCAGCCAACATGACCGTGGTGTCCAAACCGATAGCGATGAAGCTGGCTTGGTTCATGGCTTCCAATTCAACCGGATTGACCTTACCCGGCATGATGGAAGAACCCGGTTGCATTTGCGGGAGGTTCACTTCTTGGAAGCCGCAACGCGGACCAGAAGCCAACAAGCGCAAGTCATTGCAAACCTTCGTCAACTTAACGGCCAAGCTCTTCATAGCGCTGGAGATAGCGACATAACCACCGCAGTCAGAGGTAGCGGCGATCAAGTCTTCACTGTTGCGCATCGGCAAGCCAGTCAATTCAGCCAAGTACTTGACAGCCAAGGCCGGATAATCCGGGTGAGCCGTCACAGTCGTACCAATAGCCGTACCACCGAGGTTCACGACATAAAGATGTTCTTGAGCATCCTTAATCGTCTTGATTTCGTCGGCGATCGTGAAGCCCCAGCCGTGGAATTCTTGACCCAAGGTCATCGGCACAGCGTCTTGCAAGTGCGTACGACCCATCTTCAAGACGGTCTTGAATTCTTCAGCCTTCTTGTAGAAGGAAGCGACGAGGTCTTCAACAGCCTTCAACATCACATTGCTGCGGAGCAACAAGGCAACGTGGAAAGCGGTCGGGTACGTGTCGTTGGTGGATTGACCGAAGTTTGCATGGTCGTTCGGAGAAACCAAAGCGTAGTCACCCTTCTTGGAACCCAACTTTTCAGCGGCCAAGTTGCAGATGACTTCATTGCAGTTCATGTTCGTGGACGTACCGGCACCACCTTGGACCCAGTCGGTCACGAATTGATCATGGTATTTGCCAGCGATCAATTGGTCGCAAGCCCAGATCAAAGCGTCAGCGACGTTGGCCGGGATCGTACCGAGTTCCTTGTTGGCCATGGCAGCAGCCTTCTTCACATAAGCAAAAGCGATGATGAAGAACGGTTCTTGAGCCATGGACATTTCCGTCACATGGAAGTTTTCCTTGCCACGAAGGGTTTGCACACCATAGTAGCAATCGTCAGGAATTTCCTTGCCACCAAGGAAGTCATATTCAATACGAGACATGTTTATTTTGCTCCTCGTTAAATCAATTAAGAAGGCGTCTTTGAGGCGTCTCCGTTCTAATAAACTACGTGACGTCAATCGATGACCCGGTCAAGGGCATCGTCGGTCTATTGACCTCTCGTAGGGTTTCAAAACTCTTGATCGGTTATGGAGCATCGTTGCCGATGCTCCACTTCTTCTCTCAAGTTTTGAGAATTACTTCACGACCTTGATAGGAATAGCCTTCTTCGGGGTCGGCAAAACCTTATCATAGCCGCGGATACCTTGTTCAGCCATCTTACGACGGATGAAAGCAATCTGCGTCTTCAACGGCAATTGCTTCGGGCAGAAGTCGTGGCAAGCCAACAAGGACATACAACCGAACACACCGCTGTCGTCACCGATCACTTCATAGTAGTCGGCGTCGTTACGATGGTCGCGCGGGTCAAGACGGAAGCGGGCGATCTTGTTGATAGCCACACCACCGGCGAAGTCCGGTCGCATACGGACCGTACCGCAACCGGCGATACAGCAACCGCATTCCACACAACGGTCCAAGAGGTAAATATCTTCGGCCAATTGCGGATCCATCGGTTCTTCCTTACGGCAGATATCGACTTCTTCTTCCTTCAAGTGAACCCACGTTTCCATGCGTTCGCTCATGTTGCGCATCCACTTACCGGTGTTGACGGACAAGTCGCCGATCAATTCGAAGGCCGGCAACGGAGCCAACGTGAATTCCGTCGGCAAGTCACGGGTCAACGTACGGCAGGCCAAGCCCGGCTTACCGTTGATCATCATGGCGCAAGAACCGCAAATACCGGCGCGGCACACGAAGTCAAATTGCAAAGAAGGATCTTGCTTATCGCGAATTTCGTTCAAAGCGATGAACAAGGTCATCGAATCGGACTCTTCCAATTCGAACGTCTGCATGTGAGGCACGCTAGCCGGATCAGCAGGGTTGTAGCGCAAGATGCTGATCTTGAGCAGACGATGTTGCTTTTGGGTATTGTTTTCACTCATTTTTCGTCAGCTCCTTAGGCCAAGGGTTCGTCAATACGTTCGTTCTTACCTTGCAAGCGCTTCGGCAAGAGGTGAGCGTACGGCATCAAAGCGTTTTGGATAGCAAAACGATCGGCGCCTTCGGCTTCCATCTTCGCGCGGATTTCATCGACTTCAGCTTGACGCTTGGCCGTATCCGGGTGATCGATGTAGTTCTTGGCACCGTAGCCACGCCAACCCGGAGGCAATTCCATCTTGTTGACGTCGAGGTCTTCGTAAGAGAGCGTCGGCAACGTGTCGTTTTCGTCCTTCCAGGAAGCCAACGTACGCTTGAGCCACTTGCTGTCGTCACGAACCGGGTAGTCTTCACGGAAGTGAGCACCACGAGATTCCGTACGGGCAGCAGCACCGCAAGCGATCGTCAAAGCCAAGCGCAACATCTTTTGCGTACGATAAGCGTACGTCAATTCAGTGTTGGCGCCGAGGTGGGCCTTACAAGCCACATTGAAGGAACGCTTGTACAAATCTTCCAATTCGCTGACAGCGCTTTCCATATCAGCGCCGCGACGGAAAATACCGATCTTAGACGTCATGATGTCTTGCATACGAGCGCGCAACTTAGCCGGGTCTTCAGAACCATG
Organism: uncultured Sutterella sp.; assembly: GCA_902388655.1. Lineage (GTDB taxonomy): Bacteria > Pseudomonadota > Gammaproteobacteria > Burkholderiales > Burkholderiaceae_F > Aphodousia. Next base: position 104,053 of record CABMQD010000004.1, on the reverse strand, counting down.
GCCGTCGCAGAAATGATCAAGCTTAGCTTGTTCGCGCTTGATGAAGTCGTAGACGATAGAGGTCGGAATATCGATAACGTTTTCAGGCTTTTCGCAGAAGTCAGCGATGTATTCGCCAACCAACATACCAGCCACAACCGTTTCAGCCACCGAGTTACCACCCAAGCGGTTGAAACCGTGCATATCCCAGCAGGCGCATTCGCCGGCGGCAAACAAGCCCTTCAATTGACGGCTTTCACCCGTGTGGTTGGTGCGGATACCACCCATCGTGTAGTGCTGAGCCGGACGCACAGGGATCCATTCCTTCACCGGGTCAACACCCAAGAAGTAGTGGCAGATTTCATACACTTCGCGGAGGTTGTGCTTGATGTGGTGTTCGCCCAACAAGGTGATGTCCAACCAGATGTGTTCGCCGAAGCGGCTCTTCACACCCTTGCCTTGAGCGATACGTTCTTCCATACGACGGCTCACCACGTCACGGGAAGCCAATTCTTTCTTTTCAGGTTCCACATCCGGCATGAAGCGGTGACCATCGACGTCACGCAACAAGCCGCCGTCACCACGGCAACCTTCGGTCACGAGAATACCGGCCGGGAAAATACCGGTCGGGTGGAACTGAACAGCTTCCATGTTACCCAACGTGGCAATACCGGTTTCCAAAGCCAAGGAGTGGCCCGTACCTTCGCAGATCACAGCGTTCGTGGTCACGCGGAACAGACGACCGGCACCACCAGCGGCAATAGCCGTAGCCTTAGAAACATAGGCCATCAACTCACCCGTGATCAAGTCACGGACAACAGCGCCGTAGCAGCGCTTGCCATCATGAATCAAAGCGATAGCTTCAACACGTTCCACAACCGGGATGTGTTCAGCAATCACGCGGTCGCTCACGGCGTTCAACATGGCGTGGCCCGTGCCGTCAGACACGAAGCACGTACGCCACTTCTTCGTACCACCGAAGTCACGTTGACCGATAAGGCCAGCGGCTTCCTTGCGTTCGGTAATCGTCACGCGTTCACCGTTGATGATCACTTGACGATCACCCGGGGTGATACGGCTCCAGGGCACACCCCAGGCAGCCAATTCACGGACAGCCTTCGGGGAGGTGTTCACGAACAAACGGGCAACTTCTTGGTCGCAGCCCCAGTCGGAACCCTTAACCGTGTCGGCAAAGTGGACGTCTTCGTTATCGCCCAAACCTTTAATCACATTACCCAAAGAAGCTTGCATACCACCTTGAGCGGCCTTCGAGTGAGAACGCTTGGGCGGCACCAGCGACAAGATGATGGTGTCCTGACCGCGACGCTTGGCAGCAACTGCCATACGCAAACCAGCCAAACCGGCACCAACCACCAGCACGTCGGTGTAGATGATTTTCATAATTACTTGGTCTCCTTGATCCAAGAGGGCCACCGGTGCAGAACTTTCGTCCCTTACCGGCAGGGGTCTTCTTAAAAAGGTTCCCCTCGTTCGTCTCGACCGCTATTATCGAACCGTCCGCCTCGGGAAACCCAAGAGAATGCACATTCTCTCTTTGTTTTCAGCAACCACTGAAGTCGCCGTCAACTCATTTGAAGGGGACGTATTCTCACGTGTCAAGCACGGACAAATACTCTGCTGAATCCGTCTGCAGCGAGTTGTCATTTCGTCGCAAACCCAATTGTGGATTCAACCGTTACAAAAATAGGTTAAGTCTTTAAGCACAAAACAACGCCTCGGTCGTCCTTAGAAGCCCGAAACGAAAATGCTTAAAGACAAAACATATCTTTCTCCATTCGTGTCCAGGAACGCCTGCGCTCCCAGTCACCGCTATTGCGGGTGCAGTTTAGAGGCCAACGATGAGGACACCTATTGGGAATAACCCGAAGTTTACACCAAACTGTTAAAAGTCGTAGAAACTGCATCACGATCAAAATCAAATTCCGTAAACTTTTTGACAAAAAACAGACTTCCGCATCTCGACTTAACACAGGACACTATCGCTACAATTATCGGAGTTGTTCCTATAAACCCATTTTCATTACTTCAGGAGAAAACATGGCTCACGACATCATTCACACTGACAAAGCTCCCGCGGCCATCGGCCCTTACTCTCAAGCGACCCGCGGCGTAGCCAATCTTTTCACGTCGGGACAATTGGGGATTGACCCTGTGAGTGGCGAGTTGCCCGAAGATTTCACAGCGCAGGCTCGTCAGGCATTTGAAAATCTCAAGGCGATTATTGAAGCGGCCGGCGGCTCAATGAGCAATGTGATGAAGATCACCATTTTCCTCACTGACATGGCGAATTTCCCAGCCGTCAATGCGGTCATGCAGGAGTACTGTCAAGCCCCCTACCCGGCCCGCAGTTGTTTTGCCGTTGCCGCCCTCCCCAAAGGAGGCGCTGTGGAAATTGAGGCTATTGCCCATATCTAATTATTAGAGTGTTACCATGCCGTTGGCTACACATCTGCGCAAAAAAGGGGAAAAGTTAGCACCGCTTGCCGAGCGCTTGGCTCGACTCGGTCTTAACAAAGATTGGGACTATGTTCTGCATTTACCCTTGCGTTATGAAGATGAGACCAAACTGACCGCGATTGCACAACTGCAATCAGGTCTTAGTCAGCAATGCGAAGGTGAGGTGATTCGATGCGAACGGGTTCGCCGACCTTCCGGAGAACAGCTCCAAGCTGTTGTTGCCGACGGCACAGGCACTCTAAATGTTCGTCTTTTACATTTTTACCCCTCACAGATAAAGCAATTAGCAGCTGGTCAAAAAGTCAGATTGTACGGTCCGGTCAGGGAGGGCTATTTCGGTCTGGAAATGCTGCACCCGAAAATTCGTAATGCCTTAGCGGGATCTTCCCTTCCCAGTACCTTGACTCCGGTGTATCCGGCTGGCGAAGGAATTACTCAAAATTGGCTCAGAAAACGAATCGCCAGAGCACTGCTTGACGTAGAAATCAAAGATTTAATACCCCATTCCGTGCTAAATCGCTTAAAGCTACCCGCTCTGGCTGACTCGTTGCGCTACATCCACCACCCTCCGGTCGGAGCCAGTCTCAGTGCCTTGGACGAGCGCACTGATCCGGCCTGGCAACGTCTGAAATTTGACGAATTGGTGGCTCAACAAATCGCATTAAAGTACTCGCGGGCGTTGAAAGCGACCAATCATGCTCCTCAAATTGCGCCGAAAAAACTCACTCTGACTGACAAATTTTTCACTCAGTTGCCTTTTCATTTGACTGAAGCGCAAAAGCGTGTATTTTCTGAAATTCGCGCCGATCTTGCCCGCACAACGCCCATGAATCGTCTTGTTCAGGGAGATGTTGGAAGCGGCAAAACAGTCATTGCCGCATTGGCGGCCAGTCTTTGTATCGACGCTGGTTTTCAAACGGCGTTAATGGCACCGACTGAAATTCTCGCCGAGCAGCATTTTGAAAAAATCTCTCAATGGCTAAAACCTCTGGGCATTCGTCTTGTTTGGCTTGCCGGCAGGCAAAAAACAAAAGAACGCAATGAAAGTCTGGAGGCGATTGCCAACGGAGAAGCTCAACTCATTGTCGGCACTCATGCTTTAATTCAGGAAAAGGTGAAATTCGCCAAGTTGGGTTTGGCTATCGTGGATGAACAACACCGATTCGGTGTCGCCCAACGTTTAGCCTTAAGACAAAGCCACAATGACGGAATGCCTCATCTTTTGATGCTATCGGCCACCCCCATTCCGCGCACCTTAGCCATGAGTTATCTGGCCGATCTCGATGTATCGGTTATTGACGAATTGCCGGCCGGACGACAACCGATTACAACCAAGCTGGTCAGCATGAACCGAAAAACCGAGGTAATGGCGGTTATTAATCAACAGGTCAGCGAAGGACGACAAGTCTATTGGGTCTGCCCGCTTATTGAGGAAAGCGACAAAATTGATCTGACGGCTGCCACAGAAACTTTTGAAGAACTTCGACAGCAATTGCCCAAGCTTCGGATCGGTCTCGTTCACGGTGCGCTAACTCCGGAAGACAAACAGCAAGTCATGCAATCCTTCAAAGAAGGTCAACTGGATGTGCTTGTCGCTACCACCGTGATTGAAGTGGGGGTCGACGTCCCAAACGCAACGTTGATGGTTATTGAACACGCAGAACGATTTGGCCTTGCTCAGCTTCATCAACTTAGAGGACGAGTCGGTCGAGGCGCAGAAAAAAGCTTTTGTGTGTTACTCTACGGGGAATTGTCGGAAACCGGTAAAGAAAGACTCAAAGTCATTCGTGAAAGTAACGATGGTTTTGAAATTGCGCGCCGGGATTTAGAGATCCGCGGACCAGGCGAATTTTTAGGAGCCAGACAGTCCGGCGTTCCTTTGCTGCGTTTTGCCGACTTGGAACATGATTCACAGCTACTGGACGCCGCCAGAAATTTTGCCGCCCAGTGGCTTAACGAAGATCCAGACAATGCCAAACGGCACGCTAAGCGGTGGTTTAGCGGTTATGAGAATTTCTTGGAGGCATAAAAGGAAATGACCCTAACAGAATTGAAATATATTATCGCCGTTGCCAGAGAGCGACATTTCGGTCGTGCGGCAGAATCCTGCTTCATCTCTCAACCGTCATTATCCGTTGCGGTACGAAAGTTAGAAGAAGAACTCGGTGTGCATATTTTTGAGCGACGTTCACAAGAAGTCTCCCTGACGCCGGTAGGAGAAAACATTGTCGAGCAAGCTCAGAAAGTGCTCGACGACGTCAGACGAATTGAGGAACTTGCCGTTCAGGGCAAAGATCCGTTGTGCGGCCCGTTGCGTTTAGGAGCTATTTTCACCATCAGTCCCTACCTGATGCCGGGGCTTGTGCACAAAATGCTGCATATAGCTCCAAAAATGCCCTTGATTTTGTCGGAAAACTATACAGCAAATCTTCTTGAACAACTGAGAGCCGGTGAAATTGATGTAGCGATCATGGCTTTGCCCATCAATGAGCCGGGGCTCATGTTCATGCCTCTTTATGATGAGGAGTTCGTTGTAGCGGTTCCCCATGATCATCCTTGGGCTCAACGAAGCAAAATTCATCGAGATGAGGTCCGCTCCGGCAAACTGTTGTTGCTCGGCAAGGGACACTGTCTGCGAGACCAAATTCTGGAGGCTTGTCCGGAATCGGCCCCGAGGAAAAATGGCACGACTGCCATTCAACGTACCGTTGAAGGTTCCTCGCTTCTGACGATTCACCATATGGTGGCGCAAGGTCTGGGGATCACTGTGTTGCCGACCTCCGCGCTGCAGGAAACAAGCGGGGATGAACTGATTAAAGCGATTCCTTTTGAAAAACCCGCTCCAACGCGACGCGTGATCATCGCCTGGAGAAAAACTTTCAATCGAATGCCCGCTATCGAAGCCATTAAAACCGCCGTTAACGGACTGAATTTAGAAGGATGCAAAACACTGAACCTACCACCGGTGAGTTCAGCATCCGTCATCCCTTAAAAGAGTTCGGCGGGCTTTCAGCCCGCCCTCAATTAAATGCGTCCCAGTTCATCCGCAAGGACTTGACTGCGATCGTACGCGGCCTGCACTGCCTCGTCCATCATAGTCATAAAATCATGCTCTTCCATCACGCGCAAAGCTTCTGCGGTCGTTCCCCCTTTACTGGTTACGTTGACCCGAAGCTGAGTGGGAGAATCAGAACTGGCAACGGCAAGCTTTGCCGCCCCCAAAACGGTTAGGATGGCCATCTGTCTAGCGCCTTCAGGGGCAAACCCTCTTTTAACAGCCGCGGCTTCCAATGCTTCAATAAAGCGAAAGACGTAGGCGGGGCCGGAACCCGATATCGTTGAGAGTAAATCCAATTCCTCTTCACTTTTTACAAGGATAATTTCTCCCATAGCAGAAAGCACGTCGACCGCTTCGGCTTGTTCATCTGCCAAAGCGGGCGGCACATACAAACCAACCACGCCGGCTTTAACCAATGCAGGAGTATTCGGCATGGCCCGTACCAGGTTATCGCTTTGAAGCCAGCGAGCGATATCCCGAATTCTGAGTCCGGCCGCAATAGAAATAAAGAGCGCCTGTGGATTGAGATAACTTTTAATTTGTTCAATCGTTTGAGACATTCCTTGCGGCTTAACCGCCAACACGACGATTTCTGCTGCTTTAAGCCAATCGCCCGCTGCCAAATGCGTATTGACTCCATAGTCTGAGTGCAAACGATCGCATTTGCTTTGATTTCGATCCATCACATCAATCCGATCTCGGGGATAACCGGCTGCCACCAACCCCGCGGTAAGGGCACCGGCCATGTTGCCACCACCGATCATTGCAATTCGTTTTTCCATACATGCTCCTTTTATTTTGAATAATTTCGCACACCAAAAATTGAAGATCCCACTCGCACAAGCGTAGCGCCTTCTTCAATGGCGATCGTATAGTCCGCACTCATTCCCATCGACAGCGTATCCATCGCATATCCCTGGGAAACACATTGATCAAAAAGCTTTTTCATTGCGCGAAAAGTCTCACGTTTCTGTGCGTCATCGGCATCGGCTTTAGGAATGCACATTAATCCCCTGAGGCGAAGATTCGACAAATTCACCAACTGCGATAAAAATTCCGACAGTTCTTCCACACGCACTCCACTCTTTGTTTTTTCGTCATCAATATTGACTTCAACCAAAATATTCAGCGGAGCCATCGTCTTCGGTCGTTGCTCGTTGAGCCGCAAAGCGATCTTCAGTCGATCAATGCTTTGCACCCACTGAAATCGTTCCGCGACCAGGCGTGTCTTATTGGACTGCAATGGACCGATAAAATGCCACTCTATTTTGAGCCCAGGAAAATGCTCTGAAAAATAATCAACCTTGGCGCTGCCCTCCTGGGCATAATTTTCTCCAAAGCAAAACTGGTTGCCACAAACGGCCTCTTCGATCATCGATACCGAGAAAGTTTTACTGACAGCCAATAATTTAACCGGGCGACCTGCAGAAGCTTTAGCAATGTTTTCCCGAACCAATGCGATATTTTCTGAAATACAGCTCATACTCCGATTTTCCTCACTTAACCCGTGCAGTATACAATTGCGACAATCAATTCGACACCCTTTTTCCACGAATCTCATGACTGATGTTTTACTGCATTGCTGTTGCGCTCCGTGTTCCAGTGCAATCTTAGAATGGTTGATGCAGAACGATTATCGACCGGTTCTTTTTTATTTCAATCCGAACATTTTCCCGGATTCAGAATATCTGATTCGTAAAAATGAACTGAAGCGCTACGCAAAAACATTGGGCATTCGTGTAATTGATGGTGATTACGATCACACCCTGTGGCGTGAAAAGATTCGTGGGTTGGAAATGCAACCGGAACGCGGTGAGCGCTGTCAGGTGTGTTTTAATTACCGGCTGGGCGAAACCGCACGCATGGCCAGCCAAGAAGGAATCGAGCTTTTTACAACCACTTTGGCATCAAGCCGATGGAAAGATCTTGAACAAATCAACCGTGCTGGCATGTCGGCTCAGTCTCAATACCCCGGCACGCGTTACTGGGATAAAAACTGGCGAAAAGGGGGACTACAACAACGCCGAAACGAACTTTTAAAGGAAAACGGCTTTTATAACCAGCTTTACTGTGGCTGTGAATTTTCCATGCGCCGTCTTCCAGCTGAAACTTGCGAACTGATCTTAAAGCAAACTTGTCCGAACGAGCTTTAATGCTCTTTTTTCCTACCAACTCCAATCCATACCAAAAGACCGACTGCAATCAAAGGTAACGATAGCCATTGTCCTTGACTCAAACCCAATGCTTGCAATCCCAGGAAGGCATCGGGTTCGCGGAAAAATTCCACAATAAAGCGACAGAGTCCATAACCAAGACAAAAGAGCGCCGCTACTTTGCCGGTCGGTCTTGGACGAGATGAATAAATCCACAACAGTACGAAGAGCAACAGTCCCTCTAAACCGGCTTCATAAAATTGGGAGGGATGCCGCGGCAAATCGTCACCCGCCTGAGGGAAAATCATCGCTAAAGCGAAATCCGGTGAACACAACCGACCCCAGAGCTCACCGTTGATGAAATTACCGATTCGCCCAAAAAACAATCCTAACGGCACAAGCGGCACAACAAAATCGGCTAACGTTAAAAAACGCATTGAGCGCGTTTTTGCAAAGTACAACATGGCAACAATCACCCCTAAAATCCCGCCATGAGCACTCATTCCGCCATCCCAAATATGAAGAATCTGAGACGGATAACTCAGATAAAACGCCGGTTGGTAGAAAAAACAATATCCCAAACGGCCACCTAAAATAACCCCCAATACCCCATAAAACAGCAAATCCTCGACTTTTTCCGCATCCATTCCGCGCCACGCATCTTTCTTGGCACGATAAGTTCCCAAAAACCAAAAAAGTGCGAATCCGACCAAATACATTAATCCGTACCAATGTACGGACACCGGACCTATGGAAAAGGCGATGGGATCAAACTGGGGGTGGATCAACATAACAATTTTTCTTTCAATAAATTCTTCGCAAGCATTGTACCGATGCTCGATCTTTGTGGTATCGTCATGAGGCTATTTTTATGTCCTTTTGTCATGACTAATATTGAAGTTTTTACCAACGAGTCTTTTGATCGGTGTTGCAGTCACCTCGTCCATACTCATCCGCTTGTGCATTGCATGACCAATGACGTAGTCCAGGAAATCACCGCCGATGTCCTTCTGGCTGCGGGCGCCTCCCCCGCCATGATCATTGATGAGCATGAAAGCGCTGATTTCGCCGCTATTGCTGACGGTCTTCTTATAAACGTCGGCACCCTCACAGATAGTCGAAATGAAGCCATGAGGCTGGCTATTTTGTCAGCAAAGAATCATGCCAAGCCTTGGGTCTTGGATCCGGTGGCTTCCGGTCTTTTGCCTTGGCGCGATGAACGTATTGCCCGTTTTCTCGCCTTACAGCCCACCGTTGTCAGAGGAAATGCCAGTGAAATACTGCATTTGGCCGGACTCGGTCAAGGCGGTCACGGCGTTGACAGCACTGATGACAGCCGTACCGCGGTAAACGGCGCTATAGAAATAGCCAAGCGCTACCATACCATTGTCGCTGTGACCGGAGAAACAGATTTCGTAACCGATGGAAAACGCACTCTCAGCATCGTGGGAGGCGACATCATGACGACATTGGTGGTGGGAACCGGGTGCTCATTATCCGCACTTGTCGCCGCCTATTGTGCGAAAAGCTCTACACCCTTGGAGGCAACCGCCGCAGCTTTAATGATGGCCAAACGGGCGGCTGAAACGGCTGCCGCAAACAGCAACGGTCCGGGCAGTTTTCATCCCGCTTATTTAGACGCTCTCTATTCTATTGCCCGCGATCACATTTAAGAGGTAAAAACCTTAATGCCCAGAACAAACATTGACTACTCGGTGTACTTGGTTTTAGACCCCGTGCTTACCGAAAAATTGGGGATGGTTGAAACCGCAAGGCTTGCCGTTGAGGGTGGTGCCTCCGTGGTTCAGTTAAGGGCGCCTCAATGGAAAAAACGACGTCGTTACGAGTGTGCAATTGCCCTCAAAAAAGTTTTGACTCCCTATCACGTCCCCCTCATTATCGATGACGACGTGGACATCGCGCTTGCGTGTGATGCCGATGGTGTTCATGTCGGTCAAAGCGATCTTCCTGTTGAAATCGTCCGAAAAATGATGGGACCGGGAAAAATTGTCGGTCTATCCATCAATACTTTTTCGCAAATGCAACTGGTGGATCCAGCCATTGTTGATTACGTGGGCGTGGGTCCGATTTTCTCTACCGCTACCAAACCGGATGCGGCTGCCCCTATTGGTTTGGTAGGGTTGGCTCGTCTCATGACTGTTTGCCCTGTGCCCTCTGTAGCCATTGGCGGTATTAAATCTCAGCATGTTTCTCATGTAGCTAAGGCCGGTGCACAAGGTGTCGCTGTGGTTTCAGCCATCTGCGGACAAGAAAGCCCCAAAACCAGCGCCTGTGAACTTAAACAACTTTGGGAAAGTGCACCAAAAAATAAATCAACTGTTTTCTGATACGTTAGACACAGTTTTGAACCGCTACAATAGGTGGGATAAATCTTTCAGAATTGAATGTCCATGAGTGAGGCTTATAAAAATATTGAACAAGGTCGTTTTTCCCTCAGGGATGTGGAGACGATCACACAAGCGAAGCTGCTTGAAGAAACTCCCACCTTGAGTTGGGAAAGCAGCGACGCCAACCGTGCGACTCGACAAGCCGCTTTGGCTGTTGGTGAGGACGCCAGCACCGCCGCTTTTTTGGTTGCCCGAGCCCGTATTGTTGAAAAGATGATTGTGGCGAAGAATCCTTCGGTTAAACCGATGACTCTGCGTTTCACTCCGGCATCCTGGATTAACTGGACATTGATTGGCATTGCTTTTCTTTTGGGTTTGCTAACGGACCAACTCGCCTCCGAGAGCTCTCGAATCAATTTGCTGTCTTTGCCGTTTTTCGGGATTTTGCTCTGGAACGTGCTTGTGTACCTTATGCTTTTTATTTCCGGGTTGAGGCACCGTGAATCACGTGATTTCCTTGGATTAAGAGCAGCACTCGGCATCATGGAAAAGTCACTGACACTGCACAATATCCGTTTAGCGAAATCCTTGACTTCTGTCATACAGCCTTTCGTCATGCATTTTGTCGCCCGCGCTTTCCATCTGGCCGCATTTGCTTTTGTTGCCGGGATGATCGCTAGTGTTTTATTGCGCGGCATCGGAACGGCTTATACCGTTGGTTGGGAAAGCACCTGGTTTGCTAACAGCCCGGACGTGGTTTATCAAATCATCGCACTGACTTACGGTGTGTTCACCAACTTTTTAGGCCCTATGCCTAACATTTTGGATGTCGCCAACATGCGTTTTGACCGACTTGCCGTTAACGCGGTTGATGTGTCGGCTGGACTTTGGCTTTTGCGAATGATTTTCATGTTGGTCTTGTTCGTCGCCGTTCCGAGACTACTTTTGGCTTTAAAGCACACGCTGCAAATTGCCAAATTGCAAAAAAACTTCCCCTTGGATATCTCCGAGCGTTATTACAACGATATTTTGAGAACCTGGCGCTCGGAAGCCATGTCATTGGATGTCTTAGTTTCCGTTAACAGTGACAACCAAAAGAATGTGGAAAGTATTTACCGATTTGCTGAGGAATTAGGTTTTAATCTCTCCGAAGTTAAAACTCATCATTGGGATCCCGAATTGGGCGAAGTTCCTCTGACGCTAAGCGCGCAAGGTCAGTCTCAGCAGGTTTGGGCGCTGATGAATGCAACCACGACCCCTGAACATGAGGTGCAGGGGGACGCATTGCAGCAAGTGAAAAGTAAACTCGGAGACAAGGCACCGCTTTTGGTGCTTGTCGACATGTCATCGTACATTGCTCGATTCGGAGATTTCGGTGATCGGATTGAGCATCGCAAGGAACTGTGGCGAAACTTTTGTCAAAACATTGGCCTCCCCGTGGTCTTTTATCACAGTGGTGTTCGCCCTGACCAACAAACTTGTGACGAATTAAAGCTTGCCACTGGGCAGGCCTGATAGGACGAAAATATGTCTGATCAACAACTCATGCGAATCAATTTGAGTTTGGTGTCTCACACCAACATCGGCAAAACAACTCTGGCCCGCACACTGTTGGGCAGAGATATCGGCGAAGTAGCGGACCGTCCTCATGTAACCGAAACCAACGACGACTATGTTCTGATTCGTGCCAGCGACGGCTGCTCTGAATTGGTTCTTTGGGATACACCGGGGTTTGGTGACAGTGTGCGTCTAGCCAAGCGTCTGGAAGGTCGGGCCAATCCCCTTGGGTGGTTTTTGTCCGAGGTTTGGGACCGAATGTCCAATAAAGCCCTTTGGCTGAACCAACGCGCACTCAAACATGTTCGGGATACGAGCAGTGTCGTCCTGTATTTGGTCAATGCCAGTGAATCACCTCAGGCCTGCGCATATATCGCGGCGGAAATGCAGATTCTCTCCTGGATCGGCAAGCCGGTCATTGTCCTCTTAAATCAAATGGGTAAACCTCGCGAGCAAGAGGTCGAGGAGGCCGAACTGAAACGTTGGGTGGATTACATGGCCCAATATCCCTTGGTCAAAACAGTTCTGCCCATGGATGCATTTGCCCGGTGTTGGGTACAGGAGTTCTCACTCTTTGACGCGATTGGCAATGTTCTCACCGATGAGCAAAAAGTGACTTTTGAAGCATTGCGAGAGGCATGGAGCCGTCAAAGACGCGCCGTTTACGCCACCTCCGTTGAAGCCATTGCCAACTACATGACACAGCTGGCCCTCGATCATGAAGAGCTTTCCACCTATTCACTCACCGAACAGGTCAAAGATTGGGGACGTCGCCTCGGCGTGGTGAAGCTTCAAAGCGGTCCGATAGAAGACGCCAAGAATGCTTTGGCGGCTCGTGCGGCAGATTCTCTTTGTGCTTTGACTCAACGTTTAATTGATGCTCACCAGTTAGAAGGTTCCGGAGTGAAGCGAGAAATTCTCAGACGACTCAAGACCGACTGGACAATCAACACAGCTGCCAATCCCAAAGGAGCCGCAATCGTCGGTGCCGTGGGAGCCGGCGCTGCAACGGGCCTTGCGGCCGATATCGGTACCGGCGGTCTCAGCGCGGGTTTAGGCACGCTTTTAGGTACGGTCATCGGCGCGATTGGCGGAGCGGGAGCTGCCTTGGCCTATAACCAAGTCAAAGGTGTGCACGGCACCCGAGTCTCCTGGAGCAAGATGGCATTACAAAACTTCTTGCTTGAAGCCATACTTCTTTACCTCGCAGTCGCTCACTTTGGACGCGGGCGCGGTTACTGGGAAGAAAGTGAAGCACCGGCATTTTGGAAGGATGTTGTCATTGCTGAAATGAAAAAACAACCCAAGGAATACGATACGACAACACTTACGGATCCGGATGCCATTGAATCGCTAAGTAAACAAACCGGCGATGCCATTATTCGAGGTGTTCTCTATGCGCTTTATAAAAAAGCGCCTTGATTAAACCGGCCTGCACTTTAAGCTGCAGGCCTTTTTATACTAGGTTTTACCTACCGCCTCGGGAAAGCCCTTAAGCTTGGCCGCCTAGAACCAAAAAAGAATTCCTCCATTCATGTCTTCCCCCCTCTCTACAATGGAAGTATTCCTGTCTCAACTAAAAAAAGGATCATTTATGAAAACTCTTTCCCGCTCTCTTTTAACCGTGTCCCTTCTGAGCGCCTTGGCTCTCGGAGCAATGACCCCCGCAAGCGCCGGAGAACGTCTGGACAATATCATGGAAAAGAAAGTTCTTCGCGTCGGCACGCCGGGTGACTACCGTCCGTTTTCGATGTTAGAGAACGGGAAGTTTGTCGGTCACGATATTGAATTGGTTCAAAAAATGGCTGACGTGTACGGCTGGAAGGTGGAGTTCGTACATTCCAGTTGGTCCAACCTTGCCAAAGACATGGCGGACAACAAGTTTGACGTCGCCGTTGGCGGTATCACGCGTTCCCCGGCTCGTGTTGTAACCGGCGAATTCCTGCCTGCTTACGCTCCCTTCGGTAAGGTTGCTTTGATTAACAAAAAGAACAAAAACAAGCTCACCTCGTTGGAAAAACTCAACAGTCCCAATGTCACCGTGATCAAAAATCCGGGGGGCACCAATGAACAGTTTGTTTTACAAAACCTGACGAAGGCCAAGATCCTCACGCACGAGAAGAACTATGAAATTCCGGAGTTGATTGCTCAAGGCAAGGGCGATTTGATGATTACGGAAAACGCGGAAGCCAAACTTTACGCAAAGAAATACCCGCAATTGCATGCACAATTCTTGGATAAACCGTTAACTCCGGTCAATTACATGGGGTTCTGGATGCCGACGGACGATCCGGACTACACCCGCGTTATGAACTACCTCTGGAACTTGATGGATCTGAGAGGCGAATTAAAGGCCTTGGATGAAAAATACGGAGTCTAGTATTTAACTCCTTCCATTCAAAACAAAAACGGCGCAATGCGCCGTTTTTGTTGAAGCAATTATTCCCTAATCTTAAGGAACCATTTCCTGCACTTGGTCTTTCTTGATAGGTTTGACCAAATCTTCGCGTTTCACCCCTAAGTACAGAGCGATGGCGGCGGCCACAAACACGGATGAATAAACACCTAGGCAGATACCGATCGTGAGAGCCAAAGCAAAGTAGTGTAACGCGGGGCCTCCGAAGAAGAACATCGCCAATGTCATCGCCAACGTAGACGAGTGGGTAATCACGGTACGTGACATGGTTGCGGTAATAGCCGAATCAATAATCTCAACCGTACCCATACGACGCATCTTCTTGAAGTGTTCACGAACACGGTCAAAAATAATCACGGATTCATTCACGGAATAGCCCAACACAGCCAAAACTGCCGCGAGCACAGGCAAAGAGAATTCCCACTGAAAGAACGAGAAAATGCCCAATACCAAAACCACGTCATGCAAGTTGGCGATGATTGCTGCAACCGAGAACTTCCACTCAAAGCGGAATGCCAAATAGGCCACGATGCCGATAATGACCAAAATCAAGGCGGTCAACCCATCGGTAGCCAATTCTTCGCCCACCTGCGGTCCGACGAATTCCACTCGGGTCATCGTCGCTTCGGGCTCCGTCTTATTCAAAACAGCCATGACTTGTTTGGCCTGTTCACCGGAAGTTTCCCCTTCGACGATCGGCAAACGAATCATGACATCACGGGCGGTACCGAAGTTCTGTACTGCAGCCTCCAGGCCCAAATCCGTCTTAATTTGCTCGCGAATCTGTTCTGTCGGTGCGGCTTGCGGATAGGTTACCTCCATGACCGTACCACCGGTAAATTCGATGGAGAAAGCCAACCCACGGGTAAAGAGCATGAACACCGCGATCAAAAACGAAATGAACGAGATCGTATTGAAGATCTTGTCAAAGCGCATGAAATGAATCGTGCGCCGAATTCTAAAAAACTCCATACTTCACTCCCTCTTAATCCGTAGGTTTCCAAATTTGACCCACATGCAGTCTCTTGAGCTTCTTCTGTCGACCGTAGATCAGGTTAATAACAGAACGACTCACAACAACCGAGGTAAAGATGGAAGTCAAAATACCCAAACAGTGCACCACAGCGAAACCTCTGACGGGACCGGAGCCGAAAATCAACAAGGCAATACCGGCAATCAAGCTCGTCACGTTAGAGTCCAAAATCGTTGCAAATGCCCGATCAAAACCTTCACTGATTGCTTGCTGAGGCGTACGCCCTTCTCTCAGCTCTTCACGAACACGTTCATTAATCAGCACGTTCGCGTCAACGGCCATACCTAGGGTCAATGCGATAGCAGCAATACCGGGTAGGGTTAGTGTTGCCTGCAGCATGGAGAGCAAGGCAACCAGGAGCATGACGTTGCAGCTCAAAGCGAACACGGAGACAGCACCGAACACCTGGTAATAAAGAATCATGAAGATTGACACCACGGCAAAACCGTACAGAGTCGAGCGGAAACCGGCCTCAATGTTAGCCGCGCCCAAACTCGGCCCCACCAGACGCTCTTCGATGATTTCCATCGGAGCAGCAAGGGAACCGGCGCGAAGCAACAGAGCCGTATCCGTTGCTTCAGTGGCGGTCATACGACCGGAAATCTGAACACGTCCCCCGCCGATTTCCTGACGGATGACCGGAGCGGTTACCACTTCACCCTTGCCTTTTTCAAACAGGATGATCGCCATGCGCTTGCCGACGTTTTCACGAGTGACGTCTTGGAAAATACGAGCACCACGACTGTCCAACGTTAAATTAACCGTCGGTTCCTGCGTTTGTTGATCAAAACCGGGCTGGGCATCATTTAAATTGTCACCGGTCAATACAACCTGGCGCTTCACCAAAATCGGCACGCCGGCTCGGTCCAGATAGCGTTCGTCTCCAAAGGGAACCGTACCCGCAGCCAATTGCGCATAAGCCTCAGGGGAGTCATCAACCATACGGATTTCAAGCGTAGCGGTACGCCCCAAAATCTCCTTAGCCTTGGCTGTATCTTGAACACCCGGCAACTGAACCACAATGCGGTCAGCGCCTTGCTGAGCGATCACCGGTTCGGCCACACCCAGTTCGTTAATACGATTGTGCAACGTTGAGATGTTTTGCTTTAGCGCATAGTCACGCACTTCACGCAAAGACGAGTCGGTCATCGTAGCGATCAAACGATACATCTGGCCGTCATCACGGTCATCCAGCGATAAATCATTGTGAGTATTACGGAGCAAATCGCGAGCCTTATCGCGCTCTTGTTGGCTGCGGAAAGCAATTTCCAAAGAAGTGCCGTTTCGCGTAATACCGGCATGACGGATACGTTCTTCACGGAACTGAGAACGCAGGTCACTGGCAACGGCATCCGCACGCTTATCAATCGCCGCCTCCATATCCACTTCCAACAAGAAATGGACACCGCCGCGCAAGTCCAACCCCAAATACATGGGCAGTGCATGCAGGCTCAATAGCCATTGCGGCGTATTAGGCACCAAATTTAAAGCGACAACAAATGAGGGATCAGCGGGATCGGGATTGAGTTCACGCTCAATCACTTCCTTGGCTTGAAGCTGAAGCTCAGCCTGAGTCGGTTCAAAACGGACTCGAATCGTTGACTGCTGCGCCCCTTGCTCATAGAAAATGCCGTCGGGTGTGATGCTCGCATTCGACAAAGCATTTTGAACCCGCTCATAAATACGTTCATCGACTTTTACAGTCGCTTTTTGGCTCGAGATCTGAACAGCCGGCGACTCCCCAAAGAAGTTCGGCGTGGTATAGATCATCCCGATCACCAATGCGACAACGATGACGATGTATTTCCACAATGGATAACGGTTCACGTTATTTCCCCGGATAAAACTGAAAAAGAGAACGACTGTTTGGGCTCGCTCTCTTACGATCGGTTCCGCCGTTTTACACGACAGTCCTATAAAAACCCCAAGGTTTGAACTTGGGGTCTATCCATTAAAACGTCTTAATCGTGCCCTTGGGTAAAACAGCCTGAACAGCCACGCGTTGCATCGTTAACGTAACGGGCTCATCCTTGACGGTCGCAATCTGCACAACCATGTAGTCGTCACGAACTTCAACCACGCGGCAGGCAATACCGCCGGCCGTCAAAACTTCATCACCCTTGGTGAGCGCGTCAACCATCTTGGCGTGTTCCTTTTGGCGTTTTTGTTGCGGACGGATCAAAAAGAACCAGAAAGCAGCAAAAATCAAGATCATCGGCAACAAGCTCGTCAAAAGACCGGCCGTATCACCACCGGCTGCCGTTTGTGCAAACGCGTCAGAAATAAAAAACATGTGTTACTCCATAAAAAATACCCGATCTCCGATCGGAGGAAAGTTTTCTAATTATACGGAGGATTTGGCTTAAATTTTCGTTAGTTAAGCTCTTTAATCCATTCCGCGGGCTCGATTTTTGTAAAACTCTTCCTTCCATTCTTCAAAACGATCAGCATCCAAAGCGTCACGCATTTCCTGCATTAAGTGCAGGTAATAATGAAGATTATGAATGGTGTTGAGACGAGCTCCTAAAATTTCGTTAACTTTTTGCAGATGATGCAAATAGGCTCGAGAAAAATGCTTACAGGCATAGCAGTCACACGTCGGATCCAACGGACGCAAATCGTCTTTGTACTTACTGTTGCGGATTTTGATATCTCCGTAACGAGTAAAAAGCCAGCCGTTTCTCGCATTTCTTGTCGGCATCACACAATCGAACATGTCAATCCCTTGACTGACACCTTCGACTAAATCTTCAGGCGTTCCCACTCCCATCAGATAGCGAGGCTTATCTTCGGGCAACTGCCATACGATTTTTTCCATTATGCGATGCATCTCTTCCTTGGGTTCCCCAACGGATAAACCGCCCACAGCATAACCATGGAAACCGATTTCAGTGAGACCCTTTAATGACTCTTCGCGCAAATGCTCGTACATACCTCCCTGAACAATGCCAAAGAGCGCATTGGGGTTGCCCAAGCGTTCAAACTCCTCTTTACTGCGACGAGCCCATCGAAGCGACATTCTCATTGATTTAGCGGCCTCTTCTTCAGTAGCCGGACGATCATTGATTTTATAAGGCGTGCATTCATCAAACACCATGACGATATCGCTGTTTAAAACACGCTGAATTTGCATCGACCCTTCAGGTGTCAAAAAGAGCTTGTCGCCATTGATGGGCGAAGCAAACTTCACCCCTTCTTCCGTGATTTTTCTCAATCCTTTCAAAGAGAAAACTTGAAATCCGCCGGAGTCCGTCAAGATCGGCTTATTCCACCCCATAAATTGATGCAGACCGCCATGCTTTTCAATCACATCAAGACCGGGACGAAGCCACAAGTGAAAAGTGTTGCCCAAAATAATTTGGGAACCGATTTCCTCTAACTCATTAGGAGCCATCGCCTTGACGGTACCGTAAGTACCGACAGGCATAAAAATCGGCGTTTGCACCACTCCATGGTTTAACTTCATTTCACCGCGGCGGGCCTTGCCGCTCTTTTTCTTTAACGTAAATTCAAGGCTCACGATTTACTCCGGTTTTTTCTCAAGCAACATCGCATCTCCATAGCTAAAGAAGCGATAGTGTTCTTTGATCGCATGCTGATAAGCCGTATCAATGCGCTCTTTACCAGCCAAAGCAGAAACCAACATTAAAAGTGTGGATTTCGGCAGGTGGAAATTCGTAATCAAGGCATCAATGATTTTGAATTCATAACCCGGTTTGATGAAAAGGCGGGTATCACGAGCGCCGGGTTGAATCTCCCCTTTACGCACAGCGGCGCTTTCCAGCGCGCGCAAGCTGGTTGTGCCAACGGAAACTACGCGGCGACCTTGCGACTTTGCAAGATTAACGGCTTGAGCGGTTTCTTCACTGATGGTGTACCACTCAGAATGCATCACGTGTTCAGAAAGCTTTTCAACGCGGACCGGTTGAAAGGTTCCAGCTCCCACATGCAAAGTGACAAAAACGATTTGAATCCCTTTTTGCTTTAACTGCTGCATAACCTCTTCGGTAAAGTGCAGACCCGCCGTCGGAGCCGCAACAGCCCCCGGCGTTTTGGCGTAAACCGTTTGGTATCGCGCCTCATCACTTTTATCGGCCGCGTGTTCAATATAGGGAGGCAAAGGCACTTTACCAAAAAAGTCCAATACCTCCAAAACGGGATGCGCGAACCGCAAGGCAAAAAATTCTCCTTCGCGGCCGGTGACTTCCACCCGTTCCTCACGTCCATCGTTTTCAAAAACAAGGTACGTCCCTGCCTTGGGGCTTTTACTGGCTCGCGCCATGGCAATGGCGGTGTATTCACCGGTGATGCGTTCAATTAAAACTTCAACCGCACCACCGGTTTCTTTCTTCCCTAACAAACGCGCTTTGATCACCTTGGTATTGTTCATGACCAGAAGATCATCGGGACGAAGCAAATTGACAATATCCTTGAAGTGCCAATCTTCCAAACGATCCGGCAATACATGCAAAAGGCGACTGGAAGCGCGATCTTTAAGAGGAAATTGAGCGATTCGATCCTGCGGAAGATCGAAATCAAAATCAGATAACAATAATTCGTGTTCAGACATGGCTTTACCGGCCAAAAAGTTAAAAGAGTCCATATCTTACCGATTTTTTCCACAATCGGTTTGAAAGCAAAACCCATCGGAAAGATTTCGTCACAACTAAAGCGAAAGTAAACTTGCAAATGAGAATGATTATCGTTAATATACGAATTAAAGATCTTTTTACCGATCGTAAGCTTCACGCAAGATTCATGCGATAAAGTAGCGATTAAGTAAGAAGTTTGAGCGTTCTTCCAAACAATAGGGGCCAAAAAGGGGTGGAAACTAAAGTTTGGACGAATCTCTCCCAGCTCAGTGAGCGTTTGTTTGTGTCTCCTTAACAAAAAACGTTCAAGTCCTAAAAGACTTCTTTGGTCCAAGCAAAAGCCGGTGCAGTGCACCGGCTTTTGTTTTTCCGTCATCCTCGTTTAAATCTCATTAAACACCGTTAAAACTCCACCCAAACTCAAAATCGTAAAGGACACGGAAAAAATCGTTTGCGCCATCAAATCTGCCAGCCATAAATATTTTTTCATTTTTATCTCCAGATCATTTTTTGATATTTATATTATTTATTATTTATTGGTAAATTTACACTATTTTTATATTTATATATTGATCTATATTAAATTATTAGATCATTATTTGATCCTTATTAGAACCTAAAATGCCGCTCGACTTCTATCCGTCGAGCGGCATTGATCGAGAGTTAATTTTCAGAAATGCTTATTTGATGGAGTAGCGCACCTCAGCTGGCACTCCTCTGGTTAAATCACCAGCCTTGACACCGCGGAACGCATTTTCAGCCTCAACGCCTTTTTTCACAGCCGCCTGCACTTTTTGTTTCAGTGCGTTCAATTCCTTGTCATCGGTAGCCTTCAAAGAAACTTTGAAATGTCCGTCCGCCGCAATCGAATTAACCGAATTGCCACCACTGAAACCGGATACTACGCACTGCTTTTGCGAAGGAATCGCCTTTTCAATCTCCATAATTGCTCGGGCAGCTGCGTGCACCGCATTGGTATTGCCATAGGCCCCGTTGCTGTGACCGCCCGGCCCTAGAATGTCAACCGTCATTACTCCCGTGACCTCAGCCATCGCCACAGAGGCTGCTAAAGACCCCAATAACGCAATTACTAATTTCCCTTTCATAATCTTCTCCGATATCCCTATTGGTACATTTCTTCCGTCGTACGAGCTCCAATCGGTGCCGCCGTTGGTTTCACCACCTCTCCGGTACTCGTGTGATATCCAGCGGCCGTCAAGCCCATCATAATCATGCGGAAGATGCGTTTCCCTTCGTCTTGAGCATTACCCGGGATGCCCCACTCGTTAAATGTGTGACCGCCCCCATTTGCCGCAACCGTATGAACATTAAAGTTCACCGTCGGAACGCCTACTGCAGCAGGAACATTATCATTCAGACTGACTGAATCAGTCGGCAGAGCCTTCAGTTGATCAATGCCGACGGTTTGAGCACTCTGCCAATAAATTTGAGTGGCAATGTCATTAAAGTTCGTACGTTGATGTGCGGGCCGATCGCCAAACCAAACCAACTCCATCTTAACGGCATTTTTATCTCCGGCTTTAACACCGTATTTGGCATTTTCCTCGTCTAAGGCCGCCTTAAACGTCGGTTCAATTTGCGCACGAATCGCACTCAGAGGAGGTTGAGTGGGCGAACGCATATCAACCATTAGGGTGCATGAGCGCGACCGTTCTCCAGGAGCTGCCGCGTCACAACTGGTCACACCCACTGTATAAGTCGTGCGCTCAGCTTTCTTATCTAAATCCCAAGGTGACTTAACGTCGGCAATCTTGGCAATCGATCGAGTCATTGCCATAAGTGCACTCGGTGCTTCCGCTCCCCCCTGTTTATAGCCCGCCGGTTCCGTATATTTCACCTCAAAACGATAGCTACCTAAGTAGTTAAGTGTTCCGGAGCCCGGACGAGTGGAGTCTGCGCCGAAATTCGCTACAAAGTTAAGCGCGTTATTACCTTTACCGGTATCCTGGTTGTAACCGTAAAGTTGCTTCATTCCGCAGAGATTGCCCTTGCCTTCTTCACCGGTCGTGCCGCAAACCCAAATATCGTAGACGGGTTTGATGTTGTATTTCTTCATCATGATGGCAGCCGTCATCACTGCGGTCGTATTGCCCATTGCATCAGCAAAACCGGGCACATAAATACGGTAACCGCCTTTCTTTTGGGCATCTTCAAGGCTTGCATAACGCACATACGCTTTTTTGTAGTTATCGTCCTGAACAATTCGACCGTTTTTATCAAAGTGCAATTCGTCTTTAATAGCCGCTAGTTCGGCTGGCGAAGCCACAATAGGCTCGGTTGCCTTTTGAAGCTTGACCGGCATGTATGGATTGCTCTTTGGAGGAAGTTTGGCCGGATTCACCGTATCGATGTGACCTTCGAGCAAAACCTTCGGAAATTGACCTTTGTAACTTTGAGCATCTTTTTGTTGAGAATACGTGCCGGGAATACGAACACAAACGTTGTAAACCGGCATTCCGTCGACCTTCTGAATACCGGCCCCCTTGATGATGCCTTCCGGTGTGGTCATGATGTCTTTCTTATCAAATCCCCACTCCTGAACCATACGACGAGCAAGTTCTTCTGCGCGACGCATTTCAAACCGAGATGGCGACGCAATACGCGTTATTTCCATATGTGTGTTAAAACGGAATTGAGCGTTCTCATCACTCATAAGTTCAGTGAGCATCTTTTGCATTACCGGGTCTTTGTAGATCGTCTCTGCCGCTTTTTTCACATCACTGCTGATCTGCGGCACAACGGCGTAGGCCATTCCCGCAACCAATGACAAACCGACGGCTAGCGCACAACGGGTTTTTCGCATAGAGAACCTCCTTACGGAAAAACTTTTACACGACATTTTTCACTATTGTCCACCCATTTCAGCGTTTTGTTTATTCGTGCTAACCAGAAAGAAAAATTTGCAGATTCCTAAGCACTTTTAATAACTTTTCTTGAATAATCACCAAATTCTCACTTGGTTTTTTCATCAGTCGGTGACACAATTGCACGTCCTCGCTTTTGAGCTTTTTATATGTTAATTTCCATCGCTTTATTTTTAATGCTCCAGCTGATCGGTGAAGCCCTCTCTTACGGCTTTGGCTGGCCAATACCGGGTCCGGTGCTGGGCATGATTTTTCTGCTTATCGGCTTTCTGATCAAAGACGATTTAATTGAGCGAGTGCGCCTGACGGCTTCCGTTCTTTTGGCGCACCTGGCGCTTTTATTTGTGCCGGCCGGCGTAGGCATTGTTCGACATTGGGACAGAATTACATCCGAATGGATTGCCATTGCCGCCATTTTGATTATTGGAACAGCCATCACAATGGTTGTCACCGGTCTTGTGATTCAATGGAGCGCAAAACTGATGGGGGTGGATGATGACGATTGAATTGCTTTGGAATCATTTAGCTCAAAATCCCGTTCTCTGGCTCTGTCTAACCTTATTGGCCTATCAAATAGGGATCTGGGTTTATCAAAAAAGCGGCTATCTCACTTTGCTTTCACCCTTTGTCATTGCTGTGGCGCTGCTGCTTGCTATTTTGTTTTCCACTCACACCACATACGAAACATTTTTCGCAGGCGCTCAATTCGTCCACTTCCTGTTGGGGCCAGCTACTGTGGCGCTCGCAGTTCCGCTTTTCGATCAACGACTTCGTTTGGCCAAACTCTGGGCTCCGCTACTGATTGGTGTAGTTGTGGGTTGCATCACCGGGGTTATCACCACTGTTGTACTCGGTGTGCTTTTTGACGCTTCTTTTGAAAGCATTATGTCAATGGCCCCGAAGAGTGTCACTACTCCGATTGCCATGGGAATTTCTGAAAAGATGGGCGGTATCCCGGAATTTACCGCCGGCATCGTTGTGCTCACAGGCATTGTCGGATCACTGCTTGCAACTCCGATGTTTAAACTTTTCCGAATTAAGAAAGACTACGTCAAGGGCTTTTCTTTGGGCGTGGCGGCTCACGGCATGGGAACCTCACGAGCCTTTCAAATCAGTGAAAAAGCCGGCGCTTTTTCCGGACTCGCCATGGGATTGGCTGGCATCATCACTGCCTTTGCCGCTCCCATGATTGCACCACCGCTATTAAGTTGGCTAATGCCTTAATGTTCAACGGGCCGCGATGCGGCCCGTTCGTGTTAAAGCGTGTCCGCAATGGATTGCGCCAAAGTTTGAGCCAACGTCTTATCGTCAGCCTCCACCATAACACGCAATAACGGTTCTGTTCCTGAAGGACGAATCAATACGCGACCGCGTCCCTGCAACTGAGCTTCCGCATCCGCCAGCGCCTTTTGCATCGGTTCATGAGACTTCCAATCAAAGCCCTTCTCAATGCGTTTGTTAATCAACACCTGAGGCAAAAGCTTCAAATCTTCAGTCAGTTGGGCGAGTGTCTTCCCCTGACGACGCATCGCGGCCAAAACCTGAAGGCTGCTGACAATACCGTCACCCGTTGTTTGACAATCCAGTACCAGCAGATGACCGGATGTTTCTCCACCGAAAATCCATCCGTCACGCGCTTTCAATTGCTCCAGCACATAACGATCGCCAACCTTCGCTCGAACAAAGTCGATTCCCAATTCGGCAAAGCGTTTTTCAAGGGCGTAATTGGTCATCAAAGTGCCGACAACACCATGCACCTTTTCACGCAACATACGGTCACGAACCATTACATAGAGCAATTCGTCTCCGTTGTACACATGACCATTGGCATCAGCCATAATCAGTCGATCCGCATCCCCATCCAAAGCAATACCGACATCACAGCCTCGTTCAAACACCTTCTTTGAGAGCGATTCCGTATGAGTGGCCCCGACACCGTCATTAATATTGATGCCATCGGGTGTATCCCCTACCGTGAAAACATCCGCTCCCAGTTCGTGGTAGACAGCAGGTGCCACGTGATAAGCCGCGCCATTAGCACAGTCCACCAAAATACGAAGCCCTTTTAAATTAACATTGCTGTCAATGGTGGATTTACAAAATTCAATGTAACGCCCGGGCGCATCCTCCAAACGCCAGGCTTTCCCTAACTCCCGACTTTCTACACAGGCAAAACCTTTCTCCAACTCTTCTTCGATACCCAATTCCACTTCATCGGGCAACTTAGTGCCGGACTCTGAGAAAAACTTAATTCCATTGTCGTGATAGGGGTTATGGCTCGCGCTGATCACCACTCCCGCATCAGCTCTTTGAGCTCGGGTTAGATAGGCGATCGCAGGCGTTGGAATCGGACCGCAAAGCACAACATCAACCCCAGCGCTGGAGAAACCGGCCTGGAGCGCGGCTTCCAACATATAACCTGAAACACGGGTGTCTTTTCCGATCACTACTCGCACGTGACGGTTACCGCCGATCCGTCTTCTTAAAACACGACCGGCAGCCTGTCCCAACTTCAGGACAAAATCCGGCGTTATGGGTGCCTCACCCACACGACCACGCACACCGTCCGTACCAAAATATTTTCGAGTCATAACATTAATCCTTATGGGTTTGACTTTCTGTCATACGCCAAATTGTAAACGCATCTCGCGTTGCCGCCACATCATGAACCCTGACAATAGAAGCTCCTTGCTGCGCGGCAATAAGCGCTCCTGTTACCGAAGCAATCACTCGTTCATGAACCTCACGCCCAGTAACCGCCCCCAAACTGGATTTACGAGACAGGCCAACCAAAATAGGGTAGGACAATCTCGCAAATTGCCGGGTATTGGCCAGTAACTCAAAATTCTGTTCAACGGTTTTCCCAAATCCGAAACCGTAATCCAGGCATATTCTTCGGGAATCGATCCCCGCCTCTTCAGCGCAATGCGCTCGATCAATTAAGAAAGACTGTACTTCTTGCAAAAGGTTTTCATAAATCGGCTTTTTCTGCATCGTTGACGGCTGTCCCTGCATATGCATTAAACACACTCCTGCGTTTGTTTGTACCGCCGCTTCTAGAGCTCCGGGCTCCTGCAATGCTCTGACATCATTGATAATATGAGCGCCCGCCTTCATCGCTTCTCGCATCACTGACGCTTTACTGGTGTCAACCGAAATCAGCGCCCCGGTTTGAGACAACGCTTTAACCACAGGAATAACCCGATTCAACTCTTCGTCTTCAGAAACTGGCGCTGCGCCGGGACGTGTGGATTCTCCGCCGATATCCAAGATATCGGCCCCTTCCTTCAAGAGCTTCAATCCATGTTCAATGGCACTTTGACAGCTGGCATGCTCTCCGCCATCAGAGAATGAGTCTGGCGTGACATTCACAATGCCCATAATCAAAGGAAAGGTTAAGTCAACCTCTCGCTCCGCACACAACCACTTCACAGTCTTCACTCCTTACTTTTAAACCCAACAGCCAACGATTGTACAGCAGCCTATGTATTCTCAAACAACAAAAATCGCCAATGCCTATTGCGTTTCAATTTATTTTCCTGCATAATGTCGATTCGCACTTGAGGCGGGGCGTAGCGCAGTCCGGTAGCGCGCCTGCTTTGGGAGCAGGATGTCGGGGGTTCGAATCCCTTCGCCCCGACCACGTTTCGACAGTTGTCGAACCGCCCGTAGCTCAGCTGGATAGAGCATCGGCCTTCTAAGCCGAGGGTCACAGGTTCGAATCCTGTCGGGCGGGCCATAAAATTTGATGGTGGGAATAGCTCAGTTGGTAGAGTCCCGGATTGTGATTCCGGTTGTCGTGGGTTCGAGTCCCATTTCCCACCCCATCAAATCTTCCTCGTTTTTCAATCCCGAGACTTTTAAAGCTGTTTGAAGAATTTTTCTGCCTCTTCAAACTCGCACCCTTTCGACACTTAAACAAAACGCCCACCGTTTTTTGCCGGCAGGCGTTTGTGCAGCAAATGCAATTTCGTTAGTTTTGCAATTCACGCAAGGCTTTGATTCGAGCTTCAATCGGAGGATGCGTGGCAAACAGAGAGCCCATTCCCCCATTGATACCAAAACCCTTCACATTGCCGGGCAATTCAGAGGACTGAAGACCGCCCAGTCGTGCAAGCGCATTAATCATCGGAGCAGGCGAACCCAAAGCTTGAGCAGCCCCCGCATCTGCCCGATATTCGCGATAACGCGAGAATGCCGCCACGAGCATAGAACCCAAAAGACCAAGAACCATATCCAAAACCAGACTGGTAATGTAGTAACCGGCGCCGGGAGCATCACTTTCATTGCGCAAGATACCACGGTCAACAATGTTGCCGATTACACGAGACAGGAAAACAACAAAGGTGTTGATCACGCCTTGCATTAAAGTCATCGTGACCATATCACCATTGGCAACGTGACTCATTTCATGTCCCAAAACCGCTTCTACTTCTTCCTTATTCATGCTGGCCAACAAACCGTCGGAAACCGCCACCAATGAGTTATTCTTGGACGGTCCGGTCGCAAAAGCATTCGGCTCTCCGTGGTAAATCCCCACTTCCGGCATTGCGACCCCTTTGATTTGCGCAAGCTTCGCCACCGTCTGAACCAACCAACGTTCGACCTCATTGCGAGGACGATCCACATCAATGAGCTGTACGCCCATGGAGTTTTTTGCCATGGTTTTGCTCATGAACAAACTGATGATGGATCCCGAAAAACCAATCACCGCCGCAAAGATCAACAGCGACACGTAGTTTTGACCGGCTCCGGCGATTTGTGAAAAGTCCACACCGAAAAACCAACTCACTAAATTCAAGATGATGGACAACATCACCAAAATGGCCAGGTTGGTCAGGATGAATAAACCGATTCGTTTAAACATTGATTTTCCCTAAATAAAGGCAATTACATGAGATTGAAGTGTACGCAATGTTATTTCAAAGCGTGTGCCGTTAAGGCCTCAAAAGTGTAAACAAATACAAAAAAGTCCGAAAAGATTGATATCTGTTTCGGACTTATATTGAACTTAACTTTCCTCTTCACGCTTGAGTGAATAACTTCCCCAAGACGAACACCCCGGACACAGCCATTGGAAACCCTTAGCCCTAAATCCGCAATGTGAACAGCGATAACGTCCGGGGCGACTGACGTAGGGTTTAATCAGAGAGATCAGCATCTGCAAATCAGCGTTTTCAGGTTGGTCCTTAAGACGCATTTCCGCCAGCTTTTCATAAGTCCACAACGCGGGACGACGAGAAAGTTCTTCAGTAAGGAATCGCTTGGCGGCCTCCTCTCCTTCGCTCTTGATAATTAATTCAAGCGCGGTTGATAACGTTTCTACTGTGGAATTGTCTTCAAGCGCTCTGTGGATCAAATTCTTTGCCTGATCGTGCTGACCGATCGCCTCGTAAGCCTGAGCCATGGACACCATGACCAAAGGCAAATATTCAGGAGAAACTGTCTCCACCTTAGCCCAGTGTTGCAACGCTGTTTTGGGATCACCGCCTTGCAGAGCCAAATCACCCAACATAATCAATGCGCGAACACTTTTACGATCCACTTCAAGGGCTTTTTCGAGCTCAACCTTGGCCTCTTCAAAATGTTTACCGCGCATCTGAATCGTAGCCAATTCGCAATGGAAATGACCCATTTCAACCTGATGATTTTCGCCGGCCTGCTTCTCCAACGTATTGGCGATATCAATGGCTTTATTCCACTCTTTTTCCGTGCAATAAATTTTGAGCAAGGCTCTGAGGGCATCCAGATGATATTCCGGTTCTTTCAAAAGACGCTGGAAACTGTCTTCCGCACGATCATAGATACCGGCCTTTAAGTAATCATTACCCAATTCAAATAAAGCCAACGAACGTTCGTGAGCCGGCAAATCTTCTCTGTTGAGCAGATGATTGTGAATGCGAACAGCACGATCAAACTCGCCGCGGCGACTAAACAGATTGCCTAAAGCATGATGCAGTTCGATTGTCTCCGGATCCAGACGCACCACTTCAATGAAAGCGTCAATCGCTTTGTCTGGCTGATCATTTAGCAGCAGATTGATTCCCTTGTAATAAGTGCCCGGCCTTCTCTCTTGTTCTCGCTGACGCTGATCCAATCCCCTGAACCACCATCCGGCGACAAACAACACAGGCACAACAATCAGATACCAAAGCTCAAATTCCATGATCAGTGATTCCGGTTAAGTGATTTTTTCAACGATTGTACACGCAAACGAAGGACGCCTAATTCCCTCAGGCGTCCCCCCATAAATTCGTTGCGGTGATTATTAAATTAACGACGACGGTTACCGCCAGCGGCCGGGGCTGCTGCAGGGCGACCTTCGATGTGACGGAAAGTAATGCGTCCTTTGGTTAAATCATAAGGAGACAACTCCAACGACACTTTGTCACCAGCCAAAATTCGAATGTGGTGTTTGCGCATTTTGCCGTTGGTGTAGGCGACCAACTCATGGTCGTTGTCAAGCTTTACACGATAGCGGGCGTCCGGCAACACTTCGAGCACAACGCCACTCATTTCAATCAGATCTTCTTTTGCCATAATTCCTTGCGCTGTCAAAACCAGCGCATTTGTTGAAAAATAAAAACGATTCGTCGTTTAGAACATCGCTTGTTCTTTTGAACAAAAGCGAAGCGCATTTTAATGCAAAAATTCCTTACAGGGAAACATTTTGTTTAGTATTTTTTCAGAAAAAACAAACGGTTCAGTCATTTTGAAGCAAATTTCCAAAATTTCGTCCATAATAGGCAATCCGACAAGTTCACATGGGGGCGACCTGGTTTCGACAGGGGTCACGAAGTGGCTTGGTGCATGTCAAGGTCCAGTCACCTTGTAAATCCGCTGGAAACAAAATAAACGCCAACAATAAGCGTTTCGCTCTCGCCGCCTAATTAAGGCGAGGACCACACCGGTTTGCCTTTAGACCGGGCCGGTTCGCCGGCAGTGGTTTCATATCCATACTGGCTGGACATCCCTTAGGGCACTGAGGGGGTGTCGAGACTATAAAGTGTCTGGTTTCGTCAGAGCCAGCTAAAGGGCGCAAAGCGAAATGAGATTTTTTAAATGTTTTAGCTAAACATGTAGATCCAGCTATGGACGATTTCTGGACGCGGGTTCAATTCCCGCCGCCTCCACCAAGATTTTCTTTCTATTCCGTTTCAATCTCTTTCAATTAATGGCGAGCCGGCACTGAAATTACTGGAAATGAAACCATTTCAGAATTGCTCGATTTATTCTTTTTTCAATCTATCTAAATAAACGCCAACACCTGTGTGAAACAAGTGTTGGCGTTATTGAGATTTCAATTTC
Source organism: uncultured Sutterella sp. (assembly GCA_902388655.1). GTDB lineage: Bacteria > Pseudomonadota > Gammaproteobacteria > Burkholderiales > Burkholderiaceae_F > Aphodousia. Next base: position 74,246 of record CABMQD010000004.1, on the reverse strand, counting down.
TACGTTAACTCAACTCAAACTGAGTCACATAGATCTTGCCATGTTTAGAAAACGATGCTGGCAAGCAAGAAACCGAACGGAATAGCGGCGACCAAACCTAAGCAACCCGGTAAGAAGAACGGGTGGTTGATCACAAACGAGCCACTCCATTTACCCATGTAAGAACCCGTATCGTCGCAGGAAACCGCAAACGCAGAGGTCGGGTACACGTTCGTGACGAAGATACCGGACACAGCAACGAAGCAAGCCAAAATCATGGGAGCGTCGCAACCGAGGCTGGCAGCCACCGGTACGAGCAATGCGGACGTCGCACCTTGCGAGAACAGCAAAGCAGATACACAGAAGAAAGCCAAAGCCAACAGACCCGGGTATTGACCGAGCAAGACAGTCGCTTGTTCCTTAATGGTCGGAACGTAAATATCGATAACTGTTGATGCGAACCAGCAGATACCGAGAATCACAACCAAGGATTCATAACCGCCATGGAAGATCGTAGATTCTTTGATCTTCGTAAGCTTGACATCGCAGAACCAGTACATCAGCATCGAGATAAAGAGCATCGTGATAACGATGATGTCACGAGAACCCAATGTATGACCGATTTCTTGCTTAAAGAGCAACATCAAGACGATGAAGAGCACGCCCAAAAGGAACAAACCCACAGAGAGTTTGGCTCCCTTCGGCAACGGCTTTTCCAACTCTTCCTTGCTCGTCATAGAAACAAGACCTTCCTTCATACGTTGTTGGAAGATCGGATCCTTGGCAAGATCCACGCCTTGGAAAGACGAAATCAAAGAGGCAACAGCAGCGCCGAACAAACCGGCTGGCAAGATCACCATCAAGGCATCACCGAAGGACACACCCATCTTTTCGACCACGACGTACATTGCGGCCGTTGCAGCAGAAATCGGAGAGGCAGAAATGGCAATTTGAGAGGCCACCACAGCAGAGGTCAACGGTTGAGAAGGACGAACGCCATTTTGCTTGGCGACTTCCTGGACAACGTTCAAGATAGCCATCGTGGTGAAGCCCGTACCGGAGAAAATCGTCAAGGTAAAGGCGATAGCCGGAGCGAGAATGTTGATGTACTTCGGATTACTGCGCAAAATGTGCGAAGCAACACGAATCATGTAATCCATACCACCGGCGACGTGCATCACAGAGCATGCAAAAAGCACACTCATAATGATCAAAATCACGTCGAGAGGCATGGGTCCCGGCGGAATGCCGAAAAGAAAAACAGCGACCGCCATACCGAGGCCGCCTGCCATACCTACACCAATGCCACCCAATTTAGCAGCGTAGATAATAATGGCAAACAAAAAGATGAAGTGTAACCAAACCATAATATGGCTCCATAAAGACAGGAGATTTTAATGTTATTGTTGTTCAAATAACCTGAAGTTATTTGCCGAAAACAAAGACCAAGTCCGCTTTTCCTTGCTTTCGGTTTTTATTTTATCTTTATGACTTAAGCTAAATTTTCAGGAGATTCGAATGGTTGAGTGTTATCAAGTCAGGCAATTCCGTTTACCATTTAACCATATTTACCCTTAAGGGTTCTCCCGAGAGCAAATTCCCAAAAATTAACCCGGATTCGTTAGAAATCCGGGTTAATCAACAACCTGAAATCTCCGTGATTCGGAGGATTTTCAAGCTATACCATCAAAGATCAGCCAATTTTCTGCGGTGAAAGTTTCATCCAAAGCAAACCGATGATGTAACCGGCCGCGGCAAACCAAATCCAACTCAAACCCAACGTGTGCATCGGAACGTAATTGACTAAAAAACTTTCTAAGGCATCGAATTTGATATTGGCGGTTTCTAGACCGTTAATCAAAGCCATCACAAAGGTAAATCCAACTGTAAAGGCATAAACACATTGTCTGCCGTTGAAAAACTTATCGGTAAACAGAAGCACAATCAGCACCACCGCCAACGGATAAATAAACATCAGCACGGGAACCGTCGAAGTGATGATGGTTTCCAAACCAAACATCCCGACCAAAAACGAGACAACAGAGAAAATCGTAACCCAATAGACATAGGTAAAACGACCGGTCAACTTTAAGAAATATGCCGCGCAGCACGTAATCAATCCAATAGCGGTCGACCAGCATGCCAATAACACGATAACCGCCAAAATAATCGCGCCGGCGTTGCCGAACAAAATCTTGGCGGATTCCGCCAACACAGGAGCGCCGGTGGACTGCATACCGATAGCCGGAACGCTTTCGGCGCCAATCTTAGCGATGAAAATATAGATAAATGCCAATAAAGCAACCGCAACGATGCCTGATTTATAAACCTGCTTGGTAATTTCAGCACGATCCGTCAAACCACAATCCTCGCGAACAACATTGATCACGAGCGTAGCAAACACAAAAGCGGCAATTGCATCGAGCGTGTTGTAACCATCCAAAACGCCCTGAACAGCTGCGATGACGGGGGTCGCGTAAGCCTTAGTCGGCGCTTGCGGTTCGCCCAACGGAGACACAAAGGATTGGACAATCAACAATACAATGGTAAGAACCAATGCCGGCGTCAAAAGTTTACCGATACGGTCTACCAACTTTTGAGGCGTTGCCGACAACCAGAAAGAGATTAAGAAAAAGACCGCCAGGAAAATCGGCAGACCCATTTCCATACTGTCCTTATCTAAGAAGGGACTGACAGCAATTTCAAAAGCCACGGTTCCTGTACGCGGAATAGCAAAACAGGGACCAATAGCCAAATAGGCCACAATCGTAAAGAAAAGACCATAAAGGGGGTGCGCGCGACCAGCCGCTTCCTGCAGGTCATCACAACCGGAATAGCCCATCGCCATCACGCTCAATAAGGGCATGCCGACACCCGTAATACAGAAACCGACCAAGGCATACCAAACGTTAACCCCAGCGTTCTGACCCATTGAGGCCGGAAAAATCAGATTACCGGCACCAAAGAAAAGAGCAAACAACATCAACCCAATCGGGATATATCTTGTGGCAACCTTCTTATCCATATATTTCTCTCTTTTTTGGGAAAACTTTTTTTAATTTTATGGATACCCAACTCTTTGCCCATAAGCGAGAGATCGTAGAAAAGTTCTTTTCTTTTCCAGAAATAGGTTGATTTATTTAGACTGTTACAACTATTTTGCTATGACTTTCTCTTCTTCTAAACTCATTTTGAAAAACTGCAAAAGAAGGCAAATTTGAATACAGATTTATGCAAAAGTCTCACAAATCACGTTGATACAATTTGTTTTAACGGAATATTTTTTTGAGGGATAAGTTATGTCTGAATTCAAATGCTCTCGCAATGCTTTTTTGAAAACGATGGGCGGAGTCATGACGGGGGCGGTGCTGAGCGCCTTAGCTAATGTTGCAACGGCTCAGACGCAAGCTCCCGTGGTTGGCAGCAAAAAAGTGGCCTCTGACTTCAAGGGTGAAAAATCTAAAGTATTTTTTACTCGCCATATTGACGCCGAACATCTCAAAAAGCTTTATTCATTGATTAACGATGAAATCAAAGGCAAAGTCGCGATTAAGCTTCACACCGGTGAACAACACGGACCCAACATCCTGCCTCGCGATATGGTCAAAGAGTTTCAACAAACAATCCCCAACAGCGCGATTGTAGAAACCAATACCCTTTACATTGGCGACCGTGATACGACTGAAAAGCATCGTAAAACGCTCGAAGTCAATGGCTGGACATTCTGCCCCGTCGATATTATGGATGCCGACGGCACCGTGATGCTCCCTGTCAAAGGCGGCAAACATTTTAAAGAAGTCTCGATGGGGAAAAACATCGTCAACTACGACTCTATGGTGGTTCTTACGCACTTTAAAGGACACGCCATGGGAGGTTTCGGCGGTTCGATGAAGAATATTGCCATCGGTTGCGCCGATGGAAAAATCGGTAAAGCTCAGGTGCACGCCGTTAAGGATATCAATGCCCCATGGGATCAGTGGCCCGCTAAAGAACACCTGATGGAAACAATGGCAGAATCGGCCAAAGCGGTCTGCGATCAATTTGGCAAACACATCGTTTTCATCAATGTCATGCGCCGCATGTCGGTTGACTGTGACTGTGCCGGACTTTCTGCCGCTGAACCTACGATTCCCGATATCGGCATGGTTGCCTCGACAGATATCCTGGCCATTGACCAAGCCTGTGTAGATTTGGTTTACTCACTGGGCAAAGACAAAAATCAGGATCTCGTGGAAAGAATTGAATCCCGTCACGGTCTGCACCAATTGACCGCAATGCGAGAATTGAACATGGGCAAGGAAAACTACGAACTTGTCGATATCGATCTCTAAATCGATTCATTTCAATGGGGTGGGGATCCTTAGATCCTCACCCCTTTATTTTTTAAGAATCCTCTGATTAACCTCTAACCTGCCCGTCCCCGGTCACCAGATATTTATAGGAAGTTAATTCCGGAAGCGCCATGGGACCTCTGGCATGAAGTTTTTGAGTACTGATGCCGATTTCAGCTCCGAAACCAAATTCAAAGCCGTCGGTAAAACGCGTGGAAGCATTGACATACACTACCGCTGCATCCACCTCTTCCTGGAAACGACGAGCATTCTGCATATCGCGCGTCACGATGCACTCTGAATGACGCGTGCTGTACTTGGCAATATGCGCTAACGCCTCGTCAATATCACGAACGATTCTCACCGACAAACGCAAATCGCCGTACTCCGTCGCCCAATCAGCATCGGTCGCAGCCTCAATCCGAGAATCGAACTTTTGCGTTTTTTCGCAACCATAAATCGTGACTCCCGCCTCAAAATACTCGTTGAGCATCTTGGGTAAAAAGTTTTGGGCAATCTTTTCATGCACCAACAATGTTTCCATTGCGTTGCAAACCGACGGACGCTGAACTTTGGCGTTAAACGCGATACGGCGAGCTTTTTCACAATCGGCCGTTTCATCCACAAACGTATGGCAAACACCCGCTCCGGTCTCAATAACCGGTACCGTTGCGTTTTGAACCACAGCCTGAATCAGACGAGCACTGCCACGCGGAATCACAACATCAACCAAACCATTCATACGAATGAGGTCAGTGACTGCCTGTCGATCCGTCACATCAATAAATTGAATCGCTCCGGCGGGAATCCCCTCTTTCTGAGCCGCAGCCGATAAAACCGCAACAATTGCGCGATTGGAACAAAGGGCTTCACTGCCCCCTTTGAGCACCACGGTATTACCGGACTTCAGACAAAGACCAATCGCATCAGCCGTTACATTGGGTCTGGCTTCATAGATAATCCCGACAACGCCAATCGGCACCCGCACCTTAGAAATGGTCAGCCCATTGGTTAGTGTTGAGCCGCCGATGATTTCGCCGACAGGATCTTTTAACTGAGCGACTTGACGCAACCCTTCTGCCATACCCGCAATACGTTCGGAGGTCAGACGCAACCGATCTTGCATTGACGTTTTCATGCCGTTTGCTTGAGCCCGCGTCATATCTTCTTCATTGGCTTTCAAGATATCGTCAGCGTGTGCAATCAACGCATCAGCCATTGTCAATAAAGCTCGATTTTTGTCTCCGCAACGGAGAATTCCCATACGCACAGCCGCATCATGGGCAGCCTGAGCTTTTTGTCGGACTAAGATTTCCGTATCACTCATCTGTCTTCTCCTAATTCAAAATGACTAAATCATCACGATGAATGACTTCATCAAAAGCCTTGTGCCCCACACGCTCTTCAATTTCATCGCTTTGACAGCCGATAATTTTTTGCAATTCTTCAGAAGAATAGTGACATAAGCCTCGGGCGATTTCCCGACCGTTTTGCGTCACAACGCTCACCGTGTTGCCGGCTTCAAAATCGCCTTCAACTTTGACAACCCCTACGGGCAAAATACTGCAGCCGCCGGCTTTTTTAATCGCCTTTTCACACCCTCCATCCACAATAATTCGCCCCATGATCCGAGCTCCAAACGCAAGCCAGCGTTTTCTAAATTGCAAGCGATTTTCTTTGGAAACAAAAAGCGTTCCAACGTCCTCTCCCTCAAGAATCCGACTGATCGCATCTTTCTGAGATCCGGAAGCGATCACTAAATTAATCCCTGAAGTCGTCGCATTTTTTGCCGCTTGAATTTTAGTAAACATACCTCCGGTTCCAACGCTGCTGCCGGCGCCTCCGGCGCTGGCTTCGATTTCCGGAGTAATTTCTTCGACTCGTGACACCAATTTCGCATCAGGATGCGTTTGAGGATTGGCCGTATACAGTCCATCAACATCAGACAAAATAATGACCAGATCTGCATCCACAATGCTGGCAACCAACGCACTCATATTGTCATTGTCACCGATTTTGAGTTCATCGAGTGCCACCACATCATTTTCATTGACAATTGGAATAACCCGCTGACGAAGCAGTTCCATGAAGGTGTTTCTCGCATTGGTGTAGCGATGCCGGTCAATGGTCTCCATGCGAGTCAATAAGACCTGAGCCACCACCTGACCGTATTCCGCAAAGATCTTCTCATACGTATGCATCAAAATGCCCTGACCAACTGCCGCGGCCGCCTGTTTGCCTGGAATCGTTTTTGGTTTTTCCGGCAAACCCAGTCGGTCAACACCGACAGCCACTGCGCCTGACGTGACCAAAATCATTTCTTTACCCTGATTTTGCCAATCGGCCAACTCGCGGGCGAGTTTATCAATACGAGCAAAATCACACTTCCCGTTGGCGTGAGTGATGGTGCTGCTGCCAACCTTCACAACAATTCGTTTGGCTTCTTTCAGATCTTTACGTTCAATCAGCATTCTTGTGTTATTCCATTAGAGGGAAGTTTTCATTATACGTGCAGAAGACAGCTAAGCCTCGGACAACTGGCCGAGGCTTACTGAGCTCTTACCTATTTTTCAAAACTTTTATTTGTTGAGAAAATCATAGGCAACTTGTACATGAGTCATCGCACCATTAATCAACGCATCCTCGTCGACCTTGTAGCAACCCGAGTGCTGAGCGTGAACCGCATCGCATGCGGGATTACCGACACCAAACAAAGCGATCACTCCGGGCACTTTTTGCTGATAGTAGGCGAAGTCTTCGCCACCCATCGTCACCGGATAGTCGTAGAAATAATCATCGCCCAAAATCTTCTGCACGCTGCCTCGAACCGCTTGAGCAAGTTTGACATCATTGATCGTTGGCGGCACAAGTTCCTCATAAACGACAGACACCTTGCCTCGCATCGCACGAGCCGTATCTTCGGCGACACGCTTGATCGCCTGAGGGAACTGAGCGCGAACTTCGTTACTGAAGCAACGTGTCGTCCCGGTTAATTTGGCTGAGCCAGAGACCACATTCCAACGTGTGCCGCCTTCAATCGTACCCACGGTTAATACGGCGGTTTCCACAGGAGAAATCTCTCGACTGACAATCGTCTGCAGATTTTGAACAATCGCCGCACTCATCACAATTGCGTCGAAACAAAGATGAGGCGTTGCGCCATGACCGCCCTTACCTTCGATATTGATTTCGAAGCGGTCTCCGGAGGCCATCGCCGCACCTTCTCGCACAGACACCTTACCACTCGGAATATCAGACCAAACGTGCATACCAAAAGCTGCATCCACACCTTCCAGCGCCCCCTCCTCAATCATGGAGCAGGCACCCTTACCGATTTCTTCGGCGGGTTGGAACGCGCAGACAACCGTACCAGAAAGCTCGTCTTTGATTTCATTGAGCATGATAGCTGCGGTCAACAGCATCGAAATGTGGCAGTCGTGACCGCACGCGTGCATCACACCTGGATTTTTACTGGCAAATTCGTATCCGGTTTCCTCATTGACAGTCAACGCATCAATGTCGCCGCGAAGCAAAATCGTCTTACCCGGCTTTGCTCCCTTAATTGTGGCGAGCGTACCGGTTTTCATGCCGCATTCACGCCACTGAATGCCGTGCTTATCCAACTCTTCGCGAATGTGCGCAGCGGTGCCGAATTCCTGGCCGCTTACTTCAGGGTAGGCGTGAAACCAGCGCCGTTGTTCAATCAAAAAATCATGGTATTTTTTACCAAGTGCCTGAATATCCATTTTTTAGTCCTTTTACAACACGCCAAGGCGCATTTTGAGCGCCTTGGTGAAAATTACTTAGAACAAGTTCACAAAGAAACCGGCAAGAATCACAGAAGTAATCGTGACCGTTACAAAACCGCCGATAATCATCGAGGGGAACATCTTGCTCATTAAAAATTCGTGTTCTTCCGGAGTCTTAGCCATAGCCTTACAGGTCGACTCCGTGATAATGGCGTTAAACGGGAAACCGTACAAAGCAGTCAAGCAGTTGCAGAAACTCAACGGGAAGGAGAGCTTCATCACTTTTGCAGCAACCCAAGCAAACACCGCCATACCAAAAACGCCCACAACGATTAATCCGACCATCGGGAGAATAATCGAAGTCAACATTTCCGGTGTGCAGTCCTTTAAACCTTCGAACACGAACATTGTCAAAGCAAACATCAAAATGTTGAAGGAATTGCACTTGTGCAAAATATCGGTTTCCAAAAAGCCCAAAGAGCAGAAAACCACACCGAAAATCAGCGCCCAAACAGCACCGCTAATACCGGTGAATCCACCCACCATCATCGAAAGCCATGCCACCATACCAATCTTCGTGAGCATGACGATGGGGCTGTTGAGCGATTCGGGCAACGCCAAAGGACCGCGGCGATCACTCGAGGGCAAAGACGTCACATTCTTAGCCGCGGAGAGTTCATCTTTGGAGACGCGTTCGCCGGAGCGGAATTCTTGCAAAAGCTTCGCGCCTTCGGCCTTCATGAAGATCGCTGTCAAAGGATAACCGGCAAAGCCCTGAACGCAATACATTGTGATGGCGAAAACGGCCGCCGAGGTCAAACCGTGTTCCGTAGCTGCCTGCTGCATAATGGTTGCCGCGACAATACCGCCGGTGAGTGGCGGAAGACCAGCCACAATATAAGCCCAGTCCATAAACAAGGGGCAAAGCAAGAGGGAAAGGATACACATTCCGGCCAGCCCCACCAGACACATCACCACCGTCTTCCATTGTTCCATCAGGGTTTTCAGACTAATCACCGTCCCCATGTGAACAATCAAAAGATAAATACCAAGCGTCGCACCGAATGGTGTCAGGAACGAATCCTTGACCAAATCGTACGGAATAACCGTCCAGTAACCGACTAGCAAAATACAGGCTGAAACGAAAACAGACGGGATCCACGCCTTCGTCCATGTCGAGATCAGTTCACCGATGATTACGATGAACCCGCAAATACAAAATGCAGCTAAAAAGTTATACATAGCAAGCTCTTTCTTCAATCAAGCAATGACTTAGGTATCTGAATATTTGACACCTCCGCTTCATTATATTTAAGGCATCAAGCCCTGATACTCAGGGTTTCTAGAGTGATCTCCCTAGACGTTCGTTTTCACTAAGCACGTTCACTTAGAAAAAAAAACTGGCAATGAAGTCAGGTGAAAGGAGGAATTTTGACGGAAAACGAACGCTTTCCATAAGGAAAGAGGACTCCGGCATACACCGGAATCCTCATTCTGAACTTAGGTTGACGCTAAGAAACGTTTAGGCTTCTTGCACGGATCCGTCTACACGGAGACGCATCTCTTTGCCCGCCTTAAAGTGCGGCACGTATTTCGCCGGCACCACCACGCTTTCGCCGCTCTTGGGATTACGTCCCACGCGCTCGGGGCGGTAGTTCAGGCAAAAGCTGCCGAACCCACGGATCTCAATGCGGCTGCCGGTGGCCATGGCCAAAGTCATCGCATCGAGAACCGCCTTGACGGATTCGTCAACATCACGCGCAGTTAGCCGCGTGTTTTTATTTGCGAGCCGTTCAATCAGCTCGGATTTCGTCATGGCATCCACCATGCTTCTCCGATTACTTTTGTTCGAGCTTAGCCTTCAACAAGGCACCCAAGTTGGTCGTACCGGAAGCACCCTGAGCATCTTGGTTCATACGATCCAAGGCTTGACGGGCTTCGCTGGCATCCTTGGCCTTAACGGACAATTGGATGCTACGGTTCTTACGGTCGATGCTGATGATTTGCGCGGTCACGCTGTCACCTTCCTTCAATTGCGTCGTTGCGTCTTCAACGCGTTCGGAGGAGATTTCAGAGGCACGCAAATAACCTTCGGTCTCGTCGCCCAAGTCAATCACGGCGCCCTTGGCATCAACGCTCTTGACCGTACCGGTCACAACGGAACCCTTTTCGTGGGTGCTCGTGAAGTTGCTGAACGGATCACCGCTCAATTGCTTCACGCCCAAGCTGATGCGTTCACGTTCGGTATCGATACCGAGCACCACGGCTTGAACTTCGTCGCCCTTCTTGTACTTACGAACAGCTTCTTCGCCTTGTTCAGTCCAGGAGAGGTCGGACAAGTGAACCAAACCGTCGATGCCACCCGTCAAACCAATGAACACACCGAAATCGGTGATGGACTTGATTTGGCCGGTAACCTTGTCACCCTTCTTGTGGCTTTGAGCGAATTCTTCCCACGGATTGGGCTTGCATTGCTTCATACCGAGGGAGATACGACGACGTTCTTCATCGATTTCGAGAACCATGACTTCAACGTCATCACCCAATTGGACAACCTTCTTCGGATCAACGTTCTTGTTGGTCCAATCCATTTCGGAGACGTGCACCAAACCTTCGATACCGGCTTCGATTTCAACGAAGGCACCGTAATCGGTAATGTTGGTGATCTTGCCGAACAGACGCGTTCCCTTCGGGTAACGGCGAGCGATACCGATCCACGGATCTTCGCCCAATTGCTTCAAGCCCAAAGACACACGGTTCTTTTCTTGATCAAACTTGAGAACCTTGGCTTCGAGTTCTTGACCGACTTGAACCACTTCGCTCGGGTGGCGAACACGACGCCAGGCGAGGTCCGTGATATGCAACAGACCGTCGATACCGCCCAAATCAACAAACGCACCGTAGTCGGTGATGTTCTTGACGATACCCTTGACGATAGCGCCTTCCTTGAGCGTATCCATGAGCTTGGCACGTTCTTCGCCCATGCTGGCTTCAACCACAGCACGACGGGAAACCACAACGTTGTTGCGCTTACGGTCAAGCTTGATGACCTTGAATTCCATGGTCTTGCCTTCGTAGGGCGTCGTGTCCTTCACAGGACGGGTGTCCACCAAAGAACCCGGCAAGAAAGCGCGGATACCGTTGGTCATCACCGTAAGACCGCCCTTGACCTTGCCCGTGATCGTACCGGTAACGAGTTCACCGGATTCGAGGGCCTTTTCAAGGTTCATCCAAGCGGCAAGACGCTTGGCCTTGTCGCGAGACAAAATCGTATCACCGTAGCCGTTTTCGACTTGTTCAATCGCCACAGCCACGAAATCACCCGGCTTCACGGACACTTCGCCGCGATCGTCCTTGAATTCTTCGATGGGCACATAGGCTTCAGACTTCAAGCCGGCGTTCACGACCACAAAGTTGTAGTCAACGCGCACCACTTCAGCAGTGATGACTTCGCCTTGGCGCATTTCTTGACGAGCTAAGCTTTCTTCAAAAAGCTGAGCAAAAGACTCGGGTTGGTTAATATTTTCAGACATGTGTAAATATAAATATCAGTACTTCTTCCTGTAAGGAAGCGAGCACCGGGTAAAAAAACCGGGCCGGCCCTATTGCCGGTTTGCCGGGGTGATCGGCCTCAGGACCGACCTATCGGGTAACGGCTTCGTACCAATCAAGCACTTGCCGCACCGTCGCTTCGATCGTTAATTCGGAAGAATCAAGGATCTTGGCATCTTTTGCGGGCGCAAGAGGACTCACGGCGCGTTGCATATCGCGTCGATCCCGCTCCTCAAGATCCCGGGTAAGAGTGTCGATATTAGCAACAATTCCTTTTTCTTTCAACTGATTAAAGCGTCTCTGAGCTCGCGCTTTCGCACTGGCAGTCAAGAATACTTTCAAGGGAGCATCCGGGAAAATCACACTGCCCATATCGCGGCCGTCGGCAACCAGACCGGGCAAGCGACGGGCGCGTTTTTGCACATCCAATAGCGCTTGGCGAACCTCGGGCAACGCAGCAACCTTACTGGCCGCCACTCCAACTTCCTCTGCACGGATCTTATCGGTAACGTCTTCCCCATCCAGTTGAATCCGTCCGCCCTCAAAATGAGGTTCAAGTGCACCGGCCAAATGAGCCAACGTTAGCTCATCGGTTAAATCAACCCTGTTTTTCAAAGCTTTGTAGGCACTTAATCGGTAAAGCGCTCCACTATCCAGATAGTAAAAACCTAAAGCCTCTGCCACTCGGGAAGCAATCGTTCCCTTACCGGAAGCAGTCGGTCCATCAATCGTAATTACAGGAATCATTTTGCTCAAAATAAAATAAGGCTCCCCGTTTTTCCGGAGAGCCGGGATTTTTAGTTACAGGGAGGAATCGACCGGTTTTTCGTCAGATTCCGATTGAGACTCTTGGGAAGCTTGTTTAGCTTCTTCGGCCTTTTCTTCCTCAACATCGGCTTCCGCGATCCGTTGAACGGCCACCAAACTGTCATCCTTCAAGCCAATCAGCGTCACCCCTTGGGTTGCGCGTTTCAAAACAGAGATGTCTGCCACCGGCGTGCGAACGATCTTACCCTTTTGAGTCAGCAGCATCACTTCGTCTGCATCATCAACCAAGGTAGCCGCCACCACTTTACCGTTGCGATCGGTCGTTTGAATAGCAATCATTCCCTTAGTGCCGCGTCCGTGGCGGGTGTATTCGCTCACAAGCGTGCGCTTGCCGAAACCGTTTTCGGTGGCGGTAAGCACTGTTTGCTCTTCACGATCGGCCACCAGCATGGCAATAACCGTCTGCCCTTCTTCCAAAGCCATGCCCTTGACGCCGCGAGCGCCTCGTCCCATCGGGCGAACATCAGATTCGCTAAAGCGAACCGCCTTACCCGCATCGGAAAAGAGCATGACATCGTGCTCACCATCGGTGATCGCCACACCGATCAGATGGTCACCCTCGTCGAGTCCGGCGGCATTGATGCCGGAGCGGCGAACATTGGCAAAATCTTTTAGACGAGTCTTCTTGACCACGCCGTTGGCCGTGGCCATGAAAACGTAGTGCTTATCATCAAAATCCTGGATGGGCAACACCACAGTGATGTGTTCACCTTCAGACAGCGGCACGGAGTTGATGATCGGACGCCCCTTCGACGTACGGGATCCTTCCGGCAGCGAATACACATCAAGGCAATACATTCGGCCAAAGTCGGAGAAGCACAGGATTCGATCGTGAGAGTTGGCGATAAAGAGCTGATCAATCATATCGCCTTCTTTCATCGTCGCCGCCTTCTTGCCCTGACCGCCTCGGCGTTGAGCCTGGTAGTCAGATAACTGTTGGCTCTTGATGTATCCGTCACGCGTGAGCGTAACCACCATTTCACGGCGGGGGATCAAATCACGCGGATCAAAATTCGGATCACCCGTCGGGTCGATTTCAGAACGACGGTCATCACCGTATTCATTCTTAATTTCGATGAGATCATCCTCAATAATCTGACGAACGCGTTCCGGCTTATCCAAAATATCGAGCAAGTCCGCAATCACATCAATAACATTTCTGTATTCCTGAATGATCTTGTCTTGTTCCAAACCGGTCAAACGTTGCAGGCGCATCTGCAGGATGCTGTTGGCTTGGGTCTCACTCAAATAGTACAGACCGTCATCGTGACGACCATAGATCGGATCCAATCCTTCGGGACGATAATCGTTTTGATGAGCGCCTGCGCGGTCGAGCAACTCGCCAACCAACGCGGAATTCCATCCCCGTCCCATCAAACCGGCTTTAGCTACATCCGGCGTGGGAGCTGAACGGATAATCGCCAGGAAATCATCAATATTAGCCAAGGCGACGGCAAGACCTTCGAGCACATGGCCACGGGCGCGATTTTCCTTCAAATCAAACAGACTGCGACGAGTCACCACTTCGCGGCGGTGCATCAGGAACGCTTCAATGATCTGCTTTAAGTTCAAAAGTTGCGGCTGACCATCGACCAAAGCGACCATGTTGATACCGAAAGAATCCTGCAGCTGCGTGAGCTTGTAGAGATTATTGAGTACAACATCGGCCACAACGCCGCTCTTGAGGTCAATCACAACGCGAACGCCGTCTTTATCAGTTTCGTCACGAAGATCGGAAATTCCTTCAATTTTCTTTTCATTGATCAAGTGAGCGATGCTCTCCACAAGCACGCGCTTGTTAACTTGGTAAGGAATCTCATCGACCACAATACGGGTACGACGCCCTTTATCAAACTCTTCATAGTGAGTTTTAGCGCGCATGAGCACACGGCCGCGCCCCGTGCGATAACCTTCGATCACGCCCTTGAGGCCAAAGATCGTGCCGCCCGTAGGAAAGTCCGGTGCCGGAATGAATTTAATCAAATCATCCACCGTAGCATCGGGATGGTTGAGCAAGTGCACACAAGCGTCAATGGCTTCACGGAGATTGTGAGGCGGAATGTTCGTCGCCATACCCACGGCAATACCCGCGCTGCCGTTAATCAGCAAATGAGGCAGGCGCGTCGGCAAAACCGTCGGCTCTTTTTCCGTGTTGTCGTAATTGGGGATGAAATCCACCGTATCCTTGCGGATATCGGCGAGCATTTCTCCGGCGAGCTTCTGAAGTCTAACTTCGGTGTAACGCATGGCGGCCGCGGAGTCACCGTCGAGGCTACCGAAGTTTCCCTGACCATAAATCAGCGGATAACGAAGGGAGAAGGGCTGCGCCATACGAACAATCGTGTCATAGGCCGCCAAATCACCGTGAGGGTGATATTTACCGATCACATCACCGACCACACGAGCTGACTTTTTAGTGGGATGCGAGTAGGTATTGCCTAATTGCTCCATCGCATAAAGGACTCGACGGTGCACGGGTTTTAAACCGTCTCTGACATCGGGCAAGGCGCGACCGACAATCACACTCATTGCATAGTCAAGATAGGCGCGCTTCATTTCCGCTTCCAAAGAAACGGGCAAAAGCTCCTGAGCAATATTCAGCATGGAACCCGGGATTTCGGAATCGGTTGTTTCTTCCGCAGTCACGTTGTCTTCACTATTCTTAATATCTTCGTTATCAGACATTGATCTTCCATCATGTGAAATTTTTAACCCGTTGATTTTATCAGGATTTTTATAAAAATGCCCATCATTTTTCACTTATTTTTCTCTTTAATTTCAATGAGTTACTTAACAACCAAGTAGTTAAAATCAGCATTGCACCCATCGGAACATAAATCCTTTGTCTGACCTACAATGTCGCCTAAACGCTTTTTATTATTTTCAAAGGTCTTCTATGCACGTACAAACCATCATTGAAGCCGGCTGGATTATGCCCATGGTTCCTAAGGGAGTCATTCTGGAACGTCACAGTCTCTTGATGAACGACGGGAAAGTCGTCGCACTTATTCCAAGCAACCAAACCAATGACGTTGAAGCCGATGAGGTGATTCGCCTGCCCCAACACATTATTTTGCCGGGCATGGTCAACGCGCATACACATGCGCCAATGCATCTGCTTCGCGGCATGGGAGCCGATCTGCCGCTTATGGATTGGCTTCAAACAAAGATTTGGCCCGCGGAAGGCAAATTGATGAGTCACGAATTCTGCTACGAAGGCTCTTTAATTGCCGGTGCTGAAATGCTTGAATCCGGAATCACATGCGCAAGCGACCACTATTTCTTCAGCGAAGATGTGGCCAGGGGATTGACTGAGGCGGGATTAAAGTGCTCGGTTTCCGGCATTGTGATCGGTTTTCCGTCAGCAATGGCCAAAACCACGGATGATTACATCCGTTGCGCAGAAGCCTTATTCGAACAATTTAAAAGTCACGACAAGGTTCGTGTCACGGTGGGTCCTCACGCTCCTTACACCGTCGATGACGATGCTTTAATTAAGGTTCGCGAATTATCCGAAAAACACAACGCCTATATCCATATGCACGTGGATGAAACCGCTTCTGAAATTGAAGGTTCTATGAAGCAATACGGCATGCGACCGATTCAGCGCCTCCACAAACTTGGACTTTTAAGCAACCGCTTTATTTCGGTGCATACAGTCCACCCCGATGCGTCCGAGATGGCGCTTCTCTTTAAAGCGGGGGCAAGCGTCGTTCACTGTCCCTGCTCTAACCTGAAATTAGCCAGTGGATTTGCCCCGGTGGCCCAAATGATGTCCATGGGTATTAATGTGGCCATGGGCACCGACGGTGTAGCCAGCAATGACAAAGTGGATCTATTAGGCGAAACGCGTCTGGGAGCTATGCTTGGCAAAGCGGTTTGCCAGGACACCACTCAAATGAAGGTCACCGATATGCTCTACGCGGCCACCATGGGCGGCGCCAAAGCCTTGGGCTGGGATGACAGAATCGGCTCTCTTGAAAAAGGCAAGGATGCCGATCTGATTGCTGTGGATTTGGGCGACATTGACGCCCTGCCTGTCTTTGATCCTGCCTCTCAGCTCTTATATAGCGCCGGACGTGAAGACATCACTCACGTCTGGGTTGATGGGCGGCTTGTTGTCAAAAAGCAACAAAGGGACGGCCTAAGACCTCTAAGTCGAGAAAATGCACAGAAAATAACAAAAACGTGGCAGAATAGAATTTAGTTTATGTCAGTGTCCCCCAAAAGCCACTCGCGAGGGCGGTGGGACACGGGCAAGACGCATGCGGTCGTCTGTTGTTCACCGCAATTAATCCAATTGGAGAAAATAATTATGAAAAAAACTTTAGCTTTGAGCGCTGCTTTGGCTGCTTTACTTGCTACGAGTGGTATGGCCAGCGCCGATGTTTTCCCGTATGTTAAGTCCACGACCGGTCAAACCGTGATGAGCGGCTACGACCTCTGCTGGCGCACTGGCTTCTGGACGCCCGCCCTTGCCGAAGGCATCGAATGCGACGCTGACATCGCCAACAGCGGCAAGATCGTGTTGGCTGCCGACACGCTCTTTGACTTGAACTCCGCCAAGGTTAAGCCCGAAGGCGTGAAGATGCTCAACGAATTGGTCGCTCGTATGTCCGGCTTGAACGTTGACGTCGTGATGGCCACCGGCTACACCGACATCACTGGCCCGGCTTCCTACAACCAAGCTTTGAGCGAACGCCGCGCTGAAGCCGTCAAGTCCTACATGGTTAAGCAAGGCGTGCCGGCTGACAAGATCCAAACCGAAGGCAAGGCCTCCGCTGATCCTGTCGTGACCTGCGAAGACAACGGCTCTAAGGCTGACTTGGTTGCCTGCTTGGCTCCGAACCGCCGCGCTGTCGTTGAAGTGGTCGGCACTCGCGCTCAATAATTGATGAGACTGTCTCATTGATTTGATGAATTAAAAGGCGCTCCTTTTTCGGAGCGCCTTTTTTCTTGAAGATTTCACCATGCCTCTGATCCTTTTTGATTTGGACGGTACACTGGTCGACAGCGCCCCTGATCTTTGCGCCTCACTGAATCGAATTCGACACGAAGAGGGGTTAGAACCTCTTTCTTTTACTTTATTGCGGGAATATGCGGGTTCGGGAGCCCGAGGACTTCTTAAAATCGGCTTCGACATCACGGAGTCACACCCCCGCTTTGCTGAACTCAAAGATCGATTTTTGACTGACTATCAAGCTCATTGTGCAGAAAAAGTCTGCTGTTTTGAAGGCGTGTTAGAAATGCTCGACGCCATTGAAGCATTGGGATGGCATTGGGGAGTGGTCACGAATAAATTTGCCTGTTTTACTGATCCCATTATGAAAAAACTGGGACTGTACAACCGAGCGGCAGTCATTGTAAGCGGCGATGCGACCGGCAAACTCAAACCCAATCCGGACAATATGCTGATCGCTTTGCAAAAAAGCGGAACAAAACCTACCGAAACACCGTATGTCGGCGACGACATCCGTGATTCTCAGGTTGCGCAAATCCTTCAAATGCCCTTTGCCGCCGCATCCTGGGGTTATTTAAGACGCGATTTTCCGATCAACGAGTGGCAGGCAGATATCATCGCCCGCTCTCCCACAGAGATAATCGGATGGCTTAAGGAGCTTCAAAGCGAAAATCGGCGTTAAGCTTGAAGCAATATTTCTGCACTACAATGACCGCCGTACCCAAAAGAATTTAGGGTTATTACCAACAAGCCGGAGTAAACGGTAAAATTTTCGGTCATCCTTTAGCGTTTACCCACAATTAGGCTTTGCATTTATGTTTGCCTCGCGAACAGGTTTGATGCAGCGAGGGAATAGGAGAAAAAAATGAAATCTGTGCTCGTGCTCTATCACAGCCGAAGCGGACACACGGCCCGCGTGGCCCGTCGTATCTGGGAAACGGTTATCGCCGAAGGTAACCAGGCCGATATGATGAGCGTTATGGAAGCCGACCGCGAAGGCGTGCAATGGGATAAGTACGATCTCTTTATTGTGGGTTGCCCGGTTCTTTACGGCACCTATCCGAAAGTGTTCTACAGTTTCCTTGCCAAACACAAAGATGAGCTCAACGCCAAACCGCACAGCTTCTTTAATGTTTCCGTTGTCGCGCGCACACCCATCAAAGCCACACCAGAAGGCAACCGCTACATGCAAAAATTCCTCCAGAATTCGCCGTGGAAGCCTCGCGATGTGAAGTGCATTGCCGGTAAAGTCGACTACCCGAACTGGGGCTGGCTTGACGCGAAGATGATCCAATTGATCATGAAGATGACCAAGGGACCGACCTCCATGGATGCCGTGATTGACTACACGGACTGGGAAGATGTGAAGAGTTACGCCCGTCACTGTCTGACCCTGGCTTAATTTCGCTCAAAACATCAAATTGCAGAAAATCGCTCCACTGTGAGCGATTTTCTTTGTTTACAATAACAGATTGTCTTTATTTATTTTTATAGCAGGATTTGATTACGATGACCGATTTTCCTTGGCTTGCCAAATATCCTAAAGGCGTCCCCGCGCAAATTGACCCGGATCGCGTAGCCAACATTCCGGCCTTGCTCGACGGCATCGCCGAGAAGCACCCCAACGCACCCACGTTCACCAACATGGGTGTGACTCTCACTGCCAAAGAGTCTCAAACTCTCTCTTACGATTTGGCGGCTTATCTGCAGTCTTTGCCGGATATGCAAAAAGGGGATCGCGTTGCGATCATGATGCCAAACTTGCTACAGTATCCGATTGCGCTCTTTGCCATTTTGAGAGCCGGGTTCATCGTTGTAAACGTCAATCCCCTTTACACGGCTCGTGAATTGGAGCATCAACTCAAAGACTCCGGGGCCAAGGCAATCATCATCATTGAGAATTTCGCAAAGACGTTGGAACGTGTTCTGAGCCGCACCCCCGTCAAGCACATCATCACGACGCAAGTCGGCGACATGTTCCCCTTTATGAAGCGCACGATCGTCAATGCCGCCGTGAAGTACGTCAAAAAGATGGTGCCTCAATGGAATTTGCCCGGAGCGGTCGACTTCCGACAAGCGTTAGCCATCGGTCATAGCAAAGGCTTCAAACCTGTAGCGATTTCCAATGAAGACGTGGCCTTGTTGCAATACACGGGCGGCACAACCGGTGTTTCCAAAGGGGCCATGCTCACCCATCGCAATGTACTTGCCAATGTTGAACAAACGGGACATTGGATCAGCGTTTCATTTAAAGAATGCGAAGAAGTCGCCATGTGCGCCCTGCCGCTGTATCACATCTTTGCTTTTACAGCGACTTTAGCTTTCTTGAATTGGACCGCCCGCAGTGTTCTTATTACTAATCCGCGCGATATCAAGGGATTGGTCGCTGAATGTAAGCACTGGAAATTCTCGGTTTATACGGGGGTTAATACACTCTATAACGCACTTTTGAATAATCCGGAGTTCGCCTCTGTTGACTTTTCACGTCTGAAAATGGCGGTAGCCGGTGGCACCCAAATTCAAAAGGTTGTCGCCGAACGATGGAAAAAAACAACCGGCATCGGTATTCTCGAAGCCTATGGATTAACGGAAGCCTCGCCCGGCGTCTGTGGCAACCTGCCTGATGCTCCCTGGGATGGATCTGTCGGCTATCCGATCCCGAACACCGAGGTCAGTATCCGCGGTGACGGCTTTAAAGATTTAGGTCTGTGCGCAGCCCCTGAAGATATCCCGACCCACACGGGAGAAATTTGTGTGAAAGGGCCGCAAATTATGGCCGGCTATTGGAATCGCCCCGAAGAAACTGCCGGCGTTTTCCGTGATGGTTGGCTTCGCACCGGTGACGTCGGCTATATGGCTACCGATGGCAAGATAACGATTACCGACCGTAAAAAAGACATGATTTTGGTTTCGGGCTTTAATGTCTATCCGAATGAAGTGGAAAGTGTCATCGCGTCTATGCCGGGCGTCCTGGAATGCGGTGTTGTCGGTGTTCCTCATGAACGTTCCGGGGAAACCGTCAAAGCCGTCATCGTTTTGAAGGATCCTTCCATCACCAAGGAGGATGTGGTGAAGTACTGCCGCACGCAATTGACCGGCTATAAGATCCCGAAACAGATTATTTTCGTGGATTCGTTGCCAAAAACCGCGGTCGGCAAGATCCTAAGACGTGAACTCAAAGACATCGTCTAAGGAATCCAAACTTCGCTCCGAAGCCCATGGCGTTGCCGTGGGCTTTTTCATTATCAGATCATAGTGGAGATTTCTTTTGATACGTCTCTGAGGTCTGTATTAGAAATATGAAAATATTACTAGTAAAAGCGCTCATATTTCCGCAGATTAAAACTTGTTACCATGGTTGAGAAATCTTCCGAAACTGTTCATCAAGGTGAAAATATGAGCGAAAAACAACTCAACGAGAATCAAGCTCGCACTTTTGTTAAAACTTGCAGAGAATTCACTGCTGAAATAGCTGAAGAAAGTAACTTTGATCCGAAGATCATCAGCGAATACTTGTCACCCCAAAATTCATATAAAGCAATAACTTTACAAGAAATCTTCATCCGATTAATCACCTCGGCTGCTAACGCAAATATGCTTAGCAATGTAATTGAATTTTCAACAAACAAAGATAAAACCAGAAAAGACAAAATTCTTCATGCTATTTTGGGCGTCAAAGGTTTGGAAAGCACCTCATTGAAAGATAAAGAATTTCGATCACATCTTGAACAATTTTCAGCAATTGATATCGACAAGACTATTATCAGACTTAAAAACACCGAAGGCATTCTCAAAGGTAACAAGCGTGAAGTTTTATGGTGTCGATGGCTTCGTAGCGTGCAAGATACCGCCTCATTTTTATTAAGTTTTAAATCTGGAGGTGATTTCAGCAAACATTTTACAAACCTTCCTTCCGACTATTTATTTGCAGGTCCAATCCTTATTAAACGAAAGATCACAGGCATCGGTTTTGCTCTAGCCTGTGATGCTTTAAAGGAACTGGGCTTTACACAGTATGTCAAGCCTGACACTCATATCAATGAGGTATTTATTAAACTTGGATTAGCTTGCGAAGTCTCTTCGACATTGGACACACAACTTAATGTTTTTGACGCTGCCATACGTCTAGTTAATACATACAATTCCTGCTGCTCCGATCAAATAACCGCTTATGAACTTGATAAATTAATCTGGCTAAGTTGCACAGGACATTTTTATTTGCACAAGAAGCGTTTCGGCAAAGGCAAAAAGGATCTAAGAAATCTTTTAATTCAACGACTTAATGATGAACTAACAAAATAGTGACATTATCTATCGGTTTCTGCGGCTGAAATTTATTACGTTAAGGAACCGATAACTTCTGAACTTTTATCTTACTTGCTGGCCCCAAGTTCGATTCCCCTTGTGTCCCTTTTTGTGGCTCAGATTAAAAAATTATGGGGTGCTGAACTTCATCAACACCCCTTCCTCTTGAAAACTGCCAGTTTAATATCCGAGAGAGGGAGGCTCGCCTCCCTCCGTGTTAATTCAATCTGTCCCTATCAACTCTGAAGTTTTTTAGCTTTCTGCCGATTGACCCACATTCGGGCAATCAACACCACCAAAACAGCGCCAATTAAACAGCTGCCATAATGGATAAGATTTGTCTGCGGCACATATTCAGCCACAAAAATATCACTCACGAGCAAACCGCCGCCGATCCATCCCAAAAGGGCGCCGCCTAAGGTCACAATGATCGGGAAACGATCAAAGACCTTCAGAATAATTTGACTACCAAACACAATAAAGGGCACGCTCACAATCAAACCGAAGATAATCAGAAACGTCTGGTGATGTTCATGAGCGGCTTGAGCGGCGCCGGCAATACCGATGACATTGTCAATACTCATGACAAGGTCGGCCACGATAATTGTCTTAATCGCTGAAAGAACTTTTGTGCTGGCTTCAATATGTTTATCTTCCTCATCGTGCGGAATCAAAAGCTTCACACCGATCCAAATTAAAAGAAGACCCGCGACGACTTTCAAAAGCGGCAATTGCAACAGATATACCGCGCAGGTAATTAGGACCACACGCAAAGCGATAGCACCGAAGACGCCCCAGAAAATACCTTGGCGACGCTGCTTCGGTTCCAAATTACGGCAAGCCAAGGCAATGACTACCGCGTTGTCACCCCCCAGCAAAATGTCAATCATGATGATCTGAGCCACGGCACCCCAGTGCATCGTTGTAATCAGCTCGGTCAACCATTCCATAACGCTTTCTTTCCTTTAGTTAAATCAACAATAAAGCTCAGGAGATTTTAAACAATTTGCATTAAGCCAAGATGACAATTTTCAATTGCAAACGTTTTTTGTTGGCATTTTTGCTCAGGCTGCCGAATCGGCAGAGAGCTCGAGAAACTTCTTTGAACAATAGATGGGCGCATAAGGCGCCGCTTGGGTAATTGAAATCAAGCCTTCCCGAGACAACTCCAGGATAGCCAGAAAACTGACAACACGCTCCTGCATCGTGTCGTGATTTTGGACAAGGTCATCAAAACTGACAAAACGATCCTGCTCAACACGCCTGATGATCGCCGACATGAACTCGTGAATAGAAAGTTCTTGGCGAGAAACCGTGTGATTGATTTTGAGATCCGCATTTTTCACTACCGCAAGCCACACGCGGGCCAATTCTTGCGGTAGCACTTCGGGCTCCGGTGCTTCCTCTTCCTCGATGGCGACAAAACCTCGCCAAAATCCGTCTCCCATTGTCGGAAGAGCGTTCAGAAGCTGCGCGGCCACCTGAATCTTTTCGTATTCGGCGACTTCTCGCAAAATCCGAGCCGTCGGATCCTCTTCTTCATCGTCTTCATCACTGACCGGCACCGGCAGCAATAAACGGCTTTTAATCATCATGAGATCGGCGGCCATCACAAGGTAATCACTCGCCAGCTCCATGTTCTGAGCCCGAATCTGTTCAACGTATTCCATGTACTGATCCGTTACTGCCGCGACAGAAATCTCATTGAGATCCAATCGCTGCTTTCGAATCAAGTAGAGCAAAAGGTCAAACGGCCCCTCAAAGGATTCCAAAAAGAGCTTTAACGCATCGGGCGGAATATAAAGATCATCCGGAAAATGCAACAGTGGTTCCCCTTTGAGTCGCGCGACAGCCACAACGTCTTCAATCGCAGGCGTTGTATCGGGAATGAGCTCCGGAGCAACATCAATCAGGGCGTTCGGATTCACGGACAATTCCAGAAAAAAGAGGGGGCGGAGAAACTGCTCCCCGCCCTCATTGATCAATCAGACCTTTAGTACGCGGGTGTGTACATGCTGGCCTTAATGGCCGCTTCCAAGTCTTGCGGACGTTCGCGGCAAGCAAGGCCCTTATCGTACGCGTACTCAGCTACAGCCACGGCAATCGCTTCCGAGATTGGGCGAATGTCATTTAAGGACGGATAAAGACTGCCATGGGCAAGATCTTCTTCGCTTACAAGTTCTGCCAACTTGCGGGCCGCCGCCAAGAACATCCCCGTCGGCATGGTCTTGGCCTTCACAAACGTAGCCGCCCGTCCTAAAGCCGGGAACACGTAAGAATTATTCCCCTGACGCGGCACGAACATTTGTCCGTTGTAATTCACCACATCAAAGGGAGAGCCGGAGGCAAAAAGCGCGCGACCTTCCGAGAATTGGTAAGCCATTTCCGCCGTGCATTCCGCCTTAGAGGTCGGATTAGAGAGCGCAAACACAATAGGACGTTCATTGATAGCACTCATTTCCCCGATCACCATGGAATTGAAGGCGTTTTGCTGAGCTGCCACGCCGACAATGGCGGTCGGACGCAACTGCTGAATCGCCTGCAGGAAGCTTTCGGCCGGTTGGGCATCGTGCGCGAATTGGCGCTTATGAGCGGACAAATCCGTTCTTTGCGCCACAACCAAACCCTTGGAATCGAAGAGGTAGCAACGAGTGCGCGCCTCTTCAATTGAAATCCCTTCTTCATCCGAAATGGCTTCGGCAATCAGGTTAGCAATCCCGGTTGCGGCTTCACCCGCCCCCAAAAAGAGCACTCGCTGATCCGCGAGCTTACCGCCGGTCACTCGCAAAGCAGAGTAAAAACCGGTCAAGGCAACACAGGCCGTGCCTTGGATATCATCATTAAAGCACAAGCTTTTATCCTTCCAGCGCTCCAACAAACGGAAGGCATTGGCGTTGCCAAAGTCCTCAAATTGAATCAAAACATTCGGCCAACGCTTGCGAGCCGCCATCATAAATTCATCGATTAATTCATCGTAACAGGCGCCGCAAACACGTTCCTGACGCAAACCCATATAAAGGGGATCCGCAAGGTAGGCAGGATTATTTGTGCCGACATCGATCATGACCGGCAGAGTCTTTTCCGGCGCGACACCGGCGCAAGCCGTATATAAGGCGAGCTTGCCCACAGGGATGCCCATGCCGTTGACACCTTGATCACCCAAACCCAAAATGCGCTGACCATCCGTCACCACAATGACCTCAATGTCATCGCGCTGCACATTTTCCATGATCGTGTGAATTTGGCCCTTATCCTTGATGGAGATGAACAGTCCTCGGGACTGCAGGAAGTTGTGACTGAACTTCTGACAAGCCTCGCCCACCGTCGGGGTGTAAATGATCGGCATCACCTCTTCGATGTTGTCGCACACCACCTTAAAAAAGAGCGTTTCATTGGTGTTATGCAAGGCATCCAAATAGAAGTAGCGTTGGATAGGCAATGGGAATGTGCGCATGAAAGCAACGGCACGCTTGGCCTGTTCTTCCAGCGTTTCCACTCGAGCGGGCAAAAGCCCTCTCATTCCCATTTGATTTCTTTCCTCTTCGGTAAAAGCCGAACCGTGATTTTGAAGCGGATCACGCAGGATATCCAATCCGCAGCGAGAGCAAGTCATTTTCAAGTATCTCTAAAGAAAAATACGAGGACCATTCCTCAAGGGAAAACACAATTGTAAACCCGAATAATTACCCGAGTTTTTTGATCTGTTCCAATCGCTCTTTAGCGGTCTTCGCAGAGTCTGATTTCGGATAACGCTTAATCAAAGTATTTAGGCTCTTAGTTGCCTCTTCAATCATCCCCTCGCTCAACTCTGCCGAAGCCTTAAGCAACAATGCTTCGGGGGCTTTGGGAGATTTCGGATACACACGATACAGGTTATTGGTGACCGTAATCGTGCTCTTAAAATTGTTGAGCGCGTAGTAAGCGCTGGCACGCCAGTAATCGGCATCGGCCATGTAGGCTGATTTCGGCCAATTTTTCTTAAAGGTATTGAGGGCTTTCACACAATTGGCAAAATCGCGATTGCGGAAAAGTTCAACCGCCTTTTCAAAGTCGCGGCGCTCAGCAGGCTTAACCGTAATCACCCGTCCGTTTAACTCGACCTGTGCGGGTTCAACCTCCACCAAGCGCTTGTCCATCGTTTCAACCCGACGGGTCAGCTCTTGCATTTGACCGATCATGCGTTGATTTTCAGTGCGAAGCGCTTCAACCTGTCCCATCAAATCCACTTGGGCCCGTTGACTCGCCTTTAACTGCTCACGCAACTCCAAAATAGCCGTTCTCGCTTCATCATCAGCGAAAGCCCAGGCAGTTCCCGTCTGAGCGGCCACGGCCATCATCATTACTGCCAATAACGTACGACGCATATTGTCCTTGTTGTTTATTCGTCTTTTTTAAACGATTTGCGCCCGCTACGCGGGCGCCCTCATTATCCGATTACTTCGTACGGTAGATGATATCCACGCGACGGTTTTGTTGGTACGATTCTTCATCGTGACCCAAAGCGCGGGGACGTTCTTTACCGAAACTGACGCTTTCCATACGGTCGGCGGGGACACCTAAGAGCTGCAAGCGGTTTTCAACGCTGTCGCTTCGCTTTTGCCCCAACGCAAGGTTGTATTCACGGCCGCCGCGTTCGTCGGTATTGCCTTCCAACACAACGGTAGCGCTCGGGTGAGTAGCAAGGTATTGAGCGTGAGCTTCAATCATCGCCTGAGATTCAGCCGGCACCGTGTAGCTGTCAAAAGCGAAATAAATGCTTTGTTGACTCAAGGGAGAGGCCGGGTTAGAGAACGGGTCGCCGGCATACTGATCCGGACCGTTCGGATTCAAGTCAACCGATGAGCAGCCCGTCAAAAGAGCACCGGCCAAACCCAAACTCACCAATAAAATTTTGCTTTTCAATTGCATTTGTCACTCCATTTAATTTTTCTAAAACTATTGCAACAACGGGCCCCAGGAGGGTTCGCGAATATCCCCTCGCTGTCCCGTCAAGCGTGTTCTCACACGACCATCTAAGCTGACGGTCGCCAACACACCGCGACCGCCTTCTTCTGTCGCGTACACCAAAATCTTACCGTTGGGCGCAAATGTGGGCGATTCATCACGCATCGTGTCGGTAAGCACCAATTGCATTCCCGTTGCCAAGTCAAGCAGTGTCACGCGGAATGCGCCGTTAAAGCGCGAAATAAACGCCAACTTATCCCCCTTGGGGCTGATCGCAGGACTGATCGCATATTCCGCGCTATAGGTGACGCGTTCGGCCGAGCCGCCGGCGACCGGCTGACGATAAATCTGAGGCGAACCTCCACGGTCAGAGGTAAAGTACACATACTGTCCGTCCGGACTAAAGACCGGTTCCGTATCAATGCCCTGACTATTGGTAAAACGTCTGACATTGGTACCGTTTGTGCTCATCAAATAAATGTGCGTGCCCCCACCCATCGAAAGGGCGACCGCCATGGTTTTTCCGTCCGGACTAAAAGCCGGAGCAGAATTGTTGCCTTTAAAGCTCGCAATCAGTCGCCTTTCGCCGGAACGCACGTCATGCAAATAAATAACCGGCTTATTGGCTTCAAAGGATACATACGTCAACAAAAGCCCATTAGGCGACCACATCGGGGAAATAATGGATTGGTTGCTCTGAAGCGCTGTCTGAGGATTTTCACCGTCGCTATCGCTTACAACCAATTCATAGGCCGACGGGCCTCGCTGCAAAACATAGGCCAAACGAGAGGCAAAAATACCTGTTTCACCGGTCAGGCGTTCATAAACAGCGTCGGCGATTCTATGCGCGGTCAAACGTAAGTCACCCTGGCTCACCACAAACTGCTTTTCATCAATCACTTTGTTTTCAGCCGTTCCGAAAAGCTTATAGGTGATGCTAAAGCGAGTATCAGCCAACTTCTCAACAGCGCCCATCACAAGAGCTGTTGCTCCCATAGTGCGCCAGAACTGAGCACGCGGATTCTGCATATCTTCCGCGGGCAACTCGCCCATTACTTTGAGCGCGCGAAACGAACCGCTTCGCTCAAGGTCTGCGGTGACAACCGCCGACAAGTCCAGCGGTGCGTTATTGGTTCCTTGAAATTGAGGGATGGCAATCGGCATTTGATTGGCACCCACCCCCGTAATTTCAATGCGAAGTTGCGCCCATGCGGGCAGGCTTGCCGCGGAGGCCAAACCGGCTCCGGCCGCAAGCAACGTTCGACGGTTTATCTGCATGATCAATCCCTTAAAACGGGTGTCATTTAAACACAAGTTAAGTGCTTTGATTTTAAAGCAAAAGAGGCGTCAGTCTAATCGATTGACGCCCTTTTTTTTCGATTGGTTACGATTGCGCGAACCAATCGCTCAGGTTAGTGGCGGAAATGACGTTCGCCGGTAAAGACCATCACGACACCGCGTTCATCAGCGGCGGCGATCACTTCATCATCGCGAATCGAACCGCCCGGTTGAATAACGCAGCTCGCTCCCGCGTCAACCACCACGTCCAAGCCATCTCTAAACGGGAAGAAAGCGTCGCTTGCCACCGCCGTATCCTTTAAGCTCAGACCGGCTTCTTCTGCCTTAATGGAAGCAATACGAGCGGAGTCCACACGGCTCATCTGACCGGCACCGACGCCCATCGTCATGCCGTCTTTGGCAAAGACAATGGTGTTGGACTTCACAAACTTCGCCACACGCCAGGCAAAGAGCATATCCTTTAACTGCTCAGCGGTGGGTTGTTTCTTCGTGACCACACGCAAGGCTTCTTCAGAGACGACCTGCAAGTCCGGCGTTTGCACCAAAAGACCGCCACCCACGCGCTTGAATTCAAAGTCGTTATGGTCCTCACCCGCGTCAATCGTCAGCAAACGCAGATTCGGTTTCTTTTCCAAAATAGCTAAAGCCGCTTCATCAAAAGCCGGCGCCATGATCACTTCGGCAAACTGCTTGGAGATCATTTCGGCACAGGCCCCCGTCACCGTCGTATTGAAGGCAAGAATGCCGCCGAAAGCACTCTTGGAATCCGTCTTAAAAGCCTTGGCGTAAGCTTCGGCGCTGTCGGCTCCGACGGCCACACCGCAGGGATTGGCGTGCTTGATAATGACACAGGCGGGTTCCGCGAACTGGCGCACCGCTTCCCAAGCGGCGTCACTGTCGGCGATGTTGTTATAAGACAAAGCTTTGCCGTGCAGCTGCTTGTAGCTTGCCAACAAGCCCTTGCCGACATGCACTTCGCGATAAAAAGCCGCTTTTTGATGGGGATTTTCACCGTAGCGCATGTCCTGAACTTTGACAAATTGACGCGTAAAGCTTTCCGGGAATTCCTGCTTTTGACCGTCTTCGGTTAAAGAGGTCAGGTAGTTGGAAATCATCGCATCGTAGCGGGCCGTATGGCAGAAAACCTTCTTAGCCAAACGAAGACGCGTCGGGGCCGTCACTTCACCCTTTTCTTTCAACTCGGCCAAAACAGAAGCGTAATCTGCGGGATCAACCACCACAGCAACACTTTCATGGTTTTTTGCCGCCGCACGAATCATCGTGGGACCACCGATATCAATATTTTCAATCGCATCCTCAAAAGTGCAATCGGGTTTGGCCACCGTGGCTTCAAACGGATAGAGGTTCACAACAATAATGTCGATCGGATCAATGTTGTGATCAGCCAAGGCCTTCATGTGGGCGGGATCCGGACGACGAGCGAGGATACCGGCATGGATCTTCGGATTGAGCGTCTTCACACGACCGTCCAACATTTCCGGGAAACCCGTGTAATCGGCCACTTCCTGAACAGGAATGCCGGCCTGAGCGATCAGTTTTGCCGTACCACCCGTTGAAAGCAAGTGATAACCCAAAGCGGCCAGTTCACGAGCAAACTCCACCACTCCGGTTTTATCAGACACGCTTAACAATGCTTGTTTACGCATAAACAAAAGTCCTTAAAAATTAAATTGAAAAAACAAAAAAACAAAATCTTCACTCCCACCTGAGTCGATCAGGTGAGCTTATAAAACTGGAGCTTCTTGTGCAAAGTGTTTCTGTTGATGCCAAGAAGCTGAGCAGCGGCGCACTTATTGTGTCCGGTGCGCTTTAATGCGAACTCAAGCAAGGGCTTTTCCACCGCCTGAATCACCATGGGGTAGAGCTCATGCTTGGGACGCATTCCATCGAGCGTCTCAAAATAAGATTTCAAATTGCGGATAACAGCCGCCTCCAGCGACTCGTCTTCTTCCAAAGACGCCGGTTTCATCATCAATGGATTTTTGGCTATTACTTCTTTTTTGATTGTATCGGAAACCATATTAATGAACACCCAAAGAGAGAAATATATATTGTTTAAATCCAGCCTTGCCGATGAAAATAGTCTGTCAGCAAAGCTTCCTGCGAACTCGCCTTGTCAGCTTGACACAACGGAGCGCGAACACGATCAAAATCCGGCCAACCAGTCAGGTACCACAAAAGGTGCTTTCTAAAAGTCACCACGGCCACGGGTTCAGGATAACTCTCCATATGCCAGCGCTGATGCTTGAGAACCGTCTGCGCTTTTTCTTTCATCGATAAATCAAACGGTCTGCCCGTTCGAAGCGCTTCCTTGATGGTTTTAAATACCCACGGATGACCCAACGCGGCGCGTCCGATCATCACAGCGGCAGCCTTTGTGTAGCTGAGCACCGCTTGAACGCGATTGGCATCGGCAATATCACCGTTGGCAACCACAGGAATATTCAGAGCCTCAACCGCTTGGGCGATCGTACCGTACTCCACCGGGCTCTCAAAGCCTCCCAAACGAGTACGACCATGCAGCGTCAGCATTGAAAATCCAGCTTCCTGAGCCCATTGACCGATTTGAATCGCATTCTTATGCGATTCATCCCAACCCGTGCGGCACTTTAAGGTGACGGGAACCTGATGTCGAGCGGAAGCCTCTCCCAGTTTTTGCAATATCGTACGGGCGAGTCCTTCTTCGCGCATCAGCGCGGAACCGCAGGCAACATTGCAAACCTTTTTGGCCGGACACCCCATGTTAAAGTCAATAATCTCAGCTCCGGCCTCGCATGCCCAGTCAAAGGCATCCGCCAGCGCATCAGGATCGGCTCCCAGCAGTTGCACCACCCGAGGTTCTTCAGCATCAAAAAAACGAAGCCGTGAAAGAGTTTTGCGGTTGTGTCTTAATTGGGGAGCGCTCGCCAGCATCTCACCCACGGCGTAATCAGCGCCAAACTCACGGCAAAGCCGCCTGAAAGGCGCGTCCGTTACACCAGCCATCGGCGCTAAAAAAAGCTTTCCGTCAATGCGGTATCGTCCCAAATTGAAACTCATGACAAATTTCTCAAGTCAACGCTACCGATCCGTCCGGCAAGCACACGAATATTTTAATCATCTTGCCCAAATATTGAGCACTTTCTACCCATTGTCTGATTCAAAACAAACAATCTATAGATTGCCGAGAGAGCAGTCTCTAAATATAGTGGCGAAAATACAGTCTCCCACTATTGAGAAACGCGTTCACTCAGAGCGCGAAGCGCATCGGGCGTACCAACATTTTCCCAAAAACCGGTAAACACCTCTCCGGTAACGCGCCGAGCGTCGACGAAGTGATAAAACCAAGGGAAAAGTTTTGCAACCTTGAGAGGCACGTCGGCAAAGATTCGCGGAGAAAAGATGCCGATACTGGAATAGGTGTAGGCGTGATCGTTCCGAGTCACCCACTGCCCATCCAATCCCATGTCGCCCTCGGGGTGAAAGGCCGGATTGGGTACCAAAACCAAGTGCGCATCAATGCGCGCGGAGCGGATTTGCTGAGCGGGCACAGTCATCAAACGAGCAAAGTCAAAGTCGGTGGCAATGTCACCGGCCACAACGATGAAAGGTTCTGTGCCGTCCGAGAGCAGGGGCAGCGCCCGGGCTATACCGCCCAAGGTCTCCAGAGATTCATCATAACTTTTGCCTTCAACCGAATACGTAATATGGGCACCACGATATTGGCTGCCCAGTAGCGGCTCAAAGGTATCCGAAAGGTGAGCGGTATTGACCACAATCTCCGAGATTCCGGCCTTAACCAAACCGTCAATGGGCCAATCAATCAGGCGGCGAGTTCCCACCTTAAGCAACGGTTTGGGCAAAGTGTCCGTGAGAGGCCTCATTCGATTGCCGCGACCAGCGGCCAAAATCATCGCGCGCACATTGCACTCCTAAAAGGTGTAGCCGTACTTCGGAACGCTATCCTCAATCTGGTCAATCAGATACAGCAGCGCCTTCAATTCATCATAACGATGAGCGGTCTGTCGAATGTAATTGATAAAGCGCGGAGTATCGGCCAAATACTTGCTCTTGCCGTCCCGATACTGAAGGCGGGCAAAAATTCCGGCCACCTTTAAGTGACGTTGCAGACCCATCCATTCGACATCTTTCCAAAACACACCAAAATCCGACGGGACGGGAATGCCGGCTTGTCGGGCTTTTTCCCAATAACGAATCGTCATATCGATGACAAACGTTTCTCCCCAACTGATGAACGCATCCCGCAACAATGAAGCGATATCGTAGGAAACCGGACCATAAACGGCATCCTGATAGTCAAGAATGCCTGGACCGTCTGAGTCTCTGACCATCAGGTTGCGAGGCATGTAGTCACGATGAACAAACACTTTGGCTTGCGCAAGATTATTTTGAAGAATCCGCTCAAAACAGACTTTCAACAAAGCGCTCTGACGTTCATCCAGTGTCTTTGCCCGATGACGCCCAATGTACCATTCCGGGAAAAGGGACAACTCTCTTGTGAGCAACGATCGGTCGTACTCGGGCAAAACGCCCGGCTCGGAAATGCTCTGCCATTTAACCAGCGCGTCAATGGCTTCACTCATCAGTTCCCGAGCGTTATCTTCGTTTAAAACATCCAAGTACGTCTGACGTCCCAAATCTTTCAAAAGCAGGAAACCTTGTTTCTCATTTTTCTCGTAGACATGAGGCACGGTCAGTCCCGCTTTTTCAAAAAGCGAAGTGATCCGAACAAACGGTTTGACGTCTTCGCGGGCGGGCGGCGCGTCCATCACAATAAAAGTTTGGTCGTTCTTCGCGGCGATTCTGTAGTAGCTTCTGAATCCCGCGTCTGAACTTGCCACCGTTTCGCTCGTCAGATCCAATCCATAACCGTCGGCAATGCTAGCCAACCATTCGTGACGTTCATTTTGACGATCCGTCATGCAACCCCCATTAAATACTTACAACTTAGTTGCGAAATTATGGCACGAGACAACAAGAGCGCCAAACGCTTCCGCTATAATGGGCGGGTACTGTTTGACGAATCTAATTCACTCATTTCATGTCGGATTTTCTTCCAAAACCCAAGGCCGGCACGCCCGCGCTCAAGATTCTGAGTCTGGCTTGCGCCCTCGCCTGCTCGGCCTACGCTAATGCTCAAACCACCGATGGTGTGCGCCTGCGCACGGCTGGTTCTTTGAGCGATTCCTCTCAAGTGGTCAATGACAACAGCGCGAGCTTTATCTCCGCTGATCAAATGGAAACGACCGACGACCAGATTATTCTCAAGGGTGACGCAGAGGTGCGGCGCGCCGGCACCGTGATTCGCGGTGACAATATTACGTACACACAATCGACCGACACGGTGGACGTCAAAGGCAATGCCATGGTTTCGCGCGCCGGGGTTCGCTTTGCGGGGCCCGAGCTCAATTATCAAATTGAGACCGAAACCGGTGAAATGCAAGACGTCTCTTATGAATATGCCGCTCGTCGTATTCAGGGTAAAAGTAAATACGCGCGATTTGAAAACGGTCAATCCACGCAGATGCATCAAGCTACACTGTCGACTTGCAAACCCGGCAGCAAAGCCTGGTGGATTGAAGCCGATACGCTCACCATTGATGAGACCACCAACATGGCCACCGCTCATGACATGAGCTTTCATTTGGCGGGGCTTCCCGTGTTGGGTGCTCCATACGCATTTTTCCCAGTGGGCACCGAGCGCCAAAGCGGTCTGCTGATTCCGACGTTAGGCATGAGTTCTGATTTGGGCTTGGATTACGCGCAGCCCATTTATTGGAACATTGCCCCCAACTATGACTACACCTTCACACCGCGCATTATGAGTAAGCGCGGCTTGATGCTCGGCAATGAATTCCGTTTCCTCACGGAAAATGTGGGCGGTACCATCACCTATGATTGGCTGCCTCATGACATTGAGGAAGACCGAAGCCGTTATGGCGCTCGTGTGGACGCTTGGGCGAAATGGCGCGGCTTTAACGTCATGGTGGATTACAACCGCGCAAGCGACGGTGATTACCTCGATGATTTCTCTGGCAACCTTCTCGAAGATGATTATTCTGTGTTGCCTCAGGACTTCTCCGCAACCTACGGCAGAGATTTCTGGAAAGCGAGTTTAAGCGTTCGTAAGAACCAGGTCTTGGATCGCGATCACCACGCCCCGATTGATCGACCGTACGAGAAAGTGCCGGAATTCCAATGGAGCGCCTACTACGCCGATTTATACGGACTTGAAATCTCCAGTGTGTTGGAAGCCACTCGCTTTAAGCACCGCGACGACGAGTTCAAACCCGAGGGCGACCGTTTCTACATGAATCACTCCGTGGCTTATCCGATGCGCGGAGCCGCTTGGTTTGTAACTCCCAAAGCGATGTTAACGGGCGTTTCTTATAGCCTCACGGGTCTTGGTCAGTTGAACAAAAATTTCCGCGAATCCATCGGCTACGAAAAAAATTCCAGCTTTATTGTCCCGACATTCAGTTTGGATACCGGTTTAATTTTCGAGCGGGATTCTTCCTGGTTTGGTCAAGACGCGACGCAAACGTTTGAACCGAGACTCTTTTATGTCTACACCCCGTACCGAGACCAGAGCAAGATGCCGGTCTTTGACAGCTCGTTGGCTGACTTAAGTTTCGGCAGCTTCTTTATGGAAAATATGTTCACGGGGCATGACCGGGTGTCTGAAGCCAATCAGCTGTCGCTGATTTTGACCTCTCGTTACCTTGATCGCAAGACCGGCTTCGAATGGTTAAGCGCCTCCATCGGTCAACGCTTCTACTTCTCTGATCAGGATGTGGCATTGAACCGCTATACCGTAAACGATTGGATGGACTATGTTAACGGTAAGCGAAGCACTGAGGGGATTATCCGCGACACCAAGAGTGACTACCTTGCCGACATCACCGCTCACCTCACAAAGAATATTGTTGCTTCGACAACGGCTCAGTATTCCACGACGGATAATCGCATCACTCGACTGAATGCGGGGATCCGTTGGCAACCGAAACCGTCTTCAGTGATCGGTTTGTATTATCGATATGACGATTTGGATACGACGCTGGATGAAGACAAGATCAAACAAATTGATTTTGGTGTTCAGTGGCCGATCACCAATTCGCTCTACGGTCTCGCACGCTACAATTACGCCCTTGACGAAAGCAAAGTCGTTGAAATGTTAGCCGGCATTGAATACGTTGCCGATTGCTGGGCCCTGCGCCTCGTTGGCCAACGCGCATTGGACAGTGCCGATCGCTACGACACCACTTTCTTTGTCCAGTTGGAATTGACCGGGTTGGGTTCGATCGGATCCGATCCGCTTGAAAGCTTACGACGTGCCATTCCGGGCTATCGCCCCACGACTGATCAACCCGGTGCAGCCGGACTTTATGACTACTATGAATAAGATGAAATGCTTGGCGCTGCTTGCCGCCTTTTCCGCAAGCGTTTGCATGGCTCAAACGAGTGCCGACAAACCCGCTTCTGAAACCCAGGTTTTAAATGCAGTGGTTGCGGTCGTCAATAACGATGTCATTACAACCGGTGAGTTGGCCGATCGCACGCACACGGCGGCGCTTAATTTGAGACGTCAAAAAATTCAACTGCCCCCCATGCCCCAGCTGCGCGCTCAGGTGCTCGAACAGTTGATTTTGGAGCGCGCCATATCTCAGCGCGCCCGTGAAACCGGCATTCGCGTCGATGACGCGGTGGTTAACGCCACAATTGAACAAATTGCTCAGCAAAACAAGATTTCCGTAGCGGAATTGCGCCGACGTCTGAACTTGGACGGCGTCCCTTTCCCTCAATTCCGAGAAGAAATTCGCTCGCAGATCATCGCTCAACGTTTGCGTGAACGTGAAGTCGATGATGAAATCAAAATCCCCGAAAGTGAAATCGACGCCTTCTTGGCTGATCAAGCGGGCTTTAACATCAATGACACGATCGAATATGACATCTCGCACATCTGGGTGCCGACCAATGAAGGCATGAGCACCGAAGAACTCAACAACGCTCGTGAAACCGCTGAGGATGTTTTGGATCGCGCGCAAGACGGCGAGGATTTCGGAAAATTGGCCGCAACTTATTCCAAAGCCTCTGATGCGTTGGACGGCGGCAATTTAGGCTGGCGCACATTGTCTCAGATGCCCACGGCTTTAGCCGCGGCCGTCCGTGAAGCGCGTCAAAACAGCTCAAAAGTGGCGATGAATGTCAGCTCCGACGGCTACTACATTGTCAAGGTCAATGCTCGCCGCGACGGCGTGAAAACCAAATTGGCGGGCGGCCCCGTTACCCAGACTCACGCCCGTCATATCCTGATGGCCGTGACTCCGGTAACCGATGAAGGCACGGTGTTAAATCGCTTAAACGATATCCGCAATCGCCTTGTCAACAAAAAAGAAGATTTCGCCACGTTGGCCCGTCTGCATTCCGTTGACGGTTCCGCCACGCGCGGCGGTGACTTGGGATGGTTGCATCCCGGTGATACGGCTCCGGCTTTTGAAGAAGCGATGAATCGTCTGCAGCCCGGCGAAATCAGTCAACCGATCAAGACCCAATACGGTTATCACATCATTCAAGTGGTGGAACGTCGCCAAGAAGCCATGAATGATGAACGCATGCGTTACATGGCTCTCCAGGTTCTGCGTCAAAGAAAATTGGCCGAAGCCACGGTGAACTGGCAACGTGAACTGCGTGATCGCGCCTACGTGGAAATTCGTCGCGAAGAACTTTAAAAGGTCCTGACAGTCATGCAAAACGGATTAGCCGGGCATCGCGCCCGAAAGCGCTTTGGTCAAAATTTTCTGCACGATGAACACTGGATTGAACGCATCGCGCGAACGATTGATGCCAAGCCCGGCGAAACCGTTGTTGAGATTGGGCCCGGCCAAGCGGCTTTGACACGAAAAATGATCGCGGACGCAGGACAAGCGACCGCCATAGAAATTGACCGTGATTTGGCCGCCTGGCTTAAAGAAACATTCCCCGACACCCTGACCCTCATTGAGGCGGATGCTTTAAAGTTGGATTGGCAAACGGTGCATCCCGACAAGCTTCTGAGAGTCGTCGGCAACCTCCCTTACAACATTTCCAGTCCTTTGCTTTTTCACTTGATGAGCGTGGCAGACCGAGTCATCGATCAGCATTTCATGCTTCAAAAAGAGGTGGTGGATCGCATGGTTGCCGGCCCCGGCAGCAAGGTCTACGGCAGACTGTCAGTGATGCTCCAGTATCGCTACCGGATGCAAAAGATGTTTGATGTGCCGCCGGGCGCTTTTACCCCCGCGCCCAAAGTCACAAGTTCCATCGTGCGCATGGTACCCAAGAAAAAAGAAGAGCTTTTACCCGTTGATCTTGAGCGATTCTCCGCCATCGTGGCCGCGGCCTTCAATCAACGCCGCAAAACGCTTCGCAACGCTTTATCCAAACTCTTGACCGAAGAGGATATTAAAAATGCCGGCATTGATCCGGCATTGCGCGCTGAAGCGTTGGATGTGGAAGCGTTTGTCGCGCTGGCTCGCATTCCTCAAAAGGGCAGCGTCGGCATATAAACACCTTTAAGCGCCCGCCTGGCGTTTTCATAATCCGGATAAATTTCTCCAACTCGCTTCCAAAAACGGGCGCTGTGATTCATTTCATCTAAATGAGCCAATTCGTGCGCAATCACATAATCGATTAATTTCGGATCCAGATGAATCAGACGCCAATTGAGCCGAATACGGCGATCGGCGCTGCAGGATCCCCAGCGCCCCTTCGCACCGGACAGACCCCAGCCTCGAAAACTCACCAACGCCCTATCAGCGATTAAGCGAATCCGCTCGCCTAAGTAGCGCTCCGCATCCTTTTTAAACCAAACCTGAACCCAATCCTTAACTCGCTCCGGTTCGGTGTCCTTTGAGGCATTGACAATTAACTCCAACCCCTCTTTGCCTTCAGAAAGAAATACGCTGCGTGCCGCAGGATCCAATCGGAGTTTTAAAAACTGTCCTAAGTAGGGAATCTTCGCCCCATCCTCAAAACGAACCGTTTGCATTCCGATTTCTTTTTGCCAATTCCCGAATTCGGTCAGTTTTTTCTGAATCCAGCCCTCTTTTTCCTGAAGCATTTTTTCAATTTCAGCCACGGAAACCCAACGGGGAGCTCGAACCGTGACACCGCGTTCATCCACGATAAAGCCAACCGTTTTCCGTTTGGCTCGTTCCAGGTGATAGGAAAAAACCGGCGTCAGATCAAACTGATTTTTACTTTGAAGGGTTTCTTTTTTCAGCCCCGACAGTACATCCGGCACAAAGGGCTGTTTTTTCAACTCACCGTCCTTGGGTGAGTCAACCTCCGGAGTCAAATAACTGAAGAAATCAAACGAGAGCTGTTTCACGATTGCCTTTCTGGAAAAGCAAAATTCCAATCCATCGCCGAGCGCTATGCGTTTTCAAATTCGCTGGTGACCTTGCCCTGATAGAGCGTCGGAGAAATCACGTGCATTTCTCCTTCAATCCAATTCACAAGTTCAGCTTGCACCTCTTCGAAAGCCCGACCTTCGGTTTTTATCATCGGTCCTATAGAAACCGTAATCAAACCGGGTTTCTTTGAAATGGAGTTTCTCGGCCAACATTCCCCGGAATTTAACGCAATCGGAATAATAGGCGTGCCTGTTGCAACAGCAAAACGCGCGCCCCCTGATTTGTAATGTGTTTTTTGACCGGGCGCAGTTCTTGTGCCTTCGGGGAACATCGCAAGCCACCAACCGCGTTTAAGGAATTCACGTCCCTGACGCATAAACTGCTCATAGGCTCTGGAGCCTTTTTTGCGATCAATCGCCATCATGTGAAGTGTGGCCAACGCTTGACCGAACACCGGCACATAGTGCAACTCTTTTTTATAAACGAAACTCGTTTGATGAGGAATCGTAGCCCCTAAAGCGAAGATATCCCAAGCGGACTGGTGCTTGGAGAGCACCAAGACTGAAGAGCCGTCGGTCGGGAAATTGTCCAAGCCCTTAAATTGATAACGCATGCCGCAAATCACGTCACCCATTTTGAGCATAAATTGCGCCCATCGCATTGCCAATCCATATCGAACGGATAATGATGCGGGGTACAAAATAATCAGAGCAACGGCAAGCGGCACTAAAGTCACCGCCAACACAAGATAGTAAATCCAACCGCGGATAGTCGACATGTTTGTCTTCCCAACAATACGAAAGGCCCCTATGCGGAGCCTTTCGTCACAGTTCACTTAAAGTAAAGCTACTTCGCCAAACGTGAAAGCTCAGCCACCATGTTCATTGTACGGTGTAAACGCCACAAAAGTGCCAAACGGTTAGCACGAATACGAGGATCTTCCACATTGACCATCACATCTTCAAAGAAGCGGTCAACCGGAGCCTTCATCGGAGCCAAGCCTTTTAAGAGTTCCGTGTAGCGGCCGGCTTCATAATCGGCTTGAACACGCGGCTGTGCTTCGCACAAAGCACTAAAGAGCGCTTTTTCAGCATCAGAATCAAAAAGCGACTCATCGACCACATCCGTTTCCGGAGCTGACTTCTTGATAATGTTGCCAATACGCTTATTGGCAGCGGCCAACGCTTCAGCCTCAGGCAGTTGCGCAAAGGCGCGAACCGCTTCCAAACGAGCCGGCACATCCAACACCTTCGTAGGATGCGTTGCCAACACAGCGTCAACTTCCTGAGCGCTATAGCCTTTGTCCTTGAACATCACTCTGAGACGATCTTCAAAGAAAGCCAGAAGCTCATCACGGGCATCCTTGATATTGGCCACTCCTTGCATGGCTTCGTAACCGATGTTGACGAGATCCGTAATCGCCACATCCAAATGCTTTTCAATGAGCATGCGCAACACACCCAATGCGTGGCGGCGCAAAGCGAAAGGATCCTTGTCACCCGTGGGCATTTGACCAATACCGAAAAGACCGGATAGGGTTTCCAACTTATCGGCCAGAGCTACGGCCAAGCTCACCGGCGTAGATGGCAGGGCATCACCCGCGAAACGCGGCTGATAGTGTTCACGAATAGCCAACGCCACTTCTTCGGCTTCTCCGTCATGCAGCGCATAGTATTCACCCATGATGCCCTGAAGTTCAGGGAATTCACCCACCATTTGCGTTAATAGATCAACCTTAGCCAGTTGAGCGGCGCGTACAGCCATATCACGGTTGGCGCCGATTAAATCAGCCACCTTAGCGGCGATGGTTTTAACGCGTTCTACGCGTTCGGCCTGCGTGCCAAGCTTATTGTGATAAACCACATTCTTCAAAAGATGAATGCGGCTCTCAAGCGTCTGCAAGCGATCCTGATCATAGAAGAACTTCGCATCAGCCAAACGGGCGCGAACCACACGGGCGTTACCCGAACTGATCGCTTCACCGCCATCCTTGGCTTCCAATTGAGAAACCAGGAAGAAACGGTTCATCAAGCGGCCTTTTTCATCCTGCACGGCAAAATACTTTTGATTTTGCTGCATGGTGAGAATCAAACATTCCTGCGGCACCTTTAAGAATTCTTCTTCAAAGGTGGATTGATAAATCACCGGCCACTCGGTGAGCGCCGTGACTTCATCAATCAAATCCTCAGGCATGATGGCTTCGCCCTTAATCGCGCGAGCGCCTTCGGTCACATCGTGCACAATCTTTTCGCGGCGCTTGGCAAAAGAAGGCATTACCTTGCCTTCGGTCATCATTTGTTCTTCATAGTCATCGGCCGAACGCAAAGAAATCAACTCATGCGTATGGAAACGGTGGCCGCTCGTCAAACGATCGGCCTTCAGGCCCAACAAACTGACGGGAACCACGTCGCTACCGTAAAGAGCAACTAAGTGCTTCGCCGGTCGGACAAACGAAACCGTTGTCACGCCGTCGGCCAACTGGTAGTGCATCACCTTCGGAATCGGCAGATTAAAAGCGGCGGCATCCAACGCCGTTTGCAGCCCTTGAGCCAATTCCACACCGGGACGAATGCCTTCATAAAAGAGCTGTTCGTTCTTGCCGTCGTCCACGCGCTTGAGGCTCTTGACATCCGCAACGATCCCCAAAGCTTTCATTTTCTTTTCCAAAGCGGGTGTCGGATTGCCGTCCGCATCCAAACCCACCTTCACCGGAACGAGCTTTTGCTTAAAGGCTTCATCCGGGGACTTGGCGAGAACATGCGTCACCAACGCAGCGAGTCGGCGCGGAGCTCCGTAAACTGTCGTTTGGCTCCCTTCTTCCAAAAAGTGCTGAGAGGCCAAGCTCTTTGTCAAATTCTGAGCAAACGCTTCGGAGAGTTTCTTGAGCGCCTTCGGCGGCAACTCTTCGGTTTGCAATTCCACTAACAAACTGGTCATTTTTTCACTTGCCTCTTAGGAATTCTTTTTTAACATCGGGAAGCCCAAGCGTTCGCGGGCATCGTAGTAGCTTTGCGCCACCGAGCGGCTGATCGTACGGATACGGGCAATATAGGCAGCGCGTTCCGTCACACTGATTGCGCCGCGCGCATCAAGCAGGTTAAACGTATGACCGGCCTTGAGCACCATTTCATAGGCGGGCAACGCAAGATTTAAATCCATCAGGCGCTTCGCTTCAGTTTCAAAGTAGTCAAACTGACGCAAAAGCTTTTCCGGATCGCTTGCTTCAAAGTTGTAGTGGCTTTGTTCCACTTCGTTTTGATGGAAAACATCACCATAGGTCAGCGTGCGGGTCGAACCGTCGGCGTCTTGCCAACGCGTGTAAACCAAGTCGAACACGTTGTCACAGTTTTGCAGGTACATCGTCAGACGTTCAAGACCGTAGGTGATTTCACCGGTAATGGGCTTGCATTCAAGGCCCCCGACCTGTTGGAAATAGGTGAACTGCGTCACTTCCATGCCGTTCATCCACACTTCCCAACCAAGACCCCAGGCCCCCAGGGTCGGATTTTCCCAGTTGTCCTCAACAAAACGAATGTCATTGACTTCCGTGTCAATACCCAGGGCGCGAAGACTGCCCAAGTACAAATCCACGATGTTCGTGGGAGCAGGTTTGATCACCACTTGGAATTGATGATGTTGGTGCAAGCGGTTGGGGTTTTCGCCGTAACGGGCGTCTTTCGGACGACGGGAGGGTTGCACATATGCGGCGCGCCACGGCTCCGGTCCCAATGCTCTTAAGAACGTGGCCGTATGAGACGTACCGGCCCCCACTTCCATATCAATCGGCTGCAACAGGGCACAGCCTTGTTGATTCCAATACTGCTGCAAACGCAGGATGACTTCCTGAAATGTAATCATCGGTTCGATCCAAAAATTGAAAAATTGGTTAGGAGCTTTTTCGGCTCCGAAAATTGCTTAATTTTAGCCCTTTTGACTGCGTTTTAAAGAAAAAACGCTGATAAAAGCACCGGCTAACATCAAAATAGACAAAATCACAATGGGCCAGTCGCCGTATTTCACATATGGCGTCGCCTCCCCTTTCATCGTGGTGACGGTCACATCCATCGTAGCATCAATATCCGTAGCGAGCTGTTTAATGACCGCGCCCTTGGCATCCACATAAGCCGTCTCGCCGCTATTGGTCACGTTTAAAAGCGGACGCGCGGTTTCCAGAGCCCGCATACGGGAAATCTGCATATGTTGGCTCGCGGCCTTCACCGGTCCGAACCATTTCAAGTTGGAAAGATTAATCAACAGTTCGGGAGAGGCCACGTTCCAAGCTTCGATCCATTCACTGCCGAAAAGATTTTCATAGCAAAGATTCACAGCGGCCGTGTGCCCGGCGATATTCATCGTCAACTGCGATTCCTCTCCTCGAACCAAATCCGTCATCGGAATGCGCATGGCATCAATAAACCAACGGAATCCCCAAGGCACAAATTCGCCAAAAGGCACTAAGTGGCGTTTCTGATACAGCGATAACTCTCCACTCGGATTCAACGCAATGGCGGCATTGCTGTACTCACCCTTTTCAGAGAGCCAGAACGCATTGAATAAAAGTGACTTATTCTCGCCTTTTACCCAATCAAGCAAGCGCTTTTGTTCTTTCGACGGGAATTGC
Source organism: uncultured Sutterella sp. (assembly GCA_902388655.1). Taxonomy (GTDB): domain Bacteria; phylum Pseudomonadota; class Gammaproteobacteria; order Burkholderiales; family Burkholderiaceae_F; genus Aphodousia. The sequence continues at coordinate 31,263 of CABMQD010000004.1, read as the reverse complement.
TGCCAGGCTAATGGATAAACGGACTCCGGCAACAACACCGCATCGACCTGAGCGTTCTCCACCTTCACGTTGTCCAGATAGAAATACACCTCATCGAAACGCTCGCTCATTGATTGTTGCAAAAGCCGCGGTTCCAAATTGGGCTGCACAAGGCGCACGTTCATTTCACCGGCGGGCTCACTCCAGACGACTTCTTTACCCGCCATGGAAAGCAGCAAAACGGAAAAAAGCGTAATGGCGCAGGCTGCGGTATAGAGCCACTTTGTCCGAAGTGTCCATATCGCGCCCAAAAGACCGGCAATCCAGCAAAGTCCCAACAGAACTCCGAAACTGCCAAAGAATGGGGCTAAACCGGCGATGGGCCAGTCGATTACCGCATAAGCGGGATTAAGCCAGGGGAAACCCGTCAGAATCCAGCCGCGCAACCACTCAAAGAGGGTAAAAGACGCCGGAATCGCCAACCCCATGCGCAGCGCCGGATCTCGAATCCATTTCGTTGCCACAACAAAGGACAGGGTCGGGAAAATCGCCAACGCTAGGGAAAAAACGCTGGTCGTCACATAAGTCCACTCAAGCGGCATATAGCCGTAGTGGTACATACTGTAGTAAACCCAATTGATGCCGCTGACAAACCACCCGAATCCGAACGCCATCCCCCATAAAACAACGTGGGAAATTTTCTCCGTGATTCCGATCAGGTAGAAGATCACAATGAGGGAGGCCAGAGCAAAAAGCGGCTCATTCGCGGGGGCAAAAGCGCTCGCTAGCGACACTCCACAGGAAAAACTTAAAACAAAGCGGTAGAGGTAATACTTTTGAGAGGGAGACAACAACATCTTCTAGTCTTCTTTTTTAGTCGTTTCCTGGGGAGGCAATTTTTCGACTTTAACCAATCTGACTTGGCGTTCATCGGCACGCAAAACCGTGAAACGGAACCCCTCAATCACCACGGTCTCACCGATCTTAGGCATGTGTTCCAGGCGATCAGCGATTAACCCGCCGATTGTTTCGCAATGACAGTCTTCATCGGTATTGATTTCGGTGGCAAAAAACTCGTTAAATTGCTCGATTTCCGTGAGTGCCTTCACGCGCCAGCAACCGTGCTTGGTATCTTCCAAAATATTGTCGGCATCTTCATCGACTTCATCGAATTCATCATCGATTTCGCCCACAATCTGCTCCAAGACGTCTTCAATCGTAATCAATCCCGAAACACTGCCGAACTCATCCACCACAATGGCCATGTGATTGCGTTCAAGTTTAAAGTCGCGCAAAAGGTCATTGAGCGGCATGCTTTCGGGAATAAATTTCGCCGCACGTAAGTGGTCCTTGGCTTTGAATTCCGGATCCACCAATACGCGAAGAATCGTTTTCGCATGCAAGATACCGATTACATTATCGCGATCGTCATCCAAAATCACCGGGAAACGCGAGTGACCGGCTTCAATCATTCGCGGCAACCATACGTCTTTATCTTCGCTTAAGTCCACCACCTGCATCTGCGAGCGTGGCACCATTAGGTCACAGGCCCTGAGGTTAGAAAACTGCATCACGCCTTCCATCATCTTCAAGGCGGAATCGTCAATGAGCTTTTGTTCGTTCGCTTCATGCAGCGTGTCGATAAAGTCTTCACGCGTCGGTGTATGAAAAACGCCGGAGAGGCGCTCTAAGAATGTGCGGTGCTTCGTTGTTCCCGCCTTAAGCGGAGGTTCTGTAGTCATGTATCGGCATTACTTAAATCGTGGAAGTTCTAATGTTAACAAGGAATTCAACGGGTTGCACAGCTGGGAGTGTATTTAAGGAGCGCAAATACTAAAAAGTGAAGTTTCTTCTTTTTACTGAAAAATTCTATGAATATACTAACGTTTTTTCTTCGAAAATTCGTTAGTATATTTTCAGCAAATTGCTATTGTGGTTCCCTATCCCTGCTCCATGACCTAGAGCTCATAGACGATCGATCAAATCCACAGAAACTCCAGAATGTAATCCCCCTACTGGCAGCAGTCGCAAATTTAGATGTCATTGGCGATCTTCTAGTTTTCCTATTCGCATCACAATTGCGGTTTGGCTTCTGCCCATTTTCGACGAAATGTACTTTATGCTCTTTCCTTCATGATAAAGAGTGAGTAGGAAGTTATCCTCGCCGCGTGTCCATCTCTTATTAGCATTGACATGCTTTACATAACTGTTTTTTATCACGCTCTCTGGATGCAAAAATTCATCAACAAAAACAGAGGGGAAGCGTTTGTCGTAAAGAACAAATGTCTTCTTTTTCGCTCTGGTAATGGCTACGTAGAATAACCGTCGCTCTTCCCCATAAGGATACTGGTCGCTTTTAGTTAAAACGTAATTAAGCACGGGGTTATCGCTCACCATGGAGGGGAACCCATAAGTTCCTTTGTTGCATTGAAGAATTATCACATAGTCCACCTCAAGGCCTTTAGCTTTATGAACTGTCAAAAATTCAATTTTCCTATTTCCAATGAAGTAGTAAAAACGATTACCCTCTTTCACCGATTTGTACAAAAATGACAAGTAATAATCATCAAACGAATAGCGCCCCAACAAAAAAATGGACTTATCTGTAGGAATAGATGCAACTAATTCGTCAACAGTCTGACAATAGTTGCGTTGCTCATAGGCACAAAATTGCAGTTCAGTTTTTGCTTGTGGATTAAATGAGCGTATCTCTTTACTTAACTGTGACTTATTTCGCTGTATGAATCGAGATGACAAGCCTACCAAAGGCTCCCCAAAACGGTATGTTGTTTCAATTTTATTGATCTCTGTAGCTCCAAAATAATCGGAAAACTGACTGAAAAGCGCCATATCACTTCCTGAGAAACGATATATAGATTGCCAATCGTCGCCCACACAGAACAATTTTGCAGGAGGCTTGCCTTCACGGAGAGCACTCAGGAATTTGTAACGGTCAATTGAGATGTCTTGAAATTCATCAACGATAATATATTCGTACTTCACCGGATGAGAATTGAGGCATATTTGCGTAGCCTGCAAAATAGCATCCGTAAAATCAATCTGATTATTACTTTTTAGCTCTTCGACATACCGTTCATAGACAGGCTGAAATATATTCTTAATAATGAACGCACTACTCTGATCCCCTGCACCTTTTGCTTGCTTTAAGACACTTTGTACAGACTTACAACTTGATTTAATCAGCGTCACAAATGCGATAACAAGCCGTATGAAGGCCTTTTCTTGCCGGCTATTGGGAGGAAGGACGATTTCATACAATTCATCATCTGTTTTTTCATGAATGGGAACTCCCATTTCTTGTAGTGAAGTTTTTAATTTATGACTAATGTCTGAATAATAGAAATCGGCGCTTGAGGTTGTTAATAGCGTAGTTCCAAACTTCTCATGAACGACTTTTTTCCATGTTATTCCGTCGTTATATTTTTGGTTTGCTTCTTCATAGGTAATGCCTTTATCTTTTGCAAACCAGATGGGAACAAGTCCGTGTTCATTCACCCCAAAATGCTCTAGATAAATCCGTTTTGTCTTACCGTCCTTCTCAAAGTAAATTGAGAAATCAGGTTTATATTGTGAGTGTGTTTCGTCTGCCAATGGATGTTCATAAGGCTCCTCATATCTAAATTTCACTCCCAAAGAAGACAGTACAAAACAAATTTTTTGCTCCTGCTCACTCCGAACATAAATAGTATTACCATCCATATCAGGGAATTGGGCCTTCAATCGTACTTCTTTTAGCTCAGAAAGATGTTGCCTGCGTTCATTTTTACGGCGTTCCCCATCTTCTTCTTGAACTTGATAGTCAACAAAGTACTCAACAATGCTCTTCTTAAAATTCTTATCTTTTAATAGACTACGATAAATTTTCAGAAACAAAGCGTCTGTATTGTCGCAAATAGATGGCTTTTGCCCTGTTGCTTTTCCGATGATATCGACGGCAAGTTTATGAAAAGTGAATCCCCTCAGACCTGCAACATTCATTCTCTTTGTCAGTTCGGCTGCCGCCTTGTTTGTATAACTGATAAGAAGGATGTTTTGAGGATTAATGTGTTTGATATCAATCAGATATCTTACCTTTCCGACGATGGACGATGTTTTTCCGCTTCCGGCGCTACTCACCACCAAACAATTATCTTCCTCTGATACGATCGAGCGCCGCTGCTGTTTATCTAAAGGGTATTCAAGGCAATGATCGAAAAAGCTTTTATTAGTGTTAAGAATGTTTTGTATGACTTGCTCATTATGTCTTTTGACATATAAGTGGATGTTTGCAAAATCCTGTGAAAATTTTACGAGTGATTCAGACGGTTCAATATAGAATATCTCAAGTTTCTTCCGTAAGGAACTGACATCATTGAAGGGGGATGCAAAATATTTCGTAAATTGATCTTCTTCCGAGGAAGATATTATGTGTTCTTTAAAACTTTGTCCTAAATCCGTTTCGATATCGGTGAAAAGACTTCCCTTACTTTGTATTAATTCCTTTCCCCTACATCCTTGTATCTCGTTATATGGAGTAATGGCTGCAATTCTTTTAGACAGTTTATCTAGCTGCTTTTTTAAGAACAGTCGTATTACTACTATGACAACACAAACCACAGTAGAAATACCAAAAAAGACAATATAGGAAGTCTGCAATTTATCCCCACACAGTGACAAAGCTCACTAATTGCCTGACTGGAACAATGATTGTTACCCGCAATGCAAGAGCACCAACTCATGAGTTTTATTCAAAACAAACTCTATCGTTTCTACAGTCGACCAACCTAATGTTCAATCCCCTCTTTCACTTTAACACAGCTAATTACAGAGAGAAACGAGCCTGTAGACACAAACCCTCCTCGTTCAGACACTGTTGTTGCAGACTTCTAATTAATTGTTATTTCCCGCCTTCAGACATTCCAATTATCACTTCTTTTTGAAGTGAAACTTCTTTTTCCCTTTAATCAGAATTCGATCCTCGTAAGGATTATCAAAGCCAAGTTTCAAAAGAGCCCCGATTTCTTTGTCTTCCATCACATTGGCTTCTGCGTCATTCATATGGTCATAGCCGTGAGCGTGCAATGTTCCGTGAATAAGCAGATGGGCCAAATGCTCTTCAAATGATTTGTTTTGGCTCTTGGCTTCTTTAATCAAAACAGGCACGCAAATCACTAAATCAGCGATGGCCACCGGTTCATGCTGATAATCAAAGGTGAGCACATTGGTCGCATAGTCTTTGTGGCGATACTGCGCGTTCATGGCGTGTCCCTCTTCCTCGCCCACAAACATCACATTGAGTTCAGTATCCCGTTCAATAGCCGCCTTGATCCACTTCTTCATCTTCTTTTTGGAAGGGAGCTCAAAGTCGCCATGCTCAAAGACATTTAATTCGAGTTCATTTTTCGACATGATTATTTGTTTTCCTCTTTGAGAGTCTTCGCCAAGTGTCGTCTCTCATCAGCCTTAGCGTACGCCTCTACAATGCGGGCGACAAGCGGATGGCGCACCACATCAGCCGCCGTGAAATACGTCATGGCGATACCACGAACGCCCGCCAAGACATTTTGAGCTTCCACAAGCCCCGAGCGGGTGCCACGCGGCAAGTCAATCTGGGTTACGTCGCCCGTGATCACCGCCTTGGATCCAAAGCCGATACGCGTTAAAAACATTTTCATTTGCTCAGGCGTCGTATTTTGTGCTTCGTCCAAAATTACAAACGCGTTGTTCAGAGTCCGACCTCTCATGTAGGCAAGTGGCGCAATTTCAATCGTCTGGCGCTCGAGCAACCGCTGCGTCTTGTCAAACCCCAAAAGATCGAAAAGCGCATCGTACAAAGGTCGCAAATAAGGATCCACCTTCTGAGAAAGATCGCCGGGCAAAAAGCCTAAACGCTCGCCGGCTTCCACAGCAGGACGCGTTAAGATAATGCGCTCGACACGATCTCGCTCATAGGCGTCCACCGCAGCGGCCACCGCCAAATACGTCTTCCCGGTCCCCGCCGGTCCAATGCCAAAAGCAATGTCGTTATCCAAAATCGCCTGGATGTAGTCATTCTGACGAGGTGTCCTGCCCTGAAGTTCACGACGTTTAGTGTGCAACACGGGGGAGGTCGGCGAATCGCCGTCAATTTTTTTAGCATTTTCCCCAACAAAAAAGAGCTGCACATCGTCGGTTGTCAATTCGTCGGCAGAGCTTTCCGCTTTAACCGCCAAAGCCTGCAACGCATTTAACGCCTCGCGCGCTTTTTCTGTTTCGCCTGAAATTCGAAACTGATTGTTGCGCCGAGAAATCGAGACTTCCAGAATCACCTCAATCTGACGCAAATTCGCGTCCATTGGTCCCACAAGACTGGCCAACGCCGTGTTGCTGAGATCCAAATTAAGAGACAAGACTTTTTCTTCCACTGTCATCGTCTTAGACCTTTTCACCCAATAATGTATGGGGATTCACTTCCGTGATTTTGACGTTGACCATCGTATCGGTGAGGGACTCATCGCCCACAAAATTCACAATACGGTTGTTGTCCGTGCGAGCGGCCATCATGCCGCGACCTCGGCGAGAAGGACCGATCACCAATACGCGCTGCACCGTTCCCAGCATCGATTGAGCGATTTCCGTTGCCTTGGCATCATTTTTAGCTTGCAATATTTGCAAGCGCTTAAGTTTCACCTCTTGTGGGGTATCGTCTTGCAGATAGGCGGCGGGCGTTCCCGGACGACGACTGTAAACAAAAGAGAAACTCGCATCAAAGCCCACGTCATCCATGAGTTTTAATGTCGCTTGAAAATCTTCCTCAGTTTCTCCCGGGAAACCCACAATGATGTCGGTCGCGATCGAAATATCCGGGCGAACAGCCTTGAGGCGTCGAATAATCGACTTGTATTCGAGCACCGTGTAGCCGCGCTTCATCGCGGCCAAAATTCTGTCGGATCCGGATTGAACCGGCAGGTGCACATGATTGACCAATTTATCAATTTTGCCGTAGGCGTCAATCAGGCGCTGCGTGAATTCTTTCGGATGCGAAGTGGTGTAACGAATGCGCTCGATACCGTCAATTTCCGCAACGTACTCTAAAAGCATAGCGAAGTCCGCGATATCGCCATCGGGAGTTTCTCCTCGATAGGCATTCACGTTTTGCCCCAATAGCGTCACCTCTTTGACGCCCTGGGCGGCCAACTTTGCCACCTCAATGAGCACATCGGCCATAGGGCGCGAAATTTCCTCACCCCGGGTATACGGCACAACGCAATAAGAGCAATACTTGCTGCAGCCCTCCATGATGGAGACAAAAGCCGTGGCACCTCGAGCCTGGGGTTCAGCCAAATGGTCAAACTTTTCAATTTCCGGGAATCGGATATCCACCTGAGGACGATGGGTTTCGTTGACTTTTTTAACCATGTCGGGCAAACGGTGAAGCGTTTGCGGGCCAAAAACGATATCCACGTAGGGCGCGCGGGACAATATCTTTTTGCCTTCTTGACTTGCGACACATCCGCCCACGGCGATCAGCATGTCGTCCTTGTGGACTTCCTTTTTAGTATCGCGAATACGTCCCAATTCTGAAAAAACCTTTTCTTGGGATTTTTCACGAATGGAACAAGTATTCAAAACAACGAGATCAGCCTCGTTCACCTTTTCCGTACGTTCATAACCGTTGGCAACCATCAGGTCAACGATTTTTTCCGAGTCGTACTCATTCATTTGGCAGCCAAAGCTGCGGAGATAAATTTTTTTCGCGGTCACGGTTTACATCCGTTGCACAAAAGATGATTTGTCTTTAAAAACAAATCGTTGTTAATAAAAATGAAAAGAGGAAGTATAGCAATTCCCCAAAAACTCTTTCTTCAAGAAGTGACTATTCGGAAAGCGCGCACGATTATCCCAACAAAACACGCCAACGTTCGGATTCGGGATCCCCCCACCAAACGTTGGCGTTACTTAAAACACCTAGTTATCGCTAACTAAACTCTTTGTTATTTGATCTTATTAAAGTCGGCCTCCAACATCTGAGCGGCTTTTGCCAAACGATCCTTTTGAGCTTGAGACCATTTGGCATTATCAGCCAGTCGCGTTTGCGCGGATTTCAGCATTTTTTCCATTTCAGCCGGTTGCGGACCGCCTAAAGTCTTGCGGTTATTCACAATCGAGCGCGGATCAATTGTCGCTTTGAATTCCTCTTCACTCATCGGCAACACCGTTGAGCCTTTCGGATATTCTTTCTTGACCACTTCCGCGTAAATGACCTTCATTTGCTCATACGGGAACTCAAGCGGACGCAAATTATTTTTCTTGGCATAAGTCACCATCTGACTGGCCACATGATGGCCGACACGGAACGGCAGCTTGTATTCACGCATCAAGCGATCGGCCACTTCCTGAGACGATGTCCAGTCGTTATTAAGCTCTTCAAGGGCACGATCAGGATTAATCACTAAAGCGTTAATGACACGATTGAGCTTATTGATGGCGTTGATGGTTTCTTTCACCACCAAAGTGTTGTCGGCGATATCCTTCGGGTCGCTCATGCCGGGAGTGATGTTATGGGCTCTGAGGATATTGCCCTCGGCATAGCCAATGGCGGTCGAAGCGGCCTGGCGGGTGTCATTGAGCAAGCCTGGGTTGCGTTTTTGCGGCATCGCAGTTGAAGCGTAAGTATTGCCGCCACCTTCTTGCAATAAAATCCACGGACGAGTTTGCGCGTATTGGGTCAACGTGTCTTCAACGAAATGACCGATATGCAAATTAAGCGCCGTGACTACGCCGGCCAGCTCAACGGGATTTTCCATAGAGGAGATTTGACTGGCATCGTAGGCGTTTTCCACAATCTTGGAAAAACCGAGATATTTCGCCATTCTTTCACGGTCAAGCGGCCAAGAGGTACCGTTTAACACAGTTGTGCCCATGGAGCTGCGATCCAAGCGGACCATAAAGTCTTGGATGCGGTCCGCGTCACGCAAAAAACCCGCAATATGGCCTAAAAGCTGATGACCGTAAGTATTGGGCTGAGCGGGAACACCGTTAGTGTAATTAGGCACCAACGTAGCCTTATGAGTATCGGCGAGCTTCCACAACGACTGTGTCATCTGATTGAGCGCATCGGACATCGCGAGCACGTCTTCCATCATGATTAAGGAGCGGTGGGTGGCGTGCATATCCTGACTGGAACGACCCGCGTGAATAAGGGAAGCTTCTGGGCCTGAGGCTTTGATCAGATGAGGTTCAAAAGTCAGCGCCTTCTTCGGACGCGGACCTCCGTTATTGCCGGCTTCAATTACCTTGCGCAAACCGTTGGCGATTTTCACCGCATCCTTTTTATCCAAAAGTCCCTCATCGGAATTGATCACGATGGAGGCTTTGTTGATCTGCGAAATCCAGTAAAACTCATCGTGAGCCGGGTTGATCTGAGCGGCGGCAGCGGCGGAAAAAGCCGCCAACGTCATCAGGGATACTACCTTTAACTTCATAAGACATCCTCCAGAACGAAGCGTTTTTTACAGGTCAAAACTATCCGCAATTGTTTTGATTATGAGGGAGAATTTAAGAGTTGGCTAGAAGGTAATCTCATGATTTATATGAAGTTTTAATGAATTGTGAAACAAAACCCAATGCTAGTTTGTCATTTTTATCGTTTTTTGGAAACAAAAAGAGCGTATTTTGACATGTTGGCAATATTTTCATGTCAAGATTTGGCTTTTGATTGAAATCAAAAACAATTTCTTATGTTTTTTCGGTTATTCATGAGAATTCATTGCCGGCACAAAAACTGGGCTCAAAAAATCCCAACCCCGAACTTTTTTGTATAAAAATTCACTTTCTTTTTGATTTTTATCAATTTTTCTCACATGACAAGTTTGAGAAAGTCACTTTTCAAATTCGAAAAAATGCTCTCTCATACTTGATGCAAAAATGAAAAATTCCTCTCTCAGACTTTTCACGAATCCGTAATAACCCTTATAAATTTATATCGAAAGAGATATTTTTCATTCATTGGTATCTCTTAGAGAATACAAATAGGCGAAATTCGCCGCATAACTTAACTTCTCAATCACTTCTCTCAAGGAGACCCGTATGATGAGAAAACTGTTAGCTGTCGCTTTGTCATTGGCTGTGTGCAGTGTCGCTCAGGCCGCCGCTAAAGATCCGGCCATCGCTCCCGATGCCAACACGCAAAAAGTGTATCCGGGCGCTGAATACATTGTCCCCGGCCGCTTGGAAGGCACAACTGGCTTCATTAGTGAATCCGAAGCCCCGAAAAAATCCAACAAGAAATATCCCGCCTGGTTCCGCGGCAACGGTAAAGATGGCGCCGCCGATAAAGACGCCTTGTATTGGTACACCGAACTGATTGGACCGAAAGCCTACAACATCACCAAGGGCATGAACGCTGAAGGCGCCTATTGCGGCACATTGATGCTCGCCCCCGGCGCAACCTATCCCGCCCATAACCACCCGGCCTCTGAATTCTATTTCGTGTATGAAGGCGAAGGCGAATGGTGGATTGATGATGAAAAGAAACAAGTCAAACCCGGTGACTTGCAGTACCACCGTCCGTTCGCAGCCCACGGCTGGAAGAATACTGGCAAGAAGCCCATGAAAGTCTTCTATTGCTGGTGGAAGGAAGCCACCGACAAAGTCGACGTCATGAACTACAGCGCCGGTTGGATCAATCCGGAAAAATTCACGGGACCGAAGGATACGGTTCCGCACGCGATCCCCTTGCCCAAGGTCAGAACAAAGTAACAACTCCTTTGTTCTCTTCGGTCAAAGCCGCTCTCCACTTGCGGCTTTGGCCGTCTGCGTTTTAAATCTGTAGGGAGAAAAAGATGACAACGTCTCCGCGCACTCTCGCCAAGCTTCTCGCTCCCGTCGCTTTCGGTCTCATCACTTATCTCTTGCCCTGGTTAATCTGGGGAGCGGCGTCCCCTGAAGGCTTAAGCCCCAAAGCCTGGCTTTATTTTTCTATTTTTTTTGGTCTTGCCGTGGGCTTGGTTCTCGAACCAATACCGCCCGCATTTCTCGGTCTCATCGCCGTCGTTTTATCCGTTCTTTTTAAAGTGGGCCCCGCCGGTTCAGGACAAGTCGACAAAGTGGTGAGTTCGGCCGCTGCGATCAATTGGGGTATCAGCGGTTTTTCCAATGCCGTGGTTTGGCTCATTTTCGCCGCTTTCACCATCGGAATCGGCTTTTCAAAAACAGGCCTTGGCCGCCGCATCGCCTTATGGATTGTCTCCAAACTTGGCAAGTCAACACTTGGCTTAGGGTACTCCATTGCCATTGTCGATGGTATCTTGGCGCCTTTTATCCCAAGCAACGCCGCCCGCAGCGGAGGAACGGTTTATCCCATTGTCACCAACATCGCTCCGATGTTTGACAGCTTGCCGGATAAAAATCCCCGTCGGATCGGCGCCTATTTGATTTGGGTGGGATTGGCGAGTTCCTGCGTCACCAGCTCTATCTTCCTGACAGGTCAAGCCCCCAACCCTTTAGCGTTAACTTTAATCAGTAAAAGCGGCGTGGCCGTGCCCGATTGGTTTGGATGGTTTCTTGCCAACCTTCCCATCGGTATTCTTTTATTTATTTTGACACCGCTTCTGGCGTTTTGGTTTTATCCGCCGGAAATTAAAGGATCTCGAGAAATCGCTCAGTGGGCACGCGATGAATACCAAAAATTGGGCTCCATGACTAAAGAGCAGATCTATATGGTCATCATCGCGCTCTTGGGATTAACACTTTGGATCGGTTCAAGCGCCTTTAAAATCAACGCCACCACCACCGCATTGTTAATGATCGTTTTAATGGTCGGCACCCGCGTGATTGAGTGGAAAGATTTTCTTCATAACACGGCGGCCTGGAACACTCTTGTTTGGTTTGCCACCTTGGTGGCCATGGCCGATGGTCTGAAAAATGTAGGCTTTCTTTCTTGGCTTGCCACTTCATTTGGCAGCACGCTTGCCGGCATGGGTTCCACTATGGCTGTTTTGCTGCTTTTGGTGCTCTTTTGCCTGTTGCGTTATTTCTTCGCCTCGGGCACCGCTTACGTAACAGCCACCATGGTGATATTTGTCACAATCGCTCAGTCAATTCCCGGAATTGATATTGCGAAAACCATGCTGCTATTGTGCTTGCCGATGGGGTTCATGGGTGTCATCACTCCTTATGGAACGGGATGCTCACCGCTATTTTTCGGCAGCCGTTACATTCCGGGACCAAGATTTTTCCTTTTAGGCGCAATCTTTGGGGCAATTTACTTAATCGCTTACATATTAATCGGCATCCCATGGCTTAACTTCATTTTCCCGTATGTGACAATGAGTTAAATTGAGATTGAGGGGGGAAGATATGATTAAAAAAGGTTTGATGTGCGCGGTGACCTTGGGGATATTATGTTCTTCCTCCTGGGCTACGCCGCTATACAACGACAATATTGTCTGCAACTTATCGGCGACGGCCAACGGCAGTTACGAGGGCGACTGCTACGTTCCCAATCAGGTCAACGATCTTGCCGTTAATTTCGATGGTCTGAATTCTCAATACTCTAAGCCTTATTTTCCCGATCGACGCGTTAATGTCAGACTCCACAAGGATAAAGCCGGACTGCTGATAGGCCAAATGCAAGGCCGGAAAGTTGAAGATCCGACACTTTTTGAAGTGGTTATGGAAAAAGGCCACCCTTCTTACGGAAAACTTCCTTACGGGTGGTTTAATCTCAAGCGGTTTTCTTTAAACAAAAAAGAAGCGAATTTTGTCTTTGATGCCTCTCGTCAAAGTCCACCCACCGCCGAAGATCTAAAAATCATTAAACGGGCGAAAGAACTCATCAGCAGCCCCGAAAAATGGAATCGGAAAGACACACGACAGTGCAAACCCACCGACACCACTTACAGCATCTTTTGCGCCATGATGAAAGCTCAAAATGAAATCCTTGAGCGCCCCCATTACAGGCAGCCGGCGATGCAGGCGTTTCGAGAGGTGCTAAACACCATGGGGCAGGGACGCTTTGATAAGCACCGTCTTCAAGATTGGAATAATCACCCGGACACCACTTTCAGCGAAGTGCAAAAGCTCTTTGACGTGACTTATGAACGACTGGATTCCCTGATGAAAGAAAAGCGTTAAATGACTTAATTAAAAAAGGTTTTGACATGAAGGCTCTGTGGATGTTTTTGTCCTCATTTTGTTTTGCCCTAATGGGCGTGTTCACCAAAATGGGATTAGAGCATTTTGGAGCCTATGAATTGGTGTTTTATCGCTCACTCGTCGCCATCGTCATCCTGAGCGCGTTTATTTATTACAACAAAATCGGTTTGCGCTCTTCGACGCCATGTCTTCATTTGGGTAGAAGCGTCTTCGGCGCCTTATCCGTGCTGTTTTTCTATTTTAGCCTTACCGATCTCCCTATCGGCACTTCGACAACGCTGACTTATTCATCCCCGTTGTTTATCGCCATCTCTGTGCTGATTTTTTCCACTCACGTTGAGAAAAAATATTCGCTTTTAGCCGCCATTGTCGTGGGTTTCACCGGAATTGTGTTGGTCGCTCAGCCGACTTTTTCTATGAATTTTCAAAACGGCATTATTTTCGGATTGCTTTCCGCGCTGTGCTCAAGCTTCGGATATCTGTATGTCAAACAACTCGGCAAAAGAAATGAGCCGGTTGCCCGCATCGTGTTTTATTTTTCCGTAGCGGGACTGCTTTTGAGTTTTTTAGGAATCGCGTTTACGGAAGCAGAGTTTTCTACTCTAAACACCCACAACGTCTTTTATTTATTAGGAATGTCAGTAAGCGCCTTGCTTGCTCAATGCTGCCTCTCTCTCGCTTACGGCTACGGCAACATTCTGCTGAGCGCCTGTCTGCAGTTTTCAGTGATCGTGATGTCAGAAATCGCCGGAATATTCCTCTTTGGCGATCGGATTGTACCTCAAGTATGGCTGGGAATAGCCGTGGTCATCACGGCAATGGTTTTTGCCACACTCATTTTGGCACGGGCAAAATAACTATTCCGTGACAAAAACGTTGTTCGCCAACATCACCGCTTCAAAGTTTTCGATGCAGCGCTTTACAGCTTCCGGATTGCGTTGACAATACGATAGCACAACATAGTTGAGCACTGTCATAATAGACGAATACCCCGTGGTGAATCCGTAATAGTTCAAATAGATTTCCAAATAAAGATCAGCCAATTCTCCAAAAATTGATTCGCTCGAATGACCTATGCAAGCAATAAAGCACCCTTTATCTCTCAAATACTTAGCCGCTTTCAGAATATTTTTAGGATACCGGGGAAACGCAAAAACAATAACAAGATCACGATCAGTGGCGCTTGATAAGGACTGATAGGTATTTTGATCGAAACGTGAAACCAAAAAAACGTCCTGCCGAACCTTCCCCAATTCATAGCTCAAAAGCGAGGCCATCGCGGCCGACGCGTGCTGTCCAAGCACGAAAACTTTGCGGCAAGAAATGAGCTTGTCAACAATGAGGCTAAGTTTATGATGATCGACAGACTTTAACGTCTCCAACTCATTTTGCTCACCCTCAATCATTTTCTCAATGAGCGCCTCGGAGTTTAAATGCTCACACCAGGCAAGCCATTCGTCAGTCTTATTGAGAACTCGCAGGGAGTCATAAAAAGCCTCTCTGAAATCACCATACGATTGAAAGCCCAGTGAGTGGATTGTTCTTAAAATCGTTGACACACTCACCGTGGATCGAGCGGAAAGCTCTTCCAAAGTCATATGGTAAACATCCTGCTTATGTTGCAGGATAAAGTTCGCCAACGTACGTTTTTGTGATGCCCTATTTATTTTTAGCTTTTCAATTTCGTTGATTAACACAGTGAGCACCCGGAGAGATAAGAGAGACAGGAGAAGATTTTAGCAGTTACAAAAAGAGCCCGAAAACCAAAGTTCCCGAGCTCTTTTGACTAGCTAATCAAGCAAAGATTAGAACTTGTGAACCATACCAAAGGCGAATTGGTATTGATCTTGTTCCATCTTGTGGCTGACGTTGTCAAGTTCACCCTTGAGTTCACGATTGTTGTAAACACCAAAAGCGTACAAGTTCGTGCGCTTGCTCAACGGATACGTGTAGCCTAAACCAGCGGAGTAAACCGTGCCATCAATATTCCAGTTTTGTTCTTCAGAATCTGAATAGGCCAAAGACACGAGGAAGTTACCGCCGAAAGCCGGAACGTTAGCACCGAGAGCCACACCATAGCCTTGGAAATCATCGGCATAGGAAGCGTATGTCATGACTGTCTCGACGCCATCTTCATCTTCCCAGAGACGTTCCGGAGCGGAAGCGTCCAACACACCAACCATGCCACCCACATCATTAGCACCCGTGAAGTACTGAGCGGCCACGTAGGTCTTCATGACACCAAAGTCATAGCTACCGCCGACGTTGAAGGTGTATTCATCTTCGCGATCCTTATAGTCGATCTTTTCCGAACCATTGAAATATTTCGGAGCAGCCGTATAAGCTTCGTCCTTCCAGTCAACCACAGCGGCCAAGTTCAAGTTGCCGGCCACAAAGTTCACACCCAAAGCAGCGTAACGGTCAGCGCGGTGCGTCATTTCATCGTCATCGTTACCGCCCATAGAGTATTGAGCGTACACGGTCGTACCGGCAAATGTCGGGGACTTATAGGTGACCGTGTTGTCATAACGGGTGTCAGCGGCGGCAAAAACGGCACCGGCGATACCAGGAAGGTCAGACCAACCCGTACCGAAGGGGTTCACAGCAGCGGCGTAGAAACCAAAAGAACCAGCATCGGACTTGATGGAACCGACACGGCCCAAAGCCAACGTACCATAGTTGTCGCTGATCAATTGCAACGTGGCTTCACGGTTGAACATGCGATCGTCGTCACCGTAACCGCCGTCATCGAAGGTGAAGCCATGTTCCAACACGAAACCAACCTTGAAGCCTTCAGAAATTTCTTCCGTGCCCTTGATACCAAAACGGGAACCCGTGGATTGGCCGGAACCCATCTTGAAGCTGGAGTCATCGACAACCTTTTGGCCATCAATCTTGACCTGGTTGTCGTTATATTGGAAACCGCCGTCGATACGGCCGTAGAGAGTCACGTCGGCAGCGAAAGCGGAGCCGGCAAAGGCGCCGAGAACGGCGACTGCAGCTAAAGTCTTTTTCATAATTACTACCTTTTTATATGAAAAAACAGATTGTTTTTCCTCTAGAGGAAAACGCAGAATACTTTCTGCTTAGGTTGCATTGTGGCTCGCTTTAAAGAATCAAGTCAAACTTTCTATCGAGTTCTGCATTAAGCGGAGTTATATAGTTTCAATGAATAATCAATGGCTATCTATTTGAAAATAAAAGAGATTAACAAAGAAATCAAGATAATAAATTTGCGTTGTTTTTTTGCAACAAAAGCGAGCTTGAGAAACATTTCTGCTCTCAAACTCGCTTAACAACTAACTAAATCAGACAGAAGGTAGTAGAAAACTGTCTAACTCAGATTAGAAGCCTGCTCAGATTAGAACTTGTGAACCATACCGAAAATGACTTGGTATTGATCTTGTTCAACCTTGTTGTAGTCTGGGTCATTACCGTTGAACTTGAATTCGCGGTTGTTGTAACCACCCACAGCGTACAAGTTCGTGCGCTTGCTCAACGGATAGGTGTAACCCAACGTGGCAGAGTAAACCGTCACATCAGCGTCCACGTTTTCTTCTTCAGCGTCCGTGTAACCCAAAGAGGCTACAAAGTTACCACCAAAGGCGGGAACGTTAGCACCGATAGCGATGCCATAGCCCTTGAATTCATCAAAGTAGGCACCCCATGTCGGATCCTTGAGAGCTTCAAGCTTGGTGGCACCATCGCCCTCCACAACGTAGTCATCGAGTTCAATGGCGTCGTCCATCACGCTGACGATACCGGCCACATCATTGGCGTTCTTGAAGTATTGAGCAGACAAATAGGTCTTCATGACACCGAAGTCATAGCTACCGCCCAAATTGATCGTGTATTGATCCTTACGATCCTTGGTATCAACGATGTCTGTGTCACCTTGTTCGCCAACCACCGTTGCACCATAAGCTTCGTCGATCCAGTCAACCACACCGACCAATTCCAAGTTACCGGCTACAAAGTCAACACCCAAGGCGGCGTAACGATCAGCGCGGTGCGTCATTTCATCATCACCATTGCCACCCATGGAGTACTGAGCGTACACAGTCGTGCCGGCAAATGTCGGAGACTTGTAGGTGATCATGTTATCCCAACGGGACTCTGTACCAGCAAAGAAGTCACTGCCAACACCCGGGATGTTAGACCAACTCGTACCGAAGGGGTTCGTGCGGTCAGCAAAAAGGGCGAACGTGCCACAATCGGACTTGATCGTACCCATACGGCCCAAAGCCAACGTACCATACGTATCGCTGATCAATTGCAAGGAAGCTTCACGGTTCCACATACGGTCGTCGTCACCAAAACTACCGTCATCAAAGTTAAAACCGTGTTCCAACACGAAACCAACCTTCAAACCTTCGGAAATTTCTTCCGTGCCCTTAATACCGAAACGGCTACCCGTGGATTGACCGGAACCCATCTTGAAGCTGGAGTCCTCGACAACCTTTTGGCCATCAATCTTGACCTGGTTGTCGTTATATTGGAAACCGCCGTCGATACGGCCGTAGAGAGTGACATCGGCGGCAAATGCGGAACCCGCAAAAGCGCCCAAGACAGCAACAGCAGCTAAAGTCTTTTTCATGATCTTTTATTCCTATGAAAGAAATTGGAATATCTATCTTTGAAAGTCAATCATCACGATGACAATTGCTTTGCTGTCTGGAATTTTCCTACCACATACCCCCCCCCGCGCGTCAAATTTATCCATAAAAAACCCCTCTGTCGTGTCTCTTTTTTTGAGACATTTACTATTTCCGAGGACTCTTTTTCCCTCTTCTGTGTCCTTTTGGACACTTTGCATTCCTGTTGCGCTACCTCGGCTTTGCTTTACAATCGAGATTCACGTTTTGGAAAATAAAAATGCCTTTAGTTATAGATGTGCCGGAAGCGTCTTTCCGACTGAATTACCTGTTCAACCGCATAGAAATCAGCCACGACTTCCGCCAAACATGGTCAATCTTCTACGAAGATGAAAATCAGCCGATGGGAGTCTTGCGGGGTCTCACCTTTCATCGGGGACAGCTTTTCGTCGTTGCCGACAACGGCATCTACAGCACGCTTCCCGATGAAACTCATTTCGCACAAGTGAGTCCCCAACGAAAAGGCGCGGAATTCGTCGATATTGAAAGCTTTGAGAACATGCTCTATGCCTGCACCAACGACGCCATCTTCCAAGCGTCTTCAGGCTCGCGCTGGCGTCTCAAATATGACGGCAACGCCTGCGGACACTTCTTTTCTCTTTTGAATTTTCAAGGCAAACTCTTTGCCGCCTGTGAAAAAGGCATTTACGTTGCCTCCCAAGAAGGGCGCTTCTGGCATCCACGCTTTATCAGCAAAGAAATCGGCATGTTTGTCGCTTTGGACGGCCGCGGTGACAAGCTCTTTGCGCAAACGGACAAAGGTTTTTACACAAGCGATGATGCGGCTCAACATTGGCGTCCGCAGGACAACGTTCAAGGGCCATGGACTACCGCCATGGGCGGTTCCATGCTTTTCGAGCCGCGCCTAAAGAAACGCGAAAAAAATTTCTGATATTGTTTGCGAGGATTGGAAAATATGTTTGAGCGTCCTTCACACCGTCAACCCAATGAAATGCGCCCCGTGCGCTTTACCACTCACTACACCAAGCACGCCGAGGGCTCTGTCTTAGTGGAGGTCGGCGACACAAAGGTGATCTGTACGGCCTCTGTCATTGAGGGAAAACCGAAATTTCTCAAGGACCGTCCTGAAGGCTGGGTTACCGCCGAATACGGGCTGCTGCCTCGAGCCACGCACACCCGTTGTGACCGTGAAGCCGCCAAGGGCAAGCAATCCGGCCGTACTCAGGAAATTCAGCGTTTAATCGGTCGCGCTCTTCGCGCCGTGGTGGATCGTTCCAAAATTGACAACTTCACAATTCAATTGGATTGCGATGTCATTCAAGCCGATGGCGGCACGCGGTGCGCTTCCATTTCCGGAGCCTGGGTTGCTTTGGCGCTGGCGATCCGCACTATGCTCGAGAAAAAACAAATCACGGAGAATCCTCTCAAAGGCCATGTGGCCGCCATCAGCGCCGGCATATTTGAGGGAGTTCCTGTAATCGACCTTGATTATCCGGAAGACAGTAACAGCGAAACCGACATGAATTTTGTGATGACAAGCGATGGACGTTTCGTGGAAATTCAAGGCACCGCCGAAGGCGAGCCCTTCACCGAAGATGAAATGGCACAAATGACCGTGCTCGCTAAAACAGCGATCGCTCAAATCATCGAACTTCAAAAAGCCGCTCTTGCCGCCTAATGAGGAATCTAAGAAATGAAAATTGTGTTGGCCAGCAACAATAAGGGAAAGCTTCGTGAGTTCAACAGACTTTTAGCTCCATTGAACGTCGAAGTGCATCCTCAGGGTGAATTTCACATTCCTGCAGCCGAAGAACCGTACGAAACCTTTCTTGAAAATTGCCTCGCGAAAGCGCGTCACGCTACTAAGCTCACGGGACTGCCCGCCATCGCGGACGATTCCGGTATTTGTGTGAATGCGTTAGGTGGCGCCCCCGGTGTGCGTTCGGCGCGTTTCGCGGGCGAACCGGGCGACGACAAAAAAAATAACGCCCTTTTGGTAGAAAAACTTCAAGGCTCTTCAGATCGAGGCGCTCACTACACTTGCGTTTTGGTAGCGGTGCGAAACGCTGAAGACCCCGAACCCATCATTGCCGAGGGTCGATGGTACGGCGAGGTGATTGACCAACCCAGAGGAGATGGTGGTTTTGGCTACGACCCCCATTTTCTATTGCCTGAACGCGGAAAAACGGCCGCAGAACTCACAGCGGAGGAGAAAAACGCCGTCAG
Organism: uncultured Sutterella sp.; assembly: GCA_902388655.1. Taxonomy (GTDB): domain Bacteria; phylum Pseudomonadota; class Gammaproteobacteria; order Burkholderiales; family Burkholderiaceae_F; genus Aphodousia. The sequence goes on along the minus strand of CABMQD010000004.1, from coordinate 11,305 downwards.
CCATCGGGGGCTTGCGATGGTTAAACTGATCGATGAAATGAAAAAACGCTGGATGGTATGAGAAGCTCAGACATCCCGCTCTCTCTTTACGTTCATTGGCCCTGGTGCGTGAGAAAGTGTCCTTATTGCGACTTTAATTCTCACGCGCTGCCGACTGTCGGCAATCCCTCCCGGCGCTATGTAGAGGCGCTCATCACCGATCTTAAACGCTCCGTTCCCCTCGCCCAGGGCAGAGAACTCATCAGCATTTTCATTGGCGGCGGCACTCCGTCTTTAATGGAGCCTTCAGAATTAGCACTTTTTTTAGAGGCGGTTTTCTCTTTATACCGAACAAGTACGGATATCGAAATCACGCTTGAAGCAAACCCCGGCACAGTCGACGTCTCCCACTTTGAATCCTACCGCCGCATTGGAATCAACCGCCTTTCCATGGGCATTCAAAGTTTCAATGATGACCTATTAAAACGTTTGGGAAGAATCCACAATGGCACGCAGGCCCGAGAAGCCATCAAAATCGCCCGAGAATCGTTTGAAAACTTCAATTTGGATGTGATGTTTGCCCTGCCAGGTCAAACGCTTGGAGAGCTCGAATTAGAGCTTCAGGAGGCCATTGCCGCCCAAAGCAATCATCTGTCCTTTTATCAGCTGACGCTTGAACCCAATACTGTTTTTGCCAAACATATCCCTGCCGGTATGCCCGATACCGACACAGTCTTTCAAATGCAAGACCTGGTCGCCCGAACTTTGGAAGAAGCCGGGTATGAACACTATGAAATCTCAGGTTACGCCAAACCGAGCTTTCATTGCCGTCATAACCTAAATTACTGGCAGTTCGGCGACTACATCGCGTGCGGCGCCGGCGCTCACAGCAAAGTCACTTTAGAAGACGGGAGAATCTTACGGGAGGCTCGTTACAATCAGCCGAAGAGCTTCATGGCACACGCGGCCAAAGGCAATGCCGTTGCCCATCAGAGGAGGGTAGCCAAAGATGAGCAAGCCTTCGAATTCATGCTCAATGTCTTAAGGCTTCGAAAAGGCGCGCCACTGGACTTTTTGCAAAAGCGCACGGACCTGACCCTTGATGACATCCATGACAGGATTTCTAAAGCTCAATCGTTGGGGCTAATGCCCGCCCCCCTTACCCGTTTCGTTGCTTCGGACAAAGGTTGGGACTTTTTATCAGATCTGCAGGAACTTTTTCTGTGACTTTCACTCCCCTAACGTTTTAATAAGTTTCTGCAACTCTCAAAAACATTTCGGTAATAGGTTCTGGACTCCTCAGAAAACCATTGCGCAAAAATTCTCACGCGAGGCTTATGCCAGACAATTTTGTCCACTACGGTGAAAAGTTCTTCATCCGCTTTATGCCAACCGTGCAAAATAGGGATCATTTGTCCTGAAATCATTTCTTTATAGCAGTGAATCAAGGGCAAATCGATGGCCACGCCTTTGCCGTCCAAAACAGCCTGCTTAATAGCAGAAATACTGTCGGTATACAGACATTGTCCGAAATCGACTAACTGTCTTTGAGATCGATTTTTTACCAAATAGCGTGTCGGCTCTCGCTCTGGGCCACTGTAGGCGAAAACTCTCAGACCGCTCAAATCAGCCGGATCTTTTATCTGTCTATTTAATTGTTTTAAGAAATCCGCCGAGGCAACTGCAACGTAATGATTTGTTCCGCGATAAATACATATCACATCCTTATCTTTCGGACGACCTGTTACCGTGACTAAGTCGCAAGCGCCGGAACGTAACGCGGCAATTTTTAGACCAGAAAACACATTAAATTTAACTTGCGGGTACATGCGATTGAATTGCTCCAAGCAATCCAAAAGATATGTTCCCGCAAATCCTCCCGCAACCGACAAACGGATCACTCCGGCGACAACCGGTTCAATGGTATGAATTTCACCCAGAACACGGTCAAATTGTTCAATCACGGGCTTCATCAACCGATAACTGGTAACCCCCGTTTCGGTCAGTTCTAATTTTTTTGTGTTCCCCTTGACCAAACTCTGTCCCAAAGATTTTTCCAGTTGACGAATGCTGCGACTGACCGTTGAAACATTAAGATCGAAACGGTTCGCAACATCATTCATATGACCGCTTTCGGCAAAAGCGATGAAATAACGCCAAGCTGTCAGACTATGCAAAGAAGACATAAGAAACCTATTTTTGCAGTTTATGCAATGATCAAATTGAATTTTAAGCAATGATCAGGCGTAGCTAAAGGGCTACCATAAAGAGGTCGTCTCGAACCTAACTTCTAAATTAGGAGTCAATACTTATGAAACCCTCTTTAAAACTTATTGTGATCGCTTCCGCCTGTGCTTTTCTTGCCCAAAGTGCGCAAGCAATTGATAACTCTACAAAACGTGATGAGTTTTTCTGGTTAGGAGAAATCAATAAAGCCTCTTTGGTCATCAATACCGAAGAAGGATTGCTTCCTAAACAAACGGCCGGCAAAATCGCAGCCGGTCTTCAAACTGTGCTTGATAACGGTAATAAAGAAAATGGCGCTCGTCCTAATCGTGTGATTGCCTTTGAACCCTATCTGATTAAAGAAGTCGGGATGGACGCAACCATGCTCCATGTCGGTCGTTCCAGCCAAGACATGCACGCCACGTATTATTCAGCCATTATGCGTGACAATGTTCTAGCGGTTTCTTTGAAGTTAGCCGATATCATGGAAACACTCAATGAGATGGCCAAAGCGAATACAAAGACGATCGTTCCTAACTACACAAACGGTGTCGCTGCACAACCGAACAGTTACGCTCATTATCTGCAAGGCTTTTTAGCCAGTTTTAAGCGAGATGCTCAACGACTTGAGGAGTTTTATGCTCGCCTTAACCTATGCGCCATGGGCACAACCGTTCTCAATGGCACAGGTTGGCCTCTCAATCGCGACAGAATGGCTCAATATTTGGGTTTTGACGGTCCGGTGCCCGATGCATATGACGCCGCGCAAATGAAACCCGTTGATGAACCTGTTGAATTCGGCTCCATTCTCACGTCTATTGCTTTGCACGTTGGATCATTCATTGAAGACGTATCCGTGCAGTACGCTCAACCGCGCCCGTGGATTTTGTTACAGGAAGGCGGTGACAACACTTATGTGTCTTCTGCGATGCCTCAAAAGCGTAATCCCGGTTTGATGATCAATGTTCGAATCGCCGCCAGCAATGTGATCGGTCAAGCTCAAACCCCCATTTATCGCGCTCACAACGTCATTCCGGGAATGGTTGATGCTAAGCGCGTCGGCCCCAACACTCAAATGGCTGTGGAAACAATCAAAATGCTCGATACGTTCCAAAGAGTGCTTAAAGCACTTCGGATCAATCCCGAGCGAGCGATGGAAGAACTCAACAACGACTGGACAGCTTCTCAGGAAATCGCCGATGTGCTAATGCGCGAGCATAAACTTCCGTTCCGAGTTGGTCATCACGTCGCCAGTCAAATGGTTTCTTATGCCAAAGCTAACAACATCAAACCAACAGACTTTCCCTATGATCAAGTGAAGCGAATCTACGCTGAAGTCGTAAAGAAAGAATATCCTCAGGCTTCCACGGTTTGCCCAATGTCAGAGGCGGAATTCCGCAAAGCACTTGACCCCGTCTCTATTGTCAATAACCGAAAAACTGCTGGCGGCCCCCAAGCTCAAGAACTTCAAAAGGCACTTGAGCGCACTGATAAGGCCATAGCAGACAATCGCAAATGGGCACAAGATGAACAAAAGCAAATCAATGACTCGTTGGCAAAGCTTGATAACGATTTTAAGAAATTCTTGAAATAGCCTTAAAGACGATCCGCCGATTTATTCGGCGGATTTTTTTGAAAAAAAAGAGACCGGACTAACCGATCTCTTTTTTGAAATTTCAATGGTCGGGGCGGCGGGATTCGAACTCGCGACCCCTTGCACCCCATGCAAGTGCGCTACCAGGCTGCGCTACGCCCCGACGTAAGGATGGGAATATTACACAATCCCACCCGGTTTGGCAAACAGGCCCTAGGCTATTTTTTCTTCCAGGTCGAAGCGGAGGTGTAGATAAAAGCCGTGTCCTGATTTTTCGGCACTTTCATGCCAATCGTGAACTCATGACGCTCACCCGGCAAAGGGGGTACCACCAAGTGCGAGGTATCCACCTTGGGCTTTTGCTCTTTAGAAGGTTCTTGCGACTTTTTTTCCGAAGAAACCTCCAGGTGACCAATCTTGGGACTCGGCTGAAGGAAATCCTCGCTGTCGACCCCAATGGCCCCTAAATCATAAGAATGAGGCGCCGTGACTTCTTCTTGCTCCTCAGAGACTTCCGCTTCCTTAGCTTCTTCTTCCGCTTCTTTCGCCAGGAGCTCGTTTAAATCTTCCGATACCAAGGCGAAATTTTCTACCGCGTCACGCTCGGCTTTCTCCTTGGCCTGCTGCTCCTGGCGGAGAGACTCCTCCAGGGCGGGCGAACTCAAAATAGCACGGATGGCTTTCAATTCGGTCAGCGTAGCCGCCAAATCCAAAACCGGTTCCTTGGGTTGAGTATGCAAAGGCGCGCTCGCCTTTTCATCCAAAATATCCTTGACCTTATTTTGAACCTGCAGCTCATGAATCTTGTTGCGGGCCCCTAAGATCGTGTAGTGCTCTTCGTAGAGCAAATGCTGAATGGTGCGGATAAGCGCCACGTCTTCCGAGCAGTAATACCGACGATTACCGCGTTTGGTCGGGCGCAACTGCGGGAACTCCTGCTCCCAAAAGCGCAACACGGAAGGATTCACGCCGATGGATTTCGCCACATCACCAATCGGCAAGTAGCGCCCCAGCAGTTCTTCTTCCGGAGCATCCAACTCGGTGAGCTCGAAATCCTTCGTTTCGCCTTCGAGCATGCGTACCGGTTCTTCAGAAGCCATGATGGTCCTCCCGAAGCATTAGAGGTTATTGGTTTCGCGCAAAGAGGGGTGGGTCTTGGCGACCGCTTCCTTCAATTTTTGGCTGGCATGAAAGGTCACCACGCGGCGGGCCGTAATGGCGATTTCTTCACCGGTCTTCGGGTTGCGGCCGGGACGCTGGGCCTTGTCACGCAATTGGAAATTACCGAATCCGGAAAGCTTCACGGTGCGACCACTTTCCAACGCCGCGCGGATTTCATCAAAAAACGCGTCCACCATAACCTTGGCATCACGTTTATTCATTCCCATGCGGTTAAAAAGCATCTCCACCAAATTGGCTTTCGTCATGGTTTTCGTTTCCATAGCTCTCTCTTCATTCTTGATTTTTACAATGCGAGCATTGTACCAAAGAAATGATTTTCCTTTGATTTTTCAGTTCTTTTTCTCTCTAAAGCGAGTCAAGGCCTTTTTCAACAAAAGGCCCTGAACTGCTTTTTTAAGTAACCGACATCCAATTACTGGCGCAACACCGCCCCTTGAGCTTGGAGCGCTTCCACCACCGCCTGCAACGCTGCTTCAGCGGCTTCACCCGAGTAATTTTCATCCTCAGGCTGCACCGTCATGCGGAAAGCCATGCTCACTTCCGCGGGCTTATCCCCTTCGGCGGCTTTGTGATAAAGGTCAAAGAGATCGAGTGAGACAAAGCCCGCCAAGCGCTTATCGGTTTGAGCTGCTTCAGTCACCGCTTTTTGCAAAGCCGCGAAGGTGACGCCATGGGGCACCACCACACTGATATCGCGCGAAATGGGTTGGAATTTGCTCACCGGCGTGTGCCAGGGCACATCCTTGGGCAAAATCGAAGCCACATCAATTTCAAAGACGATCGGCGCATGCGGAAGACCATAGGTCTGCTGAAGCTTCGGATGCAGTTCACCCACAAAACCGATTTCTTTACCATCCAACGCAATCGCCGCACTGCGTCCGGGGTGAAGTGCCGGGAAAGTCTTTGCTACAAAAGAGGCCTTAAGCGGCGCAATCAAACGTTCCACGTCGCCCTTGGCGTCAAAGAAGTCCGCCTGGCGAGCGGGCACGCCCCATTGCTCACCCATCGCATCGCCATACAAGAGACCCGCGATTCGCACCGGCTGGTCCACACCCTTAACAGAGTGTTCCGTCGTTTCCACCGATTCATCACGGCGGAAAATACGCCCCACCTCAAACAAACGAGCGCTCGTTACCTTGCGGTTGAGGTTGTACTTGAGGATATCCACCAAACCGCCGATCATCTGCGTGCGCATTACGGACAGTTGGCTTGCGATTGGATTGAGCAATTCGATCGGATTGTCGTTACCGGCGAAATCCTTTTCCCATTCGCGGGGCACAAAACTGAAATTAATCAGCTCCTGATAACCCAGGTCGGCTAACTTCAGGCGCAGGCTGTGCACACTTCTCATGCCTTCGGGGCGCGTGTGCATATAGGCGCGAGCCTTGGGCGGCACATCGGGCAACTTTTCGTACCCCACCAAACGGGCCACTTCTTCAATGAGATCTTCTTCAATTTCGATATCGAAGCGATAGGTCGGCGCCTTCACGCTAAAGACTTCATCTTTAAGCGTGAATTCAAAACCCAAACGCTTAAAGCACTCGGCCATCGTGTCGGTATCGATATCCATACCGATCACTTTACGAGTGCGATCAGCGCGCATCGTGACTTCGTGACGTTCAGGCAACACCGTCACGGCGTCAATCACCGGACCGATTTCCGTCTTATCCGTGCCGCAAATTTCAACAACTAAACGCGTAATGTAGTTGAGAACTTGTTCGGTTTGACCAAAGTCCACGCCACGTTCATAACGGTAGGCCGCATCCGTTGAGAAATTCAAACGACGGCAGCGACCTTGAATCGCTTTTTGATGCCAGAAAGCGGATTCAATCGACACACAAGTCGTCTCATCGGTCACCTTAGTGTCTTCCCCACCCATGATGCCGGCGAGCACTTTGGGACCATTGGCATCACAAATGACACCAAAACCGGGATCTACATCAATGGTTTGACCGTTTAAGAGTTCAATCTTTTCACCGTCCTTACCCCAACGCACGGTATAGCAACCCCCTTGAATCTTTTGCGCGTCGCTAAAGTGCGTGGGTACACCGGTTTCCAACATCACATAGTTGGAAATATCCACCAGTGCGGAAATGCTGCGCTGACCGCTTCGTTCCAAACGGTCCTTCATCCATTGCGGCGTCGGCGCATGAATGTTTAAGTGATCAATTCGGCGGGTCGTATAACGGCCGCACAAGTCGGGCGCATCAATCTTGATGTCAATCTTCGTTTCGGAGTTAGCGGGCACCGCCGGCATTTCAGGCAATGTCAAAGGCGCTCCGGTAATGGCATGCAGATCGCGAGCCACACCAATCAAAGACAGGGCATCACCACGGTTCGGCGTAAGCTTGATTTCAATCTTTTTATCATCCAAATGGCAAGCCGTGCGAATATCCTCGCCGACCGTCAAATCGTCGGGCAGAATCCAAAGACCGGAGTGATCCTCGGTAATACCCAATTCACGGGCAGAACAAAGCATGCCCATAGACACTTCACCGCGCATTTTTGCCTTTTTGATGGTGAAGTTACCGGGCAACACGGCGCCGATCTTGGCGCAAGGCACTAAAATGCCTTCGCGCACATTGGGCGCGCCGCAAACAATTTGCAAAGGTTCACCGCCATCACCGACATCGACTTGACAGACATGCAAGTGGTCAGAATTTTCATGGTCTTTCACAGAAAGAACACGCGCCACAACCACCCCCGTAAAGGCGGGAGCCACAGTGCTCACTTCCTCCACTTCAAGACCCGCCATCGTCATGGCTTCACACAGTTCATCCGTCGTCAAATCCGGATTAATGTAGGAACGTAACCAGCTTTCAGAAAATAACATCTTGTTTTCTCTTCAAAAATTGTTGAGCCATTAACGATTGAATTGCTTCAAAAAGCGCAGATCGCCTTCAAAGAAAAGACGCAGATCGTCAATTCCATAACGAAGCATCGTCAGACGTTCAAGACCGGAACCGAAGGCAAAACCGATATAACGCTCCGGATCCAACCCGTAATTGCGAACCACATTCGGATGCACCTCACCGGCACCGGAAATTTCTAACCAACGACCTTTCTTCGGTCCGCTCGTAAACATCATGTCCACTTCAACGGAAGGTTCAGTGAACGGGAAATAACTTGGACGGAAACGCACCTTGAGCTCATCGGTTTCAAAGAATTGGCGCAAGAAATCCGTGTAAACCCCCTTCAAGTCCGAAAAGCTCACGTCCGTGTCAATCCACAAACCTTCAACCTGATGGAACATCGGTGAGTGCGTGGCATCACTGTCGACACGGTAGGTACGGCCCGGCGCCAAAACCTTAATCGGCGGCGTATGCGTACGGGCGTAACGCACCTGCATCGGCGAGGTGTGCGGGCGCAATGGCAAGAGTTTGCCCGTTTCGTCCTTCATATCCACGTAGAATGTGTCTTGCATGGAGCGAGCCGGGTGATTGGGCGGATTATTCAGTGCGGTAAAGGAATACCAATCCGTTTCAATTTCAGGACCATCGGCCACATCAAAACCGATGGAACGGAAAATTTCTTCAATGCGCATCTGCGTCATGACCACCGGATGTACACCGCCTTGAGGATATTTGCGACCGGGCAACGTCACATCCAAAGCTTCAGCGGCTAAACGCGCCGCTAACTTTTCATTAGCCAATTCTTCGCGGCGAGTCTCAAGCGCTTCTTCCACTGCGCGCTTGGCGCTGCCTAAAGCTTGTCCCATCTCGCGCTTTTCTTCGTGCGTGAGTTTGGAGAGTCCTTTCATCAAAACCGTAATGGAACCGGTTTTCCCTAAAAATTTAGCCTTCGCGTCTTCCAAAGCGGCCGGCGTGCTTGCCTGAGCAAATGCGCTCTTTGCCTCGGCAATGATCTGGGACAAATCTTGCATGATTATTCGCTTGTTATAAGTCAAAGAAAGGTCTAATTATAGTCTTAACAAAATCGCTTTTCAGTCTGATTTTCAAGGCATTTTCCCTATTTGCAGAACACTTTTAAGGTTTCTGCCCAATACAAAAAAAGTGCTCGCTAACCCTAATATCGGAGTACACTGGAATTAAGAAAGCAGGCAAAAGTTCGAAACAACCAACACATTGAATTTAAAGAATTTTTTGCACACTCTCTCATTATTCAAAAAAACAACATGGAGATGCGATTTATGCGTGTGATAGTTCCTGTTGACGGCGGTAAAGATTGCCGCGAAGCGATTCGTTTTGTTGCCTCTAAAAAAGAATGGTTCGAACACGACAAGCCCGAAATTGAGCTCGTCTATGTTCAAAAGCCTATTGTTGAACGAGTCACCGAACAAGCGGAATTTGATTTAAGCGCCTACTATGAGGCTCGATCCAAAGCAATTTGGTCCGGCATGCGTCAAGAAATTGAGTCCATTCCGGTACCGGTGAAGAAGACCTCGTTAGTGGGGCATCCCGCTCAGCTCATTCCGCAGTACGCCAATGAACAAGGAGCGGATCTGATCGTCATGGGGGCTCGCGGATTAAGTGCTTTGCAAAACTTGTACTTGGGCTCCGTGTCGCTGGCTACGATTGCCTCCTCGAAGTGTCCGGTGCTTGTTTTCCGTCAAACCACAGAAGTCAAGCCTGGCGCTCTTCGCGTTGGACTTTCCGTAGACGATTCGCCCTTCGGACCGAAGTGCGCCGAGTACCTCATCGCCCATCGCCACTTCTTTGGCAAGGACGCAACTTTTGAGATTATCAACGTCGTGCCTGACGATCCGCTCTATGCTCCGGATTTCGTCAACGAAGGGCCGGTTCCACCTCAAATGACTTGGGAAGAAATCCAAGGTTTGGAATTTGAAGCCTCGGTGAAGACTCCGGTTGAAAAATTCGACATTGCGGGTGTCCCTGTGAAGGCGGTCAAATTAATCGGCAACCCCGAGGATGTTCTTCCGAAGTACGCTGATGAAAATTTGGATGTTATGGTCATGGGCACGCACGGCAAGGGCGCCTTGCGCTCGCTGGTATTCGGCAGTTCCACCCGCGCTATGATCGCCGCGACGAACCTTCCGATTTTGGTGGTTCCGAATTCTTAAATTTCAATGATTCGGTTCAATCCGAATTCTCCTACCTAAGCCCGATGGAGCGTTAATTCCTTCGGGCTTTCTTCTCTTTGCCTTTCATCAATTTAGTCTATTTCCTCTTATTTGATTCCGCTGGATGGGCGTACACTGAAATTAGTTGGAAAAGACCCAATATCTTTATAACTTATTGAGTTGATGAGTTTAATTTTTAAATTGGGAGTCTTTTATGCGTGTATTAATTCCGATTGATGGCGGGGCGGATTGCCGTGAAGCCATTCGTTTCGTCAATAGCAGAAAGTCCTGGCTTGAATCACAAAAGCCAACCATTGATTTGCTTTATGTTCAAAAGCCTTTTTTGGATCACTGCACAGAAGTTGGTGACTTCTACGCTCAAGATTGGTCCTACGAAGACAAAATTGACGCCGTCTATAAAGATATGGCGGAAGATATAGAAACTTTACCGAGTAGCGTCATTAAGAGCAGCCGAATCGGTCATCCGGCTAAGGTGATCGCCGATTACGCCCGAGAAATCGGGGCGGATTTAATCGTTATGGGCGCCAGAGGATTAAGCGCTCTAAAGAATCTCTATTTGGGCTCAGTTTCCTTAGGAACCATTGCCAAAGCCTCGTGCCCGGTTCTCGTGTGCCGTGAACATTACACCCCTCGCAATGAAAATTTGAAAATTGCAATAGCGGTGGATGGATCCGGCTTTGGCGAGCGTTGCGCAAAATTTGTGGCACACAATAAAGAGCTTTTTGGAGAAAACGCTTCGTTTGAAGTGGTCTACGTACAATCGAGCGAAGAAACCATTCCTACCGAGCTTCAGGATAAAGACGTACTGGAAATGAATAAGCTTTTGCCACAGTATGAAGAAAAGGAATATCAAAAAGCCACCGCTTCCCCTTTGGCTGTACTCTCCGCCGCGGGAATTGAGGCAAAACCAGTTCGCTTGTACGGATCTCTGTACACAACATTGACCAACTATGCGGATGAGCAACTAGACATGATTGTCATGGGTTCTCATGGGAAAGGACGCGTTACATCACTGGTATTTGGAAGCACTACCCGCGCCATGATATCCACCTGCAGAATGCCAATATTCGTCGTGCCAGGTGAAAGTTAACTTATTCAATAATCAACAGATATAGCCGTCCTCGAATCATTGGGTTCGAGGACTTTTCTTAATTGTGTGTACACATTATCTATCCACATGCGCCAACTAAACAGCTACTTTGACATCCTCCTCGGCGTGAACGCCGAGGATTCCCTACTGTGTCAGCGGCTCGCGCCACTGA
>CABMQD010000003.1 GCA_902388655.1 uncultured Sutterella sp. | reverse complement strand
AGAAGAGGCTTTCCCAACTAGCCTATGCACATTTTTAATTTGGACAGCAGTGAAAATTCATGGGATTTTTATTTATAGATAGTTATGTTAACTATGGATTTTGACAGAAAAATTTCGTAATTTGCTCAAAAAGCTATAAAATCCAACTTTCAATTTCTTTAACAAAAAACGTTGCCGCGTCGGTTTGTGCTACCGGGTCTGCGGTTCCGTCTTCAAACGGAGGCTCTTATGTCCCATAAGTGGCTCAACAAGGACACGCTCTGCGGCCTTGTTGCTTTAACGCTTTTTATTTTGACGATTCCTTTGAGCAATTGGGTCGTTGTCAATGTCGGCTTGGTTTGTGAAACCAATGGTCCCTGTCTTATTCCTGTTTGGCCCGGATTGATGGCGCCTTCCGCGGTGATGATTGCCGGCGCCGCTTTGGTTTTGCGAAATGGCGTTCAGGCTTTTTTGGGAGCGCCATTTTCTTTGGTGGCGATTGCCGTCGGAACATTTTTGTCAGCCCTTTTTGCCGCGCCTTCTCTGGTGATTGCTTCCGCCGCCGCCTTTTGTTTTTCTGAGCTTGCCGACTTTGCCGTTTATACGCCGATGAGAAAACGCTTTCCCGCTTTCTCGGTCGTAATGGCCGGTTTGGCAGGTTCCGTGATCGACAGCGCGATTTTCTTATATTTGGCCTTCGGCAGCCTGGAATTTATTACCGGACAAGTGCTCGGAAAATTTTGGATGTCGATTTTGGCCGCGATGGTCATCGCCTATTTGAGACCGCGTTTAGTAGCACATCCTAAATTTTAAGCGTGAGGCCTGGAAGCACCAGGCCTTAAAAATGCCGTCATCGAGTTGAGGCAATAAATTCTTCAAAGCCTTTTTTGCGTAACACACAGGCCGGACAGTGTCCGCAACCAAATCCCCAAGGATGAAAATGCTCATGATCGCCTTCGTAACATGTGTGTGTCTCGCGGACGATAAAATCGACGAGTTTGTCACCGCCTAACTCGTGGGCGAGTTCCCAAGTCTGAGCTTTGCTTCTGAACATTAACGGAGTAACGATCTCGATTTCCCAGTTCATGCCGAGGGTGAGCGCTTTTTGCATGGCGTCCATCGTGTCACGGCGGCAGTCCGGATAGCCTGAAAAGTCAGCTTGTCCCACACCGGTGACAATCGTATGAATTTCCCTTAGATAGGCGCGTGCGCCTACATATGTCATAAACATTAAATTTCTGGCGGGCACAAAAGAGGTGGGAAGTCCGTCTCTTCCGTGAGCGTCAATCGGCTCCCCCGAACTTGTCAGAGCGCTTGCCGAGACCTGACCGAAAGTTGTCGCGTCAATTACCAAATCACCGCGCAGTTTGTGAGAAAGCTCGGGAAAATCCGCCTGAATTTTTTCTAAGATGGCTCTTCGGCAGATCAATTCCACAGCATTTTTTTGGCCATAATTAAAACCCACGGTTTCGACATAATCGTACTGTTTTAATGCCCAAAAAAGACACGTTGTTGAGTCTTGTCCGCCTGAAAAACTGACGATGGCCTTGTTTGACATTGACTTTCCTTTTCAAAATATGTGCGAAATTAGCCGAGTCTAGCGCATTTTCTTAATGTCAACTGTGCTAACCTTCGGAAAACTTTTTTTGGCTTTTTTTCTGATGCAAAACAAGACCGCAGTTATTCTGATCAATACCGGCTCGCCCGCGGCACCCACGGAGGCGGCGTTACGCACCTATTTGAAGGACTTTTTGTCGGATCCTCGGATTATTGAGTTGCCGGCATGGTTTTGGCAGCCGATTTTGCGTGGCGTAATCCTTCGCACCAGGCCGGCACAAAGTGCCGAGCGCTATAAGAAAGTGTGGATGCCCGATGGCTCTCCTTTGATGGTTTACACGCAAAGGTTGGTGGATGTGCTTAATGAAAGATTGCCCGAAAACATCACCGTGGCCATGGGAATGAAAGTGGGTGCTCCCAGCGTTAAAACGACAGTCGAGCGTTTGATGAAGGAAGGCTTTAAGCGTTTTATTTTCTTTCCGATGTTTGCGCAATATGCCACGCAAACGACGGAATCTTGCCTTGATGCGGTTAGAGAAATCGAAAAAGAGTATCCCATAGATTTTTCTTGGGACTGGATCAGACCTTATTACGAGGAAGAAGAATTCACCAATCTTTTGGCGCAAAAAATCGCCGCTGAACGTACTCCCGGCGCTCACCTTGTAATGAGCTTTCACGGTATTCCTGTTAAAAGCATAAAAAAGGGGAGTCCTTATCAAACACAGTGTCTGCAGACTGCGGAATCAATCGCCCGTAAACTCGGCTTGGCTGACTCTGACTTTTCAATCGCTTATCAGTCAAGATTTGGCAATGACCATTGGCTGCAGCCGTACTTAACTGGGCATGTCAGCGATCTCTTGGCAAAAGGCGTCAAATCGATTGACGTGGTTTGCCTGTCTTTCAGTGTGGATTGTCTGGAGACACTGGAGGAAATCGGCATTGAACTGAAAAATCATTTTATTGGCGACGGCGGCGAGCATTTCGGTCTGATTAGTTGCCTCAATGATGACAGTCACGCTGTTGAGTTCTACGCGCGGCTTATTAAGAAAGCAGCGAGCTGACTTTTTAGTCCAAAAGTTCTTCTTCAAGTTCTGCTTGAATTTTTTCGAATCGTCCCCATATGGGAGATATCTTTAAATATTACCCGTAGCGGAGAATGATTCATGCAAGAAGATACGACCAAGAGTACTGAAGTTAAACAGGAAAACGAGCAGGGCGGTTGCCAAAATCCTCAATGCGACAAAGCGCAGCAGGATTGTTGCGATCAAAATGCTCAGGATCAAAGCTGTGAGCAAGCTCAGTCTGAGCCGGTCCAAACCGAACAGGCTCCTCAAGAACCCTCTGTGGAAGAACTTCTGGCCGCCGCCAAGGAAGAAAACGCCAAATTGCAGGATCTTTACATGCGCGCGTTGGCCGAGGCCGAGAACGCTCGCCGCCGCGCCGAAGAGTCTGTTGAAAAAGCTCATAAGTTCGGAGTGGAAAAGTTCGCGAAGAACCTCTTGCCCGTGCTCGATAGCTTGGAGAAGGCCTTGGAATTGTCGAAAACGCCTGACGATCCCATGATGCAGGGGGTTCAGGCAACCTACCGCCAATTTGTTCAGGCGATGCAGGCAAGCGGCATGACCGAAATTAATCCCGTGGGTGAAAAGTTTGATCCCACCCGTCATCAGGCGATTGCCATGGTGCCCGCTCAGGAAGGTCAGACAAGCGGTCAGGTGGCCCAGGTGTTTCAACGCGGTTGGTTGATCAGTGATCGTGTGTTGCGTGCCGCAATGGTGAGCGTCGTTCAATAATGCATTGAATTAAAAGAGAAACTTTTCAGGATGCAATTATTTGTAAGCGTTGCCCTTGAAAGTTTCAACCTCATCCCCATATTGGGGGTAGAGCGTCGGGAAACACCAATAGCTGTTCCCGCCGAAGTAAAGAATTAAGAGTTTTAAACGAAGGAATTTTAAAAATGGCAAAGATTATCGGTATTGACTTGGGTACGACGAACTCCGCCGTGGCCGTCATGGAAGGTGACAAGATTCACGTGATTGAAAACAGCGAAGGCGCTCGCACCACGCCGTCCATCGTTGCCTATATGGACAACGGCGAAGTGTTGGTTGGCGCTACCGCTAAGCGTCAGGCTGTGACCAATCCGAAAAACACGTTGTTTGCCGTCAAGCGTTTGATCGGCCGTCGTTTTGACGATGCTGAAGTGCAACGCGACATCGCCCTGATGCCGTTCTCGATCTCTCGCGCTGAAAATGGCGACGCTTGGGTGAGCGTGTTGGATGGCAAGAAGTTGGCTCCGCAACAGGTTTCCGCCGAAGTGCTCCGCAAGATGAAGCAAACGGCTGAAGACTACCTCGGAGAAACGGTGACCGAAGCCGTGATCACTGTGCCGGCTTACTTTAACGACAGCCAACGTCAAGCCACGAAGGACGCCGGCCGTATCGCCGGTCTCGAAGTCAAGCGTATCATCAACGAACCGACCGCCGCGGCTTTGGCCTTCGGCTTGGATAAGGCCGGCAAGGGTGACAAGAAGATCGCCGTGTATGACTTGGGCGGCGGTACATTCGATATCTCCATCATTGACTTAGCCGACGTTGATGGTGATAAGCAATTTGAAGTGCTCTCCACGAACGGCGATACGTTCTTGGGCGGTGAAGACTTTGACCAACGTATCGTTGATTACCTCATCACCGAATTCAAGAAAGACACGGGCGTGGATTTGAGCAAGGACATCATCGCCTTGCAACGTTTGAAGGACGCCGCTGAAAAGGCCAAGATCGAATTGTCCAGCCGCCAGGAAACAGAAGTGAACCTCCCGTACATCACGGCTGACGCCACGGGTCCGAAGCACTTGAATGTCAACTTGACGCGTGCTCGCTTTGAAAGCATGGTTGAAGATTTGATCGCCCGTACGATCGAGCCGTGCCGCAAGGCTTTGGCTGATGCCGGCTGCTCCAAGAGCGACATCACCGATGTGATTTTGGTGGGCGGTCAGTCCCGTATGCCGAAGGTTCAGGAAACTGTCCGTGAATTCTTTGGTCAAGAACCGCGTAAGGACGTGAACCCGGACGAAGCGGTGGCTATCGGTGCCGCTATTCAGGGCTCTGTGTTGACCGGTGAACGCCATGATGTGCTTTTGTTGGACGTGACGCCGCTTACCTTGGGTATTGAAACCTTGGGTGGCGTGATGACCTCCATGATCAAGCGCAACACCACGATCCCGACCAAGCACACGCAAGTGTTCTCCACGGCTGAAGATAACCAACCGGCTGTGACCATTAAGGTCTACCAAGGTGAACGCGAAATGGCCGCGAGCAACAAGCTTTTGGGTGAATTCAACCTCGAAGGTATTGCGCCGGCTCCCCGCGGATTGCCGCAAATTGAAGTGACCTTTGATATTGACGCCAACGGTATTTTGCACGTGTCCGCCAAGGATAAGGCCACGGGTAAGGAAAATACGATCACGATTAAGGCCAGCTCCGGCTTGAGCGAAGAAGAAATTCAACGCATGGTCAACGACGCAGAAGCCAATAAGGCCGAAGACCACAAGCGTTTTGAATTGGCTCAGTCCCGTAACGTGGCCGATGCCTCCATCCATCAAGTTCAAAAGACCTTGAAGGATTTGGGCGATAAGGTTGAAGCGGCCGACCGTATGGCTTGCGAAGACGGTATCAAGAAGGTTGAAGAAGCCATCCGCGGTGAAGATAAGGCTGCGATTGATGCCGCTGTTGAACGTTTGATGACCGCCGCTCAAAAGATCGGTGAAAAGTTGAACGCTCAAGCTCAACAAGCCCAACAGGCTCAACCGCAACAAGAAGCCAAGAAGGCCGACGATGATGTGGTTGACGTGGATGCCAAGGAAAAATAATCCATGAGAATTTGGGGGCTCATGCCCCCAAACTCGTACCGAACACAGGGGTCTCAAAAGCGGGGTTCAAGATCGAAGGTGTCAAACATTCGGCCTTGGACCTATCGCTTTATAGCTAGGGTAGAACAATAATGAGCGATCGTGATTATTACGAAGTATTGGGTGTAGATAAAAACGCCAGTGCAGCCGATATTAAAAAGGCCTATCGACGTTTAGCCATGAAGTACCACCCCGACCGCAACAATGGGGATAAAGAGGCTGAAGCGAAGTTTAAGGAGATCGGCGAGGCTTACGAGGTTTTGGGCGATGAACAAAAACGCGCGGCCTACGACCGGTTCGGCAGAGCCGGTGTGAACGGCGCGGCGGGCGGTCAAGGCGGCTTTGGCGGTTTCGGACCTGAAGGGTTCGCCGGCGGCTTTGGTAACATGGGTGACCTGGGCGATATCTTCAGTGAATTCTTCGGTCAGGGCATGGGCGGACGCCGTCAGCAATCCGGTCCTCGCGCTATGAAGGGCGTTGACCTTCGCTATGACCTTGAAATTACGCTTGAACAGGCCGCGAAGGGATACAAGGCTGAGATTCGTGTTCCTGTTTGGGAAAAGTGTGATGTTTGTGATGGAACGGGCAGCCGCTCCAAGTCCAAACCCAAAACCTGTCCGCACTGCAACGGCACCGGTACGGTTTATGCCAAACAAGGCTTTTTCTCCGTTCAGCAGACTTGTCCCTACTGCCATGGCACCGGTACGGTAATTGCCGATCCGTGCCCCAATTGTGATGGCACGGGTTTCAAGAAAGTCATGAAGACCCTGGAAGTGGATATTCCCGCCGGTATCAATGCCGGTCAGCGTGTTCGCTTGCAAGGCAAGGGACAACCCGGCACCAACGGTGGTCCGGCCGGTGATTTGTATGTGGAAATCAGCATCAAGCCGCACGAAATTTTCCAACGTGACGGTGATAACCTGCACGTTGAATTGCCGATTTCGTTTGTCACGGCCGCATTGGGTGGTGATGTGGATGTGCCGGTATTGGACGGTGAAACACGTATCACGATTCCGGAAGGCACGCAAAGCGGCAAGGTTCTGCGTTTGCGCGGTAAGGGTATTAAGAGCTTGCGCTCGGGCTATATGGGTGACTTGTATATCCACATTTTTGTGGAAACCCCGGTTAATCTGACGCCAAAACAAAAAGAACTCTTGCGCGAATTCGGTGAAACACTTTCAAAGCATGGAGAAAAACACTCTCCTAAGCATGAAAGCTTCATGGATAAGATGAAAGATCTTTTCAGTTAATTGAAAATTCTTTCAATCGAAAGAGCTCAGAGCATTAAATGTTCTGAGCTTTTTTGTTACCCAAAGCCAAACGCCAGCCCAGGAAGCCGAAAAGAACTCCCAACAGCGCCCCGGCAAACACGTCGCTTGGATAGTGCACGAACAGATAGAGTCTGGAAAAGCCCATCAGCGTGGCTAAGGCTAGAAAAAGAGCACCGGACTTTTTGTGGCACAAAAAGATAGCCGTTGCGGCGGCAAATGCCGCAGCCGTGTGGCCGGATGGAAAAGAATGATCACTTAGACAGGCCAGGAGCATGTCCTGAGGAACTGAGATATCACAAGGGCGCTCTCGACCGATCCAAGGTTTGAGGATCAGATTAACCGTTACAAAGTCAATGATTAAAGCGATGCTGACGGCCAGACCACACTGGCGATATCGTTGAACGAGCAACAGCACGAGCGCCAACGCGATCCAGATGGCACCGTAATTGCCAAGCAAAGAAATGCCGAGCATCACACGATCGAGCGCCTCGCTTCGGATACCTTGGATGGAAAGAAGAAGCGGAAATTCCATAAAACAAAAAAATAAAGCCGTTTTTCCAAGGATACTGGAAAACCGGCATGGAATCGCTTCGATCTACAAAGCGTTACTCTTTAGTAGGTTTGGGCAGAATTTTGTCGAGATTTTTCACAAAAAGCACGGCGACATAGGTGATGATGCAGGTGGCGATCACCAATTCAATATTCGCTAACATTCTCAATTCCCAGGCGTAAAAAGCGCCAACTTCATACTGCCCCACCAAATTGCTCATTTTGTATAAAGCGGTAGCGCCGATTGCCAGGGGGAAGGTGAAAGCTGCGTAGCCCGGAGAAAAAGGCAGGCGCAGCAGTTTAAAAAGCGAAAGATAAATCACCAGCGTCATCAAAACGGCGATCCCCAATAGCACGGCGCAAAGCAGAGGAGAGGGGTTTTCGACGACGGTTAAAAGACCGGCAAGCGACAGACTGGCCGGCGCGGCCAAAATGGCAATGGTGGGCTTGGCGGCATCAGGAACCTGTGCGTAGAACATAAAACGATAGATCATGGCAGGCAGCATGATCGCATAGGAGACAATGCCGATTGTGAGAAGAATTTGAGCTAGACCGTACCACTCAGGCGACGGGCAGGCCACATCGGCCACAATGATGCCGACTGGCGGAATAAACCAGCTGGGAACCATGTGCTGCATTTGGCGTTCTCGCATACGGAAAACCGTAAAAGCACACAAAAAGAGCAGATGAACAACGACCGCTGCGAGCCACAGGTATTCACCAATTAAGGGGAAATAATTGCCGATGGCTTTAGAGACCACCATGGTGGCCATGGCAAAGGTGGGAACAATACTGCCTAAAACCGGGTGACGCAGATCCGTAATCAGGGTGTCAGCGTGAAAAACGAAGCGAGTCAGCAGCAGGCAGAGCAATACAACAGCGATGCCGGCGCCGATTAATTGCCCCCAACCGTTTAGCGGCAGGGCGTTCTCCATAGACCACCCCAAACTAGAGATACCGAGGGCGAGGCCGGCAACCGGGGTCGGTAAGGCGCGTACGCGTTTAATCATGTTTTTTCCCGAAATTCATAAAAATTGAGGGATTATATCAGCCGCTTGAAAACTGTAGGCCAAAAGACGCCCCTCTGTCTGAACAAAGAACGGGACGTTGTCGTCCCGTGTCAGATGTAGACCTAAAGGTAGTTCAATTTCAGTTAGTTTGAGAAAATAATCTCAGCTCGGCGGTTGGCGTAACGTCCTTCGGGGGTTTGATTATTGTATTTAAAGGACTTTCCTTTACCCCTGACCGTGATGCGATCGGCATCCACGCCGTTTTGAATCAGATAATTTTTAACGGCTTGGGCGCGGCGAGCGGATAACTTCTTGTTATAGAGGTCTGAACCCACCGAATCGGTCCAACCTTGAATCAGAAGGGCGTCGGTCATTGGGCGACTCTTCACGACCTCCAGAGCTTGCCTCAAAATATCTCGACTCTTTTGATCCAATGTCGCCTTATCAAAAGCGAAGTTAATGCCTTTGAGCTCAATGCGTTCATCGCAGCGATTGAAAATCGCGGCCGAAACAAAGTCATTAAAGAACTTTTCATCGCTGACTAATGTTTCAAGATTGATGATCGGCATGAAAGTCTGACCGTTTAATGCAGATACCTGTGTTTTGGCTTCTTGCGTATAGACAGCGCTTATCACATAGATGCGAGCTTCAGGATTGGCTCTTCGAAACGCTTCTAAAGATTCAATAGGATTGTTGAGTTCCTCAGTAAGGGCTCCGTCGGTGATAAGAATCACGGTGTTTTTTCCCGCTGAGGCTTTGTGAAAGAATTCTTCTGCGCGCGAGCCAATCCAACTGGGACGTCCAAACACCTCTAAAGTGGTGTTGAACTTTTTATCAGTAAGGGTCTTGAAGTCCAGACCGCTTCTTTCTGATAGGGGAGCCAGTTCGGTAAAAGGGGATACAGAATAGAGGCTGCTCGTCATTTTATCTTCCCCGATAGCGTTTGCGACTTTCTCGATCAAAAGCTTGGACGCTTCGGAAATTTTCAGCTTATTAACGGGGGAGTCATCCGTAACTCCGGCTTTGTCTTTTGCTTCCTCAAATGTTTCCATCATGGAGCCCGAGGTATCCACAATAAAAGCAAAGGAATCGGTTTGAGGACCGCAGATGTTAGCTCCTTGTGCGCCGGCGAGGTTCAAACTCAAAAGGCTTGCCAATAAAATTTTTTTCATTTTCTTTCTCGTTAGAAGCTGTATTTAAAGCCAATGTTGAAGCCGAAGTCCTTGGTGTAATGAGACCCTTCTTCACGATCGAGTTCACCGTAGATGCGGACATTATTGGTGACTTGCCAGTCGGCGGTTACACCGTAGTAGAACGAAGTACCACCCAGGCCGTGTCCCTTGACTTCGGCGGATTTTCCTTCAGTACCCGTAAATGTGATTTTTTGATCTCCCAAAAATTCATGTGTGACACCGGCAATCAAGCCGACTTGGTACCAACGTTTATCCAGGTCATCGGGTGTTCCGCAGTTCACTTTCTTACCTAAGACGAAGCCTGCGCGACCGGTCAGGAAATCGGCATCGCCCTGATCCACATGAAGTCCTGTAGAGGTCTTGAATTCTTCGCCCTTGACGTAGAAGTAGGAAAGTTCTAGCTGGGGTTCGATAAACCAGTGGTTGTACCAAGGACGATCATCAGCGCCGTTGGAGAGTGTGAACATATGGCCGACTTCAATGGAGGTGCCGTAACCCCAGTTGTGATAATTGGCATCAAAAGAGCCGTCGCCCACGTTGTTTACGCCATTGATTTCCTGATCGTAGTAACCAATCTGAGCCAAAATATCCATGTAGGAGCCGGACTCATGCATCCAGGTGGCGTAGATTTTTCCGGAATATTCTTTCAATTTTCCATCACCGCCGTAGGCTGTTTCCAAACCCTCTTGAGTGGAGTGAGCGTAGCGAAGGGTTGCGCCCACGAGCCAAGCGGAGTGTTCGTTTTTGGTCGCGAAAGTGTCATAACCGACATGAACGCCGGTGGATTCTTGTTTAAAGCCGTTGTAGCGAAAACCTTCAGCTCTATCCTGACGAGTGAAGACTTTTGCCCAGGCACCGGCTTGGGAACCGTACCGGACTTCACCCAAACGGCGACGTAAGTCGTTCTTTTCAGATAACCAACCCACCGCTTGAGCAACACTGGAGCCTAAGTTTTGAATTTGTTGAGCTTCTGGCGGTGTATCTTTGCCGGTATCATCGTCGTCGCCTCCGGGATTGTCCGCAACGGCGTCGGTCTGTACCAAATGCCAATAGCCCTTGCCATTACCGGTTTCGCTCCATTGAGTGTTTTCATCGACGTTTTCATCTTGGGTGAAGAGCAATGACCAGGTGGTGATCATGCCGTTGCCCGTGAATTTATTGGTGCCATCATGATTTTTAAAGGTGACACCATTGGTATCGGAGTCGGCTTGTGAGACCAACCAGTTCTCGGAATAAAGCTTATCGACAGGGATTGAGTTGCCAATAAACGTAATGGTAGCGTAGTGATTACCAGAGGCTTTTTCAGTGACTTCTAGTTGATCGTTTGAGAGGGTTGTGGAGTCATTAGCTAAATCTATTCTAAAACCAAGAGTTCCGTTTTTACCTGAAAGTGTTTTCGTGGATAGCAAATGGTATGCGGCGCTTTTGTTACCAAACAAATCTACATATCCGCCATCATTGAAATCGAGAGAAGATACGTTGCTGTTATAGGCCATAGACCATTTGGCCTGATCTTTAAAACTTAAATTGATATTGCCAGGGGTAGATCCCTCTTTGGCGTATCCATCCCATTGTGAATTTTTAGAGAAGTTTAGTTCTATAGAGCTGCCCGATGCGGCATAAACACCACCTGTTAGAAAGATAGCCCCTTCTTCATCACTATTGACTTTAATTGAACTCCCATTGAAAGCCTGAATTCGATACTTATTGTTCCCTCTGTTGTTGGCCAACCACATTTGTTTTGCATTGAGTGTAATGTCACCCGCATTAGCGTAGAGAACATTACCTTCATCGCTATCCGATGTATCAATATCAAGTATTAAGTTTTCAGCACCGATATTGATGCTTGCTCCGCTAGCGTAGGAATACAGTACCTTATTACCTTCGCCACCATTAACTGTAATATTTGCGTTCTTTGCATTAATATCGATTACAGATGGAGCTCCGTCTTCTGTTTGACTGTATAGCCCGTAGTACCCGGCATTAATATTAAATTGATTAACTTCTTGGATAATGGCTTCAGAGTTGGCTTTGGTAACAACTCCATAATAGTCAGCGTTAATTACTGCTGATTCTGAAGAGGTTAGAGTGAGTTTTGCATTATTCAGCCAAATACCGTACTTTGTATATGCCTGTAATTTTTCAGTATTTATTGTTGTTTGAGATTGAGTGTCACCATAAAAGCCGGTGTAAAACTTAAAATCTTCAGAACCTAAAACAAATGTTTTTGTCGTTATATTTATGCCTGAGAAGTGCGCTTGTGTACCGTAAGTTTGTGTCTTAGTTTCTGTCCAATAATCCCTACCCAATGTCGCCACAATGCTTTCATTACTGATTGTCATTGAACCGGGCAAAATTCCGCCGTTGTCATTTTTAAAAGTGGCAAATACTGAAAGTCCTAGATCTTGGTCAGAATACTCATCGTCAAAGTGAGTGCGGATATTACCTCCCTCAATGTTCAAATTGACAGGATCTCTATTTCCTTCATTATCAACGTAGTCGGTCAATTCAAAAGCAGCGTTTGAAGAAAGGTTTTGAAAAGGGGTACCCACGGAAAGAGTTTTTCCTTCTTGGAGCTTTATTGTCATATCCAAAGTGTCTGTACCAACCATAAATGAGCTACCAGAAACTCCTTCATACTCGTCACTTGAATATGCAATATCAACGTTTCCATCAAATTCCAAGACAAGTTCATCAGTTGGGTAATTGCTTGCGCCTTGCCATCCAAAACTGTAATCCAGAGCAATTCCCTGAATATCACCGTATATATGTGCTGTAGTAACGCGATGACCGTTTTCATCTTTAACGGCTTCTAATTGTTGAACATCTCCATTTTGATCCTTGGCATAAAGTTCATCGTCGTGCCACCAAACTAAACCGTTAAAATCATCACCTTGAGTTAATGCAGGTGTCAGGTATGCAGCGGAGGATGCAAAAGGAGATAGAACCGCTAATGCAATAGCAGTCTTACAAAAGATTTTTTTGTTCATGATTTCTGAGCCATTTGTTGAGAGTAGAAACGCTGATGCCTTCTTTGGCGCAAAAGCGTTTTTTAGAGTCAGTAGATGCGGCAAATCGACTAAGGATTTCGTTTTCTAACGTTTTGGAATACTTGCCGTTAATGCGGCGTTGACCGTTGAAAAAGTCTTGTTGACCGGCTTTGAAAAGCATTTGCCAGTATTTAGAGCAGCTTTGAGAGATTCCCAGATTGGAGGCCACATACTTATAGCCATGACCTTTCGTGAATAATTCAAAGGCTTCTTGCCGACGGATTAAGTCTTGATCGTCAAACAAAGCCCAACGCTGATCACCTTTAAGGAATCGAGCGTGCCATTCGGAAATGACGCCAAAGGGGATATCCAGACGATCCGCGATGACGCGCAGAGCCAACTTAGCCTTAAAACAAGCCAAGACAATCTGTTTATCCGTTTTGGTGCACAGGCAACGTGACGACATGATGAATTTCTGTCCAGAGACTTATTAGAAAAATCCGGAAGGAAATTCAGAATGCAGGACGTTTTTGGTTTGCTCTTATCTGAGAGAAACCAAAATCATCGATAAACCTTGTGAGAAAAGTCGAGTTCGGACGAATCGGACTTGAAGTTATAAATCCAAAGAGGTTTGACTTATTTTGAGAGGTTGATCTACTCTGAAGGAGTAGCGAAGAAACAATGAAAGCGGTCAGTTTTCTGAAGAAAACTGGATAAAGCAGAATATCAGACGTTAAAGCAATTGGGGGGGGGTAATATTATTCATAACAAATCACAAATTTCTTCAGTTCATGAGAAATTTTCATTAACAACAAAGTGGGTCAAGTATTATAAAAAATTCTCAAATCGTCAAGGATATAACTCACTTGTGATACAAAAGGAATAGCCTTAACGGTTAATGTTTGGATTACTCAAACAATCGCATCTGTTGAACCAGATATTCATCTTTGACTTCTTGATCGGTTTTGGAAACGGTCAGTCCCAAAAGTCGAATCCCTGTGGAAGGAAGCGTGACATTGTCCATGAGTCGATGAGCAAGCTCAGTAATAGTATTGGCGTTGTCTAAATACTGTGTTCCGCTGGTGCTTCGGGTTACCGTCGTGAAATCAGGAAAGCGGACCTTTAGCGTTAAGCGTTTGCCTTTGAATTGTCTGCGAGTGACACGGCGAACCAGTTCCTCTATGACTTCTTTAAGAGCCTCATGAATGGCTTGACCGCGGATATCGCGTCCGAAAGTTTCTTCACAGCCGACAGATTTGCGTTCACGGTGCGTGACAACGTCCCGGTCATCAATGCCGCGCACAAAGTTGTAATACGTCAAGCCAGCCTTGCCAAAAAGTTCAGTGAGTCTGGCAAGACTCATCTCCCGTAACTTAGGTGCTGAATCAATTCCAAGCGCGTGCAGCCGTTTGGCCGTGGCGGGACCAATTCCCCAAAACGCTTCAATCGGAAGTCTGTCAATGAATTCGAGCGCCAGACTTGGATGAATAACGCATAGCCCATCGGGTTTACGATAGTCGCTCGCAATTTTGGCCAGGAATTTGTTGTAACTCACGCCGGCACTGGCGATGAGCCCCAATTCCACACGAATATCCTTTTTGAT
This sequence comes from uncultured Sutterella sp., assembly GCA_902388655.1. Classification (GTDB taxonomy): domain Bacteria; phylum Pseudomonadota; class Gammaproteobacteria; order Burkholderiales; family Burkholderiaceae_F; genus Aphodousia. The sequence continues at coordinate 133,718 of CABMQD010000003.1, read as the reverse complement.
GTTTTGTGCGATTTCCAATCCGGTCGCCGCGCCAATTTTATTTTCCGTGACATCTAAAAAGGCCTCGTCAATGGAAACCGGTTCGATGATATCGGTATAGCGTTCAAAGATTGCCCTGACCTGACGGGAAACAGCCTGATAGTGCCGCATGCGAGAATGCACAAAGATGAGTTGAGGACAGAGTTCGCGCGCTTTGGATGACGGCATTGCGGAATGAACGCCGAATTTTCGGGCCTCATAGCTTGCGGTAGCAACAACACCTCGAGCGCCCGCATGACCCACCGCAATGGGTTTGCCGCGCAGAGCCGGGTGGTCACGCTGTTCTACGGAGGCAAAAAACGCATCCATATCCACGTGAATGATTTTTCGAAAGGTCTTCTCAGTTGCCATTTGCCCAATTCTAGATGTTTGAAATTGAAATACCAACCGGTTTGATTGTGAAGCCAGGAAGTCAAATAAGAGAAAAAACTTTAATTTAGGAACGCATTCTGGAAAGGCCTACTATCTTGAAGAGTCAAAATTTGCTAAAGTCAGCAATTTTTGAAAATAAAGACTTCGATATACACATTAAAACACATGACCGGACGATTTAGTTTTACTCAGCGATTGCTGTTAGGCCTGACGCTTTTTTCCATGTTCTTTGGCGCAGGTAATTTAATTTTCCCGCCTTATTTGGGCTCTCTAGCGGGCACTGACATGCCATGGGCTATGGCGGGTTTTGTTATCACCGCTGTGTGTTTCCCGATTTTGGGAGTGATGACTGTGGCTCGCTCCGATGGCTTGATGATGCTTGCGAGCCGCGTGCACCCGCAGTTTGCGTTTATCTTTACGCTTCTGATTTATTTATCGATTGGTCCTTGCGTGGCTATCCCCCGTACGGCGAGCACCTCGTTTGAAATGGCGTTGGCTCCGCTTTTTTCCAATTCAGCTGAGCCCGTTTTTATGGACTTCTCATCGGTGGTCTGCGCTCAATTTGTCTATTCCGTATTCTTTTTTGTGTTGGCGGGATTGATGGCTTTGAAGCCCGAAAAACTCACGCAGCGCTTGGGTAAATTTACTTCTCCCGCGCTCATCACCATGATCGCGCTCTTATTTATCGCCTGTGTTTTTAATCCGATTGCCGGTTACGGTCTGGTGTTGCCTCCTTATGACATTAACGCTTTCGTGCGCGGCTTTTTGGAAGGGTACCAAACGATGGATACCTTGGCGGCCCTCAATTTCGGTCTCATTATCGCGCTAAACGTCCAGGCGCTCGGTGTTAAAACCACCGAAGATGTGGTGAAGGAAACCGTGAAAGCCGGTCTGATCGCGGGCTTTTTCCTGATTACGATTTATATGGCGCTCGCGCATATCGGCGCAACTGTGGGCGGAGCCGGACTGATTACGGAAAACGGTGCCCAAACGCTCACGTCTGTGGCGAAGATCCAGTTTGGGTCATGGGGCATCATTCTTTTGGGCATGATCTTTTTTGTGGCTTGCTTAAATACTTGCGTGGGTTTGTTGTCCTGTTGCAGTGATTATTTCAGTAAAGTTTTCCCAAGCCTTTCATACCGCGGTTGGCTTTTGGTTTTTGTGCTCTGCAGCATGGTGGTTTCCAATGCCGGTTTAACGCTGATTTTGAAGCTTTCAATTCCGGTTTTGATGGCGATTTATCCTGTCGCTCTAATGCTGATCATCTTGGGATTGACTCATCAATTCAATCGTCACTACTCTAAGGTGTATCCGCTGACTATTACGTTTACAGCCGTTGTCAGCATTGCCGGCGCCATTCAGGATATCGGCGTGTCGATTCCGCTGTTGTCCTATTTGCCATTTTATTCCATAGGTCTTGAGTGGGTGACTCCGGCGTTGATCGGTTGGGTTATCGGGGGTTTTTATTCCCATCGAAGGGCAGATTCCTAAGGCTCTATAATGAGCGTCTGCTTCAGAAAAGAGGTTAGCCGTGCAACTGCTGGAAATTTTCGGTATCGCAGTCGCCTTATCCGTTGATGCGATGGTCGTCGCCTTGTGTTGGGGGGCGGTACAAACAAAGATCCGAGCTTCTCACGTGCTGAAATTTTCTCTTGTTTTCGGCGGCTTTCAGGCTTTAATGCCGGCTCTGGGGTGGCTTGCGGGCGGAGCGCTTTACAGTTTCATCAGCGCCTGGGATCATTGGGTTGCGTTTGCTCTGCTCGTTTTTGTTGCCGCTTCAATGGTAAAGGAAGCTTTCGAGTCGGAAGCAGATGATGGCGAATGCGAGTGCCGCTCCATGGGCGAGGACATCGCTTGGGGAAAGCTCGCGATGCTTGCCGTGGCCACCAGTTTGGATGCCTTGGCCGTGGGCTTTTCTTTTGCGATGGTCTCGATGCCAATCGTAATGCCTGCGGTGGTGATCGGTGTTGTCTGTGCAGTTTTAACCGCGCTTGCGATGTTGGCGGCGGGTTACTTGTCAGAAAAAGCCGCCCGGCACAGCAATAAATTATCTCTGCTTGGGGCGGCTGTCTTGCTTTTGATCGGATTGAGAATCCTATCGGAGCATGGTGTCTTTGGCTAATTAGTAGCGTTCAAACATTTCCCGCAACGCATCAATATCGGTGATGCCTTTTTTCAGCGCAAGTTGAAGAAGGATTCGAGATTTAACGGCGGACAAATTCCATGCGGAAATCAGTCCCGCTTCTTCCCACTCCGTCAGGCCATTGAAAACTGGACCGCTGAAAACCCGTGAGCTGCGGATGACTCGGACGCCGGTTTTAGAAGCGCGTACCAGACCGGGCAGGACTTTGTCGGGAATGCAGCCGTTGCCCAGTCCTGCAAAAACAATGCCCTTGGCGCCGATCGCAACCGAGGCGTCAACGAGTTTGTCATCGTCATCGGCATGAGAAATTAAAATGTCCACGCGCGGGAATGATTCGTCTTCCTTGAAGTCTTGGATGCTGAAGGGAGTCGTCATGGTATGCGGACGCGTTGTGCGGTTGTAATACATCACGGCGTTATCAATGACTGCGCCCAATTCGCCGGTATTCAGTCCTGAAAATGTCGCTACGTTTGTAGTATTGGTTTTTGTACTAAAACGTGCGCTGCCAATGGTGTTGTTTAAAACCATCAGCACGCCCATGCCTTGAGATTTGTCCTCAAGCGCCACTTGAAAGGCGTTGTAGAGATTCAGCGTTCCATCTGCGGAAAGGGCTGTCGCCGGGCGCATAGCGCCGGTAATCACAACCGGTTTCTCTGTTTTCAATATCAGGTGCAAAAAATAGGCGGTTTCTTCCATTGTGTCCGTGCCGTGTGTGATCACGACACCGTCCACATCTGAGCGATCAACCGCGGCTTGGACTCGGCGTGCCAGTTTGAGCCAAATGTCGCTCGTCATGGAACTGGAATCCACATGACTGATGGCTTCTTGCTCTAATTCAACTTTATCCTTGAGATCGGCGAGTTGGTCAAGCAAAGCGCTGATAGAGAGGTTTCCTAAACGATAGCCGGTGGTTTGAGTGGCGCTATCGCCTGAGCTCACAATCGTGCCCCCCGTGGACATGAGGATAATTTTCTTTTTTGCCATAGTGAAAAGTCCTGAAAAAACTGCTCTGTATTATGCCAAAGACAGGTTATGTGTTTTCTTTAGGTTGGGGTGAGTCATTTGTAACGCAATGTTGAAGAAATTGCAGATCATTGCCCAAACTTGAGGTTTCTCGATTCAGGTTCTAATCTGAGCGTGTTTGTAGGAGGAAAAAAATGAAAACAATCGGATTGATCGGCGGAATGAGTCGGGAAAGCACTGTCACGTATTATCAATTGATTAATGAAGCGGTGCATAAACGCTTGGGTGGTCTGCATTCAGCCAAAATTGTTCTTTGGAGTGTTGAGTTTGACGAAATTGAGAAGTGTCAGTCCTCGGGTGATTGGGACAAAAGCGCTCGGATTTTGTCTGAAACAGCTAGAGGATTGGAAAAGGCCGGAGCCGACGTTGTTCTCATCTGCACTAACACGATGCATAAAGTCGCTCAAGAAGTCGCATCCGCAGTTCAAATCCCTCTGTTGCATATTGCCGATGCGACTTTTGAGGCTCTTGATCGCAAGAATATTCGTCGAGTGGGTCTTCTGGGCACGAAGTACACAATGCAGCAAGATTTTATTAAAGGGCGGTTGACCGAACGTGGCCTGGAGGTTTTAATTCCTGATGATAATGACATGGAGATGATTAACCGAGTCATTTTCGAAGAACTCTGTGTTGGAAAAATCTTGCCTGAATCAAAGCGGAAATTTTTGAAGGTCATTGAAAAGCTGCAAAACAGGGGAGCCGAAGGTGTGATTTTAGGCTGCACAGAAATTGGTCTTCTTGTTAAGCAAGCCGATACCGATTTGCCGGTATTCGATACCACGGAAATTCACGCAAAAGCGGCAGTGGAATTCGCTTTGAGTGAACCGAAAAATTGAAAAACTATAGCTAACAATTTGAAAATGCGTTAAAATACCGCGAATTTTCGTGAAACCCTCCGGGGTTTCGTTTTTTATTGTGGCGTTTGCCACGTTTACTTTATAGACACAAGAGGTAAATTAAATGGTCGTTATTCGTCTTGCTCGCGGCGGTTCCAAGAAGCGTCCCTTCTACAACATCGTTGTGACGGATTCCCGTAACCCCCGTGACGGTCGTTTTATCGAACGCTTGGGCTTTTACAACCCGATGGCTGCCGGTCAAGCCGTGAAGTTCCAAATCGCTGAAGAACGTCTCACGCACTGGATCGGTCAAGGCGCCCAAATGAGCGACACGGTTGCTCGTTTGGTCAAGCAAGCTAAGAAGGCTGCTGCCTAATCGAAAATTCTGCAAACACTGTTTGCACGAAGGGCGATTCCTAGATCGTTCATTTGCGTTGCGGCGCTACAAGCAATTCCTTGCGAACTACTCTAAACAAACGGAATTGTGTCTACCGCTTGGGTTCGTAAGAAGAACACTTCGGCCGCGAGTATCTAAAACGCAATCGAGGATTGAAGGAATGGCCCTTTTTCTTTTCTCTGTTTTTGAAGTGGTATGACGGATAAGCGCGCAGAAGACTTAATTGAAGTGGGTCGCACAGCAGGAGCCTATGGGGTTCGAGGCTGGGTACGGGTGGTGCCTCTTGGCAGACAGGGTGATTTGCTGCTGCAAAGCGATCGTTGGTGGTTTTTACCCTATCCCCGAAAACCCGGCGTCATGCCAAAGCCTCTAACCGTCGCGCAACTGAAAGCGCACGGAAAAGACTTTATTGCCAAAATCAACGAAATCGCCACTCGTGAAGAAGCCATCGCCTTAAAAGGCAGTCTTTTGGTTGACCGCGATGACTTGCCAGAGTTGCAAGAGGGGGACTTCTACGACGAAGATCTCATCGGTTTGTCCGTCCGGAATCTGCAGGGGGAGACCCTGGGGGAAGTGGTTGGGATTACCGATAATGGTGCTCAGGATTTGCTGGTTGTGAAAACCGCCGATGGAGTTATCTTTTATATCCCGATGGTGGAAGCCTACATCGAAGCCATTGACTTCGATGCATCCCAAGTCACGGTGGATTGGTCGCTGGATTGGATTTAAGCCCATTGATTATTGGGGCGGCAGATTTTTCTTTTTAAATTCACACAGATCCCAAATTGGGCAGTGGCTGCAACCGGGTTTGGCGGCTTTGCAGCAGTAGCGGCCGTGAAGCAAAAGCCAATGGTGTGAATCTTTCTTGAATTCTTCCGGAACAAATTTCAACAGTTTCTTTTCAACTTCTTCAGGCGTTTTTCCCGGGGCAAAACCCGTGCGGTTACTGACTCTGAAAATATGCGTGTCAACCGCAATGGTCGGGTGACCGAAAGCGACATTGAGCACTACATTCGCTGTTTTTCGTCCGACCCCGGGCAAACTCTCAAGCGCCTCCCGGTCATCGGGCACGATGCCATCGTATTCTTCCAAAAGCTTTCGGCTCAGCGCAATGACGTGCTTCGCTTTGTTTCGGTATAAGCCGATTGTTTTAATGTAGGGAGTGATTCCATCAACACCTAATTTCACAATCGCTTCCGGTGTATTGGCGATGGGGTAAAGTTTTCGGGTGGCTAAATTGACGCTCTTGTCGGTTGCCTGAGCCGACAAAACCACCGCGACCAAGAGCTCGTAGGGCGTCTTGTACTCAAGCTCGCTTTGGGGATTGGGACGGATCGCCGCCAATCGTTTCATGATTTCATAACGTTTGGCTTTGTTCATTTCTTCACCCGGGCCAAAATATCGGCTAAAAGCGCCTTTTTCTTATCCGCGGCGCTCTGAGCGTTGAGTTTCTCATCGCGTTCACTCTGGCGGCGTTTTTCACGTTCGAGCTTTTGTCGATAACGCGTTCTTGCCGCTAAGGCCCGTTCATGAGTCCACTCAAACGGCGCGGGGATCATTTCGATGCAATCGACCGGACAGGCAACAATACATAGTGCGCAGCCCGTGCACCAGTCGGTGATGACCCCATGCAGACGTTTGGGCGCTCCCACGATGGCATTCGTTGGGCAGACGGCCACACATTTGCGACAACCGATGCAAGTATCGGGGTTAATTCGAGAGACTTCAAGTGCCACCTCATGTCCGTATTCCGGATCCAAGGGAAGCGGCTCTTGACCTGTGACCCGAGCTAAAGCATCGATACCTTTTTGACCGCCGGGCGCGCAGCGATTAATCGGTGCTTCGCCCATGGCGATGGCCCAAGCGTAATTTCGACAGCCGTCATACCCGCATTGTCTGCATTGGGTTTGAGGCAAAACATCGTCAATGGCGTCAATTAAGTGTTGGGACATATCTATTACCAGAAATTTTCCGCGACATACGTGCCGAGTTTATCTCCTCGTGGCGCGGTGAATCCCCGGTCTTTCAGAACTTTTTTCATCGAATCCACAAAGGCGGGGTTGCCACAGATCATCGCGCGGACCCAGTGAGGGGTGAGCGTGAACCCCATTTTTTCAAAATCACCGTCCTCAATGGCCTGAGGAACACGTTTGGTGATCTCACCGCATTTTTCCGGGTCCTCTTCACGCGTGGTGGCGGCGATAAATCGGAAATTGACATCGCGCCCCTGGGCGTGCACGGTTTTCATGAATTCGTCAGTGAGCGTGATATCGGCCGCGCAGCGGGCGCAATGCACAATAACCACATTATCGAAGCGTTTCCAAGGATTGTCTTTAACAATGGATAAAAATGCAGACAATCCGGTCCCCGAGGCAAAGCAGATCAATGTGCCGCTCTTTTCCAGGCGCTCCGGCAACATTAAACCATAAGCGGTGTCGTCCACATAAATCGTATCTCCCACTTTCAGTTCAAAAAGTTTGGGAGAGAGTGTGCCATTGAGTACGCGAGCGACATAAAAACTGAGCCGATCCTCATCAGGGTGACTGGCAAGCGAATAGGGGCGCATAAGAAAATCCTCTTCAGATTGCGGATTATCTTTAAGCGCCAGGCCGCAACGAACAAATTGACCGGGCCGATAGGAAAAACCATCGGGTTTATTAATTGAGAAAAACATCACCCGTTCATTGTGGTGAGTCAACTCTGTAATGGTGGCTGCGCGGATCGTCATTTGAGTGCTGATATGAAATAAGCCCGCCAGAAATGACCGACGGGCTTGAGTGTTACAGGAAAAAGCCCGTTTTTATTCAGTCTTTAAGTATTGACGTTTGTTCGGAACGCCATGCCACTTGTCCGCATCAGCGGGACGCGGACGCTGACGGGTGATGGAGGGCCATTTCTTCGAGAGTTCGGCATTGAGCGCAATAAACTCTTCCTGTCCATCGGGCACATCATCTTCGTGGAAAATGGCCTCTTCCGGGCATTCCGGCACACAGACGGCGCAATCGATACATTCATCCGGATCAATGACAAGGAAATTAGGACCGACACGGAAGCAGTCGACAGGGCATACAGCCACGCAGGCCGTATCCGTGCAATTGATACAGGGGTCACATACTACATGAGCCACAGTTTTCTCCCTACTGAAATATTTTTGATTTAATCTTCAAATTCTAACGCAGTTGTTTGTGAAAAAGGCTAGACTAAGGGCATTGAAAACCATACGAAAGGGTTATGCATCGTGATTATCGAGTCACTGTTGGATACCGATCTGTATAAGTTCACCATGATGCAGTGTGTGCTGCATCAATTTCCCGGCGCATCCGTCGAGTATCGCTTCCGCTGCCGCAACGAAGGCATCGATCTTCGTCCCTATATCGATGAAATTAAAACCGAAGTCGATCACCTCTGTTCGCTTCGGTTTAAAGAAGATGAACTCGAATACCTGAGATCTCTGCGTTTTATTAAAGATGACTTTGTGGAATTTTTAAGTCTCTTCCAACTCAAGCGCAAATATATTGATATCTCGGAAAAAGACGGTCAGCTCAGCATCACGATTAAAGGGCCGTGGCTACATACGATTTTGTTCGAAATTCCGGTCCTGGCCATTGTCAATGAAACCTATTTCCGGCACATTGCCCCCGATATCGATAAGACCGAAGGGCTCCGACGGCTCGATGCGAAAATCAAGATGATTGAAAATGAGCCGGATCGGGAACTGATTTCTATTTCGGATTTTGGCACTCGACGTCGTTTCTCCCGCGTGTGGCAAAAACAAGTGCTTGAAATTCTCAAGGCGCGCTTGCCTCATGAGTTTGCCGGCACAAGCAATGTGCTCTATGCCAAGGAACTCAATCTCATTCCGATGGGCACCATGGCTCATGAGTACCTTCAGGCCTGTCAAGCCTTAGGCCCCCGGCTTCGTGATTCCCAAACCTACGCCTTTGAAATGTGGGCCAAAGAGTATCGGGGAGACCTTGGCATTGCACTCACTGATGTCTACGGCATTGATCCGTTTTTAAAAGACTTTGACATGTTCTTCTGTAAGCTCTTTGATGGTGTGCGTCAGGATTCAGGAGATCCCGAAAGCTGGGGCGAGCGGATGATCGAGCATTACAAAGCGAATCGCTGTGATCCGCGAACAAAGACTTTTATCTTTTCCGACAGTCTCACCTTTGAGCGTTTGATTCGACTCTTCAGGCGATTTAAGGGACGGGTGAAATTAGGTTTCGGTGTCGGCACAAATCTCACCAACGATTTGGGGCCGGAACCGCTCAACATTGTGATCAAAATGGTTCGCGCCAATGGTCAGCCGGTTGCCAAAATTTCCGACACTCCGGGCAAGAGCCTTTGCGATGATCCGAGCTATCTGGCTTATTTGAAGCAGGTTTTCGGGATGAGCGCCTAGAAAATTGAAAAATAATCCAACGATCATTCGAAAAGTTTTGTAGAATCGAAAAGTTAACTTAAATCAATAAAAGCAAGGGAATTAACAAATGATTCATAAGATGCTTTTGGGGGCGTGTTTGGCGATCTCTCCGATGTTCGCTAACGCCGCCGGTCTCAATGGCTCTGAGCTCTCGATGCTTTGGGCCGTTCCGTTTGCCGGGATTTTGCTCAGCATTGCGCTTTGTCCTCTTCTTGTTCCGCATTTCTGGCACAACCATTTCGGCAAAGTGGCTGTTGCTTGGGCTCTTTTGTGCGCTGTTCCGCTTTATGCTGTCTATGGCGGTACGGTCGCCACGGGCGCTTTGGCTCACGCGATCATCGGCGACTATATTCCGTTCATTATTTTCGTCGGCGCTTTATTTGTGGTAGCGGGCGGTATTCATATCCGTTCCTCCTTTGAAGGCACTCCGATGATGAATGCGGCTTTCCTGTTTGCCGGCGCATTGCTTGCCAATGTGATGGGGACGACGGGTGCGGCCATGCTCATCATCCGTCCTTTGCTCGAAGCCAACAAGAATCGTAAGTACCAGATGCATACCTTCATCTTCTTTATTTTCTTGGTGGCCAACATCGGCGGCAGCCTCACGCCGTTGGGCGATCCTCCCTTGTTCTTAGGTTTCCTGCGTGGGGTGGATTTCTTCTGGACGACTGTTCATCTTTTCTTGCCGATGATGTCAACTGTGTTGTTCCTTTTGCTGATCTATGTGATTTTGGACACGATCATGTATAAGAAGGAAGATCAATCCACGGTGCACTTCAAGGAAAAAGAACCCTTCAAGATTGAAGGCGCGATCAATATTTTGTTCCTTGCCGGTATTGTGGGAAGTATGCTTTTGTCCGGTTTCTGGAAGTCGGGCGTGACCTTTGAAGTGCTACATGTTCAATTGACGCTTGAATCGATCATCCGTGACGTGCTCTTTTTGACGATCGCCGGTTTGAGTTTAGCTTTGACACCTAAGGTGGCTCGTGAAGGCAACCAATTCTCCTGGGATCCGATCCTTGAAGTTGGTAAGCTCTTCTTTGGTATTTTCTGCTGTATCGTTCCTGTGCTTGAAATGTTGCGCGCGGGTCACGACGGCGCCTTTGCCCCGTTGGTGGCTTTGGTAACCAACGCCGACGGTACATTTAACAATCATATGTTCTTCTGGCTCACCGGTGCGCTTTCTTCCTTCTTGGACAATGCGCCGACTTACCTTGCCTTCTTTAACTTGGCAGGCGGCGATCCGATGCTCCTGATGGGGGAAGACTCTCACACCTTGATGGCGATTTCCATGGGGGCCGTGTTTATGGGTTCGATGACCTATATCGGCAACGCGCCTAACTTCATGACGATCTCGATCGTTCAGGAACGCGGCGTGAAAATGCCGAGCTTCTTCGGCTACATGATTTGGTCGGTGGGTATTTTGGTTCCGACGTTCTTCTTGATGAACCTGTTCTTCATCTAGAAACAATCTGAACCGTCGGGTTCGAACTTCAGTTGCGAAAAAGGTCTTGGGTTTGCTCTCAAGGCCTTTTTCTTCAGATAAAACTGCTTCGAAATTGCTAAAATCTCCGAAATTTCAATGCACTAATGTTACTTGACGGGATTTGCACTCCCTGATGACGGAAAAATCAATGCCAGAATCCAAAACTTTCGCTTCTTTCGGTTTGCACGACTCTTTGATGCGCGCCATTTCTGAAATGGGTTATGAAACGCCGACGCCCATTCAAACGCAGGCTATTCCGCTTGTGTTGGCCGGGCACGATGTCATGGGGGCTGCGCAAACCGGTACTGGAAAGACCGCCAGTTTCGGTCTTCCGCTTTTGGAGCGACTGATTCCGACGGCCAATACCAGCATGTCTCCGGCTCGCCATCCTGTGCGAGCGCTTGTTTTGACACCCACGCGAGAATTGGCTGATCAGGTTCACGATAATTTGAAAAGCTATGCCAAGTACACGGGACTGCGTACGGCTTGTGTTTTCGGCGGCGTTGACATTCACACCCAACAAGACGCGCTTCGTCGCGGCGTGGAAGTATTGGTGGCGACCCCGGGTCGTCTTTTAGACCATGTTGAGCAGCGCAATACGGCATTGAGCCAAGTTCAAATCGTTGTGCTCGATGAAGCTGACCGAATGCTCGATATGGGTTTTCTGCCCGATATTTCCCGCATCCTGAAGCTGCTGCCCGCTAAGCGGCAAAGTTTGATGTTCTCGGCGACTTTTTCGCCCGATATTAAAAAACTTGCTGCCAACTTTTTGAATGATCCGAAGCTCGTTGAAGTGGCTCGTGAAAACTCCACGGCAAAGACAATTACGCAGAAACTCTTTGAAGTACACGATTCTGAAAAGGTTGATGCGCTGCTCGATCTCATTGACGATGAAATGTGTGAAGATGCCAGTAATATTCTCGTTTTCGTTAATTCAAAGATCGGTTGTCGTCGTTTAGCCAGAACGCTCACGCAATACGGCATTGAAGCCGATGCGATTCATGGGGATAAAAGCCAGGACGAGCGTATTAAAACCCTGGATGCTTTCAAACAGGGAAAACTTCGCGTGCTCGTGGCCACCGATGTGGCGGCGCGTGGCTTGGATATCGCCGATTTGCCTGTGGTGATCAACTATGATGTGCCCTTTAACGCCGAAGATTATGTTCACCGCATCGGCCGCACGGGTCGAGCCGGTATGAAGGGTTTAGCCTTGACGCTGATGTGTCCCGGAGCAGATGAGAAAAACGTGGCGGCCATTGAAACGCTGATCAAGCAGCGCTTCAAGCGCGTCCGTCTGGATGTCTCCTCTCATCGCAGACCTTCGCGGGGACCGAGGAAGGTGTATACGCCGCCTCCGGTGACTCCTGTGAACACGGATCCTTTCTTCGATGAGCCTTATGTGCCCAGCGGCAGCGATTGCGTGAGAGAACAGGAGCAAAAACCTTTTAATCTCGCCACTAAAGACACGAAAAAGAAGCCTAAAGTGGCAGCCCTGTTGGGTGGAATGATCCGACGTTAGCCGTTTTTTAAATGCGCCCTTGAATCGGGCGCATTTTTGCAGACAAATATCGACACATTTCTTTTTACTTTTTTAATTTTTTGTCCCTACAATCAATAGGTATCCAATTACTTCTGGCCCATTGAGCTTTTCTTCTGAATCAGGGAAGAGCTTGGGTTTTCACGAATAGGCTGGAGTGTCTTATGTCTGAAGAAAAACAAGCCGATAGTCTGCTGGCCCGGCAGATGGTGATCCCTCTGTACGGCGATAAAAAACTTTTCACCGGTGAAACCCGTTTGGCGCATGCCGACGGGATGGCGAACATTGTTCGCGGCATTCGCGACGACGAAGAACTGATTTCAGCGTGCTACCTTTTTGCCGTTCATGATTGTGTGCCCAATCCCGAGGAATGGTTAAGAAATAATTTCGGTTCCGGTGTTGCTGAATTGGTCACAGAGCTTCACCGCTTGATTGAATTGAACGGCAAAACCCGCCTGATGCCCGCCGAAGATGATGAGAAGGGGGCCGACAAGCTTATGCTCAAAGCGCAGGATGCGCTTTTGAGAAAGATGGTGCTTGCCATGTGTCGGGATTTGCGCGTGGTGATTCTCAGACTGTCGAGTCGTTTGCAAACATTGCGTTATTACGCGATGAAAAAAGAGGATCCCGAAGGCGCCCGTGCTTACGGGGCCGATACGCTTGCGCTGTACGCGCCACTCGCTAACCGTTTAGGTATTTGGCAGATCAAGTGGGAACTGGAAGATTTGTCGCTTCGTTTTACCAAGCCTGACATCTACAATGAAATTGCCCGTCAGCTTGATGAAAGCCGTGAAGCCAGACTGGCATTTATGCGTGACGCTGTCGACAAGATCCGTTCCATGCTAAAAGAGAAGGGGATTGAAGCAGAAGTCTCCGGTCGACCGAAGCATATCTATTCCATTTTCAAGAAGATGGAAAGAAAGCACTTGCGCTTTGATCAGCTCTATGATGTGCGCGCCCTGCGCATTATTGTTCAGACGGTTGAACAATGCTACGAGGTGCTCTCCATTGTTCAGGAAAATTTCCCCGGTGTAAGTTCCGAGTACGATGACTACATCTCCAATCCGAAACCCAATGGTTACCGTTCACTGCACACGGTAATTCTGGATACGAAACAGCGTCCGATTGAAATTCAGATTCGCACGCGCGAGATGCACGAGTACAACGAGCTCGGTATGGCCGCGCACTGGCGCTACAAGGAAGCGGGCAATTCAGAAAAAAGCTCGCAAAGTGCCGAAGACCAAAAAGTGGCTTGGCTTCGTCAGCTCTTGGCTTGGAGCAGCGATGTTAAACCCGAGGGCCCCCAAGGCGTTGAGGATGAACACGTCTATGTGCTCACGCCTCAGGGACGAGTTGTTGAAATGCGCACCGGCGCAACCCCCATTGACTTTGCCTATCACCTCCACAGTGAACTCGGTCACCGCTGTCGCGGCGCCAAGGTCAACGGTCAGATGGTGCCGCTCAACTACAAATTAAAGACCGGTGAGACGGTTGAAATCGTGGCGGCGAAAACCGGCGGACCGAGCCGCGATTGGCTCAATCCGGAGTTGGGTTTTGTTGTGACCAACCGTGCGCGCGGCAAGGTGCGTCAATGGTTCAATCAGAAAGCCATTGAAGAGATGATTGACGCCGGTCGCGACATTGTTGAAAAAGATTTGGCTCGCTTGGGTAAAACCGCTTTCAAACTTGAAGACCTCGCCAAACGCTTGGGTTACGACACGATCGAAGATCTTTTTGTCGGTGCGGCTAAGGAAGAGTTCGGCTTTAAGAGTATCGAGAAAGTTCTCAAGCCTCAGGAAGAGGAAAAGAAGGAACTTTTTACCTCTAAATCTAAAGCTGAACACGCAAAGAGCCGAGTGCTGGTGGTCGGAGTGGATTCACTTTTGACCCAGTTGGCCCGCTGTTGCCATCCGGCGCCACCCGATAAGATTGTGGGCTTTGTGACCCGTGGGCGCGGCGTGACGATTCACCGCGCGGACTGTCCCAATATCCGTCACTTGGATGAAAAAGGACAGGAGCGTCTCATTGAGGTGAGCTGGGGCAACGCCGAGGGCGCAGTGTTTCCGGTTGAAGTGCTTGTGGTCGGCCAGAACCTTCCCGGTCTTTTGAAAGACATGAGTGAAATCTTCATGAAGGAAAAAATCGCGATCATCAGCATGAACTCTCAGGTGGTAAAGGGAGACATGCATTGGCGCTTTAATGTGGAGATCACTCAGAGCGACTCTTTGAAGCGCACCCTGAAAGCGATTCAGGACTTGCCCGGCGTCTATAACGCCAGACGCACCTGATGAGGTGGCGCGATGCAAGTGTCAGAAAAGGCCCGAGGATTTTTGCTGCAGTTTTTGCGCTGCCTGATCTATGTCGGTATTGGTCACACAGCCTTTGAGGTGGTGAGCATTTGGCGAACACCCGAAGTGTCTCACCTCTGGTACTACGGTTTGGCTGTACCCGGCCTGTACTATTTGGTTCCGATCATTGTCTTGACAGTTTTTCTGGCGGTCGTTCAGAAGCGCTAATGCTGATCGACTGACAAAAAAGGCGACCGTTTCGGGTCGCCTTTTTGTCGTCTAGGAGCCTCTATCAGCTTGCCTTTTTATCGGAAAGTTTCGGCAGACAGTGCATCACCACCATGAGAGCCAAAGCGATGAGAGCGATGGCGATGATCAATTGCAAGCCGTCAACCATGAAGACAAACGTGCCGTTGGCGAGCGTGCCGAAAATACGCCACACGGACATGCCGAGCGCGGTCATTGTCACGCAGAACATGATCGTCATCGGAATATAGAGCATCCAACCCTTGCGGCCGGTCGCTTTAAGGAACACAGCCAGGCTTGTGAGCACCAAAGCCGAGAGCAATTGATTGGCCGAGCCAAAGAGCGGCCAAATGCTCATGTAACCCGCCAAGCACAAGAGGTAACTTAAAACCAGCGTCAAGGTCGTCGCAAACACAGAGTTTGTAAAGAGCTTTTGTACGCCGTTCTTTTCCACGCCTTCGGGCGGTGTGAAGAGCTCTTGCAAGCTCATGCGGCCGATACGTGCCACCGCGTCAACACTGGTTAATGCCAAGGCAGACACGCACATCGTCATGATGCAGGCGCTCACATTGGTAGGCAGACCGAAGATTTCAGTCAGGAACGAGGCGATGGAGTTGGAGAACAATTGGAACGGAGTGCCGGAAGGCAGCACACCGTCGGTAGCCGCAGCGCAGACAACGATCAAAGCGACCACGCCCAAAACCGTTTCCACACACATGGAGCCGTAACCCACAAGACGCATATCCTTTTCATTGGCAATCATCTTGGAAGAGGTGCCGGAGGAAACAAGGCTGTGGAAGCCCGAGACAGCGCCGCAGGCAATCGTCACAAAAAGCATCGGGAAGAGATCCAAGCCCTTGACTTCGAAACCGACAAAGGCCGGCATATTGATTTCAGGGTTTTTGATGAACACACCGATCACGCCGCCCAAAATCATGCCGATCAACAGGAACATGCTGAGGTAGTCGCGGGGTTGCTTCAAAAGCCACATCGGCATCACAGCGGCGCAGAAGAGGTAGGCAAAGACTACATAGCGCCAGGTGACCGCATCGGCATAGATCGGGTTGGCGATACCGATCCAAAGCATGAGAACCATGAGGATGATGCCGACCACGAGCTGTTCGGAACCCGACGGTTTGCGGTATTTAAGATAAAGACCGAAAGCGACAGCCACAAACATGTACAGGATAGAAATCGAGGCCGCGGCCGCATTGGGCATGATTTCAGCGCCTTGGGCCGTGAAGCCATTGAAGGTATTGGCCACGATGTCGCAGAAGGCAGAAATCACCAACAGAGTGAAAAGCCAGCAGAAAAGCAGGAACAATTGACGACCGGTGCGGCCGATGTATTGTTCAATCATCATGCCCATGGACTTGCCGCCGTTTTTAACGGACGCGTAGAGGGCGGTAAAGTCTTGGACTGCGCCGAAGAAGATGCAGCCGAAGATCATCCAAAGCGTGGCGGGGAGCCAGCCGAACATCGCGGCGATGATCGGACCGGTCACGGGACCTGCGCCCGTGATGGACGTAAACTGGTGGGAAAAGACGGTCCATTTACTCGTGGGAACGTAGTCATTACCGTCATTTTTCAATTGCGCAGGCGTCTTGGCATTGGGGTCGACTCCCCAAGTGTTTTCAAGCCAGCGTGCGTAAAAGCGGTAACCCACAAAGAGCGCCACGATTGTGCAAGCCATTAAGATTAAGCCGTTCATGGTGAGTTGATCCTATTGTTATTAAAAAAGTTGTTAAAAAATCAGTGCATATAAAAAGGCTGCCTATCGACTCGCCCGATTTACCGGGCCAGTGGGTAGGCAGCCTGATAAATCGGGAAGTATCAAATTCGCAATCGAATGACTTCAGCCAAATTTTTGACGCCTTCTCTAATTCGATCGGGATCGACCGTTACGAAAGAGAGACGGAAGTGATTTTTTTCAACAGCCGAGCCAGCGTAGAACGCTTCACCGGGAACATAAGCGACCTTATGGGCCAGGGCTTCGCGGGCCATATCCGTCGCATCCATGTGTTCGGGCAAAGTGACCCAGATAAACATGCCGGCGGTCGGGTGTGTCCACGTCACTCCGTCAGGCATGTATTCCTTGAGCGCATCGAGCATGGCATTGGCGTGCGTCTTATAGCGTTCACGAACACTCGGCAGGTGACGCACGAGCAAATCTTCGCTAAAGACCTGAGCGGAGATAAGCTGTGTGAATGTTGAGGTATGCAAATCCATCGCTTGCTTCATCTGAGCGACCTTGTCAAGCACGCTAGCCGGTGCGATGATGTAGCCCAGACGGAAGCCCGGAGCAAGAATCTTTGAAAGCGTGCCCAAACGAATCACACGTTCAGGGGCCCACTTGCGAAGAGAGGCGGGCGGCTCTTGGTCATACCAAAGTTCGCCGTACGGATCATCTTCAACTAAGATCATGTCGTATTCGCGTGCTTTTTCGCACAGCAGTTTGCGGCGTTCTTCAGAAATGGTGAGACCCGTCGGGTTGCTGGCTGTCGGCATCACGTAGGCAAACTTCGCGTCGCGACAAATTTCCTCGGTAAACTGAGCAGGATTTAAGCCTTGGGCATCGCAGGGCATGCTCACATAGGTCGGTTCGCAAAGATCAAAAGCCTGAAGCGCGCCCATATAGGTGGGCGATTCGACCAACACCTTGTCGCCTTTATCAATGAAGATGCGCGCGATCAAATCCAGAGCCTGTTGACTGCCGGAGACAATCTGAACTTGTTCATATTCAGTCGGAATGCCCTTTTGTGTTTCACGGCGGGCAATTTCACGGCGCAGGGCAATTTCACCTTCAACCATTGAGTATTGCAAAGCGTGCTTGCCTTCTTTGGCGATGACTGTTTGACAGGCCTTAGCAATATCATCAAGGGGGAAACCTTCGGGGGAGGGCAAGCCGCCGGCAAAAGAAATCACGCCGGCAGGCAACTTCAACAAATCACGAATCACAGAACTGCTGGGTTTTGAGGAAAGTGCCGACCATCGCGGGGTCGGTTCCTGCACTGTAGACATATCGGACTCCTTTCTCTAATTCTTTTTTTTTCATTTTCTCAAATTGTCAACAAATAGTTATAAGTTAAAGCGCTTATATGAGTTGGTAAGTTTTTGAAAAATAGGTGTCTCTGCTTAGGTGTTGTTACGGGAAGAGGATGCTTTCCTAAGCATTTTTCTATAGAGAAAGAAAAACCGCCGTTTCCCGAAAGAAGCGGCGGTGTTCTCAGCTAAGCTGGATTCAATTAGCAAACCAAGAGATCAGCCAAACGCTTGGCCTTAGGTTCGCCGTGACGTTTTTCAAAGATTTCCGTCCAACGAGCCACTTGCTTTCTGACCTGGTTGGGGGCGGTCGCTCCAACGTGATCGCGAGCGGCGACGCTTGCTTCCAGTTTCAAGGCCTTTTCGTAGACATCTTCTTCAATCAGATCACTGAAGCCTTTTAATTCTTCAAGTGTCAGCTCTGCGAGATCGCAGCCGCGATTGCTCGCGAGTTTAACCACGGAACCCACCACATCGTGAGCTTCACGGAAGGGCAACCCCTTCTTGGTGAGATAGTCAGCCAAGTCCGTGGCGGTCGGATAACCGGCTTGGGCGGCTTTTTTCATTTCTTCGCGATTCGGGGTGACGCCCGGCATCATTTCGATGAAGGCGCGCAGGGTGTCTTTGACAGTATCGATTGCATCAAAGACCGGTTCCTTATCTTCCTGAGTGTCCTTCGCGTAAGCCAGGGGCAAGCCCTTCATTAAGACCGTGAGGCTGATCAAGTCGCCCGCCACGCGGCCGGCTTTGCCACGCGCGGTTTCGGCCACATCCGGGTTTTTCTTTTGCGGCATGATGGACGAACCCGTCGTGAAGCGATCGGGCAGCATCATGAATTTGAAGCGTTGGCTCATCCAATAGATGAGTTCTTCAGACAGACGCGAAATATGCATCATGATGAGCGAGGCGGCTGCCGTAAATTCAATGCAGAAGTCACGGTCGCTCACAGCATCGAGCGAATTTTGCATCACGGCTTCAAATCCGAGCAGTTCTGCGGAATAGTTGCGGTCAATCGGATAGGTGGTGCCGGCTAAGGCGGCGGCGCCCAACGGAGACTGATTGACGCGGCGACGCAAATCAATCAAGCGCGTTCTGTCGCGCTCGAACATTTCTACATAGGCCAGAAGATGATGGCCGAGGGTGACCGGCTGAGCCACTTGCATGTGCGTGAAACCCGGCATGATGGTGTCGGTTTCATTGGCAGCCAGATGCACGAGAACTTCCTGGAGCTGACCGACCAAATCCGTGATCGTGTCAATTTCCTCGCGCATATAAAGACGCATGTCCGTAGCAACCTGGTCGTTTCTGGAGCGACCCGTGTGCAGGCGCTTGCCTGCGTCGCCAACCAGTTGAGTCAGGCGGGCTTCAACATTCAAATGCACATCTTCGAGCTCAAGCTTCCAGTCGAATTGGCCCGAGCGAATTTCTTCGATGATTTGTTTCATTCCGCGCTTGATGTCGGCTAAATCTTCATCGTGCAACACACCGCACTTATTCATCATGGTGGCGTGAGCGATGGAGCCCGCGATATCGGCGAGAGCCATGCGTTTATCAAAATCCACGCTGGCGGTATAGCGCAAAACGAAATCAGCAACCGGTTCGGAAAAACGACCCGACCAAGCTTTTTTCTTTTGAGCTAACGGATCAAGGTGTTCTGTGGCAACAGTAGTCATTTCAATCATCACCGTTTAATAATAAGTTAGTTCGCATTGTACGCAATTCATCTCGGATTAACGGCGATTTTTGAAGAAATTTTCCTTTTTCTACTTAAAAACACTAATGAAATCAATCTATTAGAGTCTAAATTGTCGACAAAACAAAGAAATTGATTGAAATATAAGTGATTCTTTGACGACGAATAGGACTCTAGAGGTTAAACTTAGCGCCCATCTCAGCTCTTTTTAAGAAACTTTTGCCAAAATCGCCTGGCAATTATTGGAGAGTTAATTTTTTATGAACCAAAGCATCATTATTGCAACTCGTGAAAGCCCACTTGCATTGTGGCAGGCCGAGCATGTGCAGGCTCTTTTGCAGGCACGTTATCCTGAAAAGGATGTCCGTTTGTTGGGAATGACAACGAAGGGGGATCAAATACTGGATAAGACATTGTCCAAAATCGGCGGCAAGGGCCTTTTTGTGAAAGAACTCGAAGTGGCGATGCAGCAGAAGACGGCTCACTTGGCGGTCCACTCGTTAAAAGATGTGCCGATGGAGTTGCCCGAAGGGTTTGTGCTGGCTGCTGTGAGCAAGCGCGAAGATCCGCGAGATGCTTTTGTGAGTCCTCGCTACGAGACATTGGAGAGTTTGCCCAAGGGAGCAGTGGTGGGTACGGCCAGTTTGCGTCGTGAGCTCATGCTTCGTTCCAGATTTCCCCATTTAGTGGTTAAACCGATTCGCGGTAATGTGGGGACCCGATTGAGAAAACTCGATGCCGGGGAATACGATGCGTTGGTCATGGCCAGTGCCGGTCTAAAACGGCTCGGCCTGCAAGAGCGCATTCGTGAAATTATTGATGATGAAATTTCTCTGCCCAGCCCTGGACAAGGTGCGTTGGGTATTGAATGCCTGGCCTCTGACGAAAAGACTCGTGAGGCGGTCGCCTTTATTAATGATGAGCACACTCGGGCCTGTTGTTTAGCCGAGCGCGCAGTCAGTCGCGCGCTGGGCGGTTCCTGCCAGGTGCCTTTGGCCGCCTACGCGACCATCACGGGAGAAACGATGAGACTTCGTGCTTTGGTGGGGGATCATACGACCGGTGAGAGCGTGTTTTCGGAAACGAAGGGGCCTTGGACGACTTATGACGGTTTGGCTGCTGAAGTCGTAGAGGACCTTTTAAAACAGGGCGCACAGCGCTATATTGAAAAATTACTTGCTAACCAACATTAAGCGCGAACTATGATTCACTACCAAAGACCGATTATTTTGATGCGTCCCGGAGCCCCTAATGAACGCTTGGCAGAACGGTTGGGACGGCGCGGGATGAATGTCTGGAAGTGGCCCGCGTTTACCATCTTGCCTCCGCAGGAGCCGCAGCGCGTTAAAGAGCGTCTGTCGGATTTGAGTAATTTTGATATGGTGCTTTTGGCAAGTCCGTCAGCGGTGGCAGCCAGCGCTGTTTATGTCAAGAAATGGCCGCATCATATCACGCTGACCACGATCGGCTCGGGAACGGCCAGGGTTATTCGAGCGGCTTGGGGGGAGGATACGCCTGTTCTGTATCCCGAGGGGGAAACTTTTGAGTCAGGCTCCGAGCGTTTGTTTGAATTACTCAAAAGCCGGGGCTTTCCTTCCCGTGTTTTAATTGTCCGAGGTCAGGTCGGCCGTGAATGGCTGCGTGAACAGTTGTTGGCGCATGGCACGGATGTTGAGGTGTTGCCTGCCTATCAGCGTGCTCCTTTGGAGTTACCGGCTTCTGAACTTGAGCGCCTTCAGTCCTCCATTGCCGGTCCGGTTCCGATCATTTACCTCACCAGCACGGATGCGGTGGGTGTTTTGCTTCACGCAGTGAAAACTGTGCCCGGTGCGCTTGAATGGTTGCAAAAGGGTTTTGTGTTGACGATTCATCCCAGACCTAAAGCTCAGCTCGAAGAAGTGGGTTTTAGGAATGTTGCGCTTGTTTCCGCCAAGGATGACAAGGTGCAGGAAGCGATCGACAGGCTTCTCGCTATAAACTAATTTCGCTAAAATAAATCAAATGTGCCCGCAGAGTCTAAGATAGGCTCTGCATTCTCAAAATTTAAAACAGAGGAATCAATAATGTCCGCATGGATTTTAGGTCATAAAAACCCCGACAGTGACAGCATCATTTCCGCGATTGCCTGTGCTGATCTCTATCGTCAAAGAGGATTGGATGTTAAAGCGGTTGCCCAAGGCAAGCCCGCGCCGGAAACCGCTTTCATTTTGGATCGTTTCGGTTTGACCGCGCCTGAAGTGGTCAGCAGTGTTGCCGGTCAGGATGTTTATCTCGTTGACTTTTCCGATAAGGCTCAGGCCCCTGCCGATATCGACCAGTGCAATTTGAAGGGCATCGTGGATCATCACAAGTTGGGTGATGTGACCAGTTCCTCTCCGATCGAAGCGGTCCTCATGCCGGTGGGTTGCACTTGCACGATTCTCACTCGCATGTATGACTATCTTGGTTTGACCATTCCGACTTCTGTGGCCGGCGCCATGCTCTGCGCCATTTTATCCGATACGGTTATCTTTAAGTCTCCGACTTGCACCGCCACCGATAAGCAAGCCGCCGCTCAGTTGGCTCAAATTGCCGGTGTCGCAGATATCGAAGCGCTTGGGATGGAGCTTTTTACCGCCAAGAGCGCGGTCAAGGGAGTCGCTCCGCGCGATTTGATCTTCCGTGACTTCAAGGATTTCAACATGAGCGGCACGAAGGTTGGTGTCGGTCAGCTTGAATTGGTATCTTTGGACCTCGTTGCTGACATGAAGGCTGATATTGAAGCCGAGCTTGCTCGCGTCAAGGCTGAGGAAGGCCGTCACACGGCGATGCTCTTGCTCACCGATATCATGAAAGAAGGTTCTGAACTGCTCATGGTTTCGGATGATCCCGCTAAGATTGCCGCTGCCTTCGGTCAGGATCCCGCTTTGTTGGCCGAGGGGAATTTGTGGCTCGATGGTGTGATGAGCCGCAAGAAGCAGGTTGTGCCTGCCCTTGAAGCCGCTTTCCGCTAATTTGTCATAGCGAATTGAGCAG
Organism: uncultured Sutterella sp.; assembly: GCA_902388655.1. Classification (GTDB taxonomy): domain Bacteria; phylum Pseudomonadota; class Gammaproteobacteria; order Burkholderiales; family Burkholderiaceae_F; genus Aphodousia. Next base: position 111,175 of record CABMQD010000003.1, on the reverse strand, counting down.
CCGGGCAAACTCCTTCTGAGTTCCCCGGCTGTTTTTATAGAGGCAAATATGATTTTTGTTCATGCCTACTCCTTCCGAACGGATGATCCTGAAAGAAATGTCAGGACGATCTCTCTGGCTGCCAAAGATAAAACTCTCAACGCAGGGGATGTATTGCTGTTTCCGTTTCAAGCTTTAAGCGGGACGGTGGAAAATTATTGGACGACTCGAGTCGAAAATCGACAGCGGAATGCGCACTGGCTTTCCAAATTGGCAAGCTTTTTAAAAAAATCGCCGGTTCGTGTGATTGTTCCCGCGGTGATGCCCGAGGGCGTCGGTGTTCTCAGTCTCTCAGAGGGAAAAATTCAAAGTCTGGATTTTCGCTGGATAACGGGAGGAGTGCTTGTCGAACAAAAAGCGAGCGGTCTTGACTACAACGTGGTTTTCAGAACGGCTTCGGTGGGCGAGGATTTTGAAATTCCCGATTCACACAATATTGTGGTCGTTGATGGGCAGGGATTTACGGACGGTCGGGTATGGCTTGGTCAGTGCAAGGTGGTCAAAAACGGCCGAACCAAAGCCAACTACATGGCCTACCCCGATGCATTCAGTCTTGAGGATGCGCAAATCAGTTGGCTCGATGAACATCATGAACGCTTCGCGGCTATGCAGATGGCATTGAAGCTTTACATGAAGCGGTGCGGTTTTGAAAAAATCTCATTGGGTTTGTCGGGTGGTTTAGATAGCGCTGTGGTCGCCGCGTTGGCGGTGAGTGTCGCGGGCGCTGAAAACGTGAATGCATACATATTGCCCTCACGTTATACGAGTGAAGAAAGTTTTGCTGACGCTCGGGCGTTGGCCTCGAATTTAGGGCTGAAGCTGCGCGAACTCTCCATCATGCCTGCGGTGGATCTTTTATCGGATACCGCCGGTCAGTACGTTCCTTATTGGGGTAATAAGGCGCTGATGCACGAAAACCTTCAGGCGCGGGTGCGCGGATTGCTTTTAATGTCGATCAGTAACGCTGACGGTTCATTGGTGCTCAACACCGGCAATAAGAGTGAATTGGCAGTGGGTTACTGCACGCTCTACGGTGATATGGTCGGCGGTCTTGCGCCGATTGCGGATATCTATAAGTCGGATCTTTACCGAATGTGCGAAATGGTGGATTATCTGTCCAAGATGATTCCTTCCAACATTTTGAAAAAAGCGCCTACCGCCGAGCTTCGAGAAAATCAAAAAGATGAGGATTCCCTGCCGCCTTATGAAGTGTTGGATTCCGTGCTGAAAGATATGTTCGAGGGGCATTGGGACGGGAAAAAACTTCGTAAAAAATACGGATCGGACTTGGCGATACGGGTGATTAAATTAGTCAAGGGGGCGCGATTCAAGCACAGTCAGGCCCCTCAAGGCTTAATTCTTTCGTCTTGCCCGATTAAGGGATTGCCGGAGGCGTTTTTTGAAGGGCTTTTGCCTAAACAGTTCTGAAGCCGTTAGGATTCAGACGTATAGTTCGGACAAAGAGGAGAAATCGTGAAGCAAGTCGTTGCCATTATCAAACCGTTTAAGCTCGATGATGTCAGAGAGGCACTGTCGGATGTTGGAGTGCAGGGGCTGACGGTTACGGAAGTTAAGGGATTCGGACGTCAAAAAGGACACTCGGAGCTATACCGTGGCGCTGAGTACATGGTGGATTTTCTGCCCAAAGTGAAAATTGAAGCCGTGATGAGCGAAGATTTAGTTGATCAAGCCGTGGAGGCGATTTTAAGGGCGGCGCGCACGGGCAAGGTCGGTGACGGCAAGATTTTTGTCTTCGATGTCGAGCAGGTGATTCGCATTCGAACGGGAGAAACTGACGAAGCTGCCGTTTAATTCGATCAAATTTTGAGCTCGAAATTCTCTTCTTTATCGAAGACAGACATTTTTTTGATTTTTATCATAGAAAAGTGTCTGTCTTTTTCTATACACTTCAAACACTGCCGAAACAGTTGATTTTGGGTTAGTACGGTTTTTACGGGTTTGTAAGAAGACGATGGGTCAGGCGCTTTCAAGCGCAGTCATTGGTGAGAATCGGCAGTCATCAGAAACGAAATCTCGTTACAGCGAATTTTTTCAAACCGCCGTTAAAAATCATGCGAGGGGTTTGAAAATGCCTTTTGATACAGTCTCTTTTCTTCAAGTCAGTTTTTATAGCACGCCGATTTTTTCAAAAACGTTGATTCATCCGGTTTCGCCTGTGGTGAGTTCTCCCGATAACAGAAGCTGGAAGGCGGTAAGCGATGAAATTCTCTCGGGCGTAGGTTCCAAATCACTTCTGACGCTGGTGATCAATGAACTGCAGCGTGAATTGAATTCTTTAGCACTGGGACACATCACCGGTTGGGTTTTTCACACGAATAAAGCCCTTTTAGTGAAGGATAAATTGGAACAGGCCAGCCGTCGCTACGCAAGCATTCGCGATGGTGTTTTTGCCAATGAACTGCGTGACTCGCTTGCGGCGCTTTTTAGCCGTGATCCACGTTTTCAAGCACGTTTGAGTGAGGCCGATGACACCGATGAAGCGGTCGAAGAAGTCTGTCGAAGAGTCATGTCGCAATGCCGGCTGACTTGGGAATTAGGGTTATTCAACATGGCAGATCGACGATCATTCGGTATTCGCCTTATGGTGTTGATGCATGACATGATCTATGACTTTGCGAATCAAAAGGGTAGTGATTCGGAGATGCTGAGTTTTACACGCTTTAATCGAATTCATGCCTTTGCTGAAAAAATGGAACAGTTTCGAGGAATCGACAGTCGCTTTGACCGTGCTCTGGCTGACTATAAAAAGCTTCTGATGTCTTTCCCGGATGACGCTTCCTACTTGTACGGAGGCGGTTTGAAAGATTTTTGGCGCGAACTGACCCGGTTAGGTGATTATCTCAAAGGAGAGCTTGAGGGGGATTTCTATGAGCAGCCCGATCTTCAAGACGATTATGATGAGCAAAATCTCTATTGGCATATTGAAAGTGACGACACTCTTGAAGATCTTGTAACTTGGGATCAATGCGAAACAGACTGTGGTGTTGATTTGGGGTGGAACCCGGATGCAGAACCTGGAATCCCGACGGCAAATATGGATGTTGACAATTTCTCATTGGAACCCACCCCATCCTCAATGTGAGGACAGAAAATAACCCTATCCATGATTGAGAGCTGGTTTTGAAGGTCTCGGATTGTTCTTTTCTTGAGAAAGAGATCAAAAACCGATACCATATGTAGCAATTTTCTATTTTCAGGTGGTTGTGATGGATTTCAAAGTTCGTTTAATGAAAATGGACCGCCTCATCAGTGAAAAAGGCGTGGTGACATTTGAAGAATTGCAGCGCGCGACAGGCGCGGCTCCGGCCACAGTCAAGCGCGATATCCGCTATATGCGTGAAGAGCTTAAAGCGCCGATCACATTTTCCAGAAGTCGTGGCGGTTATCTTTTTGCAAAAAATCGTGCGGAAGCGAAGCGGGAAGATTTTTATGAAAGAAAATCCATGTGGTTTACGCCCGATGAGCTCTACTGCATGGTAAAAACATTGGATAACTTTGCTGAACTGGAAAAAAATCGCAAAGGATATCTCACTAAAGATTTGCGCCAAATGGCGGCTCGCATTCGCACGAGCATGTTTGAAGAGCAGGCTAATGCCGACGAGCTTCTCAAGCGCGTCGAAATTCGCGAACCGAAGCGTAAACCCATTGTAAGCGATACGTTTGAAGTGATCGGTCAAGCCCTGGTGCACCGCCAGCGCGTGCGCATCGTGTATTACTCCGAAAGCAAAAAGGAAGAGACACGCCGCGTGGTGAGTCCCATGCGACTGAATTACTACCGCAACCGCTGGTATTTAGACGCCTGGTGCCATGAACGGGGAGCGCTCAGAAGCTTTAACATCGAAAACATTCGCTACGCCGATATTATGCAGATGGGCGTAAAAGTTGTGCCGATGAAGACGGTAGAGGCGGAACTTGATCGTTACTACGGCATGTATCGCTCCGGAGAGCTTCAATGGGCGAGAATTCGTTTCGCCGGTTCTGCTTCTAAAATCGCCAGTCAAGTCATTTGGCATCCCGATCAGATGGAATTGTGGCTCAAGGATGATCTTTATGAGCTTACGATTCCGTATTCGGGAAACAGTCCTGAATTGGTCGGCGATATCCTTCGCTACGGTCCGGCTGCCAAAGTGGTTGAGCCTGAAAGTCTGCGCCTTCAGGTTTGTGAAGCCCTCAAGGCTTCTCTGAAAAATTACGATAAGTGATAAACGGAGAAGTCAGTGACATTTCGTCGTTCTTATCACTATCGTCACGAGCCGCGTGAGATTCACAGCAAACCGATTGCGGCCAAAGTGTCTCCCGAGCAGGTTGCCGAAGAAATCTTTTTCTGTGGCGATCCTCACGGTTCTTTTGACCACATTCTTCAGGCCGCCAAAGAACATCGCCCCAAGGCCATGGTGATTTTGGGAGATCTTCAGCCGCCTGCGCCGCTGCATGAAGTTTTGGCGGATATTTTGAGTTTTGTGGATGTCTGGTGGATTCCCGGAAACCATGACACCGATAACGATCTCTTCTACGATAGACTCTGGAGAAGCGAGTTAGCGGGGCACAATCTGCACGGACGTGTGGCGCTTGTCAACGGAGTGCGCATTGCTGGTTTGGGCGGCGTGTTTCGCGGTCAAATTTGGATGCCGCCTCAGGCGCCGAACTATATGTCTGCCGGCGCTTTTATCCGCCGTATCGGTCGCGGCAACATGTGGCGCGGAGGATTGCCTCGAAGACATCGCACTTCTATTTTTCCCTCCACTTATGACAATCTGCTCGAACATCGTGCCGATGTGCTTGTGACCCATGAAGCGCCGGGGTGCCATCGAAAAGGTTTCTTGGCCATTGATCAGTTGGCTAAGAAGCTTCAGGTGAAATACCTATTTCACGGTCATCAGCATGAGGACCGCCATTATCCGACGTACTATGGCTTTACGCCACGGGGGGTGGGCTACAGGGGAATTGTGAATCTGAAAGGCGACGATATTGTGCCCGCGCAGATTGATCCGCGCGAAGCTATGGAGTATGCCGAGCAAGCGCAATCACTGGAGCGATTCGAGCGCGCCATGTTCAAACGCCTGGGCTGATATTGACCTCAGGCGTTTGAAAGATTCAACTATTTTCTCTTATTGGGAAAACTTTTCGGATGATTGCGCCTGGGAGCATTATTGTTGCTCTTTACTGTGGGCGCGATTGTTTTTTTGACTTCCGGAGCTTTGGGCGACGGCTCCTTTTCATCAAGCTTCGGCATGGCAAAAGTGATTGACACATCCTTTGCGATACGCTTTCGCGCTTTTTGAGATAACCACGTTTTCACCATGGCAACGCCCACGGCCAACAGTACCGGACCCAAAATCAAGCCCATAAAGCCGAAGGCGATCACGCCGCCAAACACACCGAGAAATACAAGCGACAGCGGCAAAGAGGAACCGCGGGCAATCAAAAGCGGCTTCAGGAAGTTATCCACGCTGGCCACCACCAGGCAACCCCAAGCGACCATGAATAAGGCAAGACCAATTTCGCCTTGGGCATAAAGCCAAATCGCCACCGGTCCCCATACCAACGGCGGTCCGATCGGCACCACCGACAAAATGAATACCGCGACAGATAATAAGAGCGTGCCCGGAGCGCCCACAATGATAAAACCGATGCAGGCGGCCAGGCTTTGGCCGGCCGCAGTGCCCACGATTCCGTACACAACACTTCGGGTGGTGTTGACGAGAATGTGTGAAAGTTCGTGACTTAATTCACCGGAGACTTTTTCCAAAAACTCGTTGGCCCGCGCAGCAAGAGCGTCGCCGTCACGGTAAAAGAAGAAAGCAATGAAGGCAACCAACGCCATTTGAACCAAACCGTTACCCAAGGCCATGGCGATCGTAAGGACCTCACGGGTAATTGGGTCGATCATCTTAACCATGAGGTCAGCGAGCGCTTTGGGTTGGAAAACGATAGCCAGTTGATTGTAGAGCCACGTGCCGATCATCGGAATGTCTTTGACCCAAACCGGCGCGGTCATTGTCCGGATATATTCGGTGACGTTTGCAATGGCAGAGGGCAACTGTTGAGCAATGGCCGCCGACAGGAACATCGTCGGAATGATCAGGCAGACCACAAGCAGCGTGACCATCAGCAGTGATGCGGGTGTCGGGCGATTGCCCATATTGGTTTTAAATCGTGAAAACAAAGGCCAACTGACCACGGTGACGATCGCGGCGATAATGATTGCCGTTAAAAATGGCCTCACGACAAAGAAGCAGCCTAGAGCGATCGCGGATCCAAAGAGGATTCGAATCAGGATGTCGATGCGGTCTCTTAAGTTAACCATTTGTTTTATGAATAAATCGGGCGTAAAACACAGCCCCTAGTCTAAACGAAATTTTTCTGCTAGTGCACTTATCCAAGACCCTGACTACAATTTTCCTTGCTTAAAAACAATATTTTTATAGGGACGCACATTCATGCCGAGCATTACCGAAGAAATGATTGAGCGGGTGAAAGAAACGAGGATAGCCACCGAACGGGTTTTTGACGGGAACTTTCTTCATATTGATCGCGACACGGTGATCACAGCCAGCGGTTTGAGCCGCAGTCGGGAGTACATCAAACACCCCGGCGCTTCTGTGATTATCGCTTTGTTTGATGATGAGACCGTTTTAATGGAGTTTCAGTGGCGTCAGCCCTGCGGCAGAGCTTTTTGGGAGTTGCCCGCCGGCAAGCTCGATCCTGAAGAAGAGCCGATTGTCTGTGCTCGACGGGAATTAGAAGAGGAGACCGGTTACCAAGCCGATGAGTGGTATTACCTCGGTCAAATTCACAATGCCATAGGCTATTCGAATGAGCACCTGGAAATTTATTTGGCCAAAGGACTCAAGTCCGGTCAGCGACACCTCGATGAAGGGGAGTGCCTTGAAGTTTTCCGTCTGCCTCTGAAAGAAATTCAACGCATGACACTGACGGGTGAAATCACCGATGTGAAAACTCTTGTGGGAATCTATTGGCTGGAAAAATTTTTAGCCGGACAGATGCAGGCCGAACGCTGCTAACTCTCGACAATTTAAGGCTATTTGTCGACCATGGAAGAGTTTGAGATGGCTCAAACTTTTTCCTGTTCATTGCGCGCGCTTTCTAATAAACTGAGCCGAAGGATCTGCACTGTGTGCAGTGTAAGTTTGATTCAAATTACCAAGACGAGGAATTATGTCTGAAACCATTTTGCAAAAAGTGCCTGTTGGAGAAAAAGTCGGCATTGCTTTTTCGGGCGGTTTGGATACGTCGGCCGCTTTGCGCTGGATGAAAAACAAGGGAGCGCTTCCCTATGCTTATACTGCCAACCTCGGTCAGCCTGACGAAGACGATTACGATGCGATTCCTCGCCGAGCAATGACCTACGGTGCGGAAAAAGCCCGACTTGTTGAATGCCGTCCGCAGCTGGTGGCCGAAGGTATCGCCGCCATTCAGTCGGGTGCTTTCCATGTCTCTACCGCGGGTCAAATGTATTTCAACACGACCCCTCTGGGTCGCGCCGTGACCGGCACGATGCTTGTGAACGCCATGCGCGAGGACGGCGTGAACATTTGGGGTGACGGTTCCACCTACAAGGGCAACGATATTGAACGTTTTTATCGTTACGGCTTGTTGGCTAATCCTGATCTGAAGATTTATAAGCCCTGGCTCGACCGCGATTTCATCAATGAATTGGGCGGCCGCGCGGAAATGAGCGCGTTCCTGCAAGCCGAAGGCTTTGACTACCGCATGTCTGCTGAAAAAGCCTACTCCACCGACTCCAACCTCTTGGGTGCGACGCACGAAGCCAAGCATTTGGAAAGTCTGCAAACGAGCATGAAGATCGTCAAGCCCATCATGGGGGTGGCTTTCTGGGATCCGGCTGTGGAAATTAAGCCTGAAGTGGTGACGGTTACCTATGAAGAAGGGGTGCCGGTAGCCTTAAACGGCAAGAGCTTTGATGATCTCGTTGCCTTGATGTATGAAGCTAACGCGATCGGCGGCCGCCACGGTTTAGGCATGAGTGATCAGATTGAAAACCGTATCATTGAAGCGAAGAGCCGCGGCATTTACGAAGCCCCGGGGATGGCTTTGCTCTATATCGCTTACGAACGCCTGCTCACCGGCATCCATAACGAAGACACGATTGAGCAGTATCACATCAACGGTCGTCGTTTGGGGCGCCTCCTCTACCAAGGCCGCTGGTTTGATTCCCAAGCCATCATGTTGCGCGAATCGGCTCAACGCTGGGTGGCTCGCGCCATCACCGGTACCGTGACGCTTGAATTGCGTCGTGGCAACGACTATACGATCCTGGATACTGTGAGCCCGAATCTCACGTATGAACCGGAACGTCTCACGATGGAAAAGGGAGACTCGATGTTCACCGCCGAAGACCGTATCGGTCAGTTGACGATGCGTAATCTCGATATTGTCGATACGCGTGCCAAGCTCGGCATTTACGCGAAGTCCGGTTTGATCTCCGGCACGAGCGCAGTGGCCATGTTGGGCGGCAGCAAGAAGTAATTATCTTTTTGCGTTGATCTTTGAGGGCGGGACAAAAATTCTCGCCCTTATTTGTTTTTATTTCTCGTCAAAACGATCTAAAACGAAAGGCGTCGAAAAACCGTTACAATCCCTTCAATTGAGATTTCGTCTAAAGGGCTTTTGAGTGCTTCCTTTTGAATTCAGAATCGGTTGGCGCTACACGCGACAGGGGCGTCGCGGGCGCGGCAAAAACGGTTTTATTTCTTTTATTTCAGTAATGAGTGTCGCCTCCATTGCGCTGGGGGTGATGGCGCTCATTATTGTTCTGTCTGTCATGAACGGCTTTCAAAAGGAAGTCCGTGACCGAATGCTTTCAGTCATTCCGCACATTGAAGTGGTAAGTTATGGCGGTGCGCTCAGTGACTGGCAGGATACCGCGGCGATCGTCTCTTCCAATCATCACGTGTTGGGAGTGGCGCCGTACTCCTCGGGGCAGGGACTTTTAAGTTCAGGCTCCAGCGTCAGGGGCGTTTTACTTCGTGGTATTGATCCGGTGACCGAGGGGAAGGTTTCCGATATTGATAAACAGATGGCCTATGGTCAACTTACCGATTTACAAGCAGGCGACTACGGCATTGTGCTTGGTTTGGATTTGGCGCGGCTGCTTCATTTAAGAATCGGCGACAAGGTTAACGTCATTATTCCTCAGGGAAGAGCAACCCCCGCGGGTATTGTGCCTAGAATGAGAGCCTTTACTCTAAAAGGCGTTTTTTCTTCCGGTCATTACGAATATGACAGTTCAATGGCGATCATTCATATTGAGGATGCCGAAGCGCTTTTCCGTCAGACGGGACCCGCCGGCCTTCGTGTTCGGGTTGACGACATGAATAAGGCTCCCGAAATTTCGTTTGAAATTCTCAAAACATTGCCTGATACCTTTGCGGTCACCGATTGGAGTAAGCAAAACCGCACCTGGTTTGCGGCGGTTCAGGTTGAAAAGCGAATGATGGCGATTATTCTCTTTTTGATTGTTTTGGTGGGTGCTTTCGGATTAGTCTCCAGCATGGTGATGACTGTGACTGAAAAACAATCCGATATTGCAATTTTGAGGACGCTGGGGGCTTCACCCGGTTCCATCATGTCGATCTTCATGGTGCAAGGCGCGGTGGTCGGTATTGTCGGCGTGACGTGCGGCGTGGTTTTCGGTTTGCTTTTAGCCTGTAATCTCGATGTCATCGTGCCGGCAATTGAATCGCTTTTCGGCATCCAGTTCCTGCCCAAAGAGGTGTATTTCATCAGCTCTCTGCCTTCGGATCCGAGAGCCGGTGACATTATTCCCATTGCCGTTTTCTCCCTGATTTTGTCGCTTTTGGCCACGATTTATCCGAGCTGGAGAGCGGCTCAAACCAAACCCGCGGAGGCACTTCGCTATGAGTGATGCAAATGATTTTGTGATTGTTGCCCGCGGTGTCAAGAAGGCCTATCGTGAGGCGGAGCGATCGGTTGATGTTTTAAAAGGCATCAATCTTGAAGTGAAAAAAGGCGAACTCTTGGCCGTGGTTGGCGCTTCAGGATCAGGCAAAAGCACGCTTTTACACGTGCTCGGGGGCTTGGATTCCATTGACGAGGGGGAAGTGACTGTCGCCGGCATGGCGGTGCATAAGCTCAATGAGGTGGAGCGAGGACAATTGCGCAATCAAAAGCTGGGCTTTGTCTATCAATTCCACCACCTGCTGCCTGAATTCACGGCGCTGGAAAATGTGGCAATGCCTTTGATTATCCGACGCTGTGATGAGAAAACGGCCAACGAGAAAGCGAAAACAACCCTGTTGGCGCTGGGACTTGAAGAAAGACTTCAACATCTGCCTTCACAGATGTCGGGCGGGGAGCGTCAGCGCTGCGCGATTGCCCGAGCCATGGTGACGGAGCCGGCCTGTATTCTGGCCGATGAACCGACCGGCAACCTCGATCGTCAAACCGCCGACGGGGTTTTCAGCAGCCTTGTGCAATTGGCAAAAAGCCATGGCACCGCCTGCATTATCGTGACTCATGATCTTGACCTTGCGGCCCGGTGCGATCGCACGGTCACCATTAAAGACGGTTTGATTGTTGAGGCATAAGGCCAGTGCTTCGTTTTATTGACACTCACAACCATGTCGGCGTAGCGGCTTTTTCAGTCTCTGAGGAAATCATTGCTTCGGAGGCGCGCGAGGCCGGAGTCGTCTGCGCAGTAATCACCACCGGTGGCGTTGATGATTTTGAGGCGGCAGCGCGGGCAGCGCGCAAGCTTCGTTGGGGGTACTGTGTGGGGCTTCACCCGATGTATCTGCGTGAGCAGTACCAATCGGACTTGGAGCGGTTGCGCGACTTTGTGCTCACTCATTCAGACGATCCTTATTTGGTGGGTATTGGTGAGATCGGATTGGATTTTTATGTTGAAGGTTTAGACCGATCTCGTCAGGAAGCGGTGCTTCAAGCAGAGCTTGAGTTAGCAGCCAATGTCAATCTTCCGGTTTCATTGCACAGTCGTCGATCGCTTTTTAAAGTGATGGAGATTCTGTCGGACTATCCGTCTGTCGGGGGTGTTTTGCATGCTTTTGCAGGATCGCTTGAGCAGGCTCGAGAGGCCGCGCAGAGAGGGTTGTATTTGGGAGTCGGCGGCGCGGTGACTTACCCGGGCAGCAAACGGGTGAGGGCGGTTGCTTCTTCGATGGATATCCGAAGTCTTGTGCTGGAAACCGACGCACCGGATATGGCGCCGTCTTTTGCCGTGGACAAAGAATCCAGACCGGCTTTTTTAGGGCGTTATTTGAACGAAATTGCCCAATTAAGAGCTCAATCGCCGGAAGTTTTGGCCGAGGCTTTTTTTGACAATGCGACAGCGGCTTTCCCTAAACTTCGAGCGCTGCTTGGCGGGCAGAAAAACTTCGTTGCAAATCCGTAACTTGAAAGTGTTTTTTGAGGCTGAAAAATCGGCGCTTGAGCAGGTCTCTTTCTGCTAAAATGCCACCTCGAAATGATCCTGAGGGGTCATCCTTTTGTTGTTGCGGGCAAAATGTCTGTCCGCGAGTTTTGTTTTTTAACTTCATTGGGGAAATACAATGGCTATTGAACGCACCCTTTCCATCATCAAGCCGGATGCCGTCGCTAAGAACGTCATCGGTCAAATCTATACGCGTTTTGAAAACGCCGGTCTTCGCATCGTTGCCGCTCAAATGCGTCAATTGTCCCAAGCCGAAGCCGAAGGTTTCTACGCTGTTCACAAGGAACGCCCCTTCTTTAAGGATTTGGTGGCTTTCATGACCTCCGGCCCTGTGATGATCCAAGTGTTGGAAGGCGAAGGCGCCATTGCCAAGAACCGTGAATTGATGGGTGCCACCGACCCGAAGAAGGCCGCTCCGGGCACGATCCGCGCTGATTTCGCTCAAAGCATCGACGCCAACGCTGTTCACGGCTCCGACGCTCCGGAAACGGCTGCCGTTGAAATCGCTTACTTCTTCCCGACCTTGGCTATTTGCGAACGCAAGTGCTGCGGTTGCTGCTGCGGTAAGTAAAGCCTTTAGGGGCGGTGCTCGGCCCATCACCTCCTTTTCTTGCCGGGTATCGTCCCTTTTTTCTGTCGAGTCGCCTGCGGGTGACTCGTTTTGCTCATTAACCGGCCGTTTTTTCAAAGTGATGACTCAAACTTCTGACCGTGTGAATCTTTTGGATTTGGATCGCGAGGGGCTTGTCGCCTTTTGCGAGCAGATGGGGGAAAAGCGTTTCCGCGCCATACAGCTTTTACGATGGATTCACCGCCACTGCGAGGGTGACTTTGAAAAGATGACCGACTTGGCCAAGGTGTTTCGCGCCAAGTTGATCGAGCACACAGAAATTCGTGCGCCGTCGCCCATTTGGGATAAAAAAAGCACGGACGGCACGCGTAAATGGCTTTTTGATGTCGGTAACGGCAACGCGGTTGAAACGGTATTTATTCCTGAAGACGACCGCGGAACGCTTTGTGTTTCCACCCAAGCCGGCTGTGCTATGGGCTGTCTTTTCTGCTCTACCGGCAAACAGGGCTTTAATCGCAATCTGAAAACCTCTGAAATTATCGGTCAGCTCTGGCACGCTGAAAAGACTTTGCGTGCGGATTTGGGTATTACGGATCCGGCCGATCGCGTGATCAGCAACGTGGTGCTCATGGGGATGGGAGAGCCGCTTCAAAATCTCGATAACGTGGTGGCCGCTCTGAAGCTTATGCTCGATGACAACGCCTATGGTTTAAGTCGTCGTCGTGTGACCGTATCGACCTGTGGGCTCACTCTTCAAATGGATAAACTCGCTGCGGCGGTTCCTGTGGCTTTGGCGGTTTCGCTTCACGCGCCGACCGATGAACTGCGCGATCAGATCATGCCGATCAACAAAAAGCACCCCTTGGCGGATTTGATGGCTGCCTGCAAGCGTTATCTTGCGCATGCACCGCGCGACTACATCACATTTGAGTACATTTTATTGGGCGGGGTCAATGACCGTATCGAACATGCCAAAGCGTTGGTTAAGCTGGTCAAGGGTGTCTCGTGCAAGTTTAATTTGATTCCGTTTAATCCGTTTCCGGACAGTGAGTTACGCAAACCTGATGTAAAGGATGTCAGGGCTTTCCAGGACTATTTGATGGGACAGGGGATTGTGACCACAATCCGTAAGACTCGCGGGGACGACATTGACGCGGCCTGTGGGCAATTGGCCGGTAACATTAAGGACAAGACCCGTCGTGCCGAGCGTTTGGCTCAGCAGAAGGCGCAGGTGACCTTTTTGGTGAAGGAGGATTGAGGTCATGCCGATTTTTACCGCCCGACATCCGACTCATAAGGTTCATGTTCGCTACGGTCAAAATGATGTGACGATCGGTGGTGACGCTCCCATTCGTGTTCAGTCCATGACCAATACGGCGACAAGCGATGTTGACGCAACCGTTGATCAGATCCTGCAACTTCACCGCGCCGGCAGCGAATTGGTGCGCCTGACGGTGAATACACCGGAGGCCGCTCGCGCGGTGGTTCGCATTCGCGAAAAACTCGATCTCTTGCATTGTGAGGTGCCCCTCGTTGGTGATTTTCACTACAACGGTCATAAATTATTGACAGAGGTCTCCGATTGCGCGGTAGCTCTATCCAAATACCGAATCAATCCGGGTAACGTGGGACGCGGTGAACGGGGAATGGAAAACTTTGCCCGTATGGTTGAGGTTGCCCTTAAGCACGACAAGCCGGTTCGCATCGGTGTCAACGGGGGGTCTTTGGATCCTCAGATTTTAGAGCGCATGCTTGAAGAAAATCGCCGTGCCGGTATGCCAGAGACTCCTCTTGAGGTTCAGCGTCATGCCATGGTTGCCTCCGCGTTGGAAAGCGCTCGGGAGGCTGAAAGATTGGGGCTGGCGGCCGATCATATTGTGCTTTCGGCTAAAGTTTCCGCTGTTCAGGATTTAGTCGCTGTCTATCGAGAACTTTCCGCCAAGTGCAGCTATGCGCTTCACTTGGGATTGACGGAGGCTGGTATCGGCACCAAGGGTGTGGTGGCGAGCAGCGCTTCCATGGGAGTGCTTTTAGCCGAAGGAATCGGAGACACAATTCGTGTGAGCATTACGCCCATGCCCGGCGCTGCCCGAACCGAAGAAGTTCGGGTTGCTCAAGAACTGCTGCAGACGATGGGATTGCGTGCTTTTTGCCCGCTTGTGGTATCTTGTCCGGGGTGTGGGCGCACATCAAGCGTCTTATTCCAACAGCTTGCGGCTCAAACTCAAAGCTACTTGATCGAAAAGACGCCCGAATGGCGTCAAAAAGCGTCGGGATTTGAAAATATGACGGTTGCGGTGATGGGTTGTGTGGTTAACGGCCCCGGTGAAAGCAAACACGCCAATATTGGCATCAGCTTGCCCGGTAACGGAGAGTCGCCTGTTGCCCCCGTATTTGCTGACGGTGAGAAAATTGCTTCGATTAAAGGAGAGGCCGGAGATGTGGATTCAATCGCCGGTCGCTTTAAAGAACTGATTGATGAGTATGTGCTTGCACATTACTCAAAATAAAACATGAATCTATGAAAGAGAGATGATCTATGGCTAAAGTACAAAAAATTGCCGGTATCCGAGGAATGAACGACATTCTTCCATCCGAAGCGCCGATTTGGGAATATTTTGAAGAGTGCGCTCATGATGTGCTCCGCTCTTACGGCTATAAGCAAATCCGCACGCCGATTTTGGAGGCGACCTCTCTTTTTAAGCGTGGCATCGGTGAAGTGACCGATATCGTAGAAAAGGAAATGTATTGCTTCACTGATACCTTAAATGGTGAGCAATTGGCTTTGCGTCCGGAAAACACGGCCGGTGTTGTGCGCAGCGTCATTGAACACAATCTGACCTACAACGCTCCGCAACGCTTGTGGTACTTCGGTCCCATGTTCAGACATGAACGTCCCCAACGCGGTCGTTACCGTCAGTTCCACCAATTAGGGGTGGAAGCGTTGGGCTTTAAGGGACCGGATGTTGATGTCGAGCAGATTCTCATGGCGCGTCGCCTTTTCGATGAATTGGAAATTTTGCCTCTGAAGCTTGAGTTGAATTCGTTGGGTAATCTTGATGAGCGTTTGGCCCACCGCGAAGCGCTGATTAAGTATTTTGAAGCTAATCAGGATGTATTGGATGAAGATGCGAAGCGTCGGCTCTATAGCAATCCGCTCAGAATTTTGGATACCAAGAATCCTGACATGCAACAGATGGTTGAAGGCGCACCGAAACTTCTCGACTATCTCAAGGAAGACAGCCTTGTCTTCCTGAAACACATGGAAGAGCTTTTGTCGGTTGCCGGAGTCGACTACACCATCAATCCGCGTTTGGTTCGCGGTCTCGATTACTACAACCACACGGTGTACGAATGGGTCACCGATAAGCTTGGAGCTCAAGCGACGGTTTGCGGTGGTGGTCGATATGATCCGCTCATTGAAATGTTGGGCGGTCGTCCGACGCCGGCAGTGGGTTTTGCCATGGGGGTCGAACGCGTGCTTGAAGTGATGCGTGAATGCGGTTTTGAATCCGCCGAGCCTGATACCGAGGTTTATGTATTGCACCAGGGGGGCGCCTCTCAAGGTTACGCCATGATGCTCGGAGAAATCCTTCGTGACGCATTCTATGAAGTGATTGTGCACGCAGGCGAGGCCAGCTTAAAGAGCCAAATGAAAAAGGCTGACCAAACCGGCGCTAAGTACGCTTTGATTTGCGGAGAAGATGAGGCGGCACATGGTCAGGTGACCGTCAAGTGCATGCATGGTGAGGAAGGTGAGCGCTTCATGACGCAGGAGACGCTTGACTTACAGGATGCAATCCAATATTTTGTCAATTTAAATGACGAATTTTTCGACGAAGACGAGGAATAAGGCATGGCCTACGATTTACAAGAACAAGAGTCATTAGACGAATTAAAAGCTTGGTGGGAGAAGTGGGGTAATTTGGTCCTGTCTGTCATCACCGTGGTTTGCCTGGCCTTTGCCGGCTACAACGGTATGAAGTGGTGGCAGCGTCATCAGGCTCAGGAAGCCGGCCTTGCCTACTCGTCGCTTCAGACTGCAATCATGCAGCAGTCTGAGCCCGCTTCTGTTGAAAAGATTGTCGATGCTTTGATCGAAGATGCCGGTTCGACAGTTTACGGTCCGATGGGGGCTTTGAGCGCCTCGCGCTACCTTGAAAGCAAAGGGGAAGCCGCTAAGGCTCAGGAATTGCTGCATTGGATTGTGACGGAATCGGATCGCCCGGAATACCAGACGATTGCTCGAGTTCGTCTGGCCGGCTTCTTGCTTGACGATCAAAAATACGAAGATGCTGTCTCGATTTTAAAGGCCGCGCAACCCACTGATCGTCAGGTGGCTTTGGTCAATGACCGGTTGGGCGACGCTTACTACGCCAAGGGTGATTTGGTTAATGCCCGACAGGTTTGGCAAGACGCGCTCAAACATCCGATTGACCCCGCTTTAATGGGATTTGTCCAACTTAAGCTTCAAGCGCTGCCTGAAGAAGAACAACAGAAATAAGATTTGAGGCTCGTATGATGAAAAAAACACTTTTGGCCTTAGCGGCTGCAGCGGTTTTGGCCGGCTGCAGTTCTCCGAGTTCTCAGGCTCCGACCGAGCTCGAAGACTACAACTCTATTGCTGAACCTGATGTGGTTTGGTCCAAGAGTGTGGGTGAGAGCCTGACGAATTATTTGGTTCCGGCCGTGGTCGGCAGTTCTGTTTATGTTGCAGGCGACAATACGGTTTATCGGCTGGACGCTCAATCCGGTGATGAAGTCTGGAGTTTTGACACCGATGCTCCAATCGCAGCCGGTGTAGGCAGCGACGGTTATATTGTTGCAGTCGGTACGGTTAAAGGCGAACTGGTTGTAGCCGATGCCGAAGGTAAAAAATTGTGGTCAACATTTTTGACCAGCGAAATGGATGCGGTTCCCTTGGTGGGCAACGGGTTGGTTGTTGTCCGCACCGCCGATACCCGTGTGACGGCCTTTGACGCCATGACCGGTGAGCAACGTTGGCGCTACCAACGCCAAGCCCCGTCGCTCACGGTAAAAAATGCTTCGGGCATGATTTTCTTCGGTCCGATGATTTTAGTCGGACAAAGCAACGGCTACCTCTTAGGCTTGTCGCCTGAAGGCCGTCCTGTTTGGCAGGCCTTGGTTTCTGAAGCTCGCGGAATCACTGAGGTGGAACGTCTGGTCGATATTCTCGGCACACCCATGGTGCACCAAGATTTGCTTTGCGCCTCCGCGTTCCAAGGCCGCCTGGTTTGTATGGACGCCCGAAACGGTCAATTGCGTTTTACGCATGATGTGACCGCGATGACGCCGCCCGCAGCCGATGATCGTTTTGTTTATGTCGGCAATACGGCCAGTGAGTTGTATGCCTTTGACCGCACTCGCGGTTTCCCGGTCTGGAAGAACGACAAGTTGAAGTGGCGTGGCATACGTGCGATCACGCCTATGTCCGGCGTGGTGGCCGTTGGGGACAGTGAAGGTTATGTCCAAATTCTTAACCCTGAAAGCGGTGACATCATCGGACGTACTCGCTTGAGCGGCGCAATTGTAGCTCCGGCTCAAAGCTACGAACAAGGCGCTATTTTCCAAACTGAAGAAGGCGAAGTGGCCTATCTCAAGGTGCAGTAAAACATGCTTCCTGTGATTGCATTGGTCGGACGCCCGAATGTGGGGAAGTCCACACTGTTTAACCGATTAACTCGCTCCCGTGACGCCTTGGTGGCGGATTTCCCAGGGTTGACCCGCGACCGTCAGTACGGAGAGGGTCGTGTGGGACCTCGTCCCTATATTGTGGTTGATACGGGCGGTTTCGAGCCGGTTAAAAGTCGAGGGATCGTCAAAGCAATGGCCAGTCAGGCTGAGTTGGCCATTGAAGAAGCCGATGTGGTGATTTTTGTGGTCGATGCCCGTACAGGATTGACTCCTCATGACGAGCGTATCGCCAACCACTTGCGTCGGACCCATCGTCCCGTTGTGTTGGCTGTGAATAAAGCCGAAGGACTTGATTCCGTGCATGCGGCTGAATTTTATGAATTGGCTATGGGGGAACCGAATATGATTTCGGCCGCTCATGGTCACGGTGTGCACAACATGATTGAGCTTGCGTTGGCTCAGTGTCCCGAGGAAGAAATCACAATCGTCGAAGATGATGCGCCGGAAGAAGGAAAAGCGCCTCGCATTAAAGTGGCTGTGGCCGGGCGTCCCAACGCCGGCAAGAGCACGCTCATTAATGCTCTGTTGGGTGAAGAGCGTTTAATTGCCTACGACATGCCTGGTACCACACGTGATTCCATCCGGGTGGATTTCGAATATGACGGCCGAGATTATGCACTTATCGATACAGCCGGTCTTCGTCGCAAGGGTAAAGTCTTTGAGGCAATTGAAAAGTTTTCTGTGGTAAAGACATTACAGGCGATTGCGGATTCCAATGTGGTGATATTGGTGCTCGATGCCAAAGAAGGCATCGCTGAGCACGACGCGCACATCGCAGGCTATGTCCTTGAAAGCGGTCGCGCCCTGGTGGTGGCGATTAATAAATGGGATGCGCTTGATAGTTATGAGAGAAGCCGCATTGACGAAGACATGGAGCACAAGCTGCATTTCCTCAATTGGGCCCGTCAGATCCATATTTCTGCGTTAAAGCGCAATGGGTTAAACCATTTGATGAAGGCGGTATCCGATGCCCATGCGGCTGCGTTTGCCAAACTGTCTACGCCGAAACTGACTCGCGCGTTGATCGAGGCTGTGCAGCGTCAGTCGCCTCCGAGAGTCAAAGGCGTGCGGCCGAAGTTGCGTTACGCTCACCAAGGCGGGCAAAATCCTCCCGTTGTGGTGATTCACGGCAATAGTCTCCAGGCCGTGCCTGATAGCTATAAACGCTATCTGGAAGGGTGGTTCAGAGATCAATTCAATTTGGCTGGTACTCCGCTTCGAATTGAATTTAAGATCAATCGCAATCCCTATGTGGAGAAAAAGGATTAAACTAAACGACAGGTGTTCGATTGTCGGGCTACCTAAACAAGAAGGCGTGAGTTTCAAACGCCCGGAGAATAAAAATGACAAATAAAGGCCAACTTTTACAAGATCCGTTCCTCAACATTTTGCGCAAGGAACATATTCCGGTTTCCATTTACCTGGTCAATGGCATTAAGCTTCAAGGTCAAGTGGAATCGTTCGACCAATACGTCGTACTGCTTCGCAACACGGTAACCCAAATGGTTTACAAGCATGCGATCAGCACCGTGGTGCCGACCAAGCCCGTGAACATGCCTCAAGTCGAAGACGCTGAGTAATCGAACAGATTGTTAAGTCATCCTGAAAGAGTGTGCCGGGTTCAATGGCTTGGCACGCTCTTTTTATCCGCTCGTTATGACCGTTTTTCAAATAGACACCGCCCAAGAGAAATCCCCCAGAGCGTATTTGGTGTGCGTGAGCACCTCACGGATCACTATTGCTGATGCGCCGCAGGAGCTGACTGAATTGGCTCGCAGTGATGCATTGGAACCTGTGGGCATGATGCTTGCCAAACGTGATAAACCTGATCCTGCCACTTACTTAGGCAGCGGAAAGATTGCTGAGCTGGCCGATGAAGTTAAGCGTCTGGATATCGGTGTTGTGGTTTTTGATGTAGCTTTGACTGCAGCTCAGCAGCGCAACATTGAACGCACTATCGGTGTGGCGGTGTTGGATCGAACACAGTTGATTTTGGAGATTTTTCAACGACGAGCTAAAAGCCGCGAAGGGCGATTGCAGGTTGAATTGGCACGGCTGGAACACTTGTCAACCCGTTTGGTGCGTGGTTGGACTCACTTGGAGCGCCAGCGTGGCGGTCTTGGGAAGACCGGTGGTCCTGGGGAAAAGCAGATTGAATTGGACCGCCGCATGATCGGCGTGCGTGTCAAGCAGTTGAAAGAACAGCTGAAGAAACTAGCCAAGCAACGCAATACTCAACGAAAAGGGCGATCCAGAAGCGATATTGTTTCCCTATCGATTGTGGGTTATACCAATGCGGGGAAATCCACACTTTTTAATACGCTCACTAAATCTGATATTTACGCGGCCGATCAACTTTTCGCGACCTTGGATACAACCGCTCGGCGTTGTTACGTGGGAGACGGTGAAAGCGTTGTTTTAAGCGATACGGTGGGTTTTATTCGGGGGCTTCCGCACCAATTGGTTGAAGCCTTCAAGTCCACATTGGATGAGACGGTTCACGCGGATATTCTGTTACACGTGGTTGACGCTTCCAGTCCGGCAAAAGATGATCAGATAGTCGAAGTCAATAAAGTGCTCGAAGAAATCGACGCGCATCAGATTCCCACGATTTTGGTTCTCAATAAAATCGACAAAACCGATTTAGAGCCGGAAATTTTGAGAAACCCTGCGGGCGATATTGAGGCTGTTCGCATCTCTGCGTTAAAGGGGATTGGGCTGGATATTTTGAGAGAGGCTATTTTGGAAAAATCACGCCAAATCAAACAGCAAAATCAGAGCCTGCCCAGAGAGCCGGAAGATTGGGAACTCGAATTGGATAACTAATTTGACTCCAATTTTTCTTTTTTTCAAAAATACCTTCGTAATCAATAGATAGATTGCGAACGTATTTTTCAATGCTGTCGCATTCAAAATCATGCCTTAATGTCTGAACATTTAAGAATTCTTTGTTAACCTGCGCCTTTTCCGAGCGTCATGTTGAAGGCGTAGCGACGTCCGGGATGGTAGCTCACAGAAATCTCCAATACTTTTCCTTTGTTATCCAAATAATGCCGAAGAATACGCAAGGCCGGTTCTCCGGCGGTGGCCCCCAGAAGCTTAGCCACGTCACCGGGAAGAGCTACCGCTTGTATCGATTGTTTGACCTGAATACAGTGCTTGTGAAAAAGCTCTTCAATGAAGGTGATGATTAGTGTTTCCGGGTGCTCTCTTGCCTGGGCAACCACCTTACCGTAAGTGCTGTCAATAAAGACTTTGGTGCAGACGACAGCGGGATCTTCGGGATCGTTGCTTGTGCGTGTATTCACAAATCGCAGAAAAGTTGTGCCGATGGGGCAGTTGATGGCGTTTGCCAACCGTCTGTCGGCAGTTACGAAGTCGATGTCGGTGACGCGACGACCGTAGTTGTGACCGAATTCGTCCAGATCTCGGATGGTTGATAACTTTTGATGAAAATTTTTTGCTCCGCCGATTGAAATCACACGAGTGCCGTTGTGCGGCTGCCGATCAATTAGGCCTCGAGTTTTGAGTTCATTAAGCGCGGCGCGGACTGTGTTTCTTGAGACCTGCTCACTTTGCGCCAGAGCAAGTTCTGTGGGCAACAAGCTGCCTAAAGGATAACGTCCTGAGGCAATTCTTTGGGCAAGCCTGTTGGCCAGTTTTTGCCAAAGAAGGGGTTTTCTCATAGTGACTGAAACAAAAAATCCATAGAGAAACCGACTGAAAAACAAAATTTCAGCAAAAGTATTTGTTCTCTTTAATGATAGTGAAAACTCAATTTTTTATCAACGTAACTTCTTAATTTATAAAGGTAATTCATTATTTGTTCTATTCTTAAAAGGAACAAATGAAATGAGTACAAATAGTAACATTTTGTTTTTTAAATATTTTTATTTCCGGCAGCAGAGAACAAATTGATATTGATTAAATCATTTTGTTCTCTCAATTGATCGAAAAAAACGTTGTTTCGACAATTCTTACATGCGCGGCGCCAGTAGCCGGTGATTCTTCACAACCATAAAGGCAATATTTAGGAGAGATACTATGGCATCCTCTGCAGTCGACAGCGTTATTCACGGTTTCCTTTTTAGCACGGATGAAATGCGTGAAATTTTCAGTGATAAGTCCTGGGCTCAGAAGTGGCTTGATACGGAAGCCGCTCTTGCCAAAGCGCAGGGCGAACTTGGCGTTATTCCCAAAGAAAAGGCCGATATCATCAACAAGTATGCCGATGCCAATCTTTTGGACCTTCCCTCAATCGGTGAGTACTACAAGAGCTCCATCACAATTGTTCCTCTTCTGAAAGCTTTCAAAAAAGTGCTTCCTGATAACGCCGGGGAATTTGTCCACTGGGGCGCCACCAGTCAGGATATCGTCGATACCGGTTTGGTATTGCTTGAGCGTGACGCTTACAACGTGATTTTGCGTGACATGAAAGAATGTTTGAAGCATTGCTTGAATCTTGCGAAGAAGTACCGCAATACCGCTCAAGCAGGCCGCACTCACGTTGTTCATGCCATTCCTATTACTTTCGGTTATAAGGCCGCTGTTTGGGCTGATGAACTCGGTCGCGATATCGAACGTCTCGAAGCCATGAAGGATCGTGTTTTTGTTGGCGAAATGGCCGGCGCCGTCGGCACATTGGCCTCTCAGCCGGAAAAGGGACTTGAGACTCAAAAGCGCATGATGGAAATTTTGGGTCTGAATGTGCCCACGATTGCCTGGCACGTGGCTCGTGACAACCAAGCGGAATTCGTGACGACGTTGGCAATCTGCGCCGGCACAATCGGTCGCATCAATCACGAGATTTTCTCGCTGCAACACACCGAAATTCTCGAACTCGAAGAACCGTTCTTCATGGGTAAGGTGGGTTCTTCCACCATGCCACATAAGCGCAATCCGGCTGTCCTTGAAAATGTGCTCGCATTGTGCCGCAATGTCCGCAGCATCGCTCCGTCCATTGTTGAATCAATGGTGAGCGAAAACGAACGCGATTGGGGTTGTTTCCTTTCTGAATGGGAAGCTATTCCGCGCGCTTGCCACATGCTTGGTTGCGCTCTTCAAAAGTCCAAGTACATTCTTGAAAACCTCATCGTGTATGAAAAACACATGGAACGCAATCTCAACGTTCAAAAGGGCTTGATGATGAGCGAATGTGTGATGATGCACTTGGCGCGTAAGCTCGGTCGCCTTACGGCTCATGAAATCGTCTACAAGAGCTGCATGAAGGCCTACGAACAGGAAGCGCATCTCAAAGATATCCTGATGCAAACACCTGAGGTGGTGGAAGCTTTCACTGAAGATGAAATTGATCATATGCTTAATCCGCACAGCTACATTGGCTTAGCTCCCGAATTTGTCGATCGGGTTGTCGCCAAGTGGGAAAGCCGCTGCTAAAAGTATGGTCCATTGAGGCTTTCGGCTAAAACGAGAGCCTTTAGATGGGAAAGTTGAAGCAGAGGCGTCGAAATCGGTGCCTCTGCTTCTTGCAAATCAATCTAAGGAATATTTGTCATGGCAGAAAAACAAGTGAAATGGTGGCAATGGGCTGTTCCGATCGCGCTACTGTTGGGAATTTGGTTCAGTCCTGTACCGGAAGGTTTGACTCTGCAAGCCTGGCACATGTTTGCAATTTTTGTCGCCACAATTATTGGCATTCTTTGCGCTCCGATCGCCTCCGGAGCTTTGATGTTTATCGCACTTGCGGTCACGATTTTCACCAATACTTTAAGCTTTAGCGCCGCTCTTTCGGGTCTGGCTTCGGGCACTGTCTGGATGATTTTCTCGGCCTATGTGCTTTCTTTGGGCTTTGTGGAATCCGGCCTGGGCCGTCGCATTGCCTATAAGATGCTCTCTATGTTTGGAGGCTCTTCTTTGGGCATTGCTTTCAGTCTCGGTGTTGCCGATTTGATTTTGGCTCCCGCCATGCCCAGCGTGACAGCCCGTTCCGGCGGTATTGTGCTTCCGGTGGCCAAGTCCATCAACATGGTTCTTGACTCTCAGCCCGGTCCTAAGCAGGGAAGAATCGGTGAATTTCTTGTGATGACCTGTTTCCAATTCACACCGATTACCGGCGCCATGTTCATGACCGGTATGGCTGCAAACCCGTTGTGCGCGCAATTGGCAGCCAGTGGTCTTGGTTTAGAGATCAGCTGGGTCGGTTGGTTCTGGGCGGCTGTGGTTCCGGCCATGGTTTGCTTTTTTGTGATGCCGCTTGTGTCCTACAAGATCTTTAATCCGGAATTGAAGAAAACACCGCAAGCTAAAGCGATGGGTAAAGAAGAACTTGCCAAAATGGGCCCGATGAGTTCTCGTGAAAAATGGGTTGCTGTGGGCTTTTTGCTCGCATTGGCAGGTTGGGGCACCACAATGCTCACCGGCTTAAACGCTAACGCGATCGGTATTGCATTGGCTGCTTTCCTCTTTGTAACGGGCGCGGTCAAATGGAAAGAAGTTTTAAGTGACAAGGCTGCCTGGGATACGGTGATTTGGTTTGGTGTCATTATTTCTCTTGCTACCGGTTTGACTAAACTTGGTTTCGTGAAATGGATGTCCGCGGGCTTCACGTCTATGCTTGTCGGCTTTGATTGGATGACAGCCTTCCTGATTTTGGGTTTTGCCTACATATATCTGCATTACATTTTTGCTACTGCCTCGGGTCACGTAGCCGCCATGTATGTTCCGTTTGCCGCAGTGGCGATCGGCGCAGGCGCTCCTCCGATGATGGTTGCGATCTGCTTTGCCATTTTCTCTAACACGATGTGGGGCATTACGGAATACGCAGGCGGTCCCGGTCCGATCTATTTCGGTCAAGGATACTTTGAACGTCCGCGTTTCTACAAGATCAATTTTGTTCTTGTCACGCTCAGTGTGCTTATCACATTCGCTGTCGGTATGGGATGGTGGAAGGTTATCGGCTTGTACTGATCCGTTTCAGAAGATATAGATTTTTGGCGATAGTCTTGTGATTAAAAATATCCGCTGTGGTGGTGTTCACTGCAGCGGAGTTTTTATTTTATTCAGAACGAAGCTCCCATGCTTGCTAAACTTTTCAATGATTATTTAGGAGACGGATCAAATGACAGCAGACCGACCAAACGCCCTGGACGACCTGTGGGATGGATGGGAAGACAAAACACTGGAACAGAAACAGCAAGCATTAGACACAGCCGTGAGACGGATGCCGAAGGTGTTGTTTTCTCAACAGGACATGGCCAACTACGACAACAAGCTGTTAGAAGTGGGCAAAGCGATGAACTTTCATCCGGAACCCGCGATCATAACGCCGAGCGACAAGTATTTGCGGGAGCACGATCCTCAGTATTATCGTCGGGAGAGAGCGTACGCCAAAGCGCGGGCAACGGGCGAGGATGTGGATCCTGAGTTCGACCCCTGGGCGAGGCCTTACAAGAGTAATCAATAGGTTTCCGCGAGCGCAGACTGTTTCTTCACTTTAGACAAAAAAGTAGGGGAATGACCAATAACTTTAGCTGTCTGTTTAACGATGACTTAAAAGCTTTAAACCATTTTTCAGTTGTTGTTCAATTAAGGGTAAATTACTTCAGGATTTGAGCGAAGAAGCTGATGGAAGCATTCTGGTTGGCAGATTCGTTAAAATGAATATCCATGGCGGTTTCTTGGGTTTTTTGTGTGGTAACTAAAAATCTACAAAGAAAACCGCCATTTTTCTGTCCGTTATTTCCCTACTGTAGGCGAACAGATCTTGACTGTACTTTTAAAGTCCGATTTGGACACTACTGATTTAACTTATGAACGTTAATATCATTTCACTTCAATCCCAGCCCCAGTGGCGGATTTTGGCAGCACGATGGTTTCAGGAAAAATGGGGAATTCCTTTGGAAGAATACCTGACAAGCATTGAAGAATGCATAGACGGAGCCGCGCCAGTCCCGCAATGGTATCTTGTGATTGATAAGGAACAAATCATTGCCGGAGCCGGTGTGATAGAAAATGACTTCCATGAGCGTAAAGACCTGGCGCCCAATGTTTGTGCCTTGTATGTCGAACCTGAATTGCGCTGTCGGGGTATTGCCGGACGTTTGTTGTCACAAATATGTCAAGACATGGCTGTTAAAGGCATAGAAACGCTTTACCTTATTACAGAACATGTTTCGTTTTATGAACGCTATGGTTGGGAATACTTGTACTTGGTGAAAGGCGAGGATGGAGAGTGGATGCGAATGTATAAAAAACATACTTCGCCATGAGACAACTGAAACCGGTATTGCCGTAAAGAGATTGATCACTTAGGGGAAGTATTAGGATTTCAGATCGACTTCTAGAGAAAAAAAATTCCACCTGATTAAAAACAAATCAGATGGAAACATCAATTCATTGATTGGTGGGATGAGGCGAACCGAAAGGTATTGAAAAGAAAGTTTTTTTTTCGCTAGTTTTTGAAGATCTACCAAGGGTTCTACCACTGTAATCCTCACTGGATGACTACTCAAAACCATCCTCCACAGCCACTGCTCCCATCCGTAAGAGCTCTTAAATCTAGAGGTCTAACATCAGCAGAACGCCGTAATTATACCTTCCTCAGAAAGGCTGCTCGGACACATTCAATGACATTGTCTGATGACAGGCTTGAGGATAAAGGCAGGTCAGACTTTAGTGTTCTGATCTAGAGCTTGATGGTTTCTCCGTCATTTGGAATCAACAGTTTCTCCAGATTGTTGGTGATCGCAAAATCTCTCAGTTTTTTACGGGTTACGGTTGCATGGGAGACGCCTTCGACGTGTGTAGCAATGACGACAAGTTCGGGGAAGCGCTGAATCAGAGAGCGAATGTCATACTGATTCATGATGAGCAGATGTCCCAGCGGAAACTGGGCGCCGGCGGCATTGACTGCGATGATGCCGGGGTGAAATTTCTCGACTGCGTCAATGACGTATTGGCAATAAATGGTGTCACCGGCCAGATAAAACCGAGTTTTCTCAACCGGGCTTTCAAACACGACCCCACTGGCTTTTTCTGAAACTCCGTAAGCTTTGTAACCATCCATAGTCACCAAACTACTTGATCCGTGATCACAATCGGTTCGATAGAGCGTAATGCCGTGAAAATCGTCGCCTTCTTCGTGTAACGGTCGTACGTCCTTAAAACCGTATCCCGAGAGAATTTTTGCCTCTTCTTCGTTTTGAGAAAAAACGGTTAGCTGTTTTGGAAGGAGTTCGGCAGCAGCATCATCGAAGTGGTCGAAATGCAAATGGGTCACGATTACGGCGTCCACGTTAAACAGATCTTCAACAGGACACGGTAGTTCACAGTCCGGATTGCCTCGACCTGTGCTTGTTGTGTCGGGGACTGCCGGATATGTGCCTTGTTTTGCCAGCATGGGATCAATCAAAAAACGCTTGCCGGCGAAGGTGACGATACTTGTTGCGCTACGTATTTGCTGAAATTGCATGGTGAGGTTCCTTTAAGAGGGGATATTTGCACGAGACGATAATAAAACCTATAGTTACTGTAGCTTCAAGTATTGTTGAGAAAAATATGAAAATAGGTGAGTTGTCGCAAAAAACAGGTTGCCCGGTGACCCGAATCCGGTTCTACGAAGGAAAAGGTCTGCTACCGCAACCCAAGCGCAGTCTGGGAGGGCAGCGCAACTATTCAGCCGAGGCGTTAGAGAGGTTGCGATTTATTTCGACATGCCGAGCCAACGGCATGAAGCTGGAGTGCATTGAGCGTTTTATTGAGTTTGAGAAAGACCCGTCCAGAGGATCGGATTGGCTGCTGGAACGCATTGACGAATATTTGGATCAGGCAAAGCGTATGCAGGAGCAAATTGCTCGGGCGGAACGATATCTGCGGCATTTGCGGGAGCAGTTTCCAAAAGAGATTTTGATCAAAAGGGCAAGTCAAAATTCTCAGCGTGAAGGTTGAGACACGACAAAGGTTTTGTCGACTCGCTTTAGTTCGCCGAATCCCGAACTGTTTTGGTTGTGTACAAACGGCTACAGCGAAACAAGAAAAGAACTCGCGCTTTGAAAGGGCAAATTCGAGGCGCGAGTTTGCAAACAACGGCTAAAGGTTGCGCACAAAAAGGGCGCGGATGGCGTTGAGAATTGCGAGAATCATCACGCCTACATCGGCAAAAATAGCCATCCACATATTGGCAAGACCGACGGCCCCCAGGGCCAAACACAGTACCTTGATGCCAATGGCAAACCTGACGATGCGCAGACACTTGCGGGAAATTTTGATACCCTTGGCGATCTTGAGCGGATCATCGTCCATCAGGACTACGTCGGCAGCTTCAATAGCAGCGTCCGATCCCATTGCCCCCATAGCGATGCCGATGTCTGCGCGCGACAGAACTGGCGCATCGTTGATGCCGTCTCCGACAAATGCAACTTTGCCTTGTTTTTTGGCAAGGATTTCCTCAACGGCAGCGACTTTGTCACCCGGCATCAATTCGCTTCTAACCTCATCAATGCCAAGTTCGCCGGCTACAGCCTGAGCAACAGTCTGGCGATCGCCTGTGAGCATGACAACTTTTTTAACGCCTGCGGCTTTAACCTCTTGCACAGCTTTGGCAGCGTTGGGCTTAAGACGATCGGCAATAACGATGTGGCCGCCATAGACTCCGTCGACAGCAACATGAACAATGGTGCCTACGCTGCGGCAGGAGATGCATTCAACGCCAAGCTCGGCCATCAGCTTTTCATTGCCGGCAGCTACTTCATGTCCGTCAACGGAGGCAATAACGCCTTTGCCGGCCAGTTCGCGTACATTGCTGACGCGGCTACGATCAAGTTTTTTACCGTGAGCTTTTTGAAGACTTTTGCTGATCGGATGCGAAGAAGCGCTTTCGGCCAGAGCGGTGAGCTCAATCAGCTTGTCTTCATTCATTGAGTTGTGATGCACGGCCGTGACTTCAAAGACGCCTTGTGTGAGGGTTCCGGTTTTATCCATCACCAGCGTTGCCGTTTGCGACAGTGCTTCCAGATAGTTGGATCCTTTTACCAAGATGCCTTCCTTGCTCGCTCCGCCAATGCCGGCAAAAAATGAGAGCGGAATGCTGATTACCAGAGCACACGGACAACTGATCACGAGAAAGACAAGCGCTCGATAAATCCAGTCGTCCCATTGCGCTTCCAGCCCCATGCCCCAAAGGCGAACGAGCGGCGGAATTATGGCAAGGGCCAGTGCTCCGAAGAATACGATCGGTGTGTAAACACGAGCAAAGCGAGTGATGAATGCTTCCGATTGTGATTTGCGGGACGAAGCATTTTCGACAAGTTCCAAAATCTGCGAGACTGTCGAGTCACCGAAAAGTTTTGTCGTTTTAATGTAAAGCACACCCGTCAGATTGATGCAACCGCTGGTGACTTCCTCACCTTCTGCGATGCTTCTCGGAACACTTTCCCCGGTCAGGGCACTCGTATTAAGACTCGAAGAACCACGCATCACAATGCCGTCGAGAGGAACTTTTTCGCCGGGTTGCACAACGATGATCGAACCTTTTTCGACTTGTTCAGGATCGACACGCTCAAGCACGCCGTTTTGCTCAATGTTGGCGTAGTCGGGACGTATGTCCATCAGTTCGCTGATGTTTCTGCGGCTCTTGCCGACGGCGTAGGCTTGGAACCACTCGCCGATCTGGTAGAAAAGCATCACGGCTACGGCTTCGGTGTAGTCGCCTGTCTCGTCGTAGATCGCAATGGCAATGGCACCCAATGTGGCTACCGCCATGAGGAAGTTTTCGTCAAATATGCGACTGTTGCGAATTCCCTTAGCGGCTTTTAGCAGGATGTCGTAGCCTACCAAAAGATAGGGGACAAGGTAGAGGGCAAGTCTTAAAGGGCCGGTGATCGGTGCAAAGGCGAGACCGATTAGAAACGCCGAGGCCAGAATGATGCGAATGAGCATCTTTTTTTGTTTGGCTGTCATTCGCTGCTGGATCCGATTTCAAGTTTTGGAGGCGGTTGTTGGGCTGGGTTCGTATAAAAATTCAGTAACGATTAAGCGAATGTTTAATTGAATAAGTAAAAGAAAACGCCGCCCTAGCCGAGGTGGCGGCGTTGTCAAATCAGAGGTACACCTCGCAGTCCGGTTCGACCTTCTTGCAGGCTTTGACCACTTCCACCATGACGTTATCAGGGTAGACGCCGTCGGCGAATTCGACAATCATCTTTTGAGCCATAAAGTTAACCGTGACGGAGGCCACACCCTTGACTTTGGCACTGGCTTCTTCCATTTCGCGTGCACAGTTGGCGCAATCCACTTCAATCTTGTAGGTCTTTTTCATGCTGTTCTCCAGATAACGATTAAAAAATTGCTTAATCGTGTAAGTGAACAATAATCTCGCCTAAGCATGATGTCAATATTAAACAATCATTTAATGGAATGTCAGAAATCTCACCACTACCACACGACCACCACAAAAGTTTTCCGTCTACAGTGCGGCAACTGTCTGAAGCAATGCGTTTTGAACCTGTGGCACAGGTCTTCAAGCAATTAAGCGATGCGTGTCGCTGCCGCATTTTTTTGTTGTTGTGTCACTCGGAAGAATGTGTCATCAATATTGCTACTGCTGTGAAAATGAGTAGCCTGGCGGTTGCCCACCACCTGCGACTGCTACGCCTGGCCGGGTTGGTTACCATTCGCCGTGAGGGCAAGGAAGTGTTTTACCGTGTGGCAGACACGGAATTGGCACGGTCAATGCATCGGATGATTGAAGAGGTGTTGCATTTATCGTGCACTAATCAAGAACGATAATAAATGCGCTGATGCAGATACATCGGCGGATTGGTTTTTGAGAGGCGAAGCGAAAGGTATTGAAAATAAAGGAGAAAATAAAAAATCCACGGACGCCGACGGACATCTGTGGACTTCAAATGGTGGAGATGAGGAGGGTCGAACTCCCGACCTCTGCATTGCGAACGCAGCGCTCTGCCAACTGAGCTACATCCCCACATGAGGTTGAAAATTCTGCCACGTTAACGTTAAAAAAGCAAGGCGCTTTTTCTTAGACGACAATAATTAAAGCAATGTTTGGATAACAACAATCCAACAAGGAATGGTTAAGATTGCCGCCAAAGTATGCGCGGTAGTAATTCCCGCGACAAGCGGGCCATTGCCTCTCATGCTGGTTGTCATCACGTAGCACGATTGAGCAGTGGGTAGCATTGCAAAAATCATCAGTGCGCCGGAGGCCGCCGGCGCAAGATCGAATATCAGGCAGAACAGCAGCGCGACAAACGGTGTGGCGACTAAACGCTCAAAAGTATTGGCGGCAACAAGTTTCCATTCAGTTTTCATGCCGCTTAACCGAAGACCCGCTCCGATGCACAACAACCCCATGGCTAAAGAAGCGTTGCCTAAGGATTTGAAAAAGGTCATGACGACTGAAGGCATCGGGATTGAGGCTAAATTGACAATCAACCCTAAAGTGGTCGCGATAATCAAAGGATTGGTGACAATAGCTTTAACGGTTTTTTGCAACACATTGCTTTTTTCGTTTGTTTGCTCTTTTTGAGCAACGGCGCTGGCCAGGGCGGCAACCGCAATGGAATTGCTGATTGGCACCCAAAACGCGATTAAAAGTGACATCAGCGCCAGACCCTCTTGGCCAAAAAGGCGCGACACAAGCGCGAAACCGACGTAAGTGTTGAAGCGGAAACCGCAGTGAAAAGCAGAAGCGTGGCTAACCGGGTCGGCTTTGACAATAAAACGAATAAGGTATGACATAACCACAGCGCACATCATCGCGCTGATCGCCACGACTAAGTACAAGCCGGCTTCGCCCAATGTTAGATTGGAGGTGGCTACCGAAGTAAACAGCAGGGGAGGGAATAACACATAAAAAACTATCTTTTCCGCGCCTTTCCAGAAGGTCGCATTAAACACCCCTTCCCGGAAATATTGCATCAACAAAAAGCCAAGCAAAATGACTAAGAAGTCCGGAAGAATCAACAACACGCTAAGCATGGGAACCTTTACCTAAGAATCGTTTGTTACAAGGCTTAGTATAAAAGTTTGAATATAATAATAAAAGCGAATATTTTTAATATTAAACATTCAGAAATGGTATAGATGCATGTCAATCAATAAGTTCAAAGCCTTTTTAACTGCTGTTGAGTGCGGAAGTTTTACCGAAGCGGCCAATCGTCTTTACTACACACAATCGGCGGTTAGCCGAATGGTGGCGGATTTGGAAAGTCAATGGGGGGTCGAACTGTTGATCAGAAAAAAGTCCGGCGTGACACTGACCACGGCCGGCAAAGCTTTGTTGCCTTTTGTTCGCAAGATTTGCAACGATGAAATGCGATTGAACGGCGTCTTGCAAGATTTGACCGGATTGAAAAGCGGCGTTGTGCGATTGGGAACGGTGACCGCGGTTGCCAATGAATGGTTGCCGCTCATTTTGAAACAAATGATTAAGAAAGCCCCCGGGGTTGAGTATGAAGTTCTCATCGGCAACGGTGAAATCATCAGTCAGTGGCTCAAAGAGGATCGAATTGATGTCGGACTTTTTACTCCCGCTTTTGATGAAAATCTTAATGCGAAGCTGCTCCATCTTGATGAATTCAAAGTTATTTTTCCAAACGGTCACCCTCTGAGCCGTTTCGACAGGGTACCGCTTAAAGCGTTAAAAGATTACCCCTACATTCTGCACGGGGCCAGTTGGTGCCGGCCTCTTGAAGAAGGACTTAAAGATTCCAAGCAGAAAATTCCTGTTCGGTATACGACAGTGGGCGCGACTTCAATTGTTAATTTGGTTCGGGACGGAATCGGCGTGAGCATTCTTCCAGAGCTTTTGCTGGAAAATGATAAATCTAAAGTTCAAAGTCGACCTTTGGATCCACCGTTAAGCAGAAAAATCTATATGGTTACTCATGGCGTTCCGACTATGCCGGCAGTCAAGGAATTCATTCTTCGACTCCCGGAATTGTTGGCGGGACGCACAAAAGTTTAGAGCTATCTACGGTAAAGATCCAGATTGACACTGGAGCTGATAAGAGCGGCCAGGCGGTTGAAAAGCGATTGAATTTCCAGATGCAATGTGTCTGTTTCAATGGCTTGAGCGTTGTCATTGGCGATGCGCAGCAAGTGCAACTTGGTCTGCTCGCGTGTGCTCGCGAGAAGTGTTTTTTGATGAGCCTCAAGTCTAATGGCCAATTGCTTTCTTTTTTCAGGCTGAGGGCACTTTTGATAAGCGATGAAGGTTTCAATGCCGGCAAGCACTAGGCGGTGAGATTCTGTCAACGCTTTTAATCCCTCCTCGCTGAAGTCTAAATGCTTAAGGCACTTTTGCTCGTTGATCACGTCGATTGTATGGCTGATCAGATTGATGGCCGACTTCAGTGTGCCGTTAATTGACTTTAGGTATTGCCATTCAATCGCTTCCGAAGAGCTTAAGTTTGTGGTGATGACTCTGTTCAGGAAATACGAAATTCCTCGGTTGAGTTTCAGAACTGAGACGGCGGTGTTTTTCATGATCATGACATTGCCGGGATTGGGATTGGATTTCAGCAATGTGTCCACAGCAATCCATGATTGACGCAGTCCTTCGAACTCTTTGTTGAGAAATCTTTTTGCCGTTGATAGTGAAATTGAGACGGTGAGAAAATTTTCCTGCGCAAAGAGTTTTTTGTAATCAACAGTTATTTCTGAATAGTCGTTTTTAGCCGGCAAAACTTTTTCAATTAAATAGACCAAAGGTTTCAGAAGTAGAAGCCCGGCAATTCCTATGAGCGCATTAAATATGAGGTGGCAAAGCACGATATTTTGAGGAACGGGGACTTTTTGATCGATTCCTAAAGCCAGTGTAATTAAGGCGATGAGAATCATGCCGGCGCGGCAAAGGGCTGTGGCCCAAGGTCCCCGTCTGCCGATTGCGCTTGCGAACATTGTGGCAAGCAATGCGAGAACGGTACTGCCGGCGTTGGCGCCGATCATCATCCAAAGCGAAGCTTGGAAACTGAGAGCGCCTGCCAGTGACAAAGAGGAGGTTATGATGACGGCGGCGAGACTGGACACACAAGCGATAGCCAACAACATTCCGCCGACAAATGAAAGTATCGGGTAGCTCTGCAGAACTTCAAAGAATGAGGCGATGTCGGGATTCGTTCTTAAAGGGGCGGTTGAAATAACGATTTGGTTGATGGCGATCATGATGAAGGCTAGCCCCAATATCACCCGACCGAATTGTCCTGACCGCGTTGACGGTTTGCAGTAAAAAAACAGGATCACACCGATTGGAATGAGCAAAGGGGCGATCACGGCAAAGTTAAGACTCAACAGACAGGCTACGAAGGCGCTGCCAAGTTCCGCTCCGAAAATACAACTGAGGGCGATCAGGGTATTGATAAGACCTTCAGCCTGAAGGCCGGCGATGAGCAGCGTGGCGGCCGTGGAACTTTGAAGAAGACTGGATAAGCAAAAACCGGCTCCAAAGCCCTTAAAACGGTTATTGAGACCGTGTGACAGCACGGATCGAAGAGACATGCCGAAAGTTCTGAGCATGCCGCTTTTGACCATGTAGGTGCCCCAGAAAATAAGGGCAATCGCTCCGAAGAGGTTGATCAAGTGCGTCATTTTTTGCCAATCGCTGTTTTCAACTATTGTATTGCAGGAGTCAGACGAAGTGGTGTCTGTGCGCTTTAAAAGTCAAACTCTAAATGAAAAGGGACGGTGACAAACACCGTCCCTTACACAAACTCAGTAAGTCAGCTCAGGCTTACTTCTTTTGTTCGGCAATCAACGTGAAGAAACGTTCTGCAACCTTGATATGCTTTTCAATCGTGTTGATTTCCAAGTATTCACGATCGCAGTGCATTTCACCGCCGACAGGTCCGAGGCCGTCCAACGTCGGAACGCCCATGGAAGCCGTCGTGTTACCGTCAGAGGCGCCGCCCGCCTTCATCCAGGCGATATCATAGCCTTCGAGTTTGGCGGCTTCTTCAATCAAGCTTGCCATGGCCTGAGTGGCTTCACTCAAGGGCATCGCAGCGTGATGGTTCTTTTCGACGATTTCTTGCGTCACACCGTCAACCCAGGTTTGTTGGGCCAATTGCATGATCTTGGCGTTGACTTCATCGTAATCTTCATCATTCCAGACGCGGAGATCGAGTTCGGTTTCAGCCAAGTCTGCCACAACGTTGGCAGCCGTACCGCCGTGCACCACGCCGAAGTTGAGCGTAATACCGCGATCCCAGTCGGCCAATTCCTTAACGGCGGCGATGAACTTCACCATAGCGTAGATAGCATCACGGCCGCGTTCCGGGCAGTTGCCGGCGTGAGCGGAAACACCGTGGAAGGTGATCTTGTAGGTGCTGGAACCCTTACGGGCGCAAACCAATTCACCGCCTTCACGGGCCGGTTCAAAAATCAAAGCGCGGTCAGACTTGGAAGCGCATTCCTTGAGCCAATCGTGAGAGGACACAGAACCGGTTTCTTCGTCCGGGTTGCAGGCAACCAAAATGGAGAGCTTGTCCAACGTTTCCTTAGGCAAGTTCTTCAATGCATAAAAGATCGTCATGCAACCGGCTTTGCAGTCCAAGACGCCGGGACCATAAGCGCGATCACCCTTGATAGACATCGGGCGCACCGCCACCGTGCCGGCGGGGAACACCGTATCCAAGTGGGCGTTGAGCATCACGTCATAGTGCGTGGCTTCAGGCTTATTGGTGGCAAAAAGACCCGGACCAACCTTGTCGCCCAAGTCAACAAGCTTGGCGGTAAAGCCGATGCCTTCGTACATGCCCTTGAACGTTTCGGCAACTTGCTTAACGCCGTCAATGCAAGCCGTGCCGGCGTCAACGTTGACAACCTTTTCCAAGTCCTTCAAAAATTCTTGAACCATCGGAAATATCCTTTCAAAATGATGTTGAGAACCGATCGAAAAAACTCGACCGACCTAGTGAAATTTTACTGTTATAGTTTAAAAAAAGGGGATTAAAAAATTAATCCCCTTTTCGTGCTCATCAAATCGTCAATACTAGACGATGATGTTCATGATGATCATACCGATGAAGGCATTGATGATTGCAACACCCATCAAAATCGGGATCATGTAGCCGCGCGTGCCGATAACGCCCAAGCAACGGCCCATGTATTGCAATTGAGAACCCATCAAGTAGATACCGGGGGCCAAGATGGCGCAGTCCGTAACGGACAAAGCACCTTGGTCGAACAAAGCGGCAGCCACACCAACGCCGCCACCCATGGACATCCAACCGGCGATCAAAACCGCAGCGGCTTCACCGGGAAGACCGAACAAGCCCATCAACGGACGGAAAATATCGCCCAAGATCGGCAAAAGACCGGCAACGTTCAAAACACGAATGATCACGAAAGCCATCAAAACGTTCGGGATCGTGGAGTGAGTGGCAATGCCCCAACCTTGGATAGCACCCTTGACGAATACGTCGGTGACCATCACCTTGCTGTTTTCGCTAGCAGACATAGTATTTATTCCTCCAATCCTGAATTAAGCGGCTTTCTTCTTAGACATGAAGATCTTCAAGAAGCGCACGATGTTAGCACCAACAACCTTCATAACGAGCATGATGCCCAAGCACAAGGCGATGGAGGCAGGAACGGTGTTACCAGCAGAGTCCGTCAAGCTCAACAACACAACGCCGGCACCCAAGAAGTTGGTGATCGTGGCGTCGGCAGACAATTGGAACATAGCGAACACGTCGGCTTCGTCTTCGGTGATTTCACCCTTGTCCAACAATTGACGCGTCAAAGCGGCACCGCCGTCGGTCGATTGAAGGGAAGCGATCAAAGCCAAAGAGCAGGAACCCGGGATACCCATCAACGGACGGAGAATCGGGGTCAAGAGCTGACGAGCAGCAGCCAAGGCACCGTAGTGGTCACAGACCGTGATCATGGCCAAAGCGAACATGACGGTCGGAACCAAAGTCAATGCGAAGCAAAAGCCATCAATAGCACCGGAACCACCGACACCACGGAACATGCCCGTAGCCGTCTTAATGGCATCGCCGTTGAGCGTGACATTGGTAACAACCTTACCGAATGCACCGTTCAATGTGGAGAAGTCAAAAATGGCCCACCAGTGGTTACCGGCACAAACGCCGGAGAAGAAGACGATGGCAAAAACCAAGGCGATATAACCACCAATACCGCACTTTTCTTCCTTAGTCTTATTTTCTTGTTCAGACATAGGATGATCCTTATTTATTGTTTGACAATAGTAAAAGAAATGGATGTCTATAAACATCCGCGTAACGGATAGTAAAGTATTTAACAATTTTCCGTCTAGGTAATTTTCCTTAGAAAGCATCCCCTTCGCTTAAAAATAAGGGTAATACCTGATAAGAATCGAAGATTGATGTCGAGAAAAGGGGCGTTTTTCTAAAGTCCTAAGTTTGATTTAAGAGATGACGGGAAAATTTTATTAAAATAAAACGTTCTCTTATATATATTGGAAATCGGCCGTTTGTTGCATGAAAACTGCGGTCGGGGAGTAGATCAATGTCTTTGAATGACCCGCACTGGGGCCGTGGATCGGACGATAACGAAGAAAAAAAGAATTCGTCTGAGAATCAAAATCAGCAAACCAATGAGAGAAAGACGGACGATAGCCGCAATCGCAACGCCGATAACAAGCGCGGTGAAGGCGACGATCTTGATCGTCTTTGGGAAGAATTTAACCGAGCTTTAGGCGGTATGTTGGGACAGGGGCGTGATCGGCAGGAACGTCCTGAGGCTGAGAGTCCCCGCGAGGAGTCTCGCCGCGAAGAAGAGCAACCTCGAGAATCCGCCGGACCCAGTGCTCAAGATCAGTTTAAAAAACAGTTTGAGTCTTTTAAAAATATGCAGCCACCTAAATTCATGAAGAAGCAGCCCGGTGGGCGTGGTTTGGCATTTGCTGCGGTTGCGGTTATCGGCCTATGGGCTGCGACCGGTTTTTATATTGTTCCTGAAGGTCAATCAGGTATTGTTACGACTTTCGGCAAGTACACGGAAACGACCATGCCGGGTTTCCGCTGGCATATGCCCTGGCCTATTCAACAAGCCGATATTGTTGATGTGAGCAGTGTTCGCACCGTTGCAATCGGCGCTATGGGCAGAGCCAATCGTGAGGCCGAGGCATTGATGCTGACCGATGATGAAAATATTGTCGACCTGCGTTTTAATGTTCAGTATCGCATCAAGTCCGGTGAAGGCGCCATGAACTATATTTTCCGCTCCCGCGATCCGGACGAGTCTGTTCGCCAGTCTGCCGAAAGCGCAATGCGTGAAGTTGTCGGTCGCAAGAAGATGGACAGCGTCCTTTTTGAAAGTAAGCAAGAAATTGCCGAGGACGTCAAAAAGATCATGCAGGAAATGCTCGATCGTTATAAGACGGGCATTGAGGTGATGAGCGTGGCTATTCAAAACGCTCAACCGCCGCAGCCCGTACAGGCGGCTTTTGATGACGCGGTGAAGGCCGGTCAGGATCGCGAACGCCAAATTAACGAAGGTCAGGCCTACGCCAATGATGTGATTCCGAAAGCCCGCGGTATGGCGGCCCGTTTAGCTCAAGAAGCCGAGGGTTATAAAGCCCGCGTCGTGGAAACGGCCAAGGGTGATGCCGATCGTTTTGCTCAAGTGCTCAAGCAGTATGAAAAAGCCCCGCGTGTTACTCGTGACCGTATGTATGTCGACATGATGCAGCAAGTTATGCAGTCTACAACGAAGGTTTACGTGGATACCAGGGATGGCAACAATCTGCTGTATCTGCCCTTTGACAAGCTGATGGAACAAAATGCTTCTTCAGCCAAGGCTTCGGTGGAGGCCGTCTCGTCACAAACGCCGGCGCAAGCTAATTCAGCAACTGCCTCGCAGTCTTCCTCCGCTCAAGCTTCAAGCCGTACACTCACCAGAACTTATAGCGCTCGAGACGCGGTGCGCGAACGTATGCGTTAACCGAGGAGATAGGAGTAAACAATGAAAAAATTATCAACCTTGACCTTGGTGGTGTTGGCGGTGTTGGTTGGAGCCAAGCTTTGCCTTTATACGGTCAATGAACGCGAACACGCATTGGTTTTTGCATTGGGTGAATTAAAGGAAGTGGTTTCTGAACCAGGACTTCATGTGAAGTTGCCGCCGCCTTTCCAAAATGTGGTTTATCTGGATAAGCGTATTTTGACGTTGGATGCGCCGACGGCTGATCTTGTGCAAACGAGCGAAAAGAAAAACCTCATGATCGATTCGTTTGTTAAGTGGCGCATTGCCAATCCGCGTCTCTACTGGGTGTCGTTCCAGGGAAACGAACGCGCGGCCGAAGATCGGATCAGCGCTTTGCTTCGTGACGCTTTGAACCAAACGGTCAATAAGCGCACGGTCAATGGCATTACCTCTCGTGAGCGTGACGTAGCCATGCTTGAAATCCGCACCGGATTGCAGGAACGTGTGAAAGATGTCGGCGTGGAAGTGGTTGATGTCCGCTTAAAGCGCGTGGATTTCACTCCTGAAATTTCGGAATCGGTTTATCGTCGCATGGAGGCTGAACGTAAGCGCGTGGCTGCCGAAGAGCGCTCAACCGGCGCCGCTGAGGCTGAAAAGATTCGTGCCGATGCTGACCGTCAGCGCGCCGTTATTTTGGCTCAAGCCTATAACCAGGCTCAGCAGATTAAGGGCGAAGGGGATGCCATGGCTAACGCGACGTATGCCGCTGCTTTCTCAAAGAATGCGGAATTTGCCCGTTTCTATCGCAATATTGAAGCGTACCGAGCCAGTTTCGCCAACAAGAAGGATGTGATGGTGGTTGATCCCTCGGCGGACTTCTTTAAATATATGAAGCAGCCTGAGGTCAAATAATGAGTTGGCAGACTTGGGCGCTTGCCATTGCGCTTGTGTGCATCATTGAAGGGTTAATTCCTTTTACAGCGCCGGATAAGTGGCTTGATTCCGTTCGTGAGATCGGACGCGTTGCCTCGCCGGGAGTTATTCGCAAGATCGGCCTCGGCTTACTGCTATTCGGAGTGGGTGTAATTTGGGTATTAACTGCCTGAAAATTGCCAATTCCACATCTGAAAATGCCCGGGCATTTTTTACTGCCGTTTTTCACGAATGATTTCGTTAGGCATATCACGACGAGAGGAGCGGAAAGGATTGATGTCAATGCCGCCGCGCCGTGTAAAGCAGGCGTATACCTCAAGCTCCTCGGGACTTAAATGTGAGGCAATGTCGTGGTAAATCTGCTCGACACATTGTTCATGAAACCCTCGGTGACGTCGATAGGAAACCAGATACTTTAAAAGACCCGCGCGATCAATCGCTCGTCCCTTGTAATAAATCGTGACAGCGGCTAAGTCAGGCTGCCCGGTAACAGGGCAGAGTGATCGGAAGGCTGTCGTCGAGAACGTTTCACAAATCGTTTGATCGCTATTCAGGTCAAAGGTTAAAAAATCGGGTTCTGTCTCATAAATATCGAAAATCTCATCGCCGGCTAACTCAATAGCATCTAGAGACGACCCCGGTATAGGGCGCAACTGTTCCTTATACTCTGAGAGCGGATACAGCCGAACCTGAACTGATGCTTTAAGACAAGAGGAGAGATCCTGAGTCATTATTGCGGCAAGCGTTTCGATATTGTCGATTTTGGACATAGCAAAAGAGCCGCAATACAGTTTCAGTGATTTGGATTCAACAATGAAAGGGGAGTCGACCGGAACTCGGAGCTCGCCAATCGCCGTTTGCGGAATGCCCTGACTGTTTAGCCAAGATAACTCGTAGAGCCGCCAAATATCAACGCCTCTGAAATGGTGTCGTCCGATTGCGTCGCGACCTAAAGAACGGTCAATGGCCTGCAGCAGATTCGGATTGTACTGATCACCATATACAGTATCCTTGCCGAGCAAGGTATTTTTAGGTTCAGGCATTGTAACCGTCATGGCAGTCCTCAAAAACGCTCAGGAATAAATGCATGCGGCCGCATGCGGAATCGGGATTTAACTTCTGGCGACGATTATACAAGCAAGAGCCCATTTGGGACTACAAAAATCGAGTGACTTCAGTCATAATAAGAAGGTTGCGAGTAATGGCGATTGTTCATTACGGCTTTCAAGTTTTTATTGCTTTCCTGGGGATAAAAAATGGCTAAGAATGTTGTCGTGGTCGGCGCTCAATGGGGTGACGAAGGTAAAGGCAAGATTGTTGACTGGCTTACTGAAAAAGTAGACGGCGTGGTTCGTTTCAACGGCGGACACAATGCTGGTCACACCTTGGTGATCAACGGACATAAAACGGTTCTTCGTTTGATTCCGTCCGGCATCATGCATCCGACGATGACCTGTTACTTGGGTAACGGCATCGTGTTTTGCCCCGAGGCGTTCTTCGGTGAAATTGAGCAACTTCGTGCCCATGGCTGCGAAGCCGAACACAGAATCCGTGTTTCCGGCAATGCGCCGCTTGTGATGCCGTATCACATCGCTTTGGATCACGCTCGTGAAGCGGCCGCCGGCGCTAAGAAGATCGGCACGACCGGCCGCGGCATCGGCCCGACCTATGAAGATAAAGTGGCTCGTCGAGGTGTTCGCGTGGCTGACCTGTTTAATGAGAAGTTTTTCATTGAGCGAGTTCGCGATGTGATGGAGTATCACAATTTTGAACTCACTCAGTTGCTTGGCGCTCAAGCACTTGACATCAATAAGGTCATTGATGAAACGCTGGCCTTTGCTCCGCGCATCAAACCCATGCTCACGGATGTTTCCTATACGATCAATAAGCTTATGGATGAAGGCAAGTCCTTCCTCTTTGAAGGCGCGCAAGGCTCGATGCTCGATATTGATCACGGAACCTACCCGTACGTGACCAGTTCCAATACGGTGGCCGGTGCCGTGTGTTCCGGTGCCGGTGTCGGCGCTCATCGAATCGACTATGTTTTGGGTATTACCAAAGCTTATTGCACCCGTGTGGGTGAAGGTCCTTTCCCGACCGAATTAAATGATGAAATCGGACAGCACTTGCGTGATAAGGGCTATGAGTATGGCGCTGTGACGGGTCGTCCGCGTCGCTGTGGTTGGTTTGACGGTGCCGCGATGCGCCGTGCCGTCCAGATTAACGGTTTGCGCGGTCTGGCCGTGATGAAGCTCGATGTCTTGGATGGTTTGGATACCGTTCGTTTGGGTGTTGGCTACAAGTATCAGGGTGAAGAAGTTGAAGTGATGCCTTACGGTGCTGAAGCCTGTGCGCAGTGTGAGGTGATCTACGAAGACTTCCCGGGATGGAAGGAAAGCACCTTCGGTGTGACCCGTTGGGAAGATCTGCCAGAAAGCGCCAAGCGCTATCTGCAGCGTCTGTCCGAAGTGGCCGGTTGCCCGATCGCCGTGGTTTCAACCGGTCCCGATCGCTCGCAGACCATTATGCTTGACAATCCGTTCACGAAATAATTAACCGGAGATGGGGGCGGTTTGAGCCGCCCCTTGATGTCTATGACCGATTTATTTGTCTCTCAAGAAGAATACGACGATCTGATCGAACAGTTGATCTTAAAGGTGGCCGACGACGGTTACCGGTTTGATTCCATTCTGTGTTTGGCTCGCGGCGGCATGCGGGTAGGGGATATCTTTTCCCGGGTGCATGATATGCCGCTTGCGATCTTGGCAACAAGCTCCTATCGCGAAGCCGCCGGCAAAGAGCAGGGAGATTTGGATATCGCCGCTTTCATTACGAAGACGGGCGGAGAAATTGCCGGACGCTTGTTGCTTGTTGATGACATGGTGGACTCGGGCAAGACTTTGGTTCAGGTGGTCGAGCACTTAAAGAAACAGTATCCGGCCATTACCGAAATCCGTGTGGCGGTGCTTTGGTGGAAAGCCCACTCGGTGTATACCCCGGATTACTGGTGTGAATTTTTGGATAACAATCCGTGGATTCACCAGCCTTTTGAACGCTACGATGCCATGGGCATTGAGCGGTTGCGCGAACATCGGTTCGATCCCGCTGAACAGCAATAATGAAAGGAGCTCGCATCGTCGGGCTCTTTTTGTCGGTTCCGATTTTTTGAAGCAATAGTTAAAATTGCTTACAATGTCGAAAATTTTTTTGTGCCAACTACACATTTAAACTTGCTGTCATGGACATTTCTGCGACTCTGCTGGCTTTCTACAACAAGGTTGACCTTCTGTACCTCACCGATGTGATCGGCATCGTGGCCTTTGCTTTTGCCGGTGTGCTGATCGGTATTCGCATGAAATGTGACCCGGTGGGTATTTTTGTGTTGGCATTTTCGACAGCCTTTGGCGGTGGGATTGTCCGTGACCTGTTGATTGACCGTCGTCCGATGTATTGGATCGCCAATCAGGAACTGGTTTGGCTGGTGTTGCTGATTACCATTTTCACGCCGATGATTTTCCGTTTCTACAAAAAGCATCTCTCGTACGATGTGTTTGTTTGGAGCGACGCGATTGGTTTGGGCTTTTTCTCGGCAGTCGGCACCAGTCACGGTGTGCATCTTGGTGTCCCTTACCTGCCCGCAGTGCTTTGCGGGGTGGCAACCGGTGTGTTTGGGGGACTTTGCCGCGATACGTTTTTAAATATCAAACCCTCTTTGATCTATGACCATCAACCTTACGGTTCTGTGGCATTTGCAGGTTGCTGGCTCTACATTGCCATGATCGAGTTGGGTTTTGACAATACCCTGAGCATTTGGGTGGGATCGCTTTTTATCTGTTTCTTCCGTATGTGGTGTTACTACCGGTCTTGGAGAATCGCCTATCACGATACTTTTATTCACGAGGATCCCTCACCGGAAACAGATCGCGACCGTCGTCAGTAAAACGAACAATTTCTATAAGCTGCTGATTCAAATTCGGTAGCTTCGGCGTCTGGACATGATGCTCTTTTTTGTTTTTACAATCAATAGCTTTTTACTTTTAGGAACGAGTTCGTGCGTTTGCGCCAAATCCGCATCAGCGGTTTTAAATCTTTTGCTGATCTTACGACCATTGAGGTGCCCTCATCCGTAGTCGGAATCGTGGGACCTAACGGCTGTGGCAAATCGAATGTGATTGAAGCCGTTCGCTGGGCGTTGGGTGAAGGCAAGGCCAGTGATTTGCGCTGCAAGAGCATGAGCGAATTGATTTTTGCCGGTTCCGATAATCGAAAGCCCGCCGGCCGCGCGATGGTCGAATTGGTTTTTGATAACAGTGACGGCACGTTGCAGGGACCTTGGGGGGCGTACGCGGATATTTCCGTTAAACGCGTTCTCACCCGCGACAACACCAGCTCTTACCTTATTAATAATCAGCAAGTTCGCGCAACCGACGTGCGAGATCTTTTTATGGGCACGGGCTTGGGAGCCAACTCCTATGCCATCATCAGTCAGGGTATGGTGACCGAATTTGCGAAAGATTCACCCGAGAAGCGTCGCGAATACCTTGAAGAAGCGGCCGGAGTTTCCAAATATAAAAAACGCCGCAAGGAAGCCGAGTCCAAGTTAGCCAGCACCCGTGCTAATTTAGAGCGCGTGAGCGATCTGCAGGTGACGCGTCGGGAATCATTAAAGCGCCTGGAAGAAGAGGCGCGTGTCGCTCAGCAGTATCAAGAGCTCAATCATCAGCGTCAGGCTCAGGAATCGCTCTGGT
Organism: uncultured Sutterella sp.; assembly: GCA_902388655.1. Lineage (GTDB taxonomy): Bacteria > Pseudomonadota > Gammaproteobacteria > Burkholderiales > Burkholderiaceae_F > Aphodousia. Next base: position 66,804 of record CABMQD010000003.1, on the reverse strand, counting down.
GGTTTACCCAGATGGTGGAAGCAAAAAATGCGATTGATCGCATTAACGCTCAGATCGCGGAGTCACAGTCTAAAGTCGGGGAGAAAGAGTCTGAGCTTTTGAAACTTCGTCAGACGCTTCAACAGGAACGCTCGAGCCTCAATGACGCCAATATCATGGTTTTGGGCAAGACCCAGTCTTTGGCTGAGGTGGACAAGCAGATTTCAGCGGTTGAGGGCAATATTCGTTCCATCATCGAACGTCGGACATTGATGAAAACGCAACTGGAGAGTTACCGTTCAATGCTTGAGGCCCGCGGTCGTGAAATTGCTGCGCAGACGGAAAAAATCCATGCACTGACGGTTGAGCGCGGCGCAAAGGAAGAACTTGTTGCCACGGCAAACGAACGTGAAGCAGCTCTTGAAGAAAGAAAATCGATTGCCGAAGAAGCGGCAGAACAAAAAGCGCGTCTTTATGAAGCGTTGCAGCAAGAGTCTCAACGTATAGAAAACGAATCCAGAGCCCTGTCCTTGGAAATGGCCCGATTGTCTAAAACCAAGGAAGAACTAACCGTGCGTTTGGAAAAATTCAAACGTGAGGCCGCTCAGACCGAAGCACCTGATATGGGGCGCTACGAAGCTTTGAAGGAAGAACTGGTGGCCGTCAAAGAGGACAGTGAGGCGCTTAAGCGAGAACGTGAGGAATCTCAAGCTATGCTTGAAGAGGCACGCCAATCGCTCTCTGAAGTGCAGGGGCTCATTCATGAAAAAGAACAACGCCTGGCTGCCATTACGGCCAAATTGGCGACTTTGAAAGAACTCGAAGAAAAAAGTCTCACAGGAGATAAACTTTCACAATGGCTGGACCGTCAAGGTCTGTCGGGTCTTGCCAGACTCTATGAAAAGCTGGAACCTCAACCCGGGTGGGCCAAGGCTTTTGAAGCCGTTCTTCGTGATCGCGTCAACGCATTGGGCATCACTAATTTAACCATGGCTGCCGGTTTTGAGATGGCGCCGCCTCCGGCCAAACTCACGTTTTATTCGACTCTATTGCCTGCTGAAAAGATCTCGGTGCCTGAAGGTTTGACAGGACTTATCGAAAAATTGCATTTCAGCCGTCAAAACGATGATACGTACGCTGCGCTGACGCGTTGGCTTTCGCATTACTTTATCGCTGAAAGTGTTAAAGAGGCGATGGCTCGGGTGGATTTGCTGCCGGCAGGTTGCCACTTCGTGACCCCTGAAGGACACATGATCGACAAGGTGAGTGTGAACTTTTGGGCTGATGATTCGACAGGTCTTTTATCACGGCGGGCAGAAATTGTTGCGCTTGAGGAAGAAGGCAATGCGTTGCGCCATGAACTGGAGTCGCTTCACCAACGGATGGGTCAGGCTCATCTGCAGGTCTCTCAGATGTCCGAGCGCTTGCAAAGCGCCAACACCCACTTTGAGTCTGTTCGTGTTAAAGAAAGCGAACTGGCTCTGGAAGTGACGCGTTTAACCGCCGCCATTGAAGCCTATAAAAACAGAAGTGAGGAGTTGGACGCTTGGATTGCTGAAGCTCAGCAAGAACTTGAAGAAACCGCGGCGGCCATGGATGAGGCCGATGAACGCTTCAGTAGCCTGGACGAAGAGCTGGCCGCTCGTCAGCAAAAGTCTGAGGATGCCCGTCTGTCTTGGGAAGCGGCGCGCGAAGAGGCTCGCCGTGCTGAGCAGGAATTCAACGTTTTTGAATACACGCAGCGAGAAATTGAACTCACACTTAAAAATATCGCTGAACGAATTGCGGAATCTCAGCGTGCTCAGCTTCTTGCGCAAAATGAGCAGGAAGAACTTAAAGAAAAGATTGAACACGTGACCGCTTCACTCGAAGAGCTTGATGAAGACAGCGAAAAGGCCGGATTGGAAGAGTTGCTCAACAAACGGGAGAGCGCTGCTCAGGAGGTGGATAAAGCGAAAGCGGTCTTGTCTACCATTGAGGCGAATTTGGCCGAGCGTGAAAAGTCTCTCGAAGGATTTGAAGAGGCCAAGCGCCGTGAACAAAACCGTATGGGTGAGCTCATGACCAAACGCGGTCAGCATGAAGTGGAGTACGGTACGGTCAAGAGTCGTCTGCAAGAGCTTGAATTTGATGAAGAGGCTCTGAGAACTCGTTATGAAACGGAACGTCCGAAGTTAAACGCTTTGCGCCAGGAAGTTGAACGCATCGCGCAGGCTATGGCTCAACTTGGTGCGGTCAATCATGCGGCGCTGGAGCAACTTAAGACGCAAACGGCTGAAGTTGAACGCATCGATCGTGAGGTGGAAGATCTTCAACAGGCGATTGCGACGATTGAAGCGGCTATTAAGAAAATTGACCACGAAACCCGCGCGCTTTTGACCGATACGTTTAATCGTGTCAATGAGGCTTTTAATCAAAAATTCACCCGGCTGTTCAATGGTGGTCATGCTCGACTGGAAATGACCAGCGATGATGCGCTTGAAGCCGGTATTGAAATGTTTGCCAATCCGCCGGGTAAACACAATCATTCCATCCGTCAGCTCTCAGGTGGTGAATTAACTCTGACGGCAACGGCTTTGGTTTTTGCCTTCTTTACTTTGAATCCGGCTCCGTTCTGTCTGCTCGATGAAATTGACGCGCCGCTTGATGAAGCCAATCAGGAACGTTTGTCCCGACTGGTGGGCGCGATGAGCGATAACACGCAATTTATGATGATTACGCACCATCGTGTGACGATGGAGCATACCAATCAATTGATCGGTGTGACAATGAAAGAACCCGGTGTGTCTCGTGTTGTGAGTGTGGATATTGCTGAAGCGAGTCGGTATGCGCAAAAGCCACAGACTCGTTCTTGATTTCAATTTTTTGAGCGCCGTTCTGCCAGAGTCCGAAATCTTTTGTGAGTGACAGAAAATTTCTTCACAGAGCTGAAAAGATTTCTCACCTTGCTCTAAAATAGCAAACTGTATTTGATTATTTACCGAGGCTTGGACTTCGGGGAGACGCTTTGCGCTCATGCACAGCGCTTTTGAGGTTTTTCATTATGAATGAGACGGTTCTTTTCCTGGTGATCGGCGCGGCCGTAATTTTGGTGGGTCTGTTTTTATGGTCCCGTATGGAAGCCAAAAAGAATTCTGAAGGGGCGGTTGGTCTGAGTAGAGAGTCCAAGGAAAGCATTTACGGCGAAAACGGTAAATTCAATCGACCGAAGATTTTGCAGCGCACACCGGTTGAGCAACAAGATATGTCCGATTTAGGGGTTGACTCTTTGCAGGAAGACTCTCCATTTGAAGTCACGGATATTTCGGAACCGAAAACAACGCAAGCAGCCGGCGTTTCATTGAAACCGTCCGTTCAAAGCACCGGCGCGGTCCAACCGGAGGCGGTGAAGCTCGAGCCCGATCAAGCGGTCGTGACACCGGCTGCTGAACCGGTAAAGCCGGTGCAAAAGCAGCCCGAACCCAAGCAGGAAGAACTTTTTACCGCTTCCTTTGATAAATCTGAAGAAGAAACGGCTCGACAAGAGGAAGAGGCGGTGCCTGTCGTAAATTCCCTTCCAAAAGAAGGCGTGGCGAATTTCCAGTATGACCGCGTGACCGAAACGGTGGCATTAATTCAATGCACGAAAGCGGTCGATGGCACCAAGATGATGGAGATGGTCGCCAATCTTCAAAAATTAGGTTTGCCCCTCCGTATCTATGTTCGCCGCGCGGATAATAAGCGGTGGTACCAGCCGAGCCCTGTCGGCCGTTATTCGGATTTGGCAGTGGTGCTGCTGTTGGCCAATCGCCAGGGTTGCATCAATGAAATGGATGCGAGCCGATTCTTAAGCGTTGTGCAGCAAAACGGCATTGCGCTTGAAGCTGATACGGATATGGAAGCCTCGCATGAAATTGTTGCCCGTGCGCAAAAGCTCTACCGCAATGTGCTGCGTCTGGACGTGCAGTTGAATTTCGTGATGGCCTCCAAAGAACCGCTCAATCCCAATGATGTAGCTGAAGCAGCACGATTGGCGGGCTTTACGCAGTTAAATCCCATGCGCTATTTCTTGGGCAGTGTCAAACATATTGCCGAGGCAACGATTTTTCTTACGCAAGACGATTTTGACAGAAAGTATTTGACGATCGCGTTGGATGCGCCGCTGGCTCAACCGGATTCCAATCCGCTTCGCACCCTTTTCAGCGTAGCCAATGATTTGTGCGCGCGACTTAATCTGCAATTGCAGGATTCTCGCGACAGACCGATCAATACGGAGTCGGCTCAGTCAATTAATTCTCAGCTCAAGAAGTACTACGACGAAATGTATGCTGCGGATATTGAACCCGGCAGCGCCCGTGCTCGAGTGCTTTTTACGCGTGACTGATTAACCCCAAACATAGGAGCGACCATTAAGGTCGCTCTTTTCCGCTATGACCAAATCAGCAATGGACACCACGTTAAGTTTGTTTGACGACCTTCCGAGTGAGGGCTCTGAGCAGAATCTTGAGGCGATTGCCTCAAGAATGCGCGAGTTGGAAAAAGAGCTTGAACGTTGGAATTACGAGTATTACGTTTTGGATGCGCCGAGTGTTCCTGACAGCGAATACGATAAGGCGTTTCGGGAACTGAGCGAACTGGAAAAATCGCACCCGAATTTGAAATCCGCCGCTTCACCCACTGAACGCGTGGGAGGAGCCGCTCGAAGCGATCTGACGAAGGTGCGTCACGCTGTACCGATGCTTTCCATTCACACGGAAACGGACTTTGAGGCTGCAGGTGCCCGGGCTTTCGATGAACGCGTTCGAAAGGCGTTAGATTTGAGCGACAACGACGAGCCCGTTGAATATGATGTTGAGTTGAAATTTGACGGTTTGGCGATGAATTTGCGTTATGAGTCCGGAGTGCTTGTTTCCGCGGCAACACGTGGAGACGGTTTGGTCGGGGAAGATGTAACGGCTAATGTGAAGACCATTCGCACGATTCCGCTTCATTTACCCGAAGGTGTGCCTGAAATTCTCGAAGTTCGCGGTGAAGTCATTATGCATAAGGCGGATTTTGAGCGTCTCAACGATGAGCAGCGCCTTGAGGGCTTAAAGCCCTTTGTGAATCCGCGAAACGCGGCGGCCGGATGCCTTCGTCAATTGGATCCCAAGATTACGGCAAAACGAAAACTCTCTTTCTATGCGTATGGGCTGGGTGAGGTCAGCGATGCTGTCGCACTGACCCACAGCGGAATTTTGGATCGACTGCAAAAGTGGGGTTTCCCGGTTGCCGAGCAGCATCGCGTTGTCAAAGGTTGGGAAGCTTTGGCTCAATTTCACGATTGGGTGAAGTCGATTCGTCAGAATCTGCCCTTTGAAATTGACGGTGTAGTCTATAAGGTCAACAGTCTGGCGCTGCAAAACGAGTTGGGCTTTATTTCCCGCGAGCCTCGTTGGGCTTGCGCTCACAAGTATCCTCCAGAAGAAGCTTTGACGGAGGTATTGGGTATTGACGTGCAGGTGGGCAGAACAGGCAAACTTACTCCGGTTGCCCGATTAAAACCGGTTTTTGTCGGCGGAGTCACGGTTTCAAACGCCACGCTTCACAACGAAGACTTTATCGCTGAGTTAGGACTAAAGATTGGCGATACGGTTGTCGTGCGCCGGGCCGGCGACGTTATTCCGGAAGTGGTGCGCGTGCTGATAGAACGACGCACGGGCAAGGAACAGGATTTTGTGATGCCTGAGCGTTGCCCTGTTTGCGGTTCGGAAACATTCCGAGACGAGGAAGAAAAGGATACACGGTGCACGGGAGGGCTCTTTTGTCCGGCTCAGCGTCGCGAGTCGCTCGTACACTTTGCTTCGCGTCTTGCGCTCAATATTGATGGTTTGGGTGAAAAGGTGATTGATCAGCTTCTGGAGGCGGAGTTGATTAACACACCGGCGGATTTGTATCGTCTTACCGAGGAAAAACTCCTGTCTTTGGATCGTTTCGGTAAAAAGAGTGCCGCCAATCTTCTTGAAGCCTTGCAAAAGAGCAAGGAAACGACACTTGCGCGTTTTATTTACGCCCTGGGTATTCGACACGTGGGAGAGAGCACGGCTCGTGATCTAGCCTCTCATTTCAGAAGTCTTGAAGCTTTGATGAACGCGGATGCTGAAGCGCTTCTTGAGGTCAATGATGTCGGAGAGGTGATCGCTCAGTCCATTACTCACTTTTTCGAAGAAGAACACAACCGAGAGGTAATTTCGAATCTTCTGGCTCAAGGTGTGCATTGGCCGGTTCCTGAACAAAATGAAATCAATGAAAAGGTTTCGGGGAAAACTTTTGTGCTGACCGGCACTTTGCCTTCCATGGGACGGGAAGAGGCAAAGTCACTTTTGTTGGCTCAGGGTGCCAAGGTGGCTTCCAGTGTCAGTAAGAAAACCGATTATGTGGTGGCCGGTGCTGAAGCGGGTAGTAAATTGGGAAAGGCCCAGGCTTTGGGAGTGACGGTTATCGATGAGCAGCAGATGCTTGAGCTTTTGAAAGGATCGTAAGAATGTTGGGTTTTGTTTTCGGCAGCGGCTTTGAGGACTTTGTACTCGATAACGCCCAAACAGTTCAAACTCAGACGCCTTTTGGTGAGACGGAGTTTGATCTGGGTATTTTTAATGGCACTCGGGTAGCGGTTTTGCATCGTCATGGAAAGGATCACCGTTTCGCTCCTCATCAGATTCCGTCAAAAGCGCAAATGTGGGCATTGAAAGAGGCCGGCGTGACCGAAATTATCGCTGTGGCCTCTGTCGGTGGAATGGCGGCTGAAAATGCACCGGGTCATTTTACTGTGCCCGATCAGATCGTTGACTATACCTATGGCCGTGAGTGCACTTATTGGGGTGAAGCAGGTATGCCCATGCAGCATATCGATTTCACTCGTCCTTTTGATGAATCGCTCAGAGAAAAACTTTTGCACGCCTCGGAAAACGCCAAAGTTTATGTTCATCCGAAAGGAACCTATGCCTGCACTCAAGGACCGCGCTTAGAGACTGCCGCGGAAGTTCGCCGCATGATTATGGATGGCTGTGATATGGTTGGCATGACCGCCATGCCGGAGGCGGCTTTAGCCAAAGAGTTGGGCATTCGTTATGCCATGATTTGCTTCAGCGTGAATTGGGCGGCCGGTCTTGTCGATGACACTTTGGATTTTGCCGCGATTAAAGAAAGCATGAAGCGTTCGGTCAGCTCTTTACGGAACGTTCTTGCTCATTTTGTTCAAATGAACTCACACTAGGATATAAAAATGCGCATTCCTAAAGCTTTTCAAACAAGTCTTTTTCTTTTGAGTATTTCATCCTTGGCAGTAGCCGGAAGTATTTCTGAGTCTATGGTGCCCTCTGCGGTAAAGTCGACCTTCGCTCAAATATTTCCCTCAGCTCAAGTGACAGAGTGGGATTTTGAGGATGATGACAATGCTTACGAGGTTGAAGGCCGAATCGGTGAGCGGGAAATTAAAGCCCTGATTGCCGAGGACGGTAAACTGATACGTTCAAAAGAGGATGTGTGGGCTCAAGATGTGCCGGCAGCTATTCTTAAACAGGTTGAGAAAAAATGGCCGAGGGCTCAGATTTTGGGAGCGAACAAAATCACAACGTCCAAAGGTGTCGTTTGGGATGTGGGGCTGAAATTCAGAAATCGTCACCACAATGTCCAAATTGCCGAATGATTTTTTGAGGTTCAAACGGTTGTCGTTTGAACCTCAAATGTTCGGTGTCAGTACTTCCAACAAATCCTTTTCAATCGCCACAGTCGTGTCGATATCTTTAAGCGCTTCACCATCGATTAGAAAAACGTCTTCAACACGCTCACCCATGGTCATGATTTTGGCTGTTTGAAGATTAATATGATATTTATTTAATATTGTTGCAATATCAAATAACAATCCGATTCGATCAGTACAGGTAACCGAAAGCAGATAATTTCTGCCGGATTCATCAGCCTCTATATTGACGATAGGTTGAAGCGGGAAGTGGCGGGAACGCCTGGACAATTTCCCGGGTTTGACCCGTGTCAGTTCTTTAGGGTTAATCAGCCACTCGGTTAATTCCGGCACCAGTGATTCGGCGAGTTCCTTTATGTCACGTGAACCGTTATCACTGACCACAAAGGTGTTGAATGCCTTGTGATCAAGTGTGGTGTAGATTCGGGCGTCGAGAACGGAAAAACGCTTTTTCTGCAAAAAGCCCAGAATGCTCGCAAATAATCCCGAGCGATCGGGCGTATAGACGAGGATTTCAATGCCGGCTTGCTGCGCCAAAACCCGTGTGGCCACGAAAGGCCCACCCGTCGGGAATACTTTTGCCAATGAAACGGTTTGCCAAGCGATGCTTTCGGCGGTGTGGCGAAGATAGTATTGAAGTGTCAGTGTTTTCCAAATGGATTCGATGGTTTGCGCAGGTACTCCGGCTTCAAGAATCAGTTTTCGAGCATCCTTTTGGCGCTGCAGCAATAATGACTCACGATCCGGGGCCCCGCCTTGACGCACAAGGGGCAATGTTTGCCAGTACAAATCCTGAAGCAACTGACTCTTCCATTGAGTCCATACCTTGGGCCCGGTGGCTCGAATGTCGCATACTGTCAGCAGAAAGAGCGCATTTAGCTTTTCTTCTGTTTGAACGATGTCGGCGAAATGCCTGATGACATCCGGGTCAGAGATGTCCTGCTTTTGCGCCACAAGACTCATTGTCAGATGCTCTTTAACCAGAAACACTAAAAGTTCCGTTGTTTCCGTATCAATATCGAATCGCTCACAGAATTTTCTGACGATTTGAGAGCCGATTTTCTCATGTTCGCCTCCTAAACCTTTGCCGATGTCGTGAAAAAGAGCGGCAAGCACCAGTCGCCAGCTGTCTTTCATGGTTTGCATAATGCGAGTGCAGATCGGGTATTCGTGCGCATATTCACTGCGCGTAAAGTAGCGAATATTGCGCACTACCCGCATTGTGTGCTGATCGACCGTATATGTGTGGAAAAGATCGTGCTGCATCTGACCCACGATATGCTGGAATTCAGGCAGAAACAGGCCGAGAATGCCCCATTGATTGAGGTCAAGCAAAGCATGGCTGACCCCGTGCGGCATCTTGATGATTTGCATGAACATGCCTTTATTGGCGCGATCATTTCGAAATTGATCATCAATTAACTCTCTTGCGCTCATGAGCTCGCGCAAAAGCGACACGCTGAATCTTTTTAAGGGAGACGAACTTTCGAGCAGGTAAAAGGCTCGCAAAATAGCATTGGGATCGTCTTTAAAGGCTCCCTTGTGGGTGATGTCCAGGGTATAGCCGCGAGCTATGAAAGTGCGGTCAATCACGGTTTCACGCATTCGGTTTTCACTAAAGAATCTGTCCTCGAACATTTGCATGAAAATGTCTGACAATTGGCTCACGGATTTTGCTGTCAGGTAGTAGCGCTTCATGAGTGCTTCGCTTGCGAGCTGGTGTTCGGTGTCCTTATAACCCGCGGCTTCAGCAACCTGTGTTTGAAGATCGAAAATCAGCCGATCTTCATGCCGATTGGCAATCAGATGAAGATAGATTCGGAATGTCTTAAGTGCGTGGTGGGCTTCCTTGAGTTTATCGGCTTCCGAAGGGGAAATTGTGCGGGCAGCAAGCATTTCTTCCGGTGTCGATCCCATGCCCGCGGCGTGCGAACACCAAAACAGAACGTGCAAATCGCGAAGGCCGCCCGGACTTTCCTTTACATTGGGTTCAAGCGAGAAGGGAGTGTCCTCATACTTTTGATGACGTTGCTGAAGTTCAAGAGCCTTAGCGCGGTAGAAAACCGCGGGGTCCATTTGATTGAAAAAATCTTTTTGTAGTTGGGCAAATAAAAGGGGGTTGCCGCTGATCAGGCGAGATTCAAGCAGGGCTGTCTGTACAGTGATGTCTTTGGCGCTTTCTTCAAGTGCGCTGTCCACTGTTCTGACGCTGCTGCCGACGGTCTTTCCCATATCCCACAGCCTCATGAGAAAACGCTCAATTTTTTCACCGCTTTCTTTGTCGGGCTGACTCTCAAGCAACACCATGACATCGAGGTCAGAATGAGGGAATAGCTCGCGACGACCGTAACCGCCTAAAGCCACAATCGCCATCGTTTCGTCCAGCCCCTCCGCTTGAGCCAGTTTTCTGATGCATTCGTCAGCGGCGGCAGCGTGCCCCTTGAGGTAGCTATTGACGCGACCGTCTCGCAGAAAGCGCTCAGCCAGTTCTTCGGAGAGCTTTTTGTAGTTGAGAATGCAATCAGACATGAAATTGAACCCGACGTTATGACATATACCCCAGAAGTTTAACCAAAATAGGTGATCCCCAACAGTCGGGCCTTTTGTTAGCATGACCGACAGGCTGGCGGAATTGTTTTTGTGCGCCGAGAGCGCTGTCCGTCTTTGGTGTTGTGATTAGATGAAAGGCTGTGTTATGCGACGTGTTGTGGTGACCGGTTTGGGGGCAGTCTGCCCGATCGGCAATGATGTAGAGACCCTTTGGAAAAATGCGCTTGACGGAAAAAGCGGCGTTGGCCCGGTTTCCCGTTTTGACGCTTCTGCTTTCGGCTGCCAAATTGCCGCCGAAGTCAAAGATTTTGATATTTCACCTTATATGCCTGTAAAAGAGGCGCGTCGATTCGATCGTTTTTTGCATTTTGGAGTGGCGGCTGCCTTTCAGGCGATCCGAGACAGCGGTTTGAATGCTGAGAATGAAAATCTTCGCCGCATCGGCTGTGCGGTCGGCTCTGGCATCGGCGGCATTCCGATGATTTGTGATAACCACCAAACACTGCTTGAACGGGGGCCCAGACGAGTTTCTCCCTTCTTGATTCCGGGCTGCATTATCAATATGGTTTCCGGGCAATTGGCTATTATGACCGGGTTTAAGGGGCCGAACATGGCTCATGTGAGTGCTTGCTCGACCGGACTGCATAGCATCGGTGAGGCCGGGTGGATGATTAAGCGAGGCGACGCCGACATCATGATTGCCGGCGGAACCGATGCGCCGATCGGCGCTTTGCCGATGGCGGGCTTTGACAGCATGCATGCCATGTCGCGCCGCAATGATGATCCGCAAAAAGCGTCTCGTCCTTTCGATAAAGACCGTGACGGTTTTGTCTTCGGAGAGGGAGCCGGCGTCATGGTGCTGGAGGAATATGAACACGCAGTCGCTCGCGGCGCGCGAATCTACGCCGAGCTTGTCGGTTATGGATTGAGCGCGGACGCTCATCATATTACGACCCCCAATACCGAAGGGCCTTCCTATTGCATGAAAATGGCGCTTGAACAAGCCGGTATTGTTCCCGAAAACATTGATTATCTGAATGCGCACGGCACATCAACGGTTTTAGGTGACGCCAACGAAACGAAAGCTATCAAAGAGGTTTTCGGTGAATATGCGAAGAAGGGCCTTGTTGTCAGTTCTTCAAAGTCGATGATCGGACACCTCTTTGGAGGAGCCGGTGGCGTTGAATCCGTTTTGACCGTGCTCGCCTTGCACAACGGCATGATTGCGCCAACGATTAATTTGGATAATCCTGATCCCGAATGTGATTTGGATTATTGCGCCAACAAGGCTCGAGCCAAAACAATTCGCTATGCGATGAAAAATTCTTTCGGTTTTGGCGGAACGAACGGCAGTTTGATTTTCAAAAAGTTAGATTAACAAAGAGCAAATCGATCTCCCGATACGATATCGGCCGCCATCTGGCGGCCGATGTTGTATCAGTGCTTAATGTAATCGGGAATCGGCGGATAACCGTCTGACAAGGTCAGCACTTCGTAGCCTGTTTCCGTCACGAGCACGGTATGTTCCCACTGGGCCGAAAGGCTTCGGTCTGCTGTGACGACCGTCCAGCCGTCGTTGAGTTCGGAGATCTGACGTCGGCCGGCGTTGAGCATCGGTTCGACGGTGAAAATCATGCCCGGCTTCATGATGACGCGGTTGTCCTGCGTGTTGTAGTGACAGACGAAGGGATCTTCATGAAAGTTGCGTCCCACGCCGTGTCCGCCGTATTCATGTACAACCGACAAGCCTTCAGCTCGAGCGACTTTCTCACAGGCGATTCCCACATCATTTAAAGGACGGCCCGGTGCGATCGCTTCAATGCCGCGCCACATACTTTCATAGGTGGCCTCAACCAAGTGGCGGGCGGAGACAGAAATTTTGTTGCCCACCATGAACATTCGGCTCGTGTCGCCGTAAAAACCGTCCAAAATAACGGTGACGTCAATATTGACGATGTCGCCTTTTTTCAAAGCTTTTTCAGAAGGTATTCCGTGGCAGACCACGTGGTTGACCGAAATGCAGGTGGATCCTGGATAGGGGGTGAAGCCCTTCGGGGCGTAACCGAGACAGGCGGACTTGGCTCCATGGGCGATCATAAAATCGTTCATGAGGTGGTCAAGGTCAATCGTTTTGGCTCCCGGGACGACAAAAGGCGTAATGTAATCAAGAACTTCGCTTGCCAATCGGCAGGCTTTGCGCATTCCTTCGATCTCTTCTGCGGTTTTAATGACAATAGCCATGGCTGATCTTTTCTTAGTTATTCAAAATATTGAGAAATTCTTGCTTTTTTCAAGCTGATTTCGCATATAATAGCGAGCTGTGCGAAAAAAGCTAATTTTTCTGAGCGTTTTTCGTGTCGAGAGGCGGATTTTCAGCTTTCCCTCCGCCGACTCGGCTTTTTTATTTTCGGAAAGCTCTAATAGCGCAGCGCGTCATCTAACGGTTGTTTCGCCGGTTGCCGCAATTGATTCAAAAGGAATCGATCGGTTGTGTGAAATAGCGGCGCGTTGTCAGTTAAAAACCTTAGAAGGAAAAATTATCATGGTTAGCATGCGCGAAATGCTCGAAGCCGGTTGCCACTTCGGTCACCAAACTCGCTTCTGGAATCCGAAGATGGGTCAATACATTTTCGGCGCCCGCAACAAGATCCATATCATCAACCTCGAAAAGACGGTTGTGAAGTTTGAAGAAGCCCTTAAGTTCGCTCGCGAACTCTCTGCCAAGGGCGGCAAGATCCTTTTCGTTGACACCAAGCGCGGCGGTCGTGACACGATCGTTGCCGAAGCTCAACGCGCCGGTTGCTGCTATGTCGATCAACGCTGGCTGGGCGGCACGCTCACCAACTTCAAGACCGTGAAGCTCACGATCAAGCGTTTGAAGGACATGGAAGAAACCATCGCCAACGGCGGCTTGGAAAAGATGACCAAGAAGGAAGCTCTCGACTTCACCCGTGAAGTTGAAAAGTTGAACCGCTCCATCGGTGGTATCAAGGAAATGACGAGCTTGCCCGACGCTTTGTTCATTGTTGACGTCGGCTATCACAAGATCGCCGTTCAAGAAGCCAACAAGTTGGGCATCCCCGTGATCGGCGTTGTGGACACGAACTGCAGCCCGCTCGGCATCGACTATGTTATCCCGGGCAACGATGACTCGGCCAAGGCCGTTTCCATCTACGCCTCTGGAATGGCTGACGCCATTTTGGCCGGTCGCCAAGAAAGCGAAGAAAGCTTGAAGGAAGTCGCCGGTGAAGAAGAATTCGTTGAAGTTGCTGAAGAAGCCTAATAAACTTCAATAGTTGTTCTTTTTCGGGGCGAGGATTTATTCATAAAGCCTCGCCCCTTTTTGAAATTCACAAACCAAACTCTACTGGAGAAATACATGGCCGTTATTACTGCCGCTATGGTTAAAGAATTGCGCGTCAAGACCGACGCTCCGATGATGGAATGCAAGAAAGCGTTGACCGAAGCCGATGGCGACATGGCTCGCGCTGAAGAAATTCTCCGCGTCAAGCTCGGCAATAAGGCGAGCAAGGCTGCCGCCCGTATCGCCGCTGAAGGCGTGGTGAGCATCTACATTGCCGAAGACGGCAAGGTCGGTTCCATTTTCGAAGTCAACTCTGAAACCGACTTCGTGGCTAAGAACCCCGAATTCCAACAAATGGCTGCCGACGCTGCCCGCTTGGTTGCCGAAAAGAACCCGGCTGACGTTGCCGCTTTGGCTGCTTTGGAAGTCAACGGTCAATCTTTGGAAGCCATCCGCACGGCCTTGGTCGGTAAGATCGGCGAAAACATGACCTTCCGTCGCTTCAAGCGCATCGAAGCTCAAGGCAAGCTTCATCAATATGTGCACGGCGGCTCCAAGATCGGCGTGCTCGTTGACATGGTCGGCGGCAATGACGAAGTCGGTCACGATATCGCCATGCACATCGCCGCTTTGAAGCCGAAGGCCTTGGACGCCAACGGTGTGGATCCGGAATTGTTGGCTACCGAACGCCGTGTTGCGATCGAAAAGGCTCGCGAAGCCGGTAAGCCCGAAGCCATGCTCGAACGCATCGCCGAAGGTACAGTTCAAAAGTACCTCAAGGAAGTCACGCTTCTTTCTCAACCGTTCGTTAAGAACGATAAGATGAGCGTTGCTGAATTGCTCAAGCAAAACGGTGCTTCCATTGCTTCCTTCGTGCTCTTCGTCGTTGGCGAAGGCATTGAAAAGAAGCAAAGCGACTTTGCCGCTGAAGTGGCCGAACAAATGGCTGCTGCTCAAAAGGCCTAATCGTTTAGAGCATTTTTGTTGCTAGTGAAGGACTCCTGATGGGTAGGTATCCCGTTCAGGAGTCTTTTCTTTTTCGCTTTTCTCGAATTTTTCAGTTCCGTAATCAAGCCCGACGAAAAACAAAAAGATTTGCTTTTCGTTGCGATTGATTAACCTAAGCGTCAGGCTTTTCATTACAATGGCACTAACGCGTGGGAAAACGATGCGCCTGCGGCTCGATGTTGCAAGCGCGCCTTGTCGTGCGCCAATGACTGGATATCAATTTTCGGGAGTTCTATAAATGACGGAACAAACGCCTGTGAAATACAAGCGAGTGCTTTTGAAGCTCTCCGGTGAATCCCTGATGGGACCGGATGCTTTCGGCATTAATCGCGAGACCATTCAATCCACGGTCGAAGATATTAAAGAAGCTTACGACATGGGAGTGCAGATCGGCATCGTTGTGGGTGGCGGCAACATCTTCCGCGGGGTGGCTTTGGGGTCGACCGGGATGGAGCGAACGCAGGGTGACCACATGGGTATGCTTGCTACGCTGATGAACGCGTTGGCACTTCAGGATGCGTTGCGCAAAAACGGCGTTGAAGCTCGTGTGCAAAGCGCTCTGAATATTGAACGCATTGCCGAGTCTTACATTCGTGGCAAAGCGCTTCGTCATTTGGAAAAGGGACGCATTGTGATTTTCGCTGCCGGTACCGGCAACCCGTATTTCACGACGGACACCACGGCCGCTTTGCGCGGTGCTGAAATCGGTGCCGATATTGTGCTCAAGGCCACGATGGTTGATGGTATTTACTCGGCCGATCCTAAGAAAGTGCCCGATGCCACGTTCTACAAGACCATTACTTTTGATGAAGTGATCAAGCGTGATCTTAAGGTGATGGACGCCACGGCGTTTGCCCTTTGCCGTGAACAAAATCTTCCGATCAAGGTCTTCAACATCCGCAAGAAGGGCTCCATTGCCCGAGTTTGCCGCGGTGAAGAAGAAGGCACCTTGGTCTACAACCCTTAACCAGTGACGACAATCGTCGACGGAGTTATTTTTTATGTCAATCAGTGAAATTCAAAAACAAACCGAATACAAGATGAATCGTACGGTCGAGACCTTGCGTGAAGATTTCATCAAGATCCGTACCGGCCGTGCTTCCGTCGGTTTGCTCGATCACGTGATGGTTAGCTATTACGGTACGATGACCCCGATCAACCAGGTGGCTCAGGTGGGCGTAGCCGATGCGCGCACGCTGACGGTTCAGCCCTGGGAAAAGGCGATGGTCGGTCCGGTTGAAAAAGCAATTCGCTCGTCTGATTTGGGATTGAATCCGGCCACCTCCGGTATGCTCATTCGCGTGCCGCTGCCGCCGCTTACCGAAGAACGCCGTCGTGAATTGACCAAGGTCGTTCGTCATTTGGGCGAAGAAGCCAAGGTGGCCGTGCGTAATCTGCGTCGTGACGCCAATGAACAAATTAAGAAATTGACGAAGGCTAAGGAAATTTCCGAGGATGATGAATCCCGCGCCGAAAAGGATATCCAGAAGTTGACGGACAGCTTTGTGGAAAATATCGATAAGTGCGTGGCTGAAAAAGAAAAAGAAGTGATGACGGTTTAATTTTTGACCGCCGTAATGACTCAAACTAATCGAACAGGCGACGCGGTTCCCAACCATGTCGCCATCATCATGGATGGAAACGGCCGCTGGGCTCAGCGCCGTTTTCTGCCCCGGGCCGAAGGACATCGCCGCGGTGTGCGCAGTGTGCGCCGCGTGATTGAAGCCGCGGCCCGAAACGGGGTGCGCTATTTAACGCTTTTTGCTTTCAGTAGTGAAAACTGGAAGCGTCCCGCCGAAGAAGTCAATGCACTTATGGTGCTTTTTGCCACCGCCTTGAAAAAGGAAGCGCAAGCCATGCGTGAAAATGGTGTTCGGCTTCGCGTGGCAGGGGATTTGAGCGCCTTTTCTCAGGAAATCCGCAACAGCATTCGTGACAGCGAAGCGATGACGGCGCACTGTGAGCGAATGACTTTGACGATTTGCGCCAACTACGGCGGCCGATGGGATATCGTTGAAGCGTTTAAAAATATCCTGAAAAAAGATCCGTCGATTGGCGCGCATCCGGAGACGGTGACTGAAGCGTTGGTTGATGCGAATTTAGCCTTTGACTGGGCCCCCGCGGTTGATCTGATGATTCGTACCGGCGGCGAGCAACGCATCAGTAATTTTATTTTGTGGCAGGCGGCTTACGCTGAGTTGTACGCCTCGCCAACACTTTGGCCGGACTTCGACGAGAAGGATTTGGATGCGGCCTTGGATTGGTATGCCGGGCGTGAACGACGTTTCGGCATGACCGGTGAACAGATTAAAGCGCTCGGACGCGGAGAGTGACAATGCTCAAGCAACGTGTGATCACGGCTATTGTTTTATTGTTGATTCTGATCGGTGCCTACTGTTTGGGACCGGTGGCTTTCGCCGGGGTCATGGCAATCGCATTTGCTCTGGCACAGTGGGAGTGGCTTAAACTCGCCGGTTTGTCTTCTCCCGTTTCCGCCCTTTTAGCGTTGATTGTGAGCGGTTCGACCGCCCTCTTAACGTTTGTCGCCTATCAAGACTTGCAGATGATCAATCAGATTTCTGCCGAATACCAAATGCTCTACGCTAATTTGTCGAGCCTTTTTGTCATGTATTTGGGGGTTGTTTCACTTCTGTGGGTCGGCATTTCCATTCGTGTCTTTTTTGCCCGCATGACGGGTCTTCCGGTAAACCGTGTGGTGGTTGGCGTCACCGGGGTTTTCTTTCCGCCAGCGGCTTGGTTGGGTTTTGTGGCCATGTACGCCTCTTTCGGCATCACGATGGTGATTTCTTTATTGGCTATTGTTTGGGTGGCCGACATCATGGCTTACTTTACCGGGATGGCTTTCGGCAAGCACCGTATGTGTCCGGCAATCAGCCCTAAGAAAAGTTGGGAAGGTGTCGCGGGCGGCATGCTCAGCGTAATTATTCTGGGTCTCGTCTTTGCTTTCTTTGTGCCTGACATGAAGACCATTCCCGGCGTGCTGACCGAATCGATGGGGGCCTTTGTTTGGGTGGTTGTGGCGTTCATTCTTGTATCGCTTTCCATCGTGGGCGACCTTTTTGAAAGTGCCTTAAAGCGACAGGCCGGTATTAAGGATTCCAGCAATCTGCTTCCTGGGCACGGGGGCTTTTACGACCGACTCGATGCCATGATGCCCACGTTACCGGTCGGCTTCCTTTTGACTGTTTTAGTGGCTTCCGGAACGATCGGGTAGTCTTTCATTTATCGTTTTACCGTTATGCAAAATATTGCCATTTTCGGTGCGACAGGGTCGATCGGTGGATCGACCCTTGACGTCTTGTCGCACTACCAAGACCGTTATCGTGTCTTTGCCTTGACAGCCAACAGTCGTATTGATGTGTTGGTGCAATTGTGTGAAAAACATCGTCCCGTCATCGCACTGGTGGCCGATGAAAAGAAAAAGCCCGCTTTAGCGCACGCATTGTCTGAGCGCGGTTTAAATGACATTGAAGTCTGGGGCGGAGAGGCAGACTTGGTTAAACTCGCGGCTTTGCCTCAAGTGAATGTGGCTGTTTTAGCCATTGTGGGGGCCGCCGGCTTGGCGCCGACATTTTCCGCGGCCAGAGCCGGCAAACGTCTCCTCTTAGCCAATAAAGAAAGCGTGGTGTGCGGTGGCGCGTTGTTGATGAACACGATCAAGGAACATGGCGCAGAGCTGTTGCCGGTAGACAGCGAACACAACGCCATTTTCCAGTGTCTCGCCTCATCAAGTGAGCACGATCGAAACGAAGCCCGAATCATTTTGACTGCCTCTGGCGGCCCATTCAGAAATCGCCTGGATTTGTCTGCGGTGACTCCGGAGGATGCGGTGGCCCATCCGACCTGGAACATGGGGCGAAAAATCAGTGTTGATAGCGCCACACTGATGAATAAAGGTCTTGAAGTGATTGAAGCTTCTTGGCTTTTCGGATTCCCGCCTGATCGAATCGATGTGGTGATTCACCCGCAAAGCCTGATTCATTCAATGGTTCAGTATGCTGACGGCTGTATTTTGGCTCAGATGGGGGCGCCCGACATGCGCACGCCCATTGCCTATTCATTGGGTTGGCCTGAACGTTTAGATGGATTTGCCAAACGTGTGGATTTTGCGGCGTTAGGGACGGTGACTTTTGAAGCGCCCGATATGAATCGTTTCCCGCAACTGGCTTACGCCTATGAGGCGCTTCGCGAAGGCGGCGCGGCGAGCGTTGTGCTCAATGCCGCCAATGAAATTGCGGTTGAAGCTTTCCTTGAGCGTCGAATTGCTTTCCTGGATATTGCTCGTGCCTGTCGGACGATGATGGATAGCTTGCAGTTACCTGCGCCAAGTTCTTTGGAAGAGGTTTTGCATGACGACCGTTTGGCTCGGGAAAAGACTCGTGAGGTGATTGCCCGATGGTAACCGCTCTGATTGCCTTTGTTGTTGCTCTTGGCATTCTGATTACCTTTCACGAGTTGGGTCACTATGTGGTGGCTAAACTTTGTGGAGTCAAAGTCCTCACTTTCAGTTTTGGGTTCGGACCCAAGCTCGTTAAAAAACGCTTGGGGCGCGATCAAACCGAATGGTGTATCTCCGCGCTGCCTCTGGGCGGTTATGTTTCCATGCTCGATGAGCGTCAGGAAGGCATGGTGGTGGATCCCGCTGAGGCCCATCGTGCCTTTAATCGTCAATCTGTCTACAAACGCTTTGCTATTGTGGCGGCCGGTCCCATCGCCAATATCCTTTTGGCTGTTCTTTTTTATGCCATTATGGCTTGGAGCGGACAACCGGAGATTCGGCCCGTGATGGATACCCCGGTGCCTTACTCTCAGGCCGCGCAGCTCAATATCCAAAAACTGGACAGAGTGGAGCAATTTGGCTCAAAAACAATTGAGGGTCTGGAGGATCTGAACTGGGCGATTTTGGAACATATCGGCGAGGAACACGTTCCGATGGTTTTGGATCGTCAGGGTATTCGCTACAGCGTTGATTTTGATCTTCAAAATCTCAAGATTGATGAAGAGGGTGACAGTCCGTTTAACCAGTTGGGATTGAAAATTCGTTTCGGTGATCCGGTTCTTTTTAATGTCCAAAAAGACTCGCCGGCTTTTGCGGCCGGAATTGAGGACGGAGATGTTGTCATCAGCGCGGACGGTCGCTACGGATTGTCGGTGCAGGAATTGGTGGATTACATTCGTCATAAAGAGGGGATGCCGATTCACCTGACACTTCAAAATGAACGATCCGAAGTGCGCGAAGTCACAGTGTATCCCGAGCTTCGCCGGGTGGACAATGGCAAAGGCGTTTTGGAAGAGCGTGCGGTCATTGGTGTTAACGTTGGCATCAAACCCGATTTAATATGGCTGTCCAAAGGACCGATTGAAGGCATTGTGGCCGGTATCGATCGTACGATTTCCATCACGAAAACCACGTATAAGGCGATTGCTCAGATGGTGACGGGACAGGCAAGCACCAAGAACTTAACCGGGCCGGTCACGATTGCCGATTACGCTGGTAAAACCGCCCAAATGGGTTGGAGAGTTTATTTGTCCTTTCTGGCTATGATTTCAGTCAGTTTAGGCCTGTTAAATTTACTGCCGATACCGTTGTTAGACGGCGGTCACCTCCTGTATTATTTGATAGAAATTTTTAGAGGTCGGCCTTTGTCTGAACGCGTAATCCAAATAGGCCAAAAGGCGGGACTTTTTATTGTTTTGGCATTGGGGGCTTTGGCTCTTTCCAATGACTTTGTAAGGCTGATACAATAGGCCATCCGATCAAATCGTTAGATTAAAATGCATTTGAAATCTACCCTGTTGCGCGCCTCTGTTACGACCGCGCTCATGTCTATCGCAGGTGTCGCGTTTGCGGCAGCCTCTGATTTTGTCATCCAAGATATCCGAATTGAAGGGATTGCCCGTACCGAACCGGGTACGGTGTTATCTCACTTGCCGTTTCAGGTGGGCGATGAATTTACCGATGCCAAGGGCAACACGGCTATTCACTCACTTTTTGGTTCCGGACTTTTCCGTGATGTCCGTTTAGGTCGTGACGGCAATGTGTTGGTGATTGAACTGCAGGAACGTCCTGCCGTTGCTTCCATCAGCACGCAAGGGATTAAGGCTTTTGATGCGGCCGCTATTGACCAAAGTTTGCGTGATATCGGTATGGCCGAAGGCCGTATTTTTGACCACGCGGTCCTGGATCGTACCGATCAGGAGTTGCGTCGCCAATATCTGGCTCGCGGCTACTACGGTGTTGATGTCAAAACAACGGTGACACCGCTTGAGCGCAATCGTGTGCGTTTGTCCATTGTTGTTGATGAAGGCGAGGCGGCCAGTATTGAGTCGATTCGCTTTGTCGGCAACCGCATCATGGATGACGACACGCTCAGAGAACAAATGCAGCTCTCGACTACCGGTTGGATGAGCTGGTACACCAAAAACGACCTCTATTCGCGTGAAAAACTCGCCGCCGATATTGAAGCCATTCGTTCCTACTACCTCAACAACGGTTATCTTGACTTCAAGATCGACAGTGTTCAGGTTTCCATTGCTCCCAATAAGAAGGATATCTTCATTACGATCAATATGACAGAAGGGGAGCAGTATCACATCACCGGCGTGGAATTGACCGGTGATATGTTGGGCCTTCAGGAAGAACTTCAACAGTTGGTTCAAGTGGAGCCGGACTCCATCTATAACGCGGAAATTATCAATGCCGGCTCCGACGCCATTGTCAACAAGCTCTCAAGCTTGGGCTACGCGTTTGCAACCGCTCGTCCGACGCCGGTGGTGACCGAGGATAACAAGGCTAAGGTCATTTATACGATTGACCCGGGTCGCCGTGCTTATGTTCGCCATGTCAATATTTCCGGCAATAGCAAGACCAAGGATGAGGTGATTCGTCGCGAAGTCCGCCAATACGAAGCCTCTTGGTATGATAGCCGTCGAGTAAAGCTTTCCCGTGACCGTATCGACCGTTTGGGCTTCTTTGATTCCGTGACGGTGGATCCGAAGCCGGTTCCCGGCACCCGCGACCAAGTGGACTTGGAAGTGGTGGTGAAGGAACGTCCGACGGGCAGCGTCAGTTTGGGCGCGGGTTTCTCCACCAGTGACGGCGTCATTTTGTCGGGTTCATTCTCGCAAAATAATATTTTCGGTACCGGTAAAGCTTTCAGTGCTGAAGTGAGTAATTCCGACAGCACCCGCACGTATGCGGTGTCTTTGACCGAACCGTATGTAACGCCTGAAGGCATTTCGCGTTCCATCGACCTCTATGACCGTAAGGTCGATATGGAAGAGCTCGAAATCGCTCACGATTTGATTTACGAAACCCGCGGAGCCGCAATGAGTTGGGGTATTCCGTTTACCGAATACGACCGTGTGTTCTTGGGGGCTAAGTGGGAAAATACCATTGTGGATGCTGGTGATCGTGCTCCTTTACGTTATCAACGATTTGCAGATAATTTCGGTGACACCACCAATGCTGTTGCTGCGACACTAGGATGGTCACGTGATAGTCGTGACAATGCCTTAGCTCCGACACGTGGTACTTACCAACGAGTGTCAGCGGAAGTGACGTTACCGGTTTTGGATCTTCGTTACTATCGAGCAAGTTATCAATTGCAACACTACTGGCCGGTGACGCGTGATTTGACGTTAGCCTTTAACGGCGAAGTGGGTTACGGCGATAGCTGGGGCGGCAAAGAGTACCCGTTCTTCAAGAACTTCTACGCCGGCGGTATCGGAAGCGTCCGCGGTTATGAAAATTCAAGCTTGGGTCCGAAGGATTACTCCGCTGGCTATTGGTATGACGATGACGCAGATAACGTGGGCGGTACAGCGTCTTTGAATTTCTCCTTTGAAATGTTGATGCCGCTACCTGGCGCCGACCGGACTCTGCGTTGGTTCACATTCTTTGATGGAGGCTGGGTCTGGGGTGATTCCTATTCAGGAAATGAAGTTGTAGAAGGTAAGAATATTTCGCTCTCAGACCTGCGTTATTCTGTTGGTTTAGGCGTGGCCTGGATTTCGCCTTTGGGACCGTTGAAATTCAGTATTGCCAAACCGATCAACGACAAGCCGGGTGACAAGACAGAAACCTTCCAGTTCCAAATCGGTACAGGTTTCTAACGTAACCCAGTCGTGATCGACGGTGCGAACCATTCGGGGGAAAGGGGATGAAAAAAGGCCGCCTTTCCCTTGAGCGTACATGGAGTACTAGAAAAGATGTTAAAAAAATTGGCAATTGCTTCGTTTTTATCCGTGGCTTTGCTAGCTCAGTCGGCGATGGCCGATACAAAAATCGGTGTGGTGAACCCGGATCGGATTTTGCGTGAAAGCGGGGCGGCGCATACAGCTCAAATAAAACTTGAAAAAGAGTTCGCCGACCGCCAGAAGTCGCTTTCTGTTTCCGCCAGAGCGCTTAAAGCCGATGTGGAAAAATATCAAAAGCGTGCTCCCAAACTGACCAATCAGCAACGCATGGCCGAGGAGCGAAAGCTTGCCGATCGCGAACGTTCGCTGCAGCGCCGGGAGCGCGAGCTGCGTGAAGATTTAAACCGTCGCAGAAATGAGGAGTTGCAGTCGATTTTGATGCGAAGCAATGACATCATCCGCGACATTGCCCGCAAGGGTAAGTATGACCTGATTGTTCAGGAGGCCGTCTATGTCGGTCCGAATGTGGATATTACCGATCAGGTGATCAAAGCTTTGGGGAAATAAGTTATGACGCAAAGACCCGCCTATCCGATTGAAATGCTTGTCGGCGCTGTGCGCAAGCAGTGCGCCGGTCGTCTGCCGCAGGAATTGGTCGGCCCCTACGAAGGGGTCTCTGTCAGAAGCATCGGCGCATTAAGTCACGCCAAGTCCGATGAAGTGGCGTTCTTAGCCAATCCGAAATACATTCACGAAGTCAAAGACTGTCAAGCCGGTGTGATTGTGCTTCGCCAAGAAGACAAAGCGGCCATTTATGGTGATGAAACCCCGCGCGCGATGGTGATTACACCAAATCCGTACGCCTGGTTTGCTTATGCGCTTCAAGTGGTTGAAGCTATGCAGATGACCTTTGCAAGCGGCGTGCATCCGAAAGCTTCAGTGGCAGTGACTGCAAAGGTGGATCCGACCGCCCGCGTGGATGCAGGTGCTGTGATTGAGGATCATGCGATTATCGGCGCTCGCGCTTGGATCGGTTCCAATAGCGTGGTGGGTGTGGGTTCAGTGATCGGTGAAGATACGCATCTTCATCCGAATGTCACCGTGGATCATCACTGCAGCATTGGTGCCCGATGCATCCTGCAGCCCGGCTGCGTGATCGGCGGCGATGGTTTTGGTTTTGCGCCCTTTGAGGGCGAGTGGGTCAAGATTCCGCAAATCGGAAGCGTGCGCATTGAAGATGATGTCGAAATCGGTGCTAATACCGCGATTGATCGTGGCGCACTTGATGATACCGTGATCGGCAAGGGCTCAAAGATCGATAACCTCATTCAGATTGCTCATAACTGCCGTTTGGGTGAACACTGCGTGATGGCTGGGGCGGCGAGCATCGCCGGTTCCACAACGTTGGGCGATCATGTGACGGTTGGCGGCGCAGCCAACATTAACGGTCACATCACGATTCCGAGCGGAACAACGGTGGGTCCGGCCACAACGCTTACAGCCTATCCGGATGACGGTACTAAATTAATGATGGGCTTTTTCCCTGCGATGCCGGGACGCACGTTTGAACGGTCCGCTGTACTGATTAAACAACTACCGGAGATGCGCAAACGCCTGCGTGCGCTTGAAGCCGCTCTGGATAAATTGGAAAAAACTTCTCAAGAGGGTTAAAAAGAAATGAAATACAACATTCAAGATATTATGAAATATCTTCCGCACCGCTATCCGTTTTTGTTGATTGACCGAGTGGAAAGCGTGTCGGAAGATTTAACGACGGCTGTTGTAATCAAGAATATTACGGCGAACGAGCCCCAATTCCAAGGTCATTTCCCGGAATGCCCGGTGATGCCCGGTGTGTTGATTATCGAATCCATGGCTCAAGCTTGTGCTGTGTTGGCTCTGGCTCGTCTGACCGAAGAGCAACGCAATGACGGTTCGCTCTATTTCTTTGCCGGTATTGATAATGCCCGTTTCAAGAAGGTGGTGCAGCCGGGCGATCAATTGCGTATTCACTGTCATTTCCTGAAGGATCGAGCCGGTATCGGTAAGTTTGAAGCAACCGCCATGGTTGATGACCAAGTCGCTTGCGTGGCCACGATGATGTGCGCCCGCCGTAAGATGGACTAATTCCATTGGCGAAAGACGCTCAAGCCGGCCGTTGGTCGGCAATGATTAACAACCGAATTAAGGCGAGCCATTATGGCAAAGATTCATCATTTTTCTTTAGTTGACCCCTCCGCGGAATTGGCTGATGACGTGATCGTCGGTCCGTTTTGCGTGATTGGTCCAAAGGTGAAAATCGGCGCGGGTACCGAGCTTATTTCTCACGTGAATATTTTGGGAAATACAGAAATCGGTGAACGCAACCGCATTTTCCCCAACGCAAGCGTCGGTTGCGAACCACAGGATAAAAAATACAAAGGCGAAGACACGCGTTTGGTTATTGGCGATGACAACGTAATCCGTGAACACGTGACGATTGCCACCGGTACGATCCAGGACCACGGCATCACGGTGGTCGGAAATCGTAATCTATTCATGGCCAACGTTCATATCGCGCATGACTGCATTATCGGCGACGATACGATTTTGGCCAACAATGTCGGTTTGGCCGGTCACAGTACGGTCGCCAATCGCGCCATTATCGGCGGTCAGGCTGGTGTGCATCAGTTCTGCCGTATTGGAGAGGGGGCTATGGTCGGGGGCGGTTCCATTTTGGTGATGGATGTGCCGCCTTTTGTGATCTGTAACGGAAATCCTGCCGAACCTCATGGACTGAATATTGTCGGACTGCGTCGCGCTGGCTATGACCTTAAGGCTCTGAATGCTTTCAAAGCCGCCTACAAGACCATCTATCGTGACGGTTTGCGCATTCCCGAAGCGGTTCAAGTGTTGGATGTTTTGATTTCCAACAATCCTCAAGTGGCGCGTGAGCTGCGTTTGATGCGCGACTTTATTGCCTCAAGCGAGCGCGGCATTATCCGTCCAAAGGCATAAGATCCGATGGCAAAAGACCTCGTTTGGCTCGCCGGGGAGACCTCCGGCGACTTCATCGCTTCGCTGATTTTGCCCCAAGTGGCGGCGCTTTATCCCGGTGAAAAAATGCGCGGGATCGGAGGCGATCGCATGATTGCGGCGGGCCTGACGCCTTGGTATCACAGCAGTGCATTGTCGGTGCGAGGCTATATTGAGGTTTTAAAGAAACTTCCGTCGTTGTTGAAATTGCGCCGCGAAATGAAGTGGCGTGTGGCGGGGCTGCAGCCCCGGGCCTTCATCGGCGTGGATGCGCCGGACTTTAATCTGTCGATTGAAGAGTATCTGCGAGGCGAGGGCGTTAAGACCATTCATTTGGTTTGTCCATCCATTTGGGCCTGGCGTCCCGAGAGGATCCATCAAATCAAACGGGCGGTGGATCATATGCTGCTCATTTTCCCCTTTGAGAAAAAACTCATGGATGAAGCGGGGATTGAGTCAACCTATATCGGTCATCCGTTGGCGCGTGAAATTCCGATGCATCCTGACAAAGATAAGGCAAGAGAGGCGCTCGGAATTGATCCCGCGGGTCCTGTTTTCGCGGTTTTACCCGGGTCTCGCCAAGCCGAAGTCGCATGGTGCGGACCGCATTTTTTCGGTGCCTGTGAAAAGGTGCTTGAATTTGATCGGCGCTCAATGTTTTTAGTGCCCGCGTCCGATTCCGCCCGCGAAGCTCAGATTCGCAGTGTCTTAAAAAATTTCCCGAAGGCGCAGGCGGCCACCCGTATTGTTTCCTCGGGAAGCCATACGGTTATGGAAGCCAGTGACGCTGTTTTGGTGGCTTCAGGCACCGCTACGCTTGAAACGGCGCTTTTCAAGCGTCCGATGGTTGTGGGTTACGCCATGCCCGGTATTACGGGAATTTTGATGCAGAAAAAAGGCATCATTGATTTTGTGAGTCTTCCCAATATTTTGGCCGGAGAACGATTGGTGCCTGAAATTCTTCAGTATTACTGTCGGGCCGAAACGCTCGCTTTTGCCCTGTGGCATGAGTATGAGCGTCGAAACGACACTCGCCTCATGGATCAATTTGTGGCGATCCATGAGTCACTTCTCAGAGACACGCCTAAGCTTGCCGCGGAAGCGATAGCGACCGTGTGCGGTCACCAGTAACCATGTCTGACTGTCTTGATTTGTTTTCTCTGGAACAATTCACCCGCGTTGCCGGTGTCGATGAAGTAGGGCGTGGCTGTTTGGCCGGTCCCGTGGTCGCCGCGGCGGTGATTTTGGATCCGGCAAAACCGATTGAGGGACTGCGCGACAGCAAAAAATTAACAGCGGCTCGGCGAGAAGAGTTAGCGCTTGAAATTAAAGAAAAGGCGTTGGCCTGGGCGGTAGGGTGCATGGGACCTGATGTGGTTGACCGAATCAATATCCTGCAGGCCACGCTGTGTGCCATGAAAGAGGCGGTTGAAAATCTCTGTGTTGAACCGGATTTTGTTCGGGTCGACGGAAATAAACTGCCTAAATGGAAATGGCTCTCGGAAGCAGTGGTCAAGGGCGATGACACGGTGCCTGAAATTTCTGCAGCTTCCATCATTGCAAAGACCACTCGTGATGCTTATATGATGAAAATGGCTGAAGTGTACCCACAGTACGGTTTTGAACATAATGTGGGCTATGGAACGGCAGATCATTTATTGGCGCTCCAAACATTCGGTCCCACCGACATTCATCGTAAAACGTTTGCTCCGGTCAAAGAGGTGATTGATGGATTATCAACTCATTCAAAGTGAGTCCAATGCGCGGTTTAAGCGTTGGAAAAAAATAGTCGAGAACGCACGCTTTATTAAAAAAGAGGGTGTGACGTTGGCTGAAGGGGCTCATTTGCTCATCACGATGCATGAGCGTCGACTTCAACCATCGGCACTTTTGTTGCGCTCAGGCGGCATCAGTGATGAAGTCTCGGACATTGTGAATCAGTATGCCCAGCGAGGCGTTCGCTCCTTTGTGTTGGATAACCGTCTCTACGATCAAATTTCACCGGTTGAACATGGTGCCGGTGTCATCGCGGAATTTCCAGTCCCCGAGCATGCGTTGCCTGATCATCAATCCACCGATGTTTTGTATCTTGACGGTGTTCAGGATCCCGGTAACGTTGGCACGCTTATCCGTACGGCGGTTGCCTCCGGTGTGAAGGTGATTGCGGCCAGTCGTGAAACCGCGGCGCTGTGGTCTCCCAAAGCGCTGCGAGCCGGAATGGGCGCGCATTTTGGCGCGACGCTTTACGAAAATGTCAGTGTCTCGGATTTAACTGAGGCTTTTGATGCGACGCGCCTTGCGGCCGATGCTCGAGGCGGAGCGGATATTTATAGGACCGAAGGCTGGCACGAGGGACACACTGTTTGGATGATGGGAGCTGAGGGGCCCGGACTCAGTGAGAATGCGTTGGCTGTCGCGGACAAGAGACTCTATATTCCGATTGAAAAAGATTGCGAATCGCTCAATGTTGCGGCGGCGGCATCGGTTTGTCTATTTGAGCAGAGACGCCGCCGACTTTGTCTGAAATCGTTAAAATAACTCGGCTTTAAATAGTTCGTAGGGCATTTGTGAAAGTATTTAATTGCGTTTGTGAATTCGGTCATCAGTTTGAAGGCTGGTTTGATTCGGTCGAAAGTATGGACGAACAAATCAAGGCCCATCTGGTGGCTTGCCCCTACTGTGACAGCACAAATGTGAAGCGTGTTCCGACAGCTTCCTATGTTTTGGCCTCACGGGACAAGGCAAAAACGCAGTATTCTCAAGAAGAGCTTGAGGCAGAGATTCGCAGCAAGGTTTATTCGGCCGCGCGAAAAATTCTCAAGGGCAGTGAAAACGTCGGTGAGCGTTTTGCCGAGGAGGCCCGTGCGGTTCATCAAGGCAAAGCTCCTATGCGGACAATCCATGGACGCTGCACGCTGCAGGATGCTGAAGAACTGCTTGAAGAAGGTATCAATGTTTTGCCTTTGCCCGAAGGCGTAGTGCACGAGAACAATTAATTTGTTAGGACGTTGAAAATGGCTTTATTTGGTCAGTTGAGCAAACCGGTGAAACAGTTGCCGTTAATTGATGTCAGCAACCCTGACATTGTGATGGAGTTGCTCGAAGAGTTGGCAATTACGGTATCGACCAGCCAATGGATTAAGGAACATGAACCGTATCATCCGGAAGCGGCTGATATTCATGACCAGGCTCAGGATGTCTATGGCGATCTGTTGGGTATTTTTCAAGGAAAAGTGCACGACAAACGCATTAATCGGAAAGTCCGTTGGGCGGGTGATCCGATGCGTGAGCATTTGGCTCGGCATGAAGCGGACGTTAAGGGTGATGTGATTGAACACGCTTTGAATCGTTTCCTGGAGGCTTTTTTAGAACATGCCCGCGCACCGCAGGAAGGTCGTGAAAGCATTACGCGTAAGCAGTATTACGCCTTTATGAGCGGCTGGGCGCACTATTTTGCCGGCCTGGCACCGGATGAAACGCCGCCTGTTGATCAAGAAAGCTCCGGAGAATAGGCATGGCCGATATGCGCAAAGCGGGGAAGACACTTCGTTTGATTCTGAATATTTTGTTCTTGATTGTGGTTGTTGCGGCTATCATCATCGGCTGGGGTAAAGAAGTTGACAATCCGGATGCGTGGTTTCCGGAGTGGGTTGATGAAGAGGTTACCGATCAACCTGCCGCACAACCGTCTCAGGCAAACGAGTCTTCTCAAAAATAATTTCTTTCCGAGCGTTTTTTTGATCCGCTTTATGCTTCAAGTTAAAGCGGCCGAGACACATTTTGTCTGCCCGAATTCTGTCTTATTTTGTTCCGCAGGCGCGTTCATTGAGCTGCCAAAGATCCAACGCTCGGTACGCTTCAATACGCGCCCTCTCTTCGGCAGTGGCCGGGCGCATTTTCTTATAGTCAGTTAAAAAGTCGCCTTGATCATTGACCCATGGGTAAAAGAGGACCGGTCCGTTAAAGCTGTAAACCCCTTTACCGTCCACCCAAAGAGAAATGTTGTAGCCAAAGGCACGTTTGGGATCATCTTCAGGCGCAAGCATATTTCTTCCGCCGACCGTTCGATAGTCCGCTTCCGACAAA
The DNA here is from genome assembly GCA_902388655.1 of uncultured Sutterella sp. Classification (GTDB taxonomy): domain Bacteria; phylum Pseudomonadota; class Gammaproteobacteria; order Burkholderiales; family Burkholderiaceae_F; genus Aphodousia. The sequence continues at coordinate 36,982 of CABMQD010000003.1, read as the reverse complement.
CTTAACGCATACAAAGTCGGGAAGACGTCTTTGTGAGAGCCCACTCGGTTGGCATCAAAGTGAATTTCTACCGCGCTCTTGACTTCATTGGAAGCCCACACGTAAAACGGAATGGCGACATCCTTAAAGGGACCGTCATCAATTAAGGGTTTCATGCCGAGCATACGGTGATCGGCCGTTGCACCAATCACCAGCGCCCGATCATGATTTTTCTTTAATCGGGTGATTGTTCGGCCCAGGGCATCCGCGCTTGACTGGTAGGTCTGCATGATGGTCAAAAGCGACTCATCATAATCCTCGTGATTGTAGTGTTGATGGATAATCTTCGGCACCTCAATGGGGTTGGGTTGGTAACCCTCCGGAACATGATAGGGCGGGTGGTTGGAGGTCGAAAGAACCACAACAAACACGGGGCGATCAGACTTCTCAATAAGCTCTTCGGCAAATTCGAAGGCGTAGTGATCAGCGACTCCCCATTCGGTGGTCTCCGTGAGATGGAAGTGATCCATAAGGTGAGTTTGGTCATAGATCTCATCGACATGCTGAACGGGGAGGTATTCATCCATATTTTCCCAGGCGGTGGTGCCGGAAGTAATGAAGACCGTTCGGTAGCCCGCTTTTTTGTAAACATCAAAGGGCGTGCCGGGCAGGGGCACGTTGCGGATCGAAGACGTGCTCACCTGAGAGACCGGGCTCATAAAGAGCAGTTGAGCGACTGACTGAATGGTGTGAAGATCGGCCGAAGTGAAACGCTTAAACACATAGTCCGAGCGGAAATGCTCCCGAAGGCTTCCCATCAGATCAACTTTACCCGGTTGGTCATAGCTCATCATGTTAAAGCCCATGCTCTCCATGATAAAAAGTGCCACATGAGGTTTAATTGCGGCCAACTGTTTATTTTTGGGAGTCGTTTGTGTTAAAGAGCCGATTTGAGCGACAGCCATCAGATGCTTGCCGCGTTCAAGCGAGGCGGGTTTGAACTTTAACGATTGTCTGAGGTCTTTATTGGCATAGTAAAGCGCCATGGGGGCGTTTAAAACCAATTCATTAATAGCCTTCACTACGGAGACTTGCGCATTATTGCGTCGCAAGGGATAGCGAGAGGTCAAAGAGCCTCGGGCAAGGCATGCGAAAACAAGAGCACCCACAACAATCAAAGCAGCTGCTTTGAGCGCGGAGATCGCATCCCAGAATTCAGAGCGGCTCATAGCTGAGAAAAGCTTTCCCCAAATCCAAGTCATCAGAACCGTCACAGCGATCACGGCTAAAGAATTGGAGATGATCGGATAATCCTGCCAAACCGTGGTCATGACGGCTTGTGGTTCTTCATGCAGGAAATTAAAGACAAAAATATCGATTGATGTATGAAAAGTCCGAATGTAGTGAAAATTACAAACTGACAGCAAAACGATGGCAAAAAATGAAAGGGCGCTCCATATTGTCAAAATTTTGACAAGAGGTCGCCAGCTCCACTTAAAGTAAAAAAGAACGATCGATATCAGCAGCGGCACCATTGCGAGCGTTGTCCCGGTTCTTGCATCAAAGCGTAGCCCCAGCCAGCGCATGCGCCAAACGTCATCGGTCTGAATCATCTCGGAGGGGACTTCTGCAACAACGGTAAGCCAGAAGTAAAGTTCTCGAATGATGGCAAGAAAAACAATGGCGATGCCCGCCATTGTCAGGCACTGAGTCAGGACAAGCAAAAAGCGGCCCAAAGGTTTTTGTGGTCGTTGGATGTCAGATAAAAATGCCATAGGGAGATTTCTTTTTAAAGTGTGGGGCTCATTTTAAAAAAGAAACTTTTTTTGAAGATTAAGGCACAGACCGGCGAGCGCGAAGTGTGTGCCTTAATTCAAAAGTTTCGCTCAGTTTTACCAAGAAGAGCGTGAGAATCCGAATAGTAAATGCTCATCGGGGCGTTCATCACGATGTAGTTGACCATCGGGATCTTGCTGATTCGGGCGTGAGCGGGGGTGAGCGGATCCGTTGATGTAATGTATGTTTGTGCGGAGGTCCAGACGAGCCCGAAGAAGCAACACAGGCAAATGAGCCAATTGATCCAATTTTCATGGTTCCAAAGACCGGAAGTGCTGAAAATAGTGGTCAATCGATGCCACAAGCCCAAAAAGAGCCCGGTGACGACGACGGTCATGATCGTGTCAAAAAAGATCGGATGAGCGGAGAGCGTGGTAAAAGGTGAAGCGAGGAACAAATCCACCTGAGCGGCTGTAAGCGGCATACCCGTTGCAGAAAGCACATGGATATTGGCGCAGGTTGTCGCCATGAGCCACGCCACGGAGAGGGTAACCCATACCCCCAGGATTTTCAGACACAGTCTGAAAAAGGCGGGCCCCAGGGCACCCAGAAGCGAGACCGCGATGCCGGGTAACATCAGGTAGTAGGCGAGCTTCGCGTCAAAACGAAGACCCACAAGCCAAACATCAATGTATTCACTTTTAACAACAACTTTGTCCAATTCAGTCTGTGTAATGAACACATCCATGTATAACTCACGGAAAACGAAATTGAGCGCGCAAAGCAAAAGCGCGAATACCGCAAGGCTCATAAAAAGCACCAGGACGCGGGCAAAGGGGTGCTGAGGGCACTCGACAGGCGCCAACGCTTTGATGGTACGGGTCGGGGTTTGATTTTTATTTTTGTAACTCATAGTGTTAGGGGAAAAAGTTAAACGACAGCTTCAATGGCTTCCGAGAGTTCAAGCCATCGCGCCTCAAGCTCTTCAACCTCGGCGCTTAATTCGCCTCGGCGTTTTAGTGCCGCTGCGACCTCATCCTGGTCGCCCTGAGTGTAGAAATCCGTGTCAGCCAATTTGGCATCCAGTGCTTTTAATTCATCACTTAAAGGATTGAGCTTCTTTTCAACCTGAGCCAGTTCTTTTTGAAGCGGTTTTTTCAAATTGGCAATCCGCTGACGTTCCATGGCAGCCTGTTGACGAGCTTCCCGTTTATTGGGCGAAGCCGACGGAGCATCGCTTTTGATTTTATCGGCGGTAAGCGACGCTTTTCGTGTCTCAAGAACCAGCTTGGCATAGTCGTCCAGATCGCCGTCAAACTCAGAGACTTTCCCTTCGTGGACAAGCAAGAGCCGTTCGGTTGTGGCCGCGAGAAGATGGCGGTCATGGGAGACAAGGAGCACCGAGCCCTCAAAGGAAGAAAGTGCCATCGTCAGCGCTTCGCGCGTTTGCATATCCAGATGGTTCGTCGGTTCGTCAAGAACAATCAGATTGGGTTTGTCCCAGGCCAAGAGCGCCAAAGCGAGACGGGCCTTCTCGCCGCCCGAAAACGGTTTGACGACGGCGTTGACCATATCGCCGGAAAAACGGAATCGCCCCAAAAAGTCTCTTAACACTTGTTCGCGTTCTTCCGGAGCTTTTCGTCTTAGATGTTGCAGGGGCGTTTCATCCTCACGCAATTGTTCCAATTGGTGTTGGGCAAAGTAGCCGATCTGAAGGCCCTGACCGAAACGAAATTCTCCGGCCATGGGGAGAAGATCTTTGCAGATTCCTTTGATAAGCGTGGATTTGCCTGCGCCGTTAACCCCCAAAACACCGATGCGTTCACCGGCGCGAATAGAAAATTTCACGCCGTTGAGAATTTCTTTGTCGCCGTATCCCAGAGCAACTGATTGGGCTTCGACGAGATGCTCGGGCAAGCGTTCGGGTTTTAAAAATTCAAAACGCCATTCTCGGGTGGCGCGAACCGGTTCGACCGCTTTTAAGCGTTCCAGCATCTTGATGCGGGATTGCGCCTGGCGTGCCTTGGTAGCTTTGTAGCGGAACCGGTCGATAAAAGACTGCAGGTGCGCGCTTTCACGCTCGTAAGCCTTGGCAGCGGCGTCTTGCAAGCGAAGCCTTTCAACGCGCATTGCCTCATAGGCGCTGTAGTTGCCCGCGTAGCGCCGGATGGTGTTGTCTTCAATACTCCAAATGGTGCTCACACAGCGGTCGAGGAACTCGCGGTCGTGACTGATGATGACCGTGGTGGCGTGCTGGCGCTTGAGCCACGCTTCCAACCAAATGACGCTGTCCAAGTCCAAGTGGTTTGTGGGTTCGTCAAGAAGGAGGAGCTCTGCCGGGCACATCAGCGCGCGGGCTAAAGCCAGGCGGTTTCGCCAACCGCCGGAGAAGTCCTTGACGCGGTGCGTTGTCATCTCTTCGGTAAAGCCCAATCCATGCAAAATGATTTTTGCCTGGGCGGTGATCGCTCCTTCATTTAATTCAGCGAGGCTTGCGTGAGCCGCGGCCGCGCTCATGTCATCGCGCGCGTCCGTCAGGGCTTTTTTGGCGGCCATCAGGGGAGCGTGGCCGGAGAGCACCCAGTCAATGGCGATATCGTCAACGGTGTCGATGTCTTGAGCAACGTGCCCGATATTTTCGGGAGATGGCGCGGAAATTTCTCCCGCTTCAAGCGCCACGTCGCCTAAGATCGCGGCCAGAAGGCTGGATTTTCCGCAGCCGTTTTCGCCCACCAATCCGATTCTTTCACCGGGATTGGCCAAAAGTGTGGCGTGCGAGTAAAGCACCCGCACGCCTCGCATGAGACTGACGTCTTGGAGTCTAAGCATTACGGAAGTTCATCCTTTCGCAAAAGGTAGACCATGGCATCTTCGTTCTCGGTGGCTAGCCACGTAAATGGCACCTTGGGATAAGCCGCTTCACAGGCCTGTCTGCCGTCGCCCACTTCAACCACCAAGACACCGCGGTTGGTAAGGTGAGCTTTGGAGTCGGTCATTAGGCGCCGGACAATGTCAAGACCGTCATCACCAGCCCCTAAAGCGAGGGCGGGTTCATGGCGGTATTCTCCGGGCAGATTGTCCATGGCTTCCTGTGTCACGTACGGAGGATTGCTGATAATGACATCGTATTGACGGTCGCCTAAATTGTTAAACAGGTCGCTTTCAATGAGTTCAATGCGATCCTGCATGCCGTAGCGCTGTACATTGATTTTGGCGACTTCAAGAGCGTCCTTGCTGATATCCACGCAATCCACTTTGGCATTGGGGAACACTTCAGCCGCAATGATTCCAAGGCAGGCCGATCCCGTGCAAAGATCAAGCACACGCGTGACATTGTCGGGGTTGGACACCCAAGGGGCCAATTCATCTTTTAGGAGTTCGGCGATGTAGGAGCGGGGAATCAGCACGCGCTCATCACAGTAAAAGGGGTGATCGATCAGCCAGGCTTCTTTCAGAAGATAAGGTGTGGGCACTTTTTCGACAGCGCGCTTTTCAATGCGTTCAAGAAGCATCTTCAATTCGGCATTGGAGACACGGGCGTCCCAGAAACGGTCGGAGTCTTCAAAATTCAGTTTCAGAGAACGCAGAACAAGAAAATAAGCTTCTTCGTAGGTGTTTGCGCAACCGTGTCCGCAGAAAATATCATGGGTTTCAAACTGAGTCATCGCGTAACGGATGACATCACGGATGGTTTGCAGACGGCACTGATGAACGTCATTATCGGTAATCATTGAAAATCTCTTAAAAATCAATCATCAAAACAGAGGCTAATTTTAACCCAGAAAGCGGGGCCAATGGAGATTTCAGATGGTTTTCAACGAATTTCAAGGCGCTTTTTCTCACTTTTTGACGGACTTTCCCAGATCCAGAATGAAGTCGACAAGTTGGAAACTCCGGAAGTAAAAAGGTCACTAGATACAGGGGGAAGAAGAAGCCTGCTCTTTTTTAAAGCTTGAATAAGAGCAAAAATTTTAATCCGCCGTGGTGTGAGCCGAGTTATACCAAGAGCAATCCGGGGTTAATCTCTGAGCTACGAGGCTTTCCAGAAAGCCATCAGTGGCAGATGTTAAAGAACAAAGTAGTAATAATGACTTTTCGCTTCTGAAAAAAGGCGGCAAGCCGTTTGAAGACTTGCCGCCCATTGTCGACAGACAGTAATTAGAAGAGGTAATTCAACCGACCGGAAACTTGCCATGTGTCGATTGTCTCTCCACCGGCAGTTCTTTCCACATCCAATTGAACAGTAACGTTGTCCTTCCAATTCATGTAACCGCCGACACCGAACGTCGCCCAAGTGTCCTTGTCTCCCCAGACAACACCGACTTGGCTTTCGAGGTCGCTAAATTTTGCATCCTGACCGTCGGTGAATTGATGCAGGACATCCGCCCGGGCATAAAGTTCACCGGTTTTATCCGCGGCGCAGAAATATTTGCCGGCTCTGAATCCCGCTCTGCCGATGACGCTCACGTCATTTTCAGCTTTCACCCGCATGTTGCGCTCGGTTTTGTAGCTGTAGTCGTCAAGGTAAGCCGCTTGGATTTGCAATTGCGGTTCGATGAACACATTGCGGGTGTCGATGAGACGGTAGCCGTACTCAGCGGAAACCGCGGCGTACTTTTGATCAAATGAGCCGCTAGTGCTCAGGGCACCGCTTTGATTGACGACATTGAATTCGTTATCCACCTGACCGAATCGGGCAACGAAGTCCAAGTAATGGGGACCGAAAGTGAGCGTGTCGTAGACGGACGCTTCATAGCGTTTGAGTTCGCCAGAGCCTTTGAGATCTTGGAAATCCGAGTTACCGTCGGTGTAGGCGAAGCTTACGCCCAAGCGGTTGTTGTCGGAAGTGGGGGTTTCGTAACCAACATAAACCGTGGTGAGATCGGCGTTATAGAGATGCTCGGCACCGACTTCACCGTATTGGATACGTGTCCAGAGACCTTCTTTGTTTTCATTTTGAAAGACCGCGTCCTGAAGTCTTCTGTCGTGACGGTCCATGCTGACCGCAGCGTCGTAGCTCGCGTAGCCCGCAGAACGCATGCCGATAGCGGCGGCGGACTGCTTCACTAACAGGCGGTTGATGTACCAATACCTACCGTTTAAATAATCATTGATGTCAAAATCGGTAAAAGTGTCGCAGTTGTTTTTAACGATTTCTTTAAGCTTATCAATCAATTCCTGGTTGTTTTCAGCAATGACCTCAGAGCTGATGCCAAGCTCATAGTCGTAAAGTGATTCACCATAAATGTTTTGTTTATCGGCGAAGGAAACACCGCTAGCATTTTTTCCGGTAAAGGCAAAGGTCAGGCGGTTGGAATCCGAAACCGAAGTTAAATATTGAGGACGGTAAGGCTCAATGAAGTGAGTACCGGCAGACGAAGACTCAACAAAAATCATGTCACTTTTTGATTGAGGATCAGAATTCAAGTCAAGTCGGAAAATACCGCCATTGCCGTTGAGGTGACCGATACGGACATAATCATGGTTGATATCTTTTAGTTTAGGCCAAAGGCCGGATAAACCGATATCTTTCCATTTGTCCTGAATATCATCGTCAAAGAGGTTGATGATCCCTCCGTTTGATAGAGTGATAGAACTTATTCGTTTGGGAATTGAAGAAACTTCAAAGCCGGAAGTATCATCTTTCTTCCCTTTTGTGAAACCAAAATAAGTCCATTGAGCACCGTCAGAAATTGTGAGATTAAACACTTGGTTTAACTGGTTATTGTTATCCTGAAGTGTGTATCCTGATGCTATTAAGGCTTCCACAAACGCGGGATTTTCAAGTGCGGCATTGATTTCACCAGTTCCTGAAATATAGTTGGGTATGCCAAATCGATTGGCTAGAGCATCGGGGATGGAAATGCCAATATTGTGCATGCTCATCTCATCACCGAACCAATAATTGCCGTCTCCAGAAATTGGAAGATCAACTCTAGAGTTTTCTGTTCCCAAATAAGTTTCATCCATCATATCGATGTTGCCGACTAACTTATTCTTAGTCGATTGGAAAATAACTTGTCCGCCTCCTTTAGCTGAAATAAGATCGGGTTGTTTGGCTAAAGTCAAAATGGTGGTCGAAGAGTTGGAGTTTCCAACTACAATCTTCGAATTATCCTTGGCGTAAAGAGCATTGGCGCCGACAGTATTACCGGAATCCACCTCATGGAAATCAATAATAGTCACATTCCCATTTAAAAAAATCGTCGAACCATTATCACGTGCGAAAAGCGCATGTGTTCCTATATCGTCTCCAGGTTTAATTATTTCAGCATGCAATTTGATTGAGGTATCACCGTTGACAGTTAAAGATTGTCCATCTTCTACTGATACTGTGAAGCGATTATTCTCAATGGGTGGCGCCATTTCGATGTCGATATTGTCAAAAGTTTTTGAGCCAGAGCTTTTATTTATCTCCAGTACGACCTTAATTTCATCGATATATCCTGGTGGCTCGGGTTTGTAGATAAAATCATCCGCGTAAACATTCGTGTTCAGTAAAGACAGCGCCGTAACAACAGATAGGGCAACTAAATTTTTTTTAAATGTGTTCTGGGGGAGGGTATATCGCATTTCGATCTCTCAATAAGTTTGTTTTTAATGAATTCGGAAATTTTCTCAAAAGTCATCTCAGCCATCAAGTTCTCCGAGACCTCGGGAAAACCCTAATAATGTGCTATTGATGTAAAACCAACACATTGATTTTTTTTGGAGAAAACATAAGTTAAATAATAGTGTTCGCGAGAAAACCAAACTTTGATTTAAGCTAAAAACGGGCGATTTGCCTGAGTCGGAAAATCGCCCCGCTTCTATCAATTAAATTCACAAGACCGATGTAAAACTTCTGGCAACATAAGACACGTTGTGTTCATTGAGGCCGCAGACGCAAATTCGTCCGTTCCGAACCGCGTAGATTCCGAACTCTTCGGCCAGTCGGTCAACTTGCTCGGGTGTAAAGCCTGTGAACGAGAACATGCCCGCCTGACGGGTGACAAAAGAGAAGTCGCGTTTGGCGCCGAGAGCGAGCATTTCATCGGCCAAGGCTTGTCGCATCTTCAAAATACGGTTTCGCATAAAGGCCAATTCTTTTTCCCACGCGGCGAATTTCTCCGGGTCAGAAAGCACTCTTTCAACAATGCGGGCGCCGAAGGACGGAGGATTGGAGTAGTTGGCTCTCGCGCAACGCTTCAAATGACTTTTTACGCGAAGCGCTTTGTCTTCAGATTGCGTCACCACAGTCAAAGCGCCGACGCGTTCCCCGTAGAGGTTGAATGATTTGGAAAAAGAGGAGGCGGCCAGAAAACTTAATCCCGACTTAGCAAAAAGACGGATTGTTTGGGCGTCTTCTTCAAGTCCGGCTTTAAAACCTTGGTAGGCCATGTCTAAAAAAGGCACCAAGTTGCGAGCGCGGCAAATCTGGATGACCTCTTCCCATTGAGACGGCTCAAGATCGTAGCCTGTCGGGTTATGGCAGCAGGCATGCAATATGACAAGGGTTTTCTCGGGCAGTGCAAGCAAGTCTTCCCGCATCGCTTCAAAATCAACGGTCTTTGTCTCTGAGTTGTAATAACGGTAGCCTGTTACCTTAAAGCCCGCAAGGGACAAGATGTCGTTGTGATTGGTCCAAGTGGGTTGTGAGGTGGCGCCAAGCGTCAGTGCGCAGGCGTTGCGTATGAGATCAACGCCGAGTTTTAAAGCGCCCGTGCCGCCCAACGTTTGAACGGTGACGGCTCGTTTGGTTGCGACAATTTCACTGTCGGAGCCGAAAATAAGTTTTTGCACCAGGCTGTCATAAAGGGGAAAGCCTGTTTGAGGGATATAGGTGTGCGGCTGTTGGTCTTTTAAAATAGCCTCTTTTGCTTCGCGCACCACGTCTAAAACGGGAGTGACACCGTCTTCGTTTAAATACATGCCCACGCCCAGATTGACTTTACAACTTCTCGGATCGGCCAAGAATTTTCCTGTCAGGCTCAAAATGGGATCATCGGGCACCGCGTCCACACGGGAAAATAGAGAATCGCTCATCATTTATCCTTTCATTTTCATTTCATTTCTTCAATATAGATAAGCAAGGCGATCTTTTGATGGCCGATTTCTAGGCAAAATCCGTTAAGCGGACGAAAAAAAGGCGGAGCGCTACGGACTTCGCCTTAATCTCGAAAACCTATTCAAGATTATTTTTTCATGGCTTCAAGCGCCTTTTTCACGCTCTCTTGTGTCGGGCGGAAAGCGGTGAGGCGTTGTTGAATGATCGCGGGGGCTTGAGCGATCATGGTGTTGTAGCGGTAGCCGCCTTTCACCAAAGTCTTCAAGACATTTTGGAAATCAAAGTAGCAGTCTTCGCGTTTGACTTTAGCGGAGTGTTGCAGACCCATAAAGTCAGTCCAGGTGACCGTATAAATCACGCCCTTGTCGCTCACATCGCAATGCGTGACACCGACAGCGTCGCAAAACCACACGTTGGGTTCTTGTTGAGCGGCTTGTTCTTTTTGAACTTCTTGGGGTTCTTTCTTATCCATGTTAAAACCTCTTGGAAAAAAGAAAAATCAGGAGGCGGAGGCCGCGCGGGCTCTATTGGTCGCTTCCGTTCGTTTGGTGTAAATCGTTGCGCAGACACCGGCGATGATAATCATGACCATGCCCGCGAGTCCAACCATTGTAACGGTTTCGCTAAAGAGGGCGAAACTGACGAGCGCCGAGAAGGGGATGGCGGAGAAACCCAGGCAGGAGCTTAAAAGCATGTTGCCGTACGCGTAGGAGCGGGTTGTGCAGATTTGCCCGAGTGTGGCGCAAAGCCCCATGCCGACAAGATAGGCGCCGGACTCTAAAGTCGGCATGTGCATGCCGTCTTCGAGAATATAGCTGCCGATCACGCCAAAGGCGGCGCCAAACACGGAGAAATAAAAAACGATCCGCCAGGTCGGCTCTTTAAGGTTACCCAATTCTTTGATTTGCCAATAAACGATCAGGTCGATGAAAGCCACAAAAAGGCAGATCAGGGCAGGAACCAGATAGCCCTCGTCAAATGTGGGCTGCAGAACAGTGGAGACGCCCGCGAAACCGAAAAGAATGGCCAATATCACGCCCCATGGGGCGGATTCCTTTTTAATAAAAGCCAAAATGATGAAATTGGCGGCCATGAAAAGCGGCGTCGTATAAATCAATGTCATATTGGTGCCAAGCGGCATTTCACCGATGGTGAAAAACCAGAGTCCCACGGATATGGTGCCGAGGATGGCGCGTTTGATGTGACCGCCCAGATGCTGCGTGCGAAGCGTGAGGCCTTGGGAGCGCACAAACATCGTGATGGTAACGATGCCGATCAAAGAGCGGTAGAAGACAAGTTCCAAGGATCCGAAATGGCCGCTGCACAGTTTGACAAAAACCGCCATGAATGAAAAGCAGGCGGCAGCCGCGAGCGCCCAAAGCGATTGCTTCATCATAAGAAGGATCCTTTCTCTGAAGTCAAGTTTTCCAATTGTAAGCCTCTTAAGCCTGAGTATGTGTTTTCTAAGGGTTTTTGTGTATTCATTTTCGCAGTCTGGAATATGTTCGGAACTATAATGGCGGCACTTTTTTTGAAAGGTTCATTATGACAAAGAGCAGCTTGCTGGCCGGTCACGGCTGCGCGGCCGGCGCCAACATTATTTGGGGATTGATGGCACCTATTGCCAAAACGGCTATGATGGGCGGACTTATCACGCCGCTGCTGCTCACGGACTTGAGAATTTTCGGCGCCGCCGTTCTTTTTTGGTGCGCTTCCTTTTTCACTCCCCGGGAAAAAGTCGCTAAAAACGATCTGATCCGGTTATTTTGCGCCAGTCTTTTCGCCATTATTTTTAATCAAGGCAATTATGTGTTTGGCGTGGGGCTCACAACGCCCGGTAACGCCACTATTTTGACTTCGACCATGCCGCTTTGGGCCATGGTGCTCGCGGCCGTGATCCTTAAAGACCGCATTACTCTTAAAAAACTGATCGGCATCATGATGGGGGCGGGCGGCGCCTTGGTGCTGATTATGTCGAAAACGGAGCTTGCCGCAAACCCGGGCTTGCAAAGCAATATTTGGGGCGACCTTCTGGTCGCAAGCGCCCAGTTGAGTTTCGCGCTTTATGTCGTGAAGTTTAAAGATCTGGTCACCCGATATAACCTGTTCACCACGATGAAGTGGATGTTCACCTTCGCCTCTTTATGCGTGTTGCCGTTTTCAATCCCCGCGCTGACACAGACCGAATGGGCGACAGTGAGCGTTAACGAATGGTTGGGCGCCGCCTATGTGGTTATCGGCGGCACGTTTCTTTCCTACCTACTGATTGTGGTCGGCCAGCGCAACCTCAAACCGACTGTTGCCGCCATGTATAACTATGTTCAGCCGGTTGCCGGTTGTCTCGCCGCCGTGGCCATGGGGCTTGACGCCATCTCCTGGGAAAAGGGCGTGGCCGTGCTTTTGATCTTCATTGGCGTGTACTTGGTGACGCACAGCGTCAGCGCCAAGGAGCAGGCCGCCATTCAGCAAAAGCAGCTTGAGGTGCTCGAGCGGCACAGAAAAGAAAAAAGAGAAGACTAACAATTGTTTTCATTTTGGTTGTGTTTCGCACTCTAAAATCATTATTAGTTAGAGAGAAACTTTTAGACCAATTTTATGAAAAAAACTGTTGCCTCGATTTTCGCCATCGCGTTTGCAACAATACTTTTCGGTTGCGCTGCGCCAGAATCGTCAAATGTCAAAACACAATCCCTCGGTAAGTCAGGATTAAACGCTTGTTTTTTGGCCGAGGGTGATCGGGCTGTAATTCAGGGAACATTGATTATCGGTCATGAGGTGCGGGCTTTTAAGCCCGAGGGGTGTTCGCAGTCATATTGGGTCGTTGATAAAACCGGTGAACTTTATGAGCGCTACGATTCCGTCACGGGTCAAATTAAAAACGGCCCCCCTCTTGAGGCTTCTTTGCTCGTGGAAAATACCGGAAAGGCTAAAGACGGTTTTGCCAAAAACTATCCCGCGGTTTTCGAAGTCCATCAAATTATTTCAATAGGAAATGATTGACTATTGAATAAATATAGTTTTAACTTGATGTTAATATTTGTTCAATATTTAAATGATATTAAAACAATCTTTAACTTTGATCGGGCTTAAGAAATAGATTTTATCGAATTGAAACGATTTTCCCGATTGAGAAAAACAGATTCAAAATATTTCATCGGAAAATCAAAATTCTTCGATATACTAAAGGCGGCGCGATTGACAGGACTGATATAAGTGCGGGGCAATAAAAAAACGCTTAAATAACCAATTAAGTCTATTGATTATTTAAGCGTTTTTGGTGCCCGGGATCGGACTCGAACCGATACGCCTCGCAGCGCCAGCACCTGAAGCTGGTGCGTCTACCAATTTCGCCACCCGGGCATGTTGATCGGACAATATGCCCGCAACAGAGATCGCAATTATATACGAAAGAGAAACGAAGTTGCCAAATTTAAAGAAAACCCCTCGCCCGAAAATTGTGAAAGAAAAACGCACCACTTCGAAAAAATCCAAGAGCGTACAGGGGCGTGTCAAAAATTACGTCATTACGGAGCTTGTGCAAAAAGCGGTTGATATTCTGAATCAGTCCGCAACTGACTTGGATACGTCCGAGCTTTACGTGCTTTTGGCTCAACAGTACCGAAAACTCAATGAGTCGATTTTTGCTCAGGTGCTTGACCGTCTCATGGCCGACAGCCGCGTCCGCTTTGATTCACAAACCAAGTGCTTTACCCATAAGGCCAAAAAAGAGCATACGGGGATTGTCGTTTCGCCGGCTCAGGCGCTACCCTATGTTGTTGAAGATTCAACCGGGGATCGATTCTCTATCACTCAGGAAAACGCTAAACTCTTTTTACCGGGTGATGCGGTTCGTTTCCGTTCGGCTCATTCTTCGGAGCCTTGGGATGATGTTTATCTTTACGCCAACGTTATTGAAGTCATTGAACACGCCATTACTGAAATCGTGGGCGTCGTGAAAAAGACCACTTCCAAGCACGGTAAAGTGACGTATCACTTCAAAAAATCAGATCCGAGACTTTGCAACCTAAATGTCAAAATGCTTGATTCTGATTCGGTGCTTGCCGATTGGGTGGATAAAAAAGTCATTGCTCGCATTGATCGATACCCATCGGCAGAGGACCCGAGAGTCTATGTGAAAATTGACCGAGAGCTGGAAGTCGACAATGATGCGGATTTGGAAATTGAATTGGCGGTCCGACAATTTAATCTTCCGCACGAATTCTCCCCCGGCACCATGCTTGAGGCGGAAAAACTTCCCGATAAAGTGTTGGCTAAAGATCGCACTCGACGCGTTGACTTGCGTGATGTGCCTTTCTGCACCATTGATGGGGAAGATGCCCGTGACTTTGACGATGCGGTTTACGCCCTGCCTACAGGTAAGGGAACCTACAGACTTTTGGTTGCCATCGCCGATGTGAGCTATTACGTCAAGCCTGATACCGATTTGGATCGGGACGCTCAGATGAGAAGCACCTCGGTGTACTTCCCACGGCGTGTGATTCCGATGTTGCCCGAAAAACTCTGCAACGGTCTCTGCTCCCTCAATCCGGGGGTCGATCGTCTGTCAATGGTCTGCGACATGGTGATTGACTCTTTGGGAACCGTGAAGGCATACCAGTTCTATCCTGCGGTTATTCATTCGCATGCCCGTTTGACCTACACCAATGTTTGGAAGTACCTCTCGGGTGAGACGGTAACCGATGAAGAGGTGCCGGAGGCGGTCAGAGAGGGGCTTCATTGTCTCTATGATCTCTACAAAGTGCTGCGCAAAGCTCGAAGTGTGCGTGGTGCCATCGACTTTGTTACACAGGAAACCTTGGTTAAAACCGATGAAAACGGTGAAATTACGGCGATTGTTGCTCGTGAGATCAACGACGCCCATCGTCTCATTGAAGAATGCATGTTAGCGGCTAACACCTGTGCGGCCGATTTCATCACGCGCCACAAGAAGCTTTCGCTGTATCGTGTGCATGACACGCCGGCGGCGGATCGCTTGCTTGAACTTCGCCGTATTCTCTCCGGATTCGGTCTTGTGCTAGAGGGCGGCAACAAACCTTCAGCGGCCGACTATGAAAGAGTGGTCAGAGCTGTCGAGGGTAAGCCCTACAGCGATGTGATACAAACGGCGCTTTTGCGATCAATGCAACGTGCCGTGTACTCACCGGACAATATCGGTCACTATGGTTTGGGTTATGAGGCTTATGCCCATTTCACTTCGCCGATCCGACGCTATCCGGATTTACTGTTGCATCGCACCATCCGCGGGATTCTCTCACGACGCACGTACCGTCCGGCGGTGTATGCGGCAAGCACTTCCGTGCTCAATAGCTTAAGCGGCATGAATATGAAGCGCACGCTGCTGGCTATGCCTCAGCCGGAAAAAACACAGTCAGTTTCCAATGATCCTTCGCGCAACGCATGGATTGAATTGGGAAAAATCACAAGCGCCTGTGAGCGTCGGGCCGATGATGCGAGCCGCGATGTCACCGCCTGGCTTAAGTGTCGTTACATGAAGTCGATTGCTTCTGCCAAACAAACCTTTAAAGCTCGAGTCACCGCAGTGACCACCTTCGGACTTTATGTGCAGCTGCAGGAAGTGTTTGTTGAAGGGTTCGTTCATATTTCCAATATCGGCTTTGACTACTATGTCTACACACCGCAGGGCACGTTGGAGGGACAATCCTTCGGTGATGTTTACGCAGTCGGCGATGTGGTGACAGTCAGCCTCATTGAGGTTGACGAGGATCGCAGACGGATTGATTTTCGTATCAGCCGCGCCCGTCATTAGTTACAATGTGCGCTGTTGTTTAAGTTTATTTTGAAATTATGGCTAAAAACATTATTTTGGCGGGCTTTCACGCGGTTGGCGCCCGCTTGAGAAAGGATCCCGATTCGATCATCTGTGTCTACGTGGATCCCCAGCGACGCGATAAACGGATGAGCCAAATGCGCTCGGAACTGGAAAGTTTCGGCGTGCGTGTGATGCAAGCCGGGCATGACCGTTTAAGTGGCATGGTCTCCGGTGACATCCCTCATCAGGGCATTGTCGCCATGGCAAAACCGTTGGAAGTCCGTCTTACATTTGACGAGTTGATGGATCAAATTCGTCCTGATTCACTCTTTTTAATCTTAGACGGCATTACGGATCCGCGAAATTTCGGTGCCTGTTTGCGCTCGGCTGACGCGGCGGGAGTTCATGCGGTAATTATTCCGAAGGATCGCTCTGCAACTGTGACGCCTGCGGCCGCAAAAGCCGCCGCGGGAGCTGCGGAAACCGTTCCTGTCGTTATGGTGACGAATTTGGCCAGCGCGATTGTTGAACTTCGGGATGCGGGTGTTACCGTGGTGGGTGCCGCAGGGGAAGCCACCAAGACAATTTATGACTTTGATCAGACCGGGGCTTTTGCCTGGGTGATGGGCGCCGAAGGTCCCGGTTTGAGACAGCTGACTCGCAAGCGCTGCGATGATTTGGCCAAAATTCCTCTGACCGGTTCAGTAGAAAGCCTCAATGTGTCGGTCGCTACCGGTATCTGTTTGTTTGAAAGCGTGCGTCAGCGTCATCAAAAAGCGCAGTAACGCAAGGCATTTTCTGTCTGAGAGTGGCAAAGTTCGTACGTCGGGCTTTGCCTCAAATAATTGAAGCAATAGCCGTTACCATTTCGGCCGGTGATTTAATAGCCGAAAGCATCTTTTGCACTTGTCCGCGCTGTGTCGGACTGATTTGCGCCTCAAGTGTCTGTAATAGGGCGGAGGCTGACGCGTTGTCGGCACCGGATAGGTAGGAAGCAATGGCGTAGGCGGCAACGGGATTGGCGGGCGTGCCGGCGCCGAACCGGTAAAGATTGGCCAAAAGAAGCAGGGCTTTTTCCTCACCCTGGGCGGCTGCGCGTCTGGCCCATATGAATGCTTCCTCATAGGAGGCGAGCGTTCCTTCTCCGGTTTGATAAAAAAGCGCAAGCTGGTACTGCGCGGGGGCGTAGCCCGCGATAGCCGACAAGCGAATCCAGCGGAACGCTTCCTCTTCGTTTCGCTTTGAATAATCAGGATGGATAAATAAAAGTCCGAATTCGTACTGGCCCTTGGGATCACCGTTAACGGCAGCTTTTCTAAGCCATGTGGCGGCCTGTTGCAAGTCAATGTCGCAGCCGGCGCCGTGAGCAAGCGCATAACCCACTCGATACTGACTTTTGACGTGACCCTGAGCGCCCGCCAGTCTGAACCAGCGAAGCGCCTGATAAGCATCCTGTTCGCCGGCAATGCCCCGCATCAGAGCGCAACCCAGGTCGTATTCAGCCTCAGCGTTGCCGGAAATGGCCGACTGTCGGAATAATTCAAGAGCGCGTCTGTCGTCACGCGTGACTCCCTGACCTCTCAGATACATGAGCCCCAACAGATGCTGACTGGCGGCGTGATCTTTTTCGACGGCTTTTTTCAGCCACTTGAGAGCGGCTCGATTATTGGTTGAAAGCGTTTGGCCTTCCACGAGCAGTTTGGCCAGCTGATATTGTGCATCCGGATTGCCTTCGGCAGCGGCTCGGGCGTAATACTGCATCGCCTCTTTGGAGGCTTGAGGAGGAGGATGCGCAACACCGCCCAAAAGCCCCAGCACATAATTGGCTCTGGCGTTTCGGTTTTCCGCGGCTTTCTTTGCGCTAGCTCGTCCGGCCATGTTTGCTCCTAGAGACCGACACCTAATAAGTGCAGACCAATGACATACGTGATGGCCAAGGCATAATAAGCGACCCAACCGCCGACTCCCCAAGAAATGCATTTGGCCCAGAACTTATGCGGATAGTCTTCCCCGTATTGGTCATTGACGTAACGAAGCTGTTTGATCCCGTCCATGAATGTCCAGACGAGCCACAAACCCACCATGATCGCCAACAGCACATATTGAGTGTAGGGGATGCCGCGCAGCATCGGTTCGGCAAAAATATAAAGAACCATGATAAAGAGTGTCGAACGCATGAAGCTATATGAGCGAACGCTCATTTCTTCTTTGCCCATTGCGCGCCAATTCATTCCGCAGACGATTCCGCCGAAAACCGGTGTAAAGATGAAGCTTAAAAGGATTGCCCACATTGGGTTCCAAAGCGCGGGTGCTGTTGATTCGTGATTTTGTTCGTTCATGGTGATCTAGCAATATCCAATAAGCAATCAATTCTAGGTCCTGTACATTAAATTTTCATTAGGCTGACACTTTTTTCTGTTTTTATTTTCATCTTTGCCTTGTACAATCAGGACAACATCACGGGTAATCATTATGCGTTTATCTTTGTTTTTAACGACCGCTTTCGGTTTCAGTCTTATTGCTCTTAGCGGCTGCACTTCAGTCACGCCCAATAATGACTGGCACAGAGCCGGTCAAAAAACTCTCTGTCTTGTTGACAACCCTGCGGTTCGGCCGGAGGCTTTCCTGAATTTGCGTCGCGCTCTGATGGATAAGGGCTTAAAAGTTATTCGTGTTCAGGCTGACGATACCAAAACCCTTCAGACATCTTGTCCTCAGACTCTGCGCTATGAAGCTATTTACGCATCCTCATGGAGTCTGTCGACTTTGCGTTATGCCAAACTTGAGCTCACCGAGGTGGGGCGGCACAATAACATCTACACCGTGCAGTGGGATGAGCGCAGTCATAAACCGACCCTTTTAGATAAAGTCGATGATGCGGCCGTCGAGTTGCGCGAGTTGGTTGATCGGCTTTTTCCCAGCGAAATTCCCTGGAGTTAGTCTTTTTAATCAATAAGATAATGTCCTTACTTTCTTTGTGTACTACTTAGGTGGTAAGGAAAGTCCTACTGTTCATTTATAGCAAAAAGGATGACAATAAAGACGTGAGCGCCGAAGCGGGATTGTGGTTTCGGAGTTCACCGGGTACTCATTTCTTCGCTTATGAGTGCTTGAGCCCGAATGAAACGAGGGGGGTGCGTGTGCATCCGTTTCTTCCGGGTGAACGGAATCGTTTGAGGGAGATCGGTTTCGTTCAGGAAAGCGCGGGCGAGATGCCTAGCTACCTTTCCAGATTACGCCCACTGTGACTTTTTTCTCGCAGTGGGCTTTTTTTAGGTTAATTGAGGTGATACGGAACACTTGTCTCGACGACTAAACGATAACCCTGCAAGTGATTTTCAAACAAGATTTCGTTTCGATATTCGACAGTAATGGCTGGGTCGCTTTTACCAGGCAAATAAAATTGTCGGGCGGTATCCGTTTCAATAAATTTCCAGTCTTTTAACTGTTTTTTAACAGACGCGGTAGGCCAATAAATAAGTGCGATATCTCGCAGCAGTTGCAGGGCTTCAAGTTTATCGGAGAGGTGTTCACCTCTCTCTTCTGTGATGATTATTCCGTCGAAATCAATATTCCAAATCTTTTCATCATTTGCCATCACAAGGATTTGAACAGCCTTACGGTTGGCATTGATTTTGGCATCAAATTCCTGGAGTGAATCATTCAAATTAGAGTTATCTGATTGAATGTAAATTCGTAGGTGGGAATTAAAAGTTGTCGACAGTGAGTCCGGATTAGGCATCACTGAAGGAATCTCAATTTGATTCTCAACGTTACTTTGGAGAAACTCTACAGAGCTTTCAGTTGGTTTAATAAAATAGTTGGTCAGGCTGCTGCATGCCGTGAGATTAAGGAGTACGGCAGCTGCAAACAGAAACTTTAAGTTTTTTGAATTCACGAATTTAAACCTTTAGAGCGTATTCAAAATGAAAACGCCCGTACTAAAAATGACGGGCGCTGGCAGGGAAAGGATCAACCTATTGGATTTGCGGGTCTTCTTTAGCGCGCATCAGCAGACGGGCAATCTCCGTCGCATTGTGAATCTCAAGTTTGCGGTAAGCGGCACCGCGGTGAACCTGAGCTGTTTTTTCAGAGATGCCCAGTTGTTCGGCCACTTCTTTATTGGATTTGCCTAAGCTGATGAGGTTGACCACTTCGCGTTCGCGTTGAGTGAGGTTCTTGAGACGATTTTTAAACTCAATGACGTCAGCCATTTGTTCCTGGCGGTTCATATATTCGGTAATGACATCATGAACCACCTTAAACAGGCGTTCTTCCCGAACCGGTTTTTGCAGGAATTCCACGGCACCGTTTTTCATCGTATGCACGGCCATATCAATGTCACCATGACCGCTCAGGAAAATGATCGGAAGATCAACCCCCATTTCGTTGAGGTGTGTCTGAAGACCCAAACCGCTCATATTGGGCATGCGGACATCCAAAATGATGCAACCCGGACGGGTAAAGTCGTTGCTGGCTAAAAATTGAGAGCCGTCGCGGTAGGTTTTCACTTCCCAGCCTTCACCTTCGAGCAAAAAGGCCATGGAATTGCGGATGCCTTCATCATCGTCCACGATACGAACCAACGGCGTATTGTTTTGCTGCATTTTGTTTAAATCCTCAGTAAAGAGTTGATCATGTAAGTATATAAAACCTAAATGAGAAATTGGTACGCAATTTCACCCATATCTCAAATAAAAAGTAGGCTAGAACTCCAAGTGTTCGAATGCTTTGCGCATGGCGTCGATTTCTAAGGGATCGGCTTGAAATTCCCGGGCGACTTTTTCCCAGTTCGCAGAGCAAAATGAGGAAATACTGAGCGCTTCCTCTTCGGCTTTTCTTTTAGAAAGCCCGAAATAGGGACAAACTTCGATCGCTTGGGTCAAATCAGGACGATCACAGTCATCACAGACCGCCGTGGCATGGTGACGGCGATTAACCGAAATCGGCTCCGGTTTCAGGGAGTAAAGAGGGGCCAGGCGCCAACCGTCTCCTTCACGAATAAAGGCAATATTGTCGAGCGAGTCGTGGATGTTGCCGATGCACATATTAAAGACCATTCGGCGCCATAATTCGAGCAAGTCCACCTTGGGTTTTGAACCATCCTGATTCAGAATATCGGCAATTTCTAAATAAGAATGTTCATCGTCATGAGCAGCCAAAAGTGCTTTCGCGGTCGCAAATCCAACAGGGCTTCCATCGACCGAACGATCGAATCTTAAACTGACTAAAGTATCCATACCGCGGGTGGAAGTGAGTTCCGCCGTGACCGTTTTAAGTCCCAGACGCTTTGCCAAGCTCAAGGCGATACCCTCCCATACAACTAAATTGCGTTGTGGATCGGGTATATTAAATTTTGAAATTAAATTTTTATTTTTACCAGATTGATAACCCAGTTTAAAACGTTCGCCGGGCAGGGCGTTAAGAGCGCAATAGAGAGAATCTATATCAGAAATATTGAGATGTCCCATCATTAATCGCTCTAAATCCAAAGCCACAGCCCCTATATTTTTGATCTGAAGAGGAACTTGAACCGAATTCGAAAAACCTAAGGCACCGGGGCGAAGTGTTTCTTGAGAAGACAGTAATAACTCTATGTTTGTTAAGTCTTTTTTGTAAATAAACCGTGCAGTCTTCCGTGCACCGATGCCCGGAATCAAGTCATACATGAATCCGAAATAGGGGTTTGAAAGGTCAGTTTTGAATACTTTGGCGATTAACGGTAAGTCACGACTTAATGCGTAACCGTATTGAAGCCATTGAGGGTCGTAAACAAAGTAACAGGCAGAACCCTCCCTGCCGGGGTCATCAATGCTTAATTGACCGATTGGCAGGGGGTTGGGGGTACTTTTAAAGTAAAGGTTTAATACCTTAGTAGGCATTTTAAATCATTCGGCGGGGAGCGCGGGCACGTTTAGGTAAACGTTCAGACTCCAAGCGCAAACCCGACGTATCGGCCGAAGGGGAAGCGATATCGCCCATTGGGGCACCCAAACCGATCGCTTGCATGATGGCTGCGACATTACCAATGGCAACGCCGGGATCTCCAGCCTCAACTTTCGCTAGGGTGTTGAGGGAGATGCCTGCACGTTCTGCTACTTGCGATTGAGGCAAGCGACGGCGCAGACGCGCAATCTTCAAATTTGCGCCAAGGGCTTTTAACGACGTTTCAACAGCTAAAGACGGACGCATATTATTCTCAAAATAATGGTGAAATAGTGTTTTAATACCCATTATTATGATGATTAAAATGTCTATTGTCAAGAGGATCAATTTTTTAAAGTCAAGGCCTCAAATTCCCTATGTTTTTTACTTTAAGAGCGGAATAAAACTTAATATACTGAGTGTTAGGTTAATATAGAACTCAATAAAATGCGTATTAAGTATTTTCTGAGATACTAAATTTTCGTTCTGAGTCTCTCTTTATGATCCAGATCTCAACTTTAACTCGGAGCCTTTAGATATCAATGTGATCTGTAACGTATTTTTAAATATTATTTTATATAAATGTAAATTGATAAAAGCTATCACACTTTATCCGGTTCGATTTTTCTAATTTTGGGGAACTTCAAAATTTAGTATTTATAAAATTTATAATTCAAAAAATACTAATTCATCTTGTTGAGTAAATTGAGAAGATTTTGGAGTGATTCGGTTGGGAAGAAAATCATTTCAAAGATAATTTAATAACGGTACCTTAGTTTGAGTTCTGAATGATCACTTTGATTGAATCTCAAAGGTGTTATTTTGGAGGTGAGCTGTTTTGTTCTTGATAATTCGATTGCTCAATCGCTTTCGTTCTGATTCCAATTCTTTCTGTCTGATTTAAATTAGTCAAAATTAGGCAATTTTCGGCTGCATAAGTCTGCGGTCTACACTTTATCGTTCTGACTCTCTTTTTTGGGTATTTTTTTGCTGTTAACTCGTAGCTTCGTTGTGTCAAATAAAGCAATTTTTCATCAAAGTCTTCCTGTTCATCGAGGATGATGCTGATCCAATGTTTTTTGTTCATGTGGTAGGCCGGGAGAACATTTTCACATCCTTTTAACCGATCTCTGTCCTCAGCGGAACATTTCAGATTCACAATATCAAGTTCGCCGAAAGCACCGATTCCCAGTTTTTTCGCTTCAACGGTCATCACTATGGCAAACCATTTCAGAGAGTCTGGATGTCTGAATACCGCCGTGACAAAATCTCCTTCAAACGGATAATCTGCTTCGCAATTGAATTGCTCGTGCAGCATTTTGAAATAGTCTTCTCTGATCATTTTTCTCTCCGCTGCTGCTTAAATAAGCCATTCATAGGACGTCAGCATTTTTAATAGTAACTTTTGAGTATTTGAAGCTTTAATTACTATTAATCCAATATTAAAACAATAGTAATTTCTTGAGCTATCGATTTTCAATTGGTACGATTGCGCAAGGAGTTTTCAATGACGGTCTTAGTTGCGTTTGATTCGTTTAAAGGATCCCTGACAGCCTCTCAGGCTTGTGAGTCATTTGCCGCAGGTGTCCGTTCCGTCTCTTCCGATAAGGTTATCACAATGCCGATTACCGATGGAGGAGATGGACTGATTGCTTGTTTATCACCTGTGTTGATGGCTAAGGGTTGGCAACTGAGTACCGCTGAAGTGACGGGACCTTACGGAGGGCGCGTTCGCGCAGACTTTCTGATTAAAGGTGAGCACGCCGTTATTGAGATGGCCGGCGCCTGTGGCTTGACTTTGGTCGAACCGGATAAACGCTCTGTTCTTGAGGCAAGCTCTTTTGGTCTTGGTGAATTAATTTCGACAGCGGTGGCCTCTGGCGCAAAGACTTTGCACATAGGATTGGGCGGCAGTGCCACCAATGATTTGGGGCTCGGCTGCATGCAGGCTTTGGGTGTAGAACTTTCGGATCAATGCGGTAACCCTCTTCATCGCCCGTTTAGAGCGAAAGATTTGCTAAAAGTCGCCTCCGTTGCGACGGATTCATTTATGAATCACTACGGCGATCTTGAGGTGATCGCAATCTGCGATGTGGATAATCCGCTTTTGGGAGTCAACGGAGCGACGGCTGTTTTTGCGCCACAAAAAGGGGCAAGAGCCGAAGAACTATTGGAAATGGAGCGCTCGATGAGTAGCGCCGCTTCTGTTTTAGCCGGTCACTTTAAAAAGAATGTCTCGGAATCGGCGGGAGCCGGTGCCGCCGGTGGCATGGGGGCGGCGCTAAAGTGGTTTTTCAATGCCAAAATGCTTCAAGGCATTGAGGCCGTGTTAGATATCATCGGTTTTGATGCGCAGCTTGATATCGCGGACAGTGTTATTACCGGTGAGGGCTCGTTTGACGAGCAGTCACTTTCCGGAAAGGCGCCCATGGGTGTTTTGAGGCGAGCTCAATCGCTTCGAAAACCGGTGACGCTTATTGCCGGACAGATTCTAGCCTCTGACAAGACTTTGACCCGCTTGGGTTTTCAGTCTGCTTATGAGCTCAGAAGCATGGCCGCTTCGGCTACTGAAAGTATGAACCGGGCTGCTGAATTTTTGTATGCTCTGGGTCAACGTTGGGCAGAGCATAATAAGATTTAAAAGAGATTTGAACAATATTTTTATAATAGTGAAATAATATTATGATTATTGCAGTTGCCAATACCAAAGGCGGGACGGGTAAAACGACAACCGCTGTTCAGCTTGCGCTTTATCGCCAAAGTTTAGGTCACGAAGTATGGCTCGTGGATGGCGATGAACAGCAGTCCGCCTTGACCGCGGTCAGCATTCGTTCTGAAAATAATGTCAAGCCTTCTTTGGCTTGCTCTGCCTATTCGGATGCCCGAACGCTTAAATCTCAAATTGAGACTCAAGTCAATAAATGGGAAGACATTATTATTGATGTAGGGGGACGTGACACGGGCGCGCTTCGCGCGGCGCTTTTGGTCTGTGATATTTTGCTTGTCCCGGTTCAACCGAGAAGCTATGACGTATGGGCGCTGTCCAAACTGGAAGATATTATTCGAGACGCCCGTGATATCGGTGCGGATTTTGATGCCTACTGTTTCCTGTCTTGTGCGGACAGTCAGGGGGCTGATAATCAGGAAGCCGCCGAAGTAATGAGGCAGTGTGAGGAGATGCAGTTCTTAGATCGTGCCATCGGTCGCCGAAAAGCGTTTGCAACTGCGGGGGGCGCCGGGCTAAGTGTCTTTGAACTGCGTCCTAAAGATCCTAAAGCCTGCGCTGAACTTAAAGCGTTGGCAGACGCTATTTATGATCTTTAATTGATATTTATCGACACTTATTTTAATATTAAAATAATTTTTAAATAAGTGTTTATAAGGAATAGAAATGGCGATTACCATGCTGCGAAAAAAGCCCGCAGGGGAGATCAAAGAGCTCGACGAGAAAGCGGTTGAGGATTTTTTGGACTCCGCCTCTGCAGTGAAAAAAGAATCGGTTTCTAAGAAAAAGAAGCAAATCACATTAACAATTTCAGATACTTTGCTTCATTCTGTCGACGAAGCTGCCCACGAGTTAGGTCTGTCAAGAGCCGCTTATATCAATGCGGCGGTATCCACAGCACTTAAAAATGGACTGACACGCTGAGATGTTGCGGCGGCGGGAAAAAATCCCGACGCCTTTTCCTGTTGGCAGCCTTAGATCTTTGGGCAAGAATTCAATATTTTTTCCCTCGAAAGCGTTTTATTCTTCTGCTACATTTCCAGCAAACGAGGAGAAGATGATGCGCTTAAATCAAATTCTATTTGCTCTGAGCTGTTTTTCCGTTGCGGCAACGACTTTCGCTTTACCGCAAAGTCGTCACTTTCAGGCTCCGAATACGTTAAGCCCGGAGATGACCAAGACAGTCAATGCGCCGGCCCCGGCCTTATGGCTATCGGACGTCTACACCGCGCAAGAACTTCAGAAATTAGCCGCCGATTATGCCAAGGCTGCCGGACAGGCTTCTTTGGCAAGCGCTCATTCATTGGGTGTCAGCGTTGAAGAAAGCGAGATCGCTGGTATTCGGGTTTTTGTTCTGACACCAAAGAGCATCGCTAAAAATCTGGAAAATAAAGTCATCTTCTATATACATGGCGGTGGTTATATATTAGGACACGGAGTTTCGTGTATCACCGAAGCAATTCCCATGGCTGCGCAAAATGGCTACAAAGTGATTTGCGTCGACTACCGCATGGCACCCGAATACCCTTTCCCGACCGCAATTGATGACACATTTGCTGCTTATCAGGAGACTGTTAAAACCTATGGAGCGGAAAATGTGGCGGTGTTCGGCAGCTCCACGGGCGGAGCAATGACATTGATTTTGGCTCTGCAGGCTCATAAGGCAGGTGTCGCGATGCCTGCCGCTTTAATTGCAGGCAGTCCTTGGGCGGATATGGACAAAATCGGGGACAGTTATTTTGTCAACGACGGTGTTGACAACGTTTTAGGCACTTATGATGCCCTGATTAAAACAGCCGCCAGGTTTTATGCAAACGGTCACGATCTCAAGGATCCCTTTATTTCTCCCGTTTATGCAAGTGACTCTGCGTTGAAAGCTTTCCCGCCGACATTGTTGATTTCCGGTACCCGAGATCTCTTTTTAAGCAACACAAGCCGTATGCATACTCGGCTTTTACTCAATAAGGTTGCTTCTGAGCTGATCGTCTATGAGGCGCAGTCTCATGTACAGTATTACCTGAATCCGAAAGCCCCGGAAACCACTCA
This sequence comes from uncultured Sutterella sp., assembly GCA_902388655.1. Taxonomy (GTDB): domain Bacteria; phylum Pseudomonadota; class Gammaproteobacteria; order Burkholderiales; family Burkholderiaceae_F; genus Aphodousia. The sequence continues at coordinate 10,693 of CABMQD010000003.1, read as the reverse complement.
GCACTATCAATTGCTGGGTAATTTCCTGGAACGGATTTGGAAAAAATAAGACGGTTTTCTACTGTCTGGAGATGAAATGAGCTTGGCTTTTGACATTTTGCTTTGGGATGTTGACGGAACACTTCTGGATTTTCACGCGGCTGAAAATATCGGCATTCGTTCCCTCTTTGTTGCTTTCGGGTTGGGAGAGTGTACCGATGAGATGATTGCGCTTTACAGCGCAATCAATGCGAATTATTGGAAAAAACTTGAAACAGGGGAGATGAGCAGAGCGGAAATTTTAGTCAAGCGCTTTGAAAGCTTTTTCAATCAGATTGGTGTAGGACCGGTGGACTGTGAAGCGTTTGATGCGGCTTATCAAAAACGTTTGGGAGAAACGGTTGTCTTTAGAGATAAAAGCTACGATTTGGTGAAGTCTCTTAAAGGCATGATTCCTCAATATGCCGCTTCCAACGGAACGACGGTGGCCCAAACCGGGAAGTTAACTAAGTCCGGTTTAATGGATTTGCTCGATGGTGTTTTCCTGTCGGAACAGTTGGGGGCAGCGAAACCCTCTGCGGAATTTTTCGAGCAAGTTTTCAAGCAGATCGGCGCCGTGAATCGTGAACGTGTTTTAATTGTCGGAGATTCGCTTTCAAGTGATATTCTTGGGGCAAAAAATGCGGGAATTAAATCCTGTTGGTACAACCCCTCCCATAGCGTCAATACTGGCACAGTCATTGCTGACTTTGAGGCTGACAACTTAAATCAGATACCGAAAATTTTAGGATTGAAATAAACTTAAAAAGATACTAATTAAATCTTAAAATAATTGTTTATTAATATTAATTCAATATTATCAATTTCTTTTGTTTAATGGAGCTGGAACTCATCGCTATAATCTTTGCAGATTTTTTTTTCTTCGGTTTTAGCCATGATTCGATCCATTAAGTTAGCAGCGGTTGTGTTTGCTTTTGTGCCGGCATTGAGTTTTTCGCAGGGCAACACGGTCAATGAGTCCTTTAATAAAGCCAAGCAATTGCTTGAAAGGCAAGTTTATTTTGATCATCGTGTGACGCTTTACTGCGGAGCGGAATTTGATGCTAGGAAAAATGTCACTTTACCTGAAGGGTTTATCGCCACAAAGCACCAAAAACGAGCCTCACGAGTGGAGTGGGAACACGCCGTAGCGGCTGAAAATTTCGGTCGTGCTTTTAAAGAATGGCGAGAAGGAGATCCGGTTTGCGTCAACAATAAGGGTAAGGCCTACAAGGGAAGACGTTGTGCAGAACGAGCCAACCGGGAGTACCGCTTGATGCAAGCGGATATGTATAACCTGTATCCGGCAATCGGTGCGGTGAACGCAGCTCGTCAAAACTATAACTTCCAGATGCTTCCTCATGCCGACAGTGATTTCGGAACATGTGAAATGAAAATCGATGGCCGGCGAGCCGAACCACCGGAGCGCGCTCGGGGGCAAATCGCAAGATCTCATCTATATATGGCCGCTTCTTATCCGCGATTCCGTTTGAGCGATCAACAGCGAAAACTCATGACCGCTTGGGACAAGATGTACCCGGTCGATGCATGGGAATGTGAGCGTGCACAACGCATTGAAAAAATTCAGAAAAATGAAAATCCTTTTGTTAAAGAAGCCTGCATCAAAGCCGGTCTGATACATTGATATCGACTAAAGCACCCGAATTGATTTTAGTTTTGTAGGGTACTCTGCTTAATAAAAAGCAGTTTTTCCAGGTCGATTTGACTAAACTGATTCCTTCCCTTATTGAAAATAAAAAAAATGAAATAAAAAGATGACAGCATTTAATCCCATCGGCATTACTTTTTGCGGCTATCTGCTGTTCATGGTGCTAATCGGCTTTATTGCCTGGCACTACACTCGAGATTTCAATGATTACGTCCTGGGCGGAAGACGCTTAGGAGGGCTGGTCACGGCCTTATCTGTCGGCGCAAGTGATATGAGCGGATGGCTTTTGATGGGGTTGCCCGGAGCCGTTTTTTTATCGGGCATATCGGAGAGCTGGCTGGCGATCGGACTTTGCATCGGTTCATTTGTGAACTGGAAAATCGTGGCGGCAAGACTTCGCGTGTATACGGAAAGATGCAAAAACGCATTGACGCTTCCGGACTATTTAAGTCATCGTTTTGACGATGACAAGCGTCTGTTGAGCATTATCTGTGCCGTGGTCATTTTGATTTTCTTTACGATTTATTCGGCAAGCGGCATGGTCGCCGGCGCAAGGCTTTTTGAATCAACCTTTGATATTTCTTACTCAAGCGCTCTGTGGATCGGCGCGGCCGCTACGATTCTTTATGTTTTTATCGGCGGGTTCTTGGCTGTCAGTTGGACCGATACCGTGCAGGCTGCCATGATGTGTGTGGCGCTGGTAGTCACTCCGATTGTGGTGATGACCGAGCTAGGAGGCTTTTCTGAAACTATTGGCAAGGTCAGCGCCATTGATGTTTCCATGCTCGATATGTTTAAAGGGCAAACTGCGGTCGGCATTGCTTCGCTTTTGGCCTGGGGATTGGGTTATTTTGGACAACCTCACTTGCTGGTGCGTTTCATGGCAACGAAATCCATTAAGGTCATTCCGACAGCTTGTCGCACTTCCATTATCTGGATGATTTTCTGTTTGGCCGGCGCTGTCAGTGTGGGCTTTTTCGGTTGTGCCTATTTCGCTGAACATATCGCCCAAGGAGCCTCAGTCATTGCAAACCCCGAACTGGTGTTTATTGTCCTAACGCAGGCGCTTTTTAATCCTTGGATTGCCGGTATTTTGATGTCGGCCATTTTAGCGGCTGTCATGAGTACTTTATCCTGTCAGCTTTTGGTCTGTTCTTCCACCCTGACAGAAGATTTTTACCGATCGTTCATTCGCCCTCAAGCCTCGACTCGTGAATTGATTTGGTTTGGACGCACTATGGTTTTACTGGTGTCTCTGGTTGCCATTTTCATTGCCATGGATCCGCAAAGCAAAGTACTCGGTTTAGTGAGTTATGCTTGGGCCGGTTTTGGCGCTTCGTTCGGTCCGGTCATCATCATGAGTCTGTGGTGGAAGAAGATGACGAAAAACGGGGCCCTGGCCGGTATGATCACAGGCGCAGTAACCGTTATTGTTTGGAATACTTTCGGTTGGTTCGGCCTCTACGAAATTATTCCGGGCTTTTTCCTGGCGTTGCTCGCTATTGTCATTTTCTCCCTGATCGGGCAAAAACCATCGCAAGCGATGAAAGATATTTTCGATGAGGTGCAGACCACTGTCCGTCAGTCCTGAATTTAAAGTGAATTTCCTTGCCTTTAATTGAAATGGTATTACAATATCAATTAAAAGCTAGGAATTCATTATGGAAAAGAAGCAACGTGGTGGAAAAAGACCGAATGCAGGACGAAAACCGCAAGGGGATGAAGCCCTGACTGCGACAGTTATCGCTCGTGTCACCCCGGAACAAAAGGTCGCCTTTTGTGAAAGGGGAGGAGGCAAGTGGCTGCGGTCCGCTCTGACAACTTCAGAAAAAGAGCCCTTGTCATGGGTAGGAAAGTTTACGGCTAGAACTCAGCTGTCGGTTCCTATTTTTCAATATTCGGTTCAGGCGGGATTTCCTTCTCCGGCGGAAAGCTATAAAGAAACCTTAGATTTCAATGAGTTATTGGTTGATAACGCGCCGGCGACCTTTGTGTTAAGAGTCTCCGGTCAATCCATGATCGATGCCGGTCTTTCTGAAGATGATTTAATCGTTGTGGATCGATCTCGCTCACCTAAAAACGGCGACATTGTTGTCATGCAGATTGACAATGAGTACACCGTTAAGCGTTATGTTAAAAACGCTGCAGGTTTCTATTTGAAGGCCGAAAACTCCAGCGGTCAATATCCTGATATTTATCCGCAGGAAGGACAGGAATGGCAGCTCTTCGGCGTGGTCAATTTCGTCATTAAAGCGGTTTCCGGGAAAATCGGCGCCTAAAACGACCAAAATGTATGCTCTGATTGACGGCAACTCCTTTTATGCCTCTTGCGAACGGGTTTTCAGACCCGATTTGCGTCATCGTCCGGTTGTTGTTTTGAGTAATAACGATGGTTGTATCGTCACATTGACCGCCGAAGCCAAAGCGTTGGGACTGAGGCGCGGAATTCCGTTTTTTCAAGCCAAGCCCATCATAAAAAGGCATCAAGTCGAAGTCTTTTCCAGCAATTACGAACTCTACGGCGATATGTCAGCACGCATGATGGCTATTATCGCCTCGATGGTGCCCGAAGTTGAGGTTTATTCCATCGATGAATGTTTTGCGAATCTCGGTGGCTTGGGGAATTTAACCTCTTTAGGGGTTGAGATTCGGGAGAAAATCTTTCGCTGGATTGGAATTCCTGCTTGTGTCGGTATTGCGCCGACTAAAACACTCGCCAAATATTGCAATCATTTAGCCAAAAAGCTTCCTGCCTTGGGAGGCGTGCTCAATTGGAGCGATTTATCTCCCGAGCGCCAAAGGAAAGCCTTGTCTTGTCAAAAAGTCGGAGAAGTGTGGGGAGTCGGCGCACGGTTAAGCGCAAGATTGGAAAAACTGGGGATTAAAACGCCGCTTGACCTAAGCCTGGCGTCGGAGAGCCTTTTAAAAGAGTGTTTTTCTGTCAGTTTAATCTGTGCCGCCCGAGAATTGCGGGGAATCGAGTCAATTGAGTTTGAATCGACAGCCCCCATAAGACAGCGAATTGTGCGAAGCAGGAGTTTCGCCAACGATGTTTTCTTGTATGACGATCTCTTAAGCGCCATTACGATGCACGCCGAAGAAGCCGCAAAAGTCTTGCGTGAGGAACAATTGATGACCTCGAGGGTCGGAATCTTTATTTTCAGCAATCGCTTTAAGTTGGATGCTCCGGGATATATGGCAACGGATGCCATGGATTTAGACCGATATATCAATGACACACCGACCGTGTTGAAGACTGCGGAGCAATTGCTGAAACGTTTATATAAAGATGGAGTCGTCTATAAAAAGGCCGGCGTTGTTTTGGAAGACATCAAGCCGATAACCGAGATCAACAGGAATTTATTCGATTTCGAGGGTGAGAAAGGGGAGCGGTTATCCGCGGTACTGGACAAAATAAACAGAAGGTATGGCAAGGGGACTATTTCTTTTTCCGCTGTTTGGCGCGATTCGGATGATTGGAAAATGAGACGGCAAATGAGAAGCCCGTCGTATACGACCCGATTTTCAGATGTTTTAAGAGTCAGTTGAAAATTTATTTAAATTAAGGAGTTAGTTAAGGTGATCTAAAACGTGGAGTTTGAAGATTGTAATTTTACTTTTTCACAGAAAATCAAACAGATAGAGGAGAAACTTTGAATAACTTAAAACCTTTAATAATTCAACATAACTAATATTATGTTGAGCTATTTAAGCGGGAATAATCCTGTGTTTTATGTGTTTAGGAGGCATTTGAACCTTTGAAATAAAAACAATTCAAATGCCTCTATATCAGTTTCTGTTTGGCTTAGCTTCAATCTTGCATCGGGATGGTTTCGATGACCGGTTTCATTTCTATCATCGCCGGACCTGTGTGAGGCTTTTCGTAGCCGTCCAGTTTTTTTGAATGCAGCCAGTCGCTGACAATATCCAATACTTGAAGATTGTTCCGATCGCTGAAAGCCGCATGTGTATTGCCGTGAATACCTAATTTCGGCAGTTCAATAAGTGTCGCATCACCTCCGTGATGATTGATCAGATCAACAAACTGGCGAGCGCGTTCTCGTGCGATTCTCCAAACATCGACATTAAAGATATGACTTGGTTGGTCCGCAATATGATCTCCAAAAATAATAACAATCGGAATCTTAGTGAGTTTGTTCCAGCGCGACATTGGCACCATGCGAGGTTCAAGACGCTCACCGGCAAGAGAATTTCCGATCGCTACGGCGCTGGGCGGTTCTTCATTAGGAAATGCGCATCCGCCCGGTTCGAATGCCACAATGGCTTTAACATGATCGCTGCTCATTGCAGTTTCCCAACCGTATTGACCGCTATTGGAGTGCGTCAGCAAAATACCATCCCCGATTTGATCAAATAATTTCGCGAATGTTTCTCCCATCCAAAGCCTGAATTCGGCAGTACTGGGCTCATCGCCTGTGCTTGGCGTTTGTTGGCGGAAAAATTGGTTGATTGAAGATCCGCTTGTCGGAAATTGTGTATCAGTCCAAAGACCCGGCTTGCCGGGCAGTTCCCAAACTCCGTTTCTAAAAGCGTTCCAAACGCCGGCCTCACTGGCTGTTGTGGGAATCTCGGCTCCGGAATATTTGGCCTGTGTTCGGCCCGCTCTACCTCGGCGGGGCTGGTCAACAATATATACCGACCAATCTCGCCTCGGCAGAAGCGCCTGAAAACCTTCCCGTCCGTCCGGGGTTGATTCAAATGAGCGTCCGGACTGGCCGATTCCGTGCCACATCACAATGGGAAGTGTTCTGGAATGCGAGGCAACATAGTATTGAGCGTAACCATGGTCACCATGGAATGTGTCGCCTTGACTGTTTCGACTCACTGTTCCGCCGAAAAAGAAGCTGCCCATTGTGGACAAGCTGATGACTTCTTTGGCGGTGTCCTGGCTTTGAGCCTCCGGGGCGGAAAAAGGCAGGCTGCACGCTAACAGCCCCATCATCGCCATTTGAAGAACTTTTAACCGGGTTTCTTTCATGATACTCTCCATATATATCAATAAAACTAAGGTTTATTTGAATATATATCCCTGATATCAATAAAACAAATTGAATTTCTTGATATTTATATAAATTTAATTTATAATTCAGGTAAAGGTATTTGAGATGCTCCCCGATTCCAGACAAATCAATCATTTTGTGGTAACGGCTCATTCGAAGACGTTAACCGAGGCTGCACGCAATTTATTCATCACTCAGCCTGCGCTCAGCATGTCATTGAAAAGCCTTGAAGAAGAACTTGGGTTAAAACTTTTTCAACGCAATGGCCGCAATCTAGTCCTCACCTCTGAAGGGAAAATAATTCTTGAATACGCCGAGAAAGTCATCGAAGATCTCAAAGCTGTCACACAAGTCGCGCAGCGTCTGAATAAATCACCTCAAAACTTCAGCATTGCGTTTTGTGACCCGGGGCCTTATTGGTACTTTGCCCCGAGAATCGGGACTTTGTTGCCGGATTTGACGTTGGAAATTCGCTTGCTGCCTGAGGCCTGCAAGCCGGAAAATTTGGCTAACGCGGAATTCGACATCGTTATTTCTGATCACCCTTTTTCCGATTTCAGTTCAGACTTTGCCTCTGAAATTCTCATTGAGGATCACACGATTTTAAGTATTCCTCGGGATCGACCTGAATTTTGCAGAGCTAACGGTTTTGAGCCCGATGAGCAAAACAATTCGCTCAACAGCTTATCAATCAAAGAGATCCGAAACCTTGAGATCGTTTTTCTTAATTTAAAAGGGGTCTTCTCAAAGCAAAAAGAAAAACTGCACCAACTGATGGATGGCAGTGTTGTGTACGAAGAGTGCTCGGATTATTTTATTTTTAAGCATCGGCTACAGCAAAAAAATGCGGCCACCTTTACAACTGAATTAGTTTTAAGTTACAGAGATGACGGCAAGAATCGATTGCTGGTGCCGATTTCAGACGAACTGGCGAGTATCACCTATTATATTAATTGGAGAAAACAAGAAAGTTTTATCGAAAGGAATTCAGAGGAAAACGTCAAGCCGATCCTCTCCGCTTTCAGAGAGTTCGTTTCAGAATTTAATTGCACAAAGCATTTTTGATCGAATCGATTTATCTACGTTTTTAAACTCTTCTCCAAATCGCTCCCCTGCTCGAAAATTTTCCCTTTGAGATCTAAAATCTGAGAAAGATTTAAGGGGCGCTGATAGTGCATAAGTTTTTTGTTTATTTACTCTCACTTGGCCATTTGAGTGTGGATTTCGCGCCGGGCGCCCTCCCCGCCATTCTTCCTTTTTTGGTTTTATACAATGGGTTGAGCTACACGGAAGTGGCCGGCCTCATGTTCGCCTCCTCCTGTCTGTCCTCGATTGTTCAGCCTGTCTTCGGTTATTGGGCCGATAAAAGTCCCAAACAATGGTTCATGGCGCTGGGCATCGCCATGAGCGGCATCGGTTTGGGTATTTCAGGGCTTTTTACAAATTATTGGCTTATTTTCACTGCCATCACACTAATGGGGGTTGGCAGTTCTATTTTTCATCCGGTAGCGGCCAGAACTGTCAATCGAATATCGGAACAGAATAAAGCAACGGGAATCGGCATTTTCTCCGTCGGCGGGAATCTGGGATTTGGAGTGGCCCCGATGATCGCGGCCGCGGCGCTCAGTTTTTGGGGAACTTCCGGGACTATCATATTTTTAGTTTTCGGACTTCTCACATCCGCGCTCATGATTTGGGCGATCCCCAAAATGGTGGCAACGGTAAGAGCGGAAGTCGCTCGAACTTCTGCGAGTCAAACTAAGCAGGACGAAGGCACAAACGATTGGCGTGCTTTTTCTCATCTGACTTTTCTGATTCTTTTCCGAAGTATTGCTCAAACCAGCGTCTTGGCTTTTCTTCCCCTGTACTGCATTTATCGATTCGGGATTTCTGAAGAGTTTTCCGGTCTTTTACTCTCGGTGCTCTGTTTAAGCGGCGCTTTTATGACGGTTTTCGGTGGCTACCTTTCTGACAAACTTGGCTTGATTCGGGCTTGCAGATTGGGTTACTTTTTCATGGCCCCCGCTTTTGCCCTGCTGCTTCTTGTTCCTTCCATTTGGTGGATCTTCCCCATACTTGTATTGATCAGTTTCACGCTAAACGGCACCTACGCGTCTTTTGTCGTTTTAGGCCAATCTTACTTGGCTAAGAATGTCGGTTTAGCCTCCGGCGTCACTATGGGACTGTCGGCAAGCTTAGGCGGAATTTTCACTCCAATTTTAGGAATGGTGGCTGATAACTACGGCATTACAACCGTCATGGTGATATTGGTTGTGGTTGGCGCGCTTTGCGCTATCTCCTCTTTTTTATTGCCGCAACCTCAGAGCAAATAGCGCAAAGTTTCCTATTTAATTTGAGTTAATCGGTAGTGGGTGTGGCCGATTCCGTTAGCCTCGGAAATGGCGGTAAGCATTGTTGAGTGCCGTTCTTCCCACGCATGGCGGACTGTGTCGTTGGGTGCCGCGCCGAACGTGATATCAATGGCGGCCTGATCAACAGCCACCGGGTCAAGGCTGGCCAAAATACCTACATTACCCAGGTTGCGGGCATTATCGCACCCGTCTGAAGGTTCAAAAGAATCAATCACATTGATAAAAGCCCACCTTCCCTTTTTGGCTTCCATCGCGCCTTTGACAGCATCAGACATGGATTCGCACGTTGTCTTGTCGTCGCGCGATGAAAAGTGTTCCATCACTTCGCCGGCGCTATGAATGAAACACTTTCCCTCTGTCCCCGTTCCCATGCAAATTGAGAGATTTTTAAGCGTACCGCCATAAAAGTCTAAAAAATGCGCCTTAAATCGAACGATGGAAATCAACGTGTCGTAATTGAGAAAGTGACTGCCGGTGCGCGTGAATTTTAGGTGGTAGCCTTTTGAAACCGGCAAATCAACGAAACCTTCAGAATCCAAAATATCAATGGACGCGATGGATTCGTCAAAACCATTTTCCTTTGCGACTTGAAGGTGTTTTTCGGTTGTATCGCGAGGAGAAAAACAATTGTTATCGATTAAAGTCGCTTTGGTGTGTTGCGCCAACGCTTTCACCAGTTGAGGATCTAAGTGAGGTCCCCCCGGTGTCTCAAAGGTCATTTTGATACCGACCTTACCGTTTAACGATTGTCTCAATGATTCGTAGACGCGGATCAAAGCCTGACTGTTGACTTCTGGCACAAAGAACACTTCCGGGGCCTTGGCATCCGTCACACGGTGGGTAAGCGCCTTAGCTGAAAGCAGGGAATTCTGCTCAGCTGCAGACACTCCGGGCAATATTGCTGATCCGGCTAAAAGTGCAGAAGACTGTAAAAATGCGCGACGTCTCATATCAAAACCTCTGCTCGTAAAAAGAACCTATTTTTTAAGCGCGCGGAAGGTTACCGGTTGGTTGCCGCTTTGCCTGATGGCTTCTGTGGCTTGCGCGGGCAATTTCCCCATCGGCACCAAATCGGGCGAGTGCCTGAAATCTCTGATGAATACACAGACGTTGCCCCAGGGAATGTAATAAGCGAAGTCACCGGTGACAGGATTGGATGACCGGGGAGCGTTACCGAGGGTCAGTGAATTCTTCAGATAAGCGATGCGTTCGGTATTGCCGAAATTTTCAAAAGTTAAGGTCATGGGCAGGCGTTTAATAAAGTCTTTAGCCGCGTCATGATCTTGCATTTCAACCGGATATGTTTTATCACCGACAATCACTTCGATGGTTTCAGCCATGGCAGTTTCTCCTAACAAGCAAGCTCCTACTAAGAGACCGATAATGTATTTGGACATAATGATTCCTCAAAAAATGACACTGAGGTCTTGAAATTATTTTGAACGAGGAAACTTGAAAATTCTTTTCTAAGGTGATTGAAAAATTGCCGAATACTCTTAGCGGGGACAAAAGCACAAGAAAAGGTTTTTCTAGTCAATAAATTCAGAGGATTATTCAGTGGTTATCTCGGATCTCCCGAATAGAGATTTTTCGCTTATGGTAAAAACTGCTCC
>CABMQD010000002.1 GCA_902388655.1 uncultured Sutterella sp. | reverse complement strand
TAATAAGAAAACCGCCATTTTTCTGTCCGTTATTTCCCTACCGGAGACGAACAGAATTTAGCTGCATTTTTAAAGTTCGATTTGGACACTACTGAACAATAAAAAATAAAGCGCAAATGACAGCATTCTAAAAAGACGAGAAAATCATTAGAATTCACAGGTTAACGGTGATTTTGACTGAGAATACACCGAGGAAAGTTTTTATTAAAAGACGGAAATCCGTTCCGTTTACTTTGGGATTTTTTTATGTCACTGGCTCTTGAGGACATTCGCCGAATCGCCAATCTGAGTCATCTGGAACTGACCGATGATGAAGCAGCGCGCATGCAAGGGGAATTAAACAATATTTTTAAAATGATCGAACGCATTCAGGCTGTTGATACCGATGGGGTTGAACCCATGCCGCATCCGCATGATGGCTCGCAACGTCTGCGTGAGGATGTTGTTCGTGAGGTCAACGATCGGGAAAACAATATGAAAAATGCTCCCGAACAGGCAGAAGGTCATTTCTTGGTTCCGCAGGTGATTGAATAATGGCAAACGAACTTTTTCATGCTTCCGTGGTGGAGTTAAGTGATAAGCTCGCCCGCAAGGAAGTTTCGGCAGTGGAATTGGCCCAAACGTATTTGGACCGTATTGAGCAGAACAAAGATCTCAACGCTTATTTAGATGTGCGGCCTGAGGCAACGCTGCAACAAGCCAGATTGGCTGATCAGCGTATTGCTAGCGGCGAAGCGACCCGTTTAACAGGTATTCCAATTGCGCATAAAGACTTGTTTGTGACGAAAGAATGGGCGACTACAGCTGCTAGCAAAATGCTCGACGGTTATATGAGTCCGTTCAATGCAACGGTGGTTGAAAATTTAAACCGTGCCGGCATGGTCTGCTTAGGTAAGCTCAATTGTGATGAATTTGCCATGGGTGGCGGTAATGAAAATTCCGCCTTTGGCAACGTGTTGAATCCTTGGAACAAGGGATGTGTTCCCGGGGGCTCTTCAGGGGGCTCTTCGAGCGCTGTAGCAGCCCGATTAGCTCCGATAGCAACGGGTACTGACACGGGCGGCTCTATTCGTGAACCCGCAGTTTTCACAGGTGTAACCGGTTTAAAACCCACCTACGGTCGTCCGAGCCGTTGGGGTGTGATTGCTTTTGCCTCTAGTCTTGATACTCCGGGGCTTTTAGCCTGTTCTGCGGAAGATTGTGCCTGGGTCATGAATGAAATGATCGAATTTGACCCGAAAGATTCAACGTGTGTGGATTTGCCCAAGGAAGATTTCACTCGTTGCCTTGGCATGAGTATGGATGGCGTGAAAATTGGCGTGCCCCGCAGTTGGTTTGCTAAGGGTTTGGATGAAGAGTTGGCTGCCAGCATCGAGGAAGTGATTCGTACTTATGAAAAGATGGGTGCCAAGATTGTCGATATTGAATTACCGACCGTGGATCTTGGTGTGCCTGTTTATTACGTGGTGGCCTGTGCGGAAGCCTCTTCGAACTTGAGCCGATACGACGGAGTTCGTTACGGATACCGTGCCAAGCACTTCACCGATATTCAGGACATGATTAAACGGAGTCGTTCAGAAGCGTTGGGTGCAGAGCCTCAGCGCCGTATCATGATCGGCACCTATGTGCTCTCTCACGGCTATTACGATGCTTATTACATTAAGGCTCAACGTGTACGCCGCTTGATTGCGAATGAATTAAACAGTGTTTGCAAGGATGTCGATGCCATTATCAGTCCTGCCGCAACCGGACCGGCCTATCGTTTTGGTGAAAAGAGTGATCCGGTTCAAGCCTATTTGAGTGACTTGTACACGGTTCCCATTTCTCTTGCCGGGCTGCCGGGTATGGGTTTGCCGTGCGGCATTCATTCCAATGGCCTTCCGTTAGGTTTCCAACTGGTCAGTGCTCGCTTTAATGAAGCCAAACTTTTGGGTATTGCCCATCGCTACCAATGTGAGACGGATTGGCACAAACAAATTCCGGCCGGATACTGATAGGGGAAAGAGATTATGCAATGGGAAGTAGTGATTGGTCTTGAAACGCACGTTCAGCTTTCAACCCAAACAAAGATTTTTTCAGCTGCCTCTACCGACTTTGGGGCAGAACCAAATACTCACGCTTGTGTGGTGGATTTGGCTTTGCCCGGAACGCTGCCGGTACTCAACAAAGGTGCTGTCGAAAAGGCCATGAAATTCGGCTTGGCTATCGGTGCCAAGGTTGCTCCGCGTTCGATTTTTGATCGGAAAAATTATTTCTACCCAGATCTCCCGAAGGGCTATCAGATCAGTCAGTTTGAATGGCCTATCGTAATCGGTGGACAGGTATCTTTTATGGTTACTCCAAAAAAAGGAGAACCGTATAGAAAAACATTGAATTTAACACGTGCACATCTTGAAGAAGATGCGGGCAAGAGTGTTCACGGTTTGGAAGTAGGACAGAGTGGTATTGACTTAAACCGTGCGGGAACGCCTCTGTTGGAAATTGTGACGGAACCGGAGTTGCGTTCTGCTGAAGAAGCGGTTGCTTACGCTCGGACTTTGCACGCATTGGTTGTTTGGTTGGGGATTAGCCACGGGGATATGCAAAATGGCAATTTCCGTTGTGATGCGAATGTCAGCGTACGTCCGCTTGGCCAAAAAGAATTTGGCACCCGCTGCGAAATTAAGAATCTGAATTCTTTCCGTTTCCTGCAAGAAGCTATTGAATATGAAGTTCGCCGTCAGATTGAATTGATTGAAGATGGCGGAAAGGTGGTTCAAGCGACTCGCTTGTATAACCCGGATACGGGCGAAACACGAGAAATGCGCTCCAAGGAAGATTCCATGGATTATCGCTATTTCCCAGACCCGGATCTTTTGCCTTTGGATATTTCTGAACAATGGCTCGAGAAGGTTCGGGCAGAAATGCCTGAATTGCCTGAACAGATGCGAGCTCGTTTAACGAGTGATTTTGGCCTTTCTGACTACGACGCTTCCATTTTGACTTCCTCCAAAGAGCTGGCAGATTATTACCTCTCTGTTGCAGAAAAGGTTGCCGATAAAAAGATCGCCGCTAACTGGGTAATGGGAGAAGTTTCTGCCGCTTTAAATCAATCGGAAACAACCTTGGACCAATTGCCTGTCACGCCTGATAAATTGGCCAAATTAATTACCCGTATTTTGGATAATACGGTTAATAATAAGGGAGCCAAAAAGATCTTTTCCGCCATTATGGAAGGTAATGAGTCAGATGTGGATGCCATTATTGACCAGTTGGGCTTAAAGCAAATTTCCGATACGGGTGCCATTGAAAAGATTGTTGACGAAGTCATCGCCAATAACCCGAAGAATGTGGAAGAATTCAAAGCCGGTAAAGAAAAGGCTTTGAATGGTTTGGTTGGGCAAGTGATGAAGGCCAGTAAAGGTAAAGCCAATCCTGCTCAAGTTAACCAACTGCTTAGAAAAAAGTTGTCCTAAAACAGAACACTCCCTAAAGGAAATTAGGGAGTGCATGTTAATTGGGTAAAAGAGCCGTTTAGGCGCCGTAACGTTTGCGGTAAGCTTGAACGGCTTCTTTATATGCGCGAGCCTGTTGGGCCATGGGGGTGTCTTCGTCCATGAAGGCCAGAAGGTCATTTAAGTTAATGATGGAAATAACTGGCATTTGGAATGTATTGATTACATCCTGAACGGCAGATACTTCAGTCATTTGTTCGGCATTGCCGCCTTTTTCCATTCGGTCTAAAGCAATCAGGACCCCGCTGGGTTCTGCACCTGCGGCTTTGATCAATTTAACGGATTCGCGCACGGAGGTACCCGCAGAGATGACATCGTCAATGACAATAACCTTGCCTTTCAAGGGGGCTCCGATAATCATGCCGCCCTCACCATGGTCTTTCGCTTCTTTTCTGTTAAAAGCGTAAGGGATGTCGCAACCCATTTCTGCAAGTTTCACAGCGACGGCAGCGGCTAAGGGTATACCTTTGTAAGCAGGTCCGAAGATCATGTCGAATTCGATTTTCCCTTCTTGGCGAGCACTTAAAAGTGTTTGGGCATAAAACTCAGCCAATTTACCCAACGTTCTGCCGGTATTAAAAAGACCGAGATTAAAAAAATAGGGGGATAAACGCCCCGCTTTGGTTTTAAATTCTCCGAAACGAAGAACGTTTGTATTTAGAGCAAATTCGATAAATTGGTGTTGTAAAGACATAGTGAGAGTCCGACAAAAATCTTAACGATTCAGGATAATTACCTAAATGAGAAATTTTAACGAGAAAAAAAATGTTGCGCATTATTACCTTTAACGCAAACGGATTACGTTCAGCAGCGAAGAAAAATTTTTGGCAATGGTTTGATCAACAACAAGCCGATATTCTGTGTGTTCAGGAATTAAAAGGACAAGAAACCGATTTTGATGATGAGGTATTACACCGAACCGGTTACCACTTATTTATGCATACCGCTCAGAAAAGGGGTTATTCCGGTGTAGCTCTGTATAGCAAAGAAAAGCCTTTGGCTGTCAAAATCGGTTTTGACAATGGAGAATTTGATGCCGAAGGTCGGTACGTTGAGGCAGAGTTTGAAAAAATGACGGTCGTTTCTGTCTATTTTCCTTCAGGAACAAGCTCAGATGAAAGGCAGGCTGCAAAATACCGCTTTTTAGAGGTGTTTCTGAAACAGCTCGAAAAATTAAAGAAAAGAGGAAAAGAGGTTGTTTTTTGTGGTGACGTAAATATTGCGCACAGAGAAATAGATCTTAAAAATTGGAAAGGAAACTTAACGCATTCGGGTTTTCTGCCTGAAGAAAGACAGTGGCTAACCGACCTTTTTTCAATGGGGTGGGTGGATGTTTTTCGCTATCTGGAGCCTACAAAGGAGCAGTACACGTGGTGGAGTCAGCGAGGTCAGGCTCGAGCAAAAAATGTCGGTTGGCGAATTGATTATCAGATCGCCACCTCAAAATTAGCTCAAAAAGCGCTATCTACAACGGTTTATAACGAAGAAAAGTTTTCCGATCACGCACCATTGACGATCGACTATGAGGTATAGTCATGCAGCTTGAACAAATCCTTTTTTCTCAAGGTTTTGGCACGCGGCATGAGTGCTGTGGTCTTATTGTTCAAGGTAGAGTGACTGTAGGCGGGCAAATTCAGACCGATCCTTGGGAGGATTTCGATCCAGAAGCTTTAATTTTTACTGTGGATGGAAAGCAGTGGCCGTATTTATCCAAGGCCGTCATCGCAATGAATAAGCCTGCGGGATATGAATGTTCCAGAAAACCCATTCATCATCCGTCGGTATTGTCTCTTTTACCCCCTCCATTGCGAAATCGGGGAGTGCAGCCTGTTGGGCGACTTGATGAGGACACCACGGGGTTATTGATTTTGACCGATGACGGCGCGCTATTGCATCGGTTGACTCATCCTAAAAAGCACGTGGACAAAGTTTATCGTGTGACGGCCAAGCATCCGATGACTAAAAATATGTACGATCGTTTACTTGAAGGGGTTTTGCTTGACGGAGAGCGTGATATAGTGGCGGCTAATGCGATTACACCACTGAATGAGTGCATTTTTGATATGCGCATCACACAGGGCAAATATCATCAGGTTAAACGTATGGTTGCTGCCATCGGCAACAGAGTAGCGACTCTGCACCGTATTGCATTCGGCAAGTTCCGGTTGCCCGAAGATCTTAAAACTTCGCAATGGTGCTTTATCAGAAAAGAGGATCTGATCTAAGATGCCGCAAGAGGTTTCTGTTACGTCTCATTCCTGGCTTGGTGCTTTAAAGGTATACACAAAGCCAGAGACTCTTCGGATGTTTTTCTTAGGATTTTCTTCCGGATTGCCACTTTTGCTCGTATTGGGTACGTTGTCCTTTTGGCTTCGTGAAGCAGGTGTTGAACTCAGTACGATCGGCATGGTTACTTGGGTTGGTTTGGCTTATGGCTTCAAGTGGGTTTGGTCTCCCCTTGTAGACAAGATACATTTACCCTTACTGACATCGTCACTAGGTCGCCGTCGGTCTTGGTTACTCTTTTCTCAATGTTTGGTTTTGTGTAGCCTTATTGGGATGGCAATGACTGATCCCAAAGAGAGTCTAGCGGTTTTAATCGGTTTGACAGCATTAACAGCTTTTGCCTCTGCGACACAAGATATCGCCTTGGATGCATATCGAATTGAGAGCGCGAGCATGACAGAGCAAGCAGCTTTGGCGGCAACTTACCAGACCGGGTACCGTTTGGCGATGATTTGGGCTGGCGCCGGAGCACTGGCTTTAGCAGCACACTTTTCAGCGGAAGGCAGTCAATACGATTTCTTTGGCTGGCAAATGGCTTACTACATCATGGCAGCCAGTATGTCTGTCGGAATTATGACAGTGTTGGTTTCTCCCGAACCTGAACAGGCAAATCAAAAACAGGTTAGTGAGCAAACGATTGAGCGACTGCGTAATTGTCGAGAGAAACATCCTCAATGGTCGGAGCGCAGAGTCCACACAAGTGTTTGGTTTTATGAAGCGGGATGCTTGCCTTTTATAGATTTTTTCAGCCGTTATCGTTGGCAAGCACTCATAGTATTAGCTTTAATTGCGACTTACCGTATCTCGGATGTAGTCATGGGGGTGATGGCCAATCCGTTTTATCAGGATCTTGGTTTTACGAAAGAAGAGGTAGCCGCGGTATCCAAGGTATTTGGGGTTGTCATGACACTGGCGGGAGCGTTTATCGGTGGAATGATCAGTGCTCGTTTCGGCGTGATGAAAACGCTTTTTCTTGGGGCGCTTCTGTCCAGCCTAACTAACTTATTATTTTCCTGGTTGGCGACGCAGGGGCATCACGTTCCGTACTTGGTTTTCACTGTCAGCGCAGATAATCTCGCCGCGGGCATTGCTTCGGTGGCTTTCCTCGCCTATTTGTCTGGGCTGACTAATGTAGCCTACACAGCGACACAGTACGCTTTATTCAGTTCAATCATGTTGTTGTTGCCAAAGTTTTTGGCCGGTTTTTCGGGTTTCGCAGTAGAAAGCATTGGGTACAGCCAATTTTTTGTAGCCACTGCTCTCATCGGTTTGCCAGTTTTACTTTTGGTTTTATGGGCTTCAAAAATCAAGGCCCGTTATTGAGATTACGAGTGACGTTTTTTGAACCTGTTGTTTAATCGTTCCGGAGGCTTCTTTTCTTTGAAACCGCGAGTGATTGAGGCAATTTGTTTGACGCATGCGGCTACGTCATCAATGGCATCATCAAGATTTTCCAGGGGCGACTCTGATAATAATTCATCTCGAACCGATGAAAACTCTCCGATTTCTTCGCTGGGTAAATGCCGCCATATACCGACCAGTGCGGAGCTGATCTCGGGGTTTTCAGAGTCTAGTAAGCCTGGCCAGGTCTGAGCGGCAGTCAGAAAACCGGAGGCAAAGGGGGCCAATGCAATAATTTCGTCTTCCCCTTGCAGAGGAACGCCATTTTCGTCTTCAGGATCAAAAACAATAGGGTCTAAAGGTTTGAGATGGGCAAGGCGAGAATTAATTTCCCGATACCGGCGATAGAGTAATTCCTCCAGTCGATTTTGTTGTGCTTCTGGCAACGGTCTGGGTTGCGATGAAGGGGCGCAAAAAATCATAGGCATCCACTCCGTCGGACTGATTTCCTTAGGTAACAGGCAAAGGGCGGTTAAAAAACCATCGGCCTGTGAAGCATCCATTGGCATGCATTTTTCATCTATTTGAGCCAATAGTTCATCAAGTTCAGAAAATTCTTCAGTTGCAAGCAGAGCAGAAAATGGTGGACGTGTCATGAAAGATATTCCTCACCGGTTGGTTGAGAGAAATTATACTTTCGCGCTAGTATTAGGCGGTCAAAGGATTATCGGAATTTCGAAATGGCAGTTGTAGTTTTTCGTTCAAAAGCTAGTGGCGAAGTAATCATGATGAGAAATCATGTAGAGCCGGTATTTAAGGAAGCGGGCATTATTTTTCATGACAAGGGGGCTATTCTAGCGGAGGACTTGCCATCGGTTATTGCTTCATTGGAACGCGTTATTGATCAAATAGCACAAAATGAGGTGCCGGAAAACGAGGACGAGGCTAAAGAAAAGCCGGCTATGTTAGCGGCTGTCGCTATTAAAACAAGGTTTTATGCTTTAATGAGAATGCTGCGCAAGGCCGAGAATAAAGGCGTCAATGTCCATTGGGAGCCGTTGACTTAACTTCTCCAGAACGATCTCGTAAAAATTACGAAAACGGTAAATAATTCTAAACGTCCGACAAACATGCAAAATGAGCCCACCCAAAGATGAATGGGGTTGCAGGCGGCGTAATTGCCTGCCGGACCAACGGAGCCTAACCCGGGTCCCGTATTGGCGATACAGGCGATAACCGTAGACAGAGCTTCGGTGAGATTAACACCGGAGAACATAATCAAAGAAGTGCTGACAAAGACCACTGTGATGTGTAGAGCAAAGAAAGCGGAAACATTGGCAGCCAAACTGCTGGAGATTGTGTGTTTACCCAATCGCAAGGGTAAGTAATCACGAGGTCTTAATAATGTGTGCAGACACAGCACAGCTTGTTTGACAAAAATTAAGAGACGAATCATCTTGACGCCGCCGCCCGTTGAACCCGAGCAGGATGCAAAAAGACTTCCAACCAACAGCAAAAAGCCCAACGAGGAAGGCCAAAGCTCATAGTTTTCCGTTGTATATCCCGTGGTGGAGAATATAGAAGCAACGTTGAAAAGAGCGTGCCTCAGTGTTGTTTGCCAGGTAGGATAGACGTGATTGAAGCTCAGGACGCTGAAAACCACTAAAACACCGGCTAAAAGGACCAATATCCAAGCACGCGCTTCAATATCTGTAAAGTAGGTGGCGATAGAACGCTGACGCCAGGCGGTAAAGTGCAAAGAGAAATTGAAGCCTGAAAAGACGATGAAGGCAACAGCGACCATTTCGATAGCCGGAGAATTAAAGTAGCCGATACTTTGATCGTAGGGGCTGATGCCGCTCAGGCTCATTGTGGTGAACATAAATAAGACCGAATCGTCCCAACTCATGCCGGCCCAGTGGTAAGCGGCCGCGCAAGCAATAGAGGCGAGAATATAAATCCCGTAAAGTGCTTTGGCCGTATCGGCGATGCGAGGGGTTAAACGATCTTCCTTAAATAGGTTTGAATTTTCCACCTTAAATAGCTGAGCGCCTCCAACACCCAACAGAGGCAAGATTGCTACAGCTAAAACGATGATACCCATACCGCCTAACCACGAGAGTAAGCATCGCCAGTAATTTAAAGACAGGGGAAGGTCATTAAGATTAGTGAGTGCGGTTGCCCCTGTGGTTGTCAGGCAGGAAACTGCCTCAAAAAAGATCCGATAGTACGGAATGTCTGGCAACAGCAAAATCAACGGAATGGAACCGAAGATCACGGCAGAAAACCAGGAGAGTGTCACCAACAGAAAACCGTCACGAGGCTCCAATTCACGTTTGAAGCGTTTTGTTGAGAAAAGAAACAGCAGTCCGAAGAGCAAAGAGATGGCTGCCGATGTGAAAAATTGAGACAGGACGGGTTCGCCATCTCGGTAAGCGATCGCAATAGGTAATAACTGAGCTCCTGCCAAAATGATCAGCAAAGGCCCCAGAGCGTTAAGTACCGGGAAAAGTAATCGCTTCAGAGTTCGAAACATGTCGCTTTTCCTTAGAAGAAGCCGACGTCGACTTCAAAAAGGCGCTCGATACGCTGGATGACTTTTTTGTTTGGGACAAACAAAATCAAGTGGTCATCATCCATAACGGTTAAATCCGGTTCAGCCATCAGTACATTGGCCTCATCGCCTTCGCCTCGGACAATTGCACCGACCGAAACTCCCTTGGGGAAAGGAATGTCTTTTAAAGCCTTGCCGACGACTTTAGAGCTTTTTTTAGTTCCGTGAGCGATGATTTCCAAAGCTTCCGCTTTATCCTGATAAAGCTCTTGTGCATTAACCACATCCCCATAACGGATATGGCGGAGAAGTTCACCTAAAGACGCTTGAGTTGGGGAGACGGTTACATCAACTTCCGTACCGCGAACCAGGTCAGAATAGACTTGATTTTCCAAAAGGACAATGCTGCGTTTTGCTCCAAGCCGCTTAGCTAAAAGCGCAGTCATAATGTTAATTTCGTCGTTATTCGAAAGGGCCACCACGACATCTGCGTGATCAATCCCCTCCTGCATAAGTGCGTGAGTGTCGTCGTGTTTGACCAGGGAGACGGATACTTTATTGCTGCTGAAACGGTTGGATAAACCGACCGCACTTTCTTCCTTACCTTCAAAGATCTTGATTCTTCTCTTAGAGCGGGTCGGCTCCAGTTTGTCGGTTAACAGTCCGGACAGTTCTCCTCCGTTGATCAGAACGATCGTTTCGGCCTTTTCAAACGGATGGAACGCCTCAATAACGGATTCCGCGCAATCGCTGGAAACCAATACGGTAATTTCATCATCGGCTTCGATGACAGTATCGTTGCGGCATTCCAAGCGTCGATTCCGCCGGTATAGCGAGATAAATCGCATTTTGGCGTTGGGCAGCAATCGGAAGGCGTCTTCCAATGTTTTACCTGTCAGCGGTGCGTTTTCAATGGAATTAACGGTAAATAGGGTTAACTTGTCATCGGCAAAGTTGAGTACCTGTTGTGCCGCAGGAAAAGTAATCAGTTTGGAAAATTGAGTGGCAAGAGCTTGTTCAGGCCAAATAACGCTAGTTGCTCGAAAGCCTTCATCACCTAAAATTCTCGGATAGTGTCTGAGTTCGCTGTCTCGGACACGAGCGATACGCATAGGGATATTAAAAATTTGTGCCGCAAGGGTACAGGCTACCAAGTTGGTTTCATCATTGGCGGTAACCGCAATTAACAAGTCAGTATCCATTGCGCCGGCACTGCTCAGAATGGATGGGGAACTGGCGTCTCCCACGATTCCCCTGAGGTCAAAGCGTTCCTGCATCTGGGCGATGCGATCCGCAGACTCATCCACAATAGTGATGTCATTGGCATCACTAACCAGACTTTCTGCAACTGAACGGCCGACACGACCGGCTCCTAAAATTAAAATCTTCATAAATACGGTGTGGATGTGCTATCCATCCACATCCTAAAAGAAAAAATTAATTTTCGTCTTTTGACCACTCAATTCCCAATTGGCGTAACTTCCTGTAGAGATGAGTACGCTCAAGTTGAGCCTTGGCAGCAACACGGGTCATACTGTGGTTTTCCTGCTCAAGCAGATTCGTAAAGTAGGCCCGTTCGAACTGATCTCTAGCTTCCCTTAAGGGTAAGGAAAAATCTATTTGGTCACCTAACGATGTTGATGAGTTTTCTTCTTTAGATTTATCCGCAGCTTGTGCAGAACTCGATTTCTGAAGGATGGCAGCTGTTCGCTCCATGGTTTGTTTGGCAGCTAAAGCGGCTCGCAAAGCTTCTGTCAGAGCTTTAATGGAAGTCGGTTTTTCGAGGAAAGAATAAGCGCCAAATTTTGTAGCTTCTACAGCCATATCAATATTGGCGTGCCCCGACATCATGATAATCGGGCAAGGCAAAGGTCCCTGAGAAGCCCATTCCTTAAGCAACGACATTCCATCCGTATCTGGCATCCAGATATCGAGCAAAATCACATCGGGAGCGCAGGAAAGCAAGGCACGACGAGCTTCTTTGCTATCGGCTGCGACAGTAACGGTATAACCTTCGTCAGAGAGGATTTCGCTAAACAGTTCGCGAATACCAACTTCGTCATCTACTACAAGAACGTTTGCCATTTAAAAAAACATTAAGTCTGAGAATAAAAAAGGTCAGGCTAAATTGACAAAACCAATCGTAACTATAGCACCATTTGGTTTGGGGTCATTGCCGCTTACTCGATTAGCTATGGTAATCCACCCGCCATGTTCTTCAATAATCTTTTTAACCATTGGCAATCCCAAGCCGGTTCCGGTTTCTTTTGTGGTGATGTAAGGCTCAAATGCGTGATCAAGAATCTGATCGCTAAAACCCGGACCATTGTCGAGGATAGTCAAGACAACCGTTTTCTCTTTACCCTTACGATCTAGACGGGTGATTATTTCGATTTTGCATTCGGAATCTACTTTGCAGGCCTCTTTGGCATTTGAAAGCAAGTTGTGCAGAACTTGGAGCAATTGAGCCCGATCTGCCAATAAAAGCGGGAGGTCGTTTTCCAAGGATAAGGCTACAGAACCTCCGGCTTGACGGTATAAAAGCGCTACATCGTCAAGCAGTTCATTTAAATTCAGAGGTCTTAATGTGGGTTTGGGTAATTTCGCATAATCTCGGAAATCATTAACCATCTGCTTAATGGAGGAGACTTGTTCAACGATTGTGTTGGTATAGCGGTTCAGTAAAACAACATCCTCATCGGGAAGATGTTTAGCCAATTTAATTTGCATACGTTCCGCGGCTAATTGGATTGGCGTTAACGGATTTTTAATTTCGTGCGCCATGCGACGAGCGACTTCACCCCAAGCAATAACTCTTTGAGCGGCTACCGCCTGAGTCATGTCATCAATCACAATCAGATAGCCAGGACCGTCATTGAGCGGAACAGAGGAGGTGCGGATTAACAGTGTTAAAGGTTCTTTTTTACCTTCGACAGATAAAGAGACATTTTCCTGTTTTACAGAACGAGTATTTTCAGAAAGCATCGGCACAATCAATTCAGCGAGTGTCGGGTTGGCTTCTTTGAGCAATACGCCAATTTGTAAAACACTATTGCCTAAAATTTTGACCGCTCCCATATTGGCTGAGCGCAGGCGTTTCAGGTGGTCTAAAACGATAATGCCGGTAGAGAGATTTTCTAAAATGCGCTCACGAAAGACATTTGATTGCTCCAGTCGTTCGCGCCGACTTTCCAATGTGTCCATGGCGTCATTAACTCGGCGAACCATGACATTGAAAGCACGGGTTAATTCATTAATTTCATCGGCTCCGGTAAATTCTTTAATGGACTGGAAGTGACCGCCGGTGACTCGTCGCGTACCTTCTGCTAACTGTCTGATTGGGGCTGTCATACGGCTCGCGAATGAGAACGCTGCCAAGACGGAACAAAGCACAGCCAACAGCAAACTGAGTATCAATGACCAGTGATAAATTGTTTGTAAGCCGCTGCGTGTAAAAATAATTTGTTGATAATCAAGCAAGCCATTGGTGACTGCGTTGATGTCTCGAGCAACACCTTCGGGAATTTCCATGCTGACTTGCAAAAACAATTCCTCAGACGAGGAGTGATTGTTAATAGGAACTATTGTCCGAATACGCAAAGCATTGTGAGAGTTGTCCGAGTCGCTGGCTTCTTCTTCTAAACTTGAGAAATATCCCTGCTGTCGAACTGTTTGTATGTCTCGGGTTGAAACGACTAGATTAATTGATGACAAAGGGGAGCTTTGCGTGATGATTTGCCCGTTTCCATCGACTAAGAATAAAACAGCGGAATTCGTTAAATCGCTCATGCGAATAAGCTCATCACTCATTTCGCCAAAAGAGATGGTGCTGAGTCGGTCTGCGATCGTTCGGGTAGTCACCAATTGGTCATTTTGAATCCGCAATAAGGAGTTTTGCGCCAGAGTGACACCGGAATCCAAAGCGGTTTCAACCCTGGAGTCAACTCCGGAGTCAAAGGCCTGAGAGATGAGATGCGTTGAAATGGTGTAGATCAGTAATGAGGGTAATAACGCAACAAATGAAATGACACAAACTAAAGTTGCCAACATTCGGGAACCGAATTGATGTTGCCGAAATCGTTTGATTAATTTTGAAATCAGAGAAATGACGGCGATCAACAGCCCCAGAGCTACCAAAGCATTGATGATGAGCAATAGTGGGAAATATGGTTCCAGCTCTCGAGAAGTAGTTCCGGCTGAAGTCAGTAAAAACAACAGTACCACTATGATGGCCAGGCCAATGCTCGCTCCGTACCTGAGACGGTATTTCATTCGTTAGCGTCCTCTAGGGGGTGAGTGATACTGCGATCCAAGTCAACAGTATGCCAATCGGAGGTGAGATCCCAATCGTTTTCGCCGATCGTGACCTGCATTGGTAGTGGTAACTGATCAATATCCAGTCTGACGAGAACTTCTGCGACGCAGTTTTCCGGATTGTCAATGACGGGATCATCCGAAACTCGCCAACCATGAAGGGACTTCAAGATAGCCAGTGTTTCAGATAAAGAATCAAAGGATTGTGATAAACCGCCTCGAGATAAACGGTATTGACGAGTCAAGGGACTGTAAGAAAGTCGTGTAATCAGGGAGGCTTCTACAACAGTTTTGTTGACCCAGTACCAACGTTCATACTGAATAGAAAAATCAGTTACGAAGTACAAAGGAATACCTCGATTCAAGGCATCTTGAATACTTCGAGGAAGGTCAAACTCCACATTAACATCAAGATATAAACCGGCGGGTTGGCTGGTTCTAGCAGACAAGGAGGAGGACATAACAGTAATGTCATTTGCCCAAGCAGGCGCAACACTCCCTAGCCCAATGAAAAGAGCCAGTATGCAAGCGAGGAAGTGTTGAACCTTACGCATTATTTATCAATTCCCTTTGTAAGCAGCGCGTAGAAGAAACCATCGTGATTAAGCGGCAATTCTTTAGCTACTTCCTGTTCAGTCGGTATCAGTCGCAACATGCCGCTTGGCATAATAGGGACTGATTTCAGACTGGCTTCGGGATGCCGAGATAGAAAACGTTTTATCTGATCCGACCCTTCTTCTGGGAAAAGAGAACATACAACATACAGTAGGTCTTTTCCCACTGGGAGCTTTTCCCAAAGGACTTCCAATAGTCTTTCCTGTTTGGAAGCCAATAGTTTGACATCTTCAGGTCTTCTCGACCAAACAATATCAGGATGGCGTCGGACAATGCCGGAAGCGGTACAGGGAGCATCGAGCAAAATTGCATCAAAATCCCCCAGGGAAGCCAGTGCTGATCTGTCACCGGCATCGCCGACAACAATTTTAGCGGTCAAACCCAGACGATCGAGGGTTTCTTTAATCCGAGGGGCCCTTAACGGATCAATTTCCATTGCCGTCACATCGATGTCATATGTTTCCAACAGCTGAGCAGTCTTCCCCCCAGGGGCGGCGCAGGCGTCCAATATTTTATCCGTCGGATTGAGTTTCAGAATTTCGGGAACCAACTGACTACCCGCATCCTGAACGGAACATATACCATCAGAAAATCCGGGAATCTGCTGAACCGGGCAAGGAGGATCAATTACGACAGCCCAATGACCGATTGGGTAACCATTGATACGATGTGTCTTTAATGTTTGAAGGAATTCTTCAACTGTTGTTTTACTGCGGTTGACTCGTAATGTCAGAGGCGGTCGTTTATTTTGTGTTGTTAAAATATCCTGCCAGTGCTGAGGATAGTCACGTTTGAGCTTTGAAATCCACCAACCGGGGGCATTAAAACGAGCGCTTAAGTTGGTTTGAAATCCTGCCGTTAACTCAGAGCGGTTACGGAGAAAATTTCTGAGAACAGCGTTTATGAAACCGCTTGACCAAGCCGTTTCAGGAGCGCTTTTGGCCGCTTCAACCGCCTGATTGACAACCGTAAAAGTTTTTTCCTTATTCTCTAAGAGTAAAGCCAGGGCAATGCCAAGTATGGCTTTAACCTTTTCCTGAGGCGCTTTTTTGATCAACTTGTTTAAAAGCAGTTCAATTTGAGCACGGTGTCTCACAGTCGTATAAAGCAAACTTTGGACTACCGACTTGATGTCAGAACGTTGCCCCTGAAGACAAACACTAAGTGCTTTTTCCAGGGAACACGATTCGGTTAGCATTTTTTGCCAACCTATGGCTCCAATTGAAATTGCCTGACCAAGGAGAGTGCTCATTTAAAAAACTCTCCTTTGACAATCGGGTAGCCCTGAAGAAAACTCTGGAAGGGCATTTTAGGTTTCCCGGGTCTTTGAAGAACTGTGGCGCGGATCCCACCCTGTGAACAAGCAATGGTTATCCCTTGTTTATCAACATTGACAACTTCCCCCGGTTGGCCTTGAACATCTTCGCAAAGCTGAGCTTCCCAAATCTTAATGACAGTGCCATTGTGCTGCGCAAATGATGAGGGGAACGGAGAAAAGGCCCGAATTTTTCTTTCTATTTGTTCGGCAGGAAGAGAAAAGTCCAATCGCCCTTCATCTTTTACGACTTTGTGTGCATAGGTAATCCCTTCGGAGGGTTGCTCCGTGAGGGAAATCTTTTCCGGATGAGATAAAAGGCGAACTAGCATATCAGCGCCGAGATGGGCAACAGAATCTGTCAGTGAGGCTGTTGTTTCTGTCCCGGTGAGCGGGAAGCTTTCTTGCATAAGCATCGGACCAGTATCCAATCCCGCGTCCATTTTCATTAAGGTAACGCCAAAATGGGAGTCGCCAGATTCAATAGCTCGGGTGATCGGGGCTGCTCCACGCCAGCGAGGTAAAAGACTTGCATGAATGTTGATGCATTTAACAACATTGTCTGGACCGATCCCTTTGGGAATGTTTAAAACACTCTCTGGCAGTAACATCCCATAAGCGGCTACGACCATGATGTCCGCCTCCATTGAACGAAGGAGTTCATGCATGGCTACGGCATCCTGAGGTTCTTTTTTAACGGACAGAGTTCCCGGAGTTTCAACAGGAATACCTCGCATCAAAGCTAAAGCTTTGACGGCAGATGGTGTGAGCTTCATTCCGCGGCCACTGGGGCGGTCAGGCTGCGACAACACGAGGCAGACTTCATGTCCGGCTGAGATCAGAGCGTCAAGTGCGCAAGCGGCAAAAGGAGGAGTTCCGGCAAATATAATCTTCATGTTTTCAATTTTAGTGTGTTCAATTTAGGGTGAGTTCTATTCGAAAGGATTTTTTCGCACCCATTTAAAAGTTGTTGGTAAAGCGATACACTTTTCGGAAAGTTGAGGAATCCTATGCAGACGCTAAAAACAATTGACAATATCCGTATTGCTTATGAGGTATATGGCGATGATTCGGCCCCCGTCATTTTACTCGTTATGGGGCTTGGCATGCCGTCGGCGGCTTGGCCAAAGCGGTTAATTGAGCAGTTGATTCGTCAAGGATTCCGGGTGGTTGTTTTTGATAACAGAGATAGCGGTGAGTCTACAAAAATAGATCGCCCCGTCGGTTCATTTACGGTTTTTTCCGCCATTGTTAAAACACTTTTCAGACGTCCGGTTGTTGGATGTTATTCACTGGAAGACATGGCAGCGGATACCGTGTCGGTTTTGGATGAACTCCAAATTAAACGAGCCCATGTTATGGGTATTTCAATGGGGGCAATGATTGCTCAGGTTATGGCCTATTTGTATCCACAGAGAATAGCATCGTTAATCTCTGTCATGAGTGCCTCCGGTAATCCTCGAACCGGCTTTGGGAAGTTGCGCGCTGTTCGGGGATTGCTAAGTAGCCCTCCTCGCACGCAGGACATCGTTTCTATGAAGAACTATTTGCGCAAAATGTTTAAAGCCATCGGTTCTCCGGGAATGAGTTATTCTGATGAACAGATTGAGTCGGTTGCGAAATCAATGGTTCACAGCAATTACAACCAAATGTACAGTTACCGTCAGTTGCTTGCGATCTTGGCATCAGGAGATCGCTCAAAAAATCTCAGAAGAATTATGGCTCCGACTCTGGTTATTCATGGGCAGGAGGATCCTTTATTGCCGTTGAAAGCCGGCGAGGAAGTGTTAAGGCTGATACCCAATTCAAGAATGATGACTATCCGAGGGATGGGCCACGATTTGCCGAATCCCGTGATTGACCAAATTGTTCCGGCGGTGGCCAAACATTGTCACCGATATAAGGATTAGCCCGCTTTATCTTTTCGTTCCTGAAGGCGACGTTTTTTTAATTCTGAACAAGCGCGGTCGTACTTCAGGCGGCTGAGGTGATCGATAAAAACAGTGCCCTCTAAGTGATCTAGTTCGTGTTGGATGCAAATAGCCAGCAGACCTTCGGCTTTCAGTTCCTGTTGCTGCCCATTTAGATCCATGTACTGTACAGTAATGGCGGTGCTACGGGAGACCTTTTCCCAAATGCCGGGCAACGATAAGCAACCTTCTTCACCGGTTTCTTCTTCTGTGCTTCTCTCAGTAATGACAGGGTTGATTAAAGTCAGTAAGTTATTTTTTTCTTCGCTGACATCAATCACAACCATTCGGATCGGCTCTCCGACTTGAGGCGCCGCAAGACCGACTCCGGGAGCTTTGTACATGGTTTCCCCCATATCGGCTGCAAGCTGACGCAATGAGTCGTTGATTTCTGCAACCGGCTGGCACTTCATTGCCAAAACAGGATTGGGAAATTGCACAATCGGTAAAATAGCCACAAGCGGTCTCCAAATGAGAATTTTTCGGAATTTCGAATTCTAGCGCAATTGCACAATTTTTCTATTATGTCCTTGGAAAATCAGCGAAATTGGTTAAGACTGGCTATGGTGTCGGGGATGAGTTTTGGAGGTTCATACGCCTTATTAAAAGCATTTGGTTTACCGGAAACCATTTTTGCTCAGAGTGTTTTATCGTTGTCGACAGTACTGCCTCAGGAACTGGCTATGTTGGTACACCGTTCTCCTGGCGAGGACGTTGAAACCAAAATTCAAACAATACTTGCTTGGATAAAGAATATTCCCCAAGTTCGGCTTCTTGTTCCCAGCGACAAAGATTTCCCCAAACGCTTTTTGACGGTTCCTCAGCCACCGTTGGTTGTGCTGGCGGCAGGTGATGTTAAATTATTAAGCCGAAAAACCGTTAGTTTGGTAGGGAGTTCTCATCCCAGTGCTGATGCGGAGCTGACGACGCAATCATGGGTTAGTGCTTTAATCAAAAAAGAATTAAGTTTGATTCAGGGAGAGGCTCCGGGTATTGAAAAAATTGGTTTGTTGACCGCATTGAAATCAAAAGTTCCGTCATTGGTAATTGTCTCTAAAAATCCATTAACAGATGATAATTTCGAACAAAAGTTGTCATTTATATTAAATAAGGGTTTATTAATCAGTCCTTTGGAAGTGTCGGAAGATCCTTGGTTAATGCGACAAAGGTTATTGGTTGCTTCAACAGATCATTTTGTTGTCATTGAATCCAGTATTCGTTCCAGGGTTCTGTCTTTGGTTCGGGAAGCCGCGGACGCCGGTCGGAATGTCATGGCTGTTCCGGGTTCGATTCATTCCCCCTTATCTAAAGGGTGTCATAAGCTAATTCGAGAAGGGGCTAAGTTAGTGGAATCAGCGGATGATATTTGGGATGAAATCAAAAATTAACAGGATGAAAACAAAAAAGTTCAATAAAAGTTGTTATTTTCTCTTTTTTTAGTGCTACTCTAAAAAAGCGTTTGAGGAATGGCCTCAAAAATTGAATTGATAAAACCAAATGAGTGAAAAAGTTTTAGTTATCGCAGAAAAACCCTCTGTAGCCTCCGATATTGCCAAAGCGCTCGGGGGGTTAACTAGGGAAAAAGATTATTTTGAGGGTGAGCGTTATGTTGTTAGTTCCGCCGTTGGTCATCTTTTGGAATTAACCGTTCCAGAAAAGTACGATGTCAAACGAGGTAAATGGACTTTTGCCCATTTACCGATGCTTCCACCGGTATTTGACTTAAAACCGATCAAGAAATCCGAAGATCGCTTAAAGCTACTGAAACGTTTATTGAAACGCAGCGATATAACGACCGTCATTAATGCGTGTGATGCTGGGCGGGAGGGTGAGTTGATTTTCCGCTACATCATCCAAGCCAGTAAATGTAAAAAGACAATTAAACGCTTATGGCTGCAATCAATGACCCCGGCGGCCATTCGAGAAGCCTTTGAGCATTTAAGAACGGATGAAGAAATGCGTCATTTGGCTGATGCGGCTCGTTCACGCTCTGAGGCCGATTGGCTTGTAGGGATTAATGGAACACGTGCGATGACCGCATTTAACAGCAAGGACGGCGGTTTTTTCCTGACTACGGTTGGTCGGGTTCAAACTCCGACTCTTGCCATTGTCGTTGAACGTGAGGAAAAGATTAACGCCTTTGTCAGTCAGAAATATTGGGAAGTTCACGCTCAGATTCAGGCTAAATCGGGTCAATATGAAGCGGTATGGTTTGATCCTAAATTTAAGAAAGATGAAGATCGACCGCATGAGAAGGCCGAGCGTATTTGGCAGGAGGACTATGCTCGTGCCTTGTGCGAAAAAATTAATCAACAAACTGGAATAGTCCGGGATACAGCAAAACGAACGACTCAGCTTTCTCCGTTGCTTTTTGATTTAACCAGTTTGCAACGAGAAGCAAATAATCGTTTTGGTTTTTCTGCTAAAACCACCTTGTCGTTAGCGCAGGCGTTGTATGAAAAGCATAAAGTGCTGACCTATCCGAGAACGGATGCCAGGGCATTGCCGGAAGATTACATTCCTACAGTGAATCAGACCTTAGGAATGCTCTCGGAGTCATCCCGTTACTGCGATAGCGTGAAAGAAATTCTTTCTCATAAATGGGTTAAGCCGACAAAGCGAGTTTTTGATAATTCAAAAATTTCAGATCACTTTGCCATTATTCCGACCTTACAACCGCCGAAAAAACTTTCTGAAGCGGAAGAAAAAATTTACGACTTAGTTGTAAAGCGCTTCCTTGCAGTTTTCTTCCCGGCAGCCGAGTACGATGTGACAACCCGTATTACGGTGGTTGGTGAGGAAAACCTCAAAACTGAGGGGAAGGTTTTGGTGAAGGCCGGCTGGTTATCGGTGTACGGTCGCGACGTCGAAGATGCTGAAACAATGCCCGCTGTCACCCAAAAGGAAAAAGTGCTTATCACTCACTCTGCCATTGAGGAAAAGGCAACAAAGGCACCGCCGCGTTACACAGAAGCGACGCTTTTATCTGCGATGGAAGGCGCTGGTAAATTAGTTGAAGAAGATGAGTTGCGTGAAGCTATGGCAGGGAAAGGATTGGGAACGCCGGCAACCCGTGCCGCCATTATTGAAGGATTGTTGCTTCAAAATTATCTCAGACGAGAGGGACGAGAGTTGGCACCAACGTTTAAGGCCAGGCAGTTGTTTGCGTTGTTGAAGGGGCTTGGAGTATCAGAATTGTCTGAACCGGAGTTGACCGGAGAATGGGAATATAAGTTGGCGCAAATTGAACAAGGTCGATTGTCTCGAGAAGTTTTTATGAAAGAAATTCGGGATATGACCGTTGAAATTGTTGATGCGGCCAAACGCTATGAAGGAAATACGGTTCCGATTGAAAATCCTGCTCACTTGAAAAATCCGTGCCCGAAATGTGGCGGAGAAATTGTTGAAAATTACCGCCGTTTCGCCTGTACTCAATGTGACTTCAGTCTTCCGAAGCATCCTGGTGGAAGAACTTTTGAAGTGTCTGAGATTGAAACGCTTCTCAAAGACGGTGAGATCGGTCCTCTGGACGGATTTATTAGCAAGATGGGGCGCCCTTTCTCATCCAAGCTTCGCTTGACCGAAGATTTCAAGTTGGAATTTGACTTTGGTAATGAAGATAAGGACAGCAGTGAAACTATGGATATTTCAACACTAACGGTGGTGGGAAAATGTCCGAAGTGTGGCTCAAATGTCTACTATAGTCCCAAAGGCTATGTCTGTGAAAAAACACTGCAGAAACAGTGTGACTTCAGAGTCGGCAAGACTATTCTTCAGCAACCTGTTAGCGCTGAAGAAGTTGCCAAAATTCTTTCTGAAGGCCGAAGCAGTGAATTGAACGATTTTGTGTCCAATCGGACTAAACGTAAGTTTTCTGCGTTCCTTGTTTTAGGAAAGGATGGTTCTGTAGGGTTTGAATTTTCACAGCAAAAAAACAAACCGACCAGAAGGAAAAAGGTCAATTCTAAAAAATAAAATACTTAAGAAACTGCCGCGAATTTCGCGGCAGTTTGGTTCGAACAAAGAAATTTAATTGTCTTGGGCGGAATTTTTTGCAGAGTCCGGTTTGATAACAGAAACCAATACCTGATCGACTTTGTTGTTGTCCGTATCGATTACTTCAAACCGAAAACCTCCGTAAACCACTTTGTCGGTTCGTTTGGGAATTTTGCGCAACATATACATCATAAAACCGGCAACGGTTTCATAAGTCGAGTCTTCAGGCAGGCTGTCGACATCCAATAATTTTTCTAAATCGTCCACGGGAGTAGAACCGTCAACGAGCCAAGAGCCGTCTTCGCGCTCAAGAATCTGAGATTCTTCTTCCGTAGTCACCAAATCCCCCATGACAGTACTCATCACATCATTAAGGGTGATGATTCCCACAACAAGGGCATACTCATTGATAATTACGGCAATGTCGCTGTTTGTGCGTTTAAATGTGTCGAGAATTTCCGACAATGTCAGCGAATCCGGAACAAGCTGTACAGGATGAACCAATCCGTCATCTTTGAGTGAAAGCGGGTGATCGCTCATGATTCGACCCAAAAGCGCTTTGGAATCGATGACACCGACAACATTATCAAGCGTTTCGTTGCAGACAAGGTACTGATTGTGAGGGGAATTGATGACTTTTTTGCAGATTTCTTCTTCGGAGTCGCTCAACAGGAAATAGATAATATTTTCGCGAGGTGTCATTGAACTGGGTACTGTGCGGCTTTCCAATTCGAAAATGTTCTCGATGGCATTTTTCTCTTCGTCGGCGATAACACCTGCCGCAGTGCCGGCATCAACGGCGGCCACAATGTCCTCAGAGGTGATTTTATCCGTGGTACGTTCAGGAAGGCCGAGGCTGCGCAAAATTACATTGGCTAATCCGTTGAAAAACCAAACAAAAGGACGTAATGCTTTGATCAAAAAGCTCATTGGTCCGATAACCGCCATTGCAATGGTTTCAGGAGCCACCAGTGCTAAACGCTTGGGAATCAAGTCGGCGAATAAAATAAACAGTGTGGTTGAAGTGACGAAACCGCACCAAAAACCGACATTGTGAGCCAAAGCAGGGTCATGAACCAAAAAGGAAACCAGGGCTGTAAAGTTCGGTGTAAACAGACGTTCACCCAAAATACCGCCCGCCAGGGATAAAGCATTAACGCAGATTTGAATAACCGTAAAAAAATGCCCCGGATGTTCTTGCAATGACAAAACGCGGGAAGCTTTTTTATGGCCTTCGTCAGCTAAAGCGCGTAAACGGATTTTTTTTGCTGCTGCCAGAGAGATTTCAGAGATGGAGAAAAAACCGCTGGTGATAACCAAGGCGATCAAACAGAAAAACAGTAGTGTAAAAGACATAAACAACGGAACAATAAAATGGTAGCTAAGTATAGCAAAAATAAAGACTTTTTCCTAAAATAGAAATAAGTAGTCACTATTGAATATTGTTGTTTTTGACGATTTAGGTAACAATACGGTAAACCCGATTGAATAAGTTTGTTTATTTCAAGGGATTATCATGATTGCCGGGCTTGTGTTCCTGGCAGGAGTGTTTGTCGCTCCATAAAAAGTTTGCGAGGAATTTTATGAAGACATTAATTGCCTTATCTGTTGCCTGTTTGGGTTTAAGTGTGAGTGCCCAATCTTTAGCGGCTTCCAGTACGCTCGAAACGGTAAAGGCCAGGGGACAATTAATTTGCGGTGTGAATACGGCCGCCCCTGGTTTTGCTTCCGTTGACAGTAAAGGGAACTGGACAGGGTTGGATGTTGACGTGTGCCGCGCGGTGGCCGCCGCTACGCTGGGGGATGCGAGCAAAGTGAAATTTGTTCCTCTGAGCTCCCCGCAACGCTTTACCGCCTTGCAGGCCGGAGAAATTGACGTGTTAGCTCGTAACACTTCTTGGACAATGAACCGTGATACGACAACCGGAGCACTTTTTACTACGGTGACGTACTACGATGGACAGGGCTTTATGGTGCCTAAGCGTCTGAATGTGAAAAGTGCCAAGCAGCTAAACGGTGCAACAATTTGTGTTCAGTCCGGAACATCCAGTGAAAAGAGCTTGGCGGATTTCTTCACGACAAACAACATGAAGTTTAAGACGGTTGTGTTTGATACAACCGAAGCAACTCAGGCGGCGTTTTTCTCGGGTCGTTGTCAAGCTTACACAACAGATATGAGTGACTTGGCTGGAGCCCGTACGAATTCAGCAAATCCTGCAGACTACGATATTTTGCCTGAGGTGATCTCTAAGGAACCCTTGTCTCCGGCAGTCCGCCGTGGCGACGATGAATGGTATTCCATTGTCCGTTGGTCTATTTTTGCCATGATCAATGCTGAAGAGTTGGGCTTGACAAAAGCCAATGTTGATCAGAAGAAGATTTCGGATTTGCGTCCTGATGTTCAACGTTTAGTGGGCGCTTCGGAAGATATGGGTAAAATGCTCGGATTGGATAAGGATTGGAGTTACCGCATTATCAAACAAGTTGGTAATTACGGTGAAAGCTTCGAGGCTAATTTGGGACCGAATTCTAAGCTGGGTCTTCCCAGAGGGAACAATAATCTCTGGACACAAGGCGGACTGCTTTATGCACCGCCCATCCGCTAATAAACGGTGAAATAGAAACAATGGCGGTTGTTTCAACCGCCATTTTGGTCATAATGCAAGCAAGTACGAAAGCCAACTCGACAGGATTGACGGGCGATTCCGCATGGCGACAGCGTGAAGCATACCGTCGTCGCAAGGAATGGTTTTGGCAAATTGTGGTTTTTGCCATAGTCGTGGGGGTGCTGTACCTCTTTGCTCAGAATGTCTTTGATAATCTCCAGGCTCGAGACATTCGTTCGGGTTTCGCCTTTTTATCAGATCGGGCTAGCTTTGAAATTGGAGAGTCTTTAATCCCGGTTTCATCCAATGACAGTTTCGGCCGCATGTTTTTGGCCGGGATGTTCAATACGCTGCGCGTAGCGATCTTATCGATTATCACTGCCACGGTATTGGGAGTCATTGTGGGGCTGATGCGTTTATCCCTGCATCCACTGGTGCGTTTTTTGGGAGTGGCGCATGTTGAGGTTTATCGTAACATCCCTCTCTTAATTCAGCTTTTTGCCATTTATTTAGTTATTACGGAATTTTTGCCTGACTCTTTCGATCCCATCCATTTTGGTTCTTGGGCAATGCTTTCAAAGGCCGGACTGCAGTTTAGTGTGCCGGTCGACTTGTGGCAGGTCAATTTGTTGGCATCGGTTACTGCAATCGTGAGCTTCTTTGGAGCTCGGAGTTATTGGCGTAAACGACTGACTGGTCTGATGGCAAGTTGCTATGCGATTATTGTCGCGTTTGTGTTGGCGGTGACAGTTTGGTTTGCGTGTGGGATGATTTTTGGTTGGAGTCAGCCGCATCAAGAAGGGTTCCTCGTAACCGGCGGTGCCAATGCCACACCAGAATTTATAGCTCTTTGGGTCGGATTGACGACATTTACATCTGCGGCCATCGCTGAGATTGTTAGGGCGGGGGTTTTGGCAGTGCCGGTCAATCAATGGAGAGCCTCCGCGGCTCTTGGCATGACTCGTTTGCAAACGATCAGTTATGTGATTTTGCCTCAGTCACTGCGTCTGATCGTTCCTCCAATGGCGAGTCAGTACATGAACCTGACGAAGAATTCTTCCTTGGCCGTTATTATCGGCTATCCGGATATTGTGAGTGTGGGGAACACGTCCATCGTGATTATGGGACAAGCTCTGGAGGCGATCCTGATCATTATGCTGGTCTATCTGCTCCTCAATCTGATCATTGCTGTAATCATGAATCGCGTTAATGCGAATGTGATTGCGGCTCCGCGGTAAAAGGAGATTTTCATGACAGCGATGAATGCCTCCCTTTGCCGATCACTTCGAAGTGACTATTTTGGTTCTCCCGGACGATCTTTTCTGACCCTTCTTATCGCTGGTATTTTATTTTGGTTTGCTCTCGAATTTTTAGATTGGGGTGTGATCAATGCGGTAACCCAACCGGATTTAGCCTTGTGTCGATCCTCTAATGGGGCCTGCTGGGGCTTCGTTTCAGAAAAATGGCGTTTGATTCTTTTTGGTCGTTACCCGTATGAGGAACACTGGCGAGCCGCTTTAGCCACGGCGCTCATTGTGATCATGCTGGTTGTGACGGCAATTCCCGCCTTTTGGACAAAGCGAGGCGCCCGAGTATTGGCTTTAGGCTGGGCGAGCGTTTTTATTCTTTTCTTTGTCCTGATGGCCGGAGGTGTCTTCGGCTTAACTTATGTGGATTCAGATGCTTGGGGCGGATTGCCTTTGACCGTGATATTGACATTGATTGGAATGACATTTTCCGCACCAATCGGGATTTTGCTGGCTATTGGTAGACGATCATCTTTACCGGTCGTTAAGGTTTTGTCCGCAAGCTATATTGAATTGGTTCGTGGTGTGCCGCTGATTACGGTCTTATTTGTGGCCACCTATATCTTTCCATTGTTGCTACCTGCCGGTTGGGTTGTGGATGGTTTTTGGCGTATTGCTCTCGGTATCGTTTTATTCCAAGCGGCATACATGGCCGAGACCGTCAGAGGTGGATTGCAGACAATTGGAAGTGGGCAATTCAATGCGGCCGCTTCATTGGGTTTTAAACCCTGGCAGGTGTACTTGTACATTATTCTGCCTCAGGCATTGGTGGCAGTAATCCCGGCCCTGGTCAACAGTCTCTTATCGACATTTATGGATACTTCCTTGGTGACAGTTGTCTCGATGTACGATCTCACAGGAGCATTACGTTTAGCTTTGGGGGATCCTCAATGGCGG
Organism: uncultured Sutterella sp.; assembly: GCA_902388655.1. GTDB lineage: Bacteria > Pseudomonadota > Gammaproteobacteria > Burkholderiales > Burkholderiaceae_F > Aphodousia. The sequence continues at coordinate 130,579 of CABMQD010000002.1, read as the reverse complement.
CAATTTTTTATTGAGGGATATTTATTTGTTGCGGCGATTTATTTCTTTGCCAGTTTACTGATGTCTAGATACAGCATTTGGTTGGAGCGGCGGATAAAGCAAGGAAGCCAACATGATTAAGGTGCACGAACACACAGTGGACGTTGTCAAGCGAAGTGACCCGTTGTCCAGTCTCTTGACAGAATCAACTTTATTGAGACATTTAGAAAGATATGCTCGCCGTCCTCACGAATATTTTGAACCCATGGAAAGTTCTGAGGTTACGGAAGGTTTTGAAAATAATCAGCATGTGTTGCGCAGGATTTTGCACTTCGGCCGTATGACGGTTGCTGATAAAGTGACATTCGTTGACAACAAAACAATGGTAACGGACATTGATCAGACGGATGATTATCCCGCCAGTCGTCTGACCATCAAAATAGAAACCTCTGCAGAACAGGTGCTTTCTTTGCATTTTATTTATGAAGAAGATTCTGACACACCGCCTGCGGATGATATTTTCTTATCCTTAAGGCGAAAAGCGTACGAAGAGAAAGACCGAGAGATGGTGGAGCGCTTTAAACAAATGGCGCAAGATTTATCTGAATTGTCTTAATTTCCTTTTTTAGAAAGTTCTTTTTTTATGAATTTGACTCAAGAAGCCAATAATCGGATCGTTTTGACTTTATCAAATGAGATCCATGCCACAGAAAACCAGGTGCAAGCAGCCGTTAATTTACTCGATGGCGGTGCCACAGTTCCGTTTATCGCTCGTTATCGAAAGGAAGTAACCGGTGGTCTGGATGACTCACAACTTCGTCTTTTACAGGAGAGGCTGGGGTATTTGAGAGAAATGGAAGACCGCCGCGCAACGGTGATGGAGTCTATTGCAGCTCAAGGAAAATTGACGCAAGAATTGAAAGAAGCGTTGCTACAGGCCGAGACAAAACAGCGAATTGAAGATTTGTATTTACCCTATAAGCCCAAACGTCGTACGCGCGCTCAAATCGCTAAAGAGGCCGGTTTAGAGCCGTTGGCAGAGCTTCTCTTCGGAGATCCGAGTCAGGTTCCGGAAGTGGTGGCTCAACAGTTTATTAACGAAGAAAAAGGAATCAAAACCAGTAAAGACGCGCTCAATGGTGCTCGGGATATTTTGGCTGAACGATTCAGTGAAAATGCGGAACTTTTGGCTGTATTGAGAAGTTTTTTGACGAAGAGAGCTTTTATTGTTTCGGAGCTTGTGGAGGGTAAAGAGGCTGAAGGGGCAAAGTTCAAAGACTATTTTGACTTCGACGAAGAATTAACCGCCATCCCCTCGCACCGAGCATTGGCTTTATTTCGAGGACGCCAGGAAGGCGTTTTGTCAATAAAGATTGCTCTCAGTGAAGAAGAGGAAGCTCAAAAGCCCCATCCCTGTCAGCAGATTATCGCTGAGCATTTCGGAATTAAAGATTTAGGACGTGCGGCTGATCAATGGCTGCAAGATGTTTGTCGATGGACTTGGCGAGTAAAGGTCTGTTTGAATTTAGAGAGTGAGCTTTTTGAAACCATTCGTGAGCGTGCGGAAGAGGAAGCCATTCGTGTTTTTGGTATCAATCTCAAGGATTTGCTGTTGGCGGCTCCGGCCGGTCAGAAAGGCGTTATTGGTTTAGATCCCGGATTGAGAACAGGTGTCAAAGTGGCTGTTATTTCGGCTACGGGAAGCGTCTTGGAAACCGGGGTCATTTATCCTCACGAACCGCGCAAGGAATGGGATCGATCGATAGAGGTGTTGGCTGCGTTAGCTAAGCGCTATGGGTCGAAGTTGATCAGTATTGGCAATGGAACGGCCAGCCGTGAAACAGATCGTTTGGCCGGAGATCTTATTGCTCGCTATCCGGTTCTCGGTTTAACAAAGGTTGTTGTCAGCGAAGCGGGAGCGAGCGTTTATTCCGCCAGCGAATTGGCCGCCAAAGAATTCCCCAACATGGATGTGAGTTATCGAGGTGCGGTTTCCATTGCCAGACGGTTACAGGATCCGTTAGCCGAATTGGTAAAGATCGATCCTAAAGCTATTGGTGTGGGGCAATACCAACATGATGTCAATCAAATTCATTTGGCTCAGAAATTGGACGCGGTGGTTGAAGATTGCGTCAATGCCGTGGGGGTGGATTTAAATACGGCGAGCGTGGCCTTGTTGGCACGAGTGTCAGGTCTGACAAAGACAGTGGCTCAATCAATCGTAAATTATCGGGATGAGCATGGTGCCTTTAAGAACAGAAAAGATCTGCTTAATGTGCCCCGTCTTGGTGAGAAAACTTTTGAACAAGCGGCAGGCTTTTTGCGTATTAACGGAGGAAGTAATCCTTTGGATGCGTCTGCTGTTCATCCGGAGGCTTATCCCGTTGTAGAGAGAATCATCGAAAAGACGTCTTGCGATATTCAAACTTTGATTGGAAATAGGGAGGTCTTGAGAAAACTTAAAGCCTCAGAATTTACCGATGAGCGATTCGGAGTGCCGACGGTAAAGGATATTTTGTCTGAATTGGAAAAACCCGGACGTGATCCACGCCCTGAATTTAAAACAGCGGTATTTCGGGAAGGCGTGGAAAGTATTTCCGATCTAAAAATTGACATGGAATTGGAGGGCGTTGTTTCGAATGTAGCGGCTTTTGGGGCCTTTGTGGATATTGGTGTGCATCAGGACGGTTTGGTTCACGTGTCCGAGTTGGCGGATCACTTCGTGAAAGATCCCAGAGAAGTCGTAAAGGTCGGCCAAATTGTGAAAGTTCGTGTGATCGAAGTGGATATCGCGCGAAACAGAATTTCTCTTTCTATGAAAAAGACAAAGGAAAAGAATCGTCAGCCTAAGGCGGCAAAAGGATCGCTTCAAAAAGAAAATTCCATGAATGCTATGGCCAGCGCATTTGCGAGGCTAAAAAGATAGAAAGAGTCGTCAAATTAAGGTTTTTTGCCTAGACGAAACTGTTACAATCATCGGGATGTGAAAACGGAAGTTTTCAGTTCTTTTAACAAAATTGAGGAGTTGAATATGGACAACCCTAAGGACGCTAAGCCCCTGGAAATGCCGCCGGTTTTGGCTCATGTTCAGGCTGCAGTTGATCAATTGGTCGCATGCGAAACCATCAAGGCTGCGATTGAAGCGGTCAAACGCGATGACGAAAAGACGCTCGCTGATCAAATCGCTATCACGGAAGTCGAGGCGCCCCCGTTCCATGAAGAAGTGCGTGCGAAGGATTTTGCGCTTCGACTTGAAGAGTTGGGTTTGAAAGCCTCAATTGATGAAGAGGGTAATGTAACGGCGCGTCGAGCCGGTCAAGGTAACGGTCCGACATTGGTCTTGGCGGCTCACTTGGATACGGTCTTCCCCGCTGGAACTGACGTTAAGGTTCGTCGCGAAGGAAATCGCTACTTAGCCCCGGGTATTAGTGATGATGCTCGCGGTTTGGCTGCAATTTTGCAGGTGTTGCGCACGCTTCAGGAATTTAAGATTGAAACGGTCGGTGACATCTTGTTTGTGGGGAGCGTTGGTGAAGAGGGCAATGGTGATCTTCGCGGCTCCAAGTATCTTTTCAATAAGAGCGGCATTCATATCGATGGCTTCATTTCTGTTGATGGCGTCAATGTGAATCGAGTGTTGTGCGGAGCTACCGGTTCCAAGCGTTATCGTGTGCACTTTGACGGTCCCGGTGGACACTCTTGGAGTGCATTTGGCACTCCGAGCGCAATTCATGCGATGGGTCGCGCTATTGCCAAGATTTCGGACTTGCAAACGGTTAGCGATCCGAAGACGACCTTTACCTGCGGAACAATTAAGGGTGGAACGACTGTTAACTCCATTGCTGCGCATGTAGAAATGGAATTGGATATGCGTAGCGCAGGCGCCAACGAATTGGATGAACTGGAAGCTCGTATTCTGCCTATCTTTGAACAAGCCGCTAAGGATGAAAACGCTCGTTGGGGTTACAAGGATGAAGATGGTGTGAAGCTGACGCTTGAACCGATTGGTCATCGTCCCGGTGGCGGTCAAAAAGATGAGGTCAGTGTCTTGCAAGCCGCGCGTGGTTCCATGGCAGCGTTAGGTATCCCGCTTTACTCCTATGCTTTTGCTTCGACCGATCATAATGTGGCTGTGAATAAGGGTGTCCCGGCTACAACGTTAGGCGGTGGCGGTAAGGAAGGGTTTAACCATAATGTCAAGGAATGGTATGAACCGGTGGATGCCTACCAAGGTCCGCAATTGGCTATGCTTACGAGCTTGGTGTTAGTCGGTGTTGCCGGCGTTACTGAGCCCGTGCTTGAAAAGCGCGCATAGTGAAAAAAGGCACAGATTTTGATCAATCTGTGCCAGTCTGACAAACTTCCCGATTCACTGTTAATGATTGAATCGGGAAGTTTTTGCTATTAATGAGTTCTATCTCTCAATAAGAGGTTCGCCGTCTCTTGTGCTACCTTGATTCATCAGGGCGTTGAGCAGGATAGCGCCGAAAGTGGCAGTGCCGATGCCTCCGAGGGTGAAACCAGCGATATTAATCGTGAAGTCTCCGGCTCCCAATATCAAAGTAACAGCGGCGACGATCAGATTTCGATTGTTACCGAAGTCCACCTGATTGACAACCCAAATTCTGGCTCCAGCCACGGCGATTAAGCCAAAGACAACGATAGAAACGCCTCCCAGCAAGGGTTGCGGAATCGTTTGAATAATGGCGCCGAATTTTGGTGAAAAGCCCAAAATAATTGCAAAGCAGGCGGCGACCACAAAAATCAGCGTGGAATAAACACGTGTTGCGGCCATAACTCCGATATTTTCACCGTATGTTGTCACACCTGTACCACCGAAACTGGCGGCAAACATGGTGGCTAAGCCGTCTCCTAAGAAAGCGCGTCCCATATACGGATCTAAGTTACGTCCCGTCATGGCAGTGACGGCTTTGACGTGCCCTAGGTTTTCACCAATCAAGATGATAACGACCGGGGTGATCAGAAGAATGGCGTTGAAATCAAAGCTCGGGCTGGAGAAGTGAGGAAGGCCGAACCAGGCGGCATTGCTGATTACTGAGAAATCAATGGCGGGTCCCATTCCCAAGACATTGGCCAGAATGAAATAAATGACATAACTTAATGCGATTCCGACCAAAATCAGAAGTTTTTGTATGAGACCGCGGGTGTAGACAGCCACTGCTCCCACACAGACCATGGTAATAATGGCGATGCAGGCATTAAAAGTTCCGTCTCCCACGCTTTTACAGGCAGTGGGGGCTAAATTTAGACCGATAACAGCAACAACAGCACCGGTAACGACTGGCGGCATTAACTTCTCAATCCATTTCACACCAGTGGACATGACGATTAAGCCGACGATGGCGTAAATAAGACCGCAGGCAATAATTCCGCCCAGAGCTACGCCAATGTTGGCATTAAGACCGGAACCGGCACTATATCCGGTTGCGGCAATGACAACCCCGATAAATGCAAAACTGGAGCCCAAATAGCTCGGCACATGACCGCCGACAATAAAAAAGAAAATGAGCGTGCCGATCCCGCTCATCAGAATGGCTACATTGGGATCAAAGCCCATTAATAAAGGAGCAAGAATCGTGGAACCAAACATGGCGACGACGTGTTGAACGCCTAATGCCAGAGTTTGTCCGGTTGGCAAGCGTTCATCTGGTGCAATAACGCCGTCTTTTTTTAATTTCCATTGGGGAAAGTAGCTCATTTTGTCACTCCGAAATACGTTTTGAGCATTTTAACTCGGGTATTTTTTGAGCAGGGAAAATTAATCAAATACGGTACAATACACCCCTTAATTGTTGACTTTACGCCTTGAATTGTCGAAATAATTTATAAAATGGCTTCATTAGATACTCAATTGGCAAGGGATGTGAAAAAGCGTCGCACCTTTGCCATTATTGCCCACCCTGATGCGGGTAAAACGACATTAACAGAAAAACTTTTGCTTTTCGGCGGAGCTATTCAAATGGCCGGCGCTGTGAAGGGTAGAAAGGCTGCGCGTCATGCCACTAGTGACTGGATGGAAGTTGAGCAGCAACGTGGGATTTCTGTGACCAGTTCGGTCATGCAGTTTGAATATGACGACCACGTCATTAATTTGTTGGACACCCCGGGGCACGAAGATTTCTCTGAAGATACCTATCGTGTGTTGACTGCTGTGGACGCCGCTGTGATGGTGATTGATGCGGCTAAAGGGGTGGAAGCGCAAACGATAAAATTATTGGAAGTCTGCCGACTTAGGAATACTCCCATTATCACTTTCATCAATAAAATGGACCGTGAAGTTCGGGATCCGATTGATTTGCTTAGTGAAATTGAAGAAATTCTGAAATTAGAATGTGTGCCCATCACATGGCCAATCGGCATGGGTAAAACATTCCGCGGGGTTTTTTCTCTGACAAAGGATCATTTGGTTCGATTTACTCCGGGTGAAGATCGTTTATCAGGGAACGAAGAGCTGATTGAAGGTTTGGATAATCCCAGACTCGATGAGCTTTTCCCGATGGAAATGGACTATGTTCGTGAAAGCATCGAATTGGTAAAAGGGGTGAGTAATCCCTTTGATATTCAGAAATTTTTAGCGGGGGAACAGAGTCCTGTTTTCTTTGGCTCGGGCGTGAATAACTTCGGTGTCAAAGACGTTTTGGAAGCATTAGTTCAATGGGCTCCGGAGCCACAGCCTCGAGATGGCGGGACTCGTATGGTGGAGCCGATGGAAAAACCCTTTACCGGTTTTGTCTTCAAGATCCAGGCTAATATGGATCCAAAACACCGGGATCGTATTGCCTTTTTCCGAGTTTGCTCCGGCCGTTATACCCCCGGGATGAAGGTTAAGCATTTGCGCGAAGATCGTGAAATGAAGATTCCTAACGCGCTGACTTTCATGGCCAATGACCGTGTCACGATGACGGATGCTGTAGCAGGCGATATTATCGGGATTTACAATCACGGCCAGCTTCACATTGGTGATACGCTTACCGAAGGGGAAAAACTGGGTTTTACAGGGATTCCTTATTTTGCTCCAGAACTTTTCCGTTCAGCTCGCCCAAAGGATCCGTTTAAGGCAAAACAACTTCATAAGGGATTGAAGGAATTGGGCGAAGAAGGCGCAATTCAGGTTTTTGAAAATGATCTGGGCCATCTGTTTCTTGGAGCTGTGGGCTTCTTGCAGTTTGAAATCGTTGCTCAACGCTTGGCTACTGAGTACAAGGTGGACGCTTTGTATGAGAATACGGATGTTTCAACCGCCCGTTGGTTGTCATTTCCTGATGAACTCACTCAAAAGCAGTTTATGGACGAGCAGGCCTCAAGATTGGCTCGTGATGCGGACGGTAATTTAGTTTATTTAGCCACATCAATTTATAACTTGCAGACAACACAAAAACACTGGCCTCAAGTTGAATTTCATACGACGAGAGAAAAAAATCAGAGTTTTTCTTGAAAATAACACAAGATCGGCCGCAATTAGCGGCCGTTCTTGTAAGATGTGTGAGAATAAGATTAGAGCCCCGTTCGTTCCTTCCAATGTTTGGAACTGCCTAATACATTAAGACCGACAGTACGTCCGGTTGTTTGAATACTTTTTTGCAAATATAAGTTCGTATCGCTGGGCTCTTGTTCAATAAAAGGCTTATTGGCATATAGTTGGTAATTTTTTCGCACAATTCTCGGGGTGATATTGGGCATGATGACATTGCAGCCATGCAGAATACCTTTTTCTCGCCCATTTTCTTCCAGTGCATGCAGGGCTGTTGCGGCGGCAATATTAATGTCCGGTATCACCAGACGTGTCACCGCAATCATATTGAGTGAAAGACGCATTAAAGCTTTTTTCTCCATCATGCCTTCACCCAGCATATCAGCACCTTCACTGGTGATATAGGGGCCCATGCCGATCATATCTAAGTCCAACTTTTGGAAAGTGCGAATATCCTGGCAAAGGTCTTCCAAAGTTTGTCCGGGAATGCCGATCATAACGCCGGAACCGACTTGATAGCCGGCTCGTCGGAGGTCGGCAAGCGCTAGGTAACGTCTCTCCAGTCCTTTTTCACGCCCCGGAGCATTATGCAGGTGGTCGAAAAGTTTGGGATTTGACGTTTCAAAACGCAGCAGATAACGAAGACCAACAGGATTTCCACTGGCCAGAGCCCATTGCTTGTAGACTTCGTAAGGTTGCTCGCCGAGAGATAATGTAATTCCCAAACCATTAGGTAAATCTGTGCTTACTGTTTTTTTGTGAATAGTCTCTAAAACGTCTGTGATAAATGCGACGAATTTGGGATCTCGTCTTTCGCCGGATTGAAGACAAATGGAACCATAATGATTGTGAGCTGCCCAAACAGCAGCTTGCACAATAGTTTCTTTGCCTAACTCATAGCGAGGCACATTGTGATTGGATTTTCGGATTCCGCAATAACGGCAATCTAATGTGCAAATGTTTGAAAACTCAATTAAACCGCGATAATAAACGTTATTTCCTACAACCTCTGTTGTTCGATCGTATGCCGCTTGACGAAGAGTTTCAGCTTCACTGGTATCCGTAATGCCCAACAGGCGAATAATGTCTTCGTTGCTGAAGTCAGTTTGTTTGACGATATCAGAGATGCTTTTCATGAGTTATTTTTCCTTAAAGAGTTTCCAAGGCTTTATCAAAGGCGGCCTTCGCATCCGGATGGCAAGCCAAAACACGAGGCAAGACCCCTTGGAGATAAGAAATAGTGACTCCATAATTTGTCATTGGTACACCTTGCGCTTTTGCCTGACGCAAACGTGCGAGCATATGGCGACGAGTCACGATGCAACCCCCACATTGAATGATGACTTTGTACGGGGTTAAATCTGTGGGGAAATCTTTACCAACAGCAATTTCAATGTCTAAATCTCCGAAATTCTTTTTTAACCAGTTAGGAATTTTTATGCGACCGATATCATCTTTTAACGGATGATGAGAGCATGTTTCTGCAATAAGGACTTTATCGCCAGACTTTAATTTGGATAAGGCGGCTGCCCCTATGGCCATCTCTAATAAATCACTCTTGGAATAGGCCATTTGGATGGAAAATGTTGTAATCGGAATAGGTTCCGGAACTTCTTTGACTACACGTAAGACAACCTGGCTGTCTGTGACAACAAGTTGAGGGGGTTCTTTTAACTCATTGAGTGTTTCAGTGATACGGTCTTCTTTTATGACCATGCACTTGGCGCCGGCGTCGAGCAGTTCACGGATAGCCTGTACTTGCGGCAATATCAATCGCCCTTTGGGTGCTCCCGTATCAATTGGGGTGACTAAGATAACGGTATCACCCGCCTTAGCCAATTCTCCCATCAAGGGACGATCCGGTTCCGTTTTTTCTAAAACAGTTTGAATAATGGCGTCTCGTAAAGCATCAATTCCTTCTCGATTGGCCGCACTGGTTTGCACCACCTTGTAACCTCGACCAATAAGCGTTTGAACTTGCTCACTTTGCGGTTTTAGTAGATCGGTTTTGTTAAAAACGATAATGGTTGGCGTTCCATTAAGTTTTGTTTTCTTGAGAATATCTTCTTCGTGTTCGCCCCAAGTGCCCGCTTCACACACAACAATTGCGATATCCATCCATTCCAGAACGGAAAGACTTTTTTGGACACGGGCAGCTCCCAGATCGCCAATATCATCTATACCGGCCGTGTCCATGAAAACGACCGGGCCGATTGGAGAAAGTTCAAACGCTTTTTCCACTGGGTCCGTTGTCGTGCCCGCAACACTGCTGACGATAGAAATATTTTGATTAGCCAGCGCGTTAATTAAGGACGACTTCCCGGCGTTACGCTTTCCGAATAAGCCGAAATGTAAACGAAGACCTTTTGGAGTTTCCATGCGACTGGTTGCCATAATGACCAATTCCTTGCATACAAAAAAGGGACTCGCTAATGATAGCGAATCCCTTTTTGTTCAGACGTGTATCAGACCGATACTTTCGTACAAATTACTTTTCGAGGTTTGTACGAATAACGTCTTTTTCAAGCCACTTCGGAGAGTGGTGTTCGGCAGCTTCGTAAGAGATCGTGCCTTCGCCCGGACCCCAAATGCCCTTGAAGTGTTCCCAAGAGAGTAAGGCCAACGGGATGTGAGCACCGACAACCATCAACGAGCAGATGATGGAACCCCAAACATGGAACATGTACATCCACCAGAAAGCGCCTTTCGGAATCGCAGGAGCGAAGTAAAAGAGCATCCAACCAGTGACAGCGAGACCATACATCATGAAGAAGAAGATGAGATAACTCATCTTTTGACCGCCGTTGTAGCGACCTTGGGGCGGAACTTCCACCGGACCGAACGGGATCTTGAAGAAACGACGGGGGTAACCGCCGAAGTTGCGGAACCACTTAATCGTATCCATATCCCAGGTCAACAGAGCGTTCAGCGTTGCAGCGAAACGATGCGGTGCGAACACCAGGTAGCCGATCAGGTTGAAGGTGTATAGCACAGCAATCCAGATGTGCCAAACCATCAAATTGTTAGCTGTTTCATCGGAGAGGTTGCAGAAATAGACAGCCGCGCCGGTGAAAAGCAAAGCAAACCACGTAACCGCATTAATGCCATGAAAGACTTTATCAGCGGGATGGAATCGTAAAATTCGTTCAGCCATTATTTACCTCCCAAAGCCGCTAATTGTGTACGCGGATAATAGTGGGTATGTAAAAGGTGGTGAGCCAATTCGCCAGTAGCAGGTTTCGTATGCATATCAGCATAGAAACGAAGCACAGACTTGTTTTGGTGAGAGCAAGCCAGACCGTTTTCTTGGCAAATCTTGTCATCACGGTACAGACCAGCTTGGCGCGCCTTGATCACGTTAGAACGACGTTGGATGAGATCAACAACGGCGTATCCCGTGACACCGATTGCTAAAGCAGTAACACCAACAACTTTCAAAAAGCCGCGGCGACCAAGCATGGCAACGGTTTGTCGTTCGGTATATTCATACTTGCGCATTTATTGTCTCCATCCAATTAGATTTGCATAGGAATCGGCAACGTGGGATTGAGCCACGTGGCGCTGTCAGTACGAACCGGTTGACCACCGCCATTAACGCAACCGCCAGGGCAGTTCATCACTTCGATGAAGTGATAGCGGTTCTTGTCTTCCTTAATGCGACGCAAAACGGTTTCAAGGCCTTGCAAAGCACCATTGACAACACACACGCGGACTTCGAAGACCTTGCCTCCCAGTTTCTTAATCGGAACAGGGATCGTGGCTTCGACTACGGCGTCAGTGTGACCGCGAACGATCTTAATGTCAGGATCTTTCAATTCTTCGCCGGCTAACACGAAGTAAGCCGTACGCAAAGCGGCTTCCATCACACCGCCGGAAGCACCGAAAATCGTACCGGCACCGGTATAGACTTCCATTGTGCTGCGTTCGCGAGTCTTCGGCAATTCCAAGGGATTGATGCCCTTGCGGCGGAAGATTTCGGCGATTTCGCGAGCTGTGATGACCGCATCGACGTCCTGGAAGGACGGCGTGTTGGCCGGAATCTTGCCCGTTTCAACGAGGTGATGCCAGGCCGAGTTCATTTCCGGACGAGCCGCTTCAAAGATCTTAGCCGTGCAAGGCGTTACAGCGACAACATAAATGTCGCGAGGATCTTTCTTCCAAACATATTCGGCCGCCCAGGTCTTGGCGATCGGGCCGCCCATTTGAATCGGGCTCTTGGCCGTAGACAAGTGCGGGATAAGACCCGGGTGGAAGGTTTCAACATTCTTCACCCAAGCCGGACAGCAACTTGTGAAATGCGGGAAGGGGTGCTTGGCAGCTTCAGCCAATTCAGGATCGCGTTCACCCAAGACCCAGTAACGGATCTTGTTAATGAATTCGAAGCCTTCTTCCATAATGGTTTGGTCAGCCGTTTGGTTCACGTCGTAGGTGACAAAGCCCGCTTTTTCCAAGGCATTGACAAATTGTTCGGTAACCAATTCACCAGCCTTAGCACCGAATTCTTCACCAACAGAAACGCGAACAGCCGGAGACGGATGGGCGACAACAAGCTTGTTGGGGTCATCGAGCATCTTCATGACTTCGTCAACGAAGCTCATTTGTTCGACTGCATTGAAGGGGCAAGCAATCAAGCATTGGCCGCAAGACAGGCAAGCGTCTTCGCGGATGGAGTGGACAACACCCAAACCACCGGAGATGGCATGCACCGGGCAAACTTTACGGCAAGTGTCGCAACCAACGCAGTTATCCTTGTTGATCTTGATCACACCGCGCAATTCACCGCGACGGAGGTTGCCAACGTATTCAGGTCCGTTTTCTCCGTGCGCGTTGGGCGGCGGAGTAAACGTATTGACCATAATCGTTTTGGACATGTTTAAATCTCTCCCAAGATTTACTGAAAAAGGAATCTCTAAGTCACAAGTGCCTTGTGCACAGGTTTCCTTGAAACTCAGGGATTGTACGTACAATTCCTGTCGTCAGTCGTTCGCCTTGGTCCCGGCGAATCCACTGCCGACGGAGGAACTATAAAGAAATATTACGATAAATAAGGAAAAAATAGGGTAAAAAGACATACCTCTAACGAGGTATATCTGTCGGACTACATGTCGATGGCTGAGAGCGGTTTTCGCAATTCAGCTCGGACGTTATCCATTCCCGAATAAAAAGCTTTCATCATGACAAGCCCTAAAAATTTTCCGGCATCGGTCACAATTAAATTGTCGGGATCGGAAGGGTTATCTTTAATAGCTCCGGCGAGTCTTAGGCCCAGCATTTCTTTAAAGAGTGCTTTATCCAGATCAACTCCGTGAACTTCACGGAAGTATTTTCTGGATAAGCGGGCAGCGAAAAGACCTAATAAGAGGCGGTATTGCAAAATCGCATGCTTATCAAAGCGTTTTCTGCGCTCAACCCCCATTTTTCCTTGACTGATTCGTTCGTTGTATCGACGAAGGCTGAAGGTATTGACATAAAGGGAGTCACCCAAGAAGCTGAATGCTCCGGAGCCTAAGCCTAAGTATTCATCATGATCAACTACGTATTCATCAAAGCCCTCATCGTGTGAACGCCCGAAGGTCCATGAGGTCAATTGATTGTAGTTTTTACCCAGGGTATCCAAAATAATTCGGTACTGAGCAGCCAAATCGGCAGTCGGGGCGGCGATGGTATTTCTGACACTGGCTTTGGTTTGGGTTGTAACCATTAAAGGATACGTGGTGATTTGACGCGGATTGAGTTTCATTAACAAATCCACATCACGCTGTAAGATCTCTTCAGTTTGTCCCCTGAAGCCGAAAATCATGTCAACGTTCATGATGGGGAAGAGTTCTTGCGCGGCTTGAATGCGCTCAAAAATTTGTTCGCCGCTGCCGAATTTATCGAAGCGGTCGATCATCTTTAAGATATTGTCGTCAAAACTTTGTACGCCGACCGACATGCGATCAACTAATCCCTTGAGGTTACGGAAGCTTTCTGTAGCCAGATGGGCAGGGTCTGTTTCGCAAGAGACTTCTTTCATGGACGGAAAAAGTTTTCTCGCCAACTCAATAGTCTTGATCAATTCGTCTTCAAGAATTGTAGTTGTACCGCCCCCGATGTACATGGATGTAAAGTCGTAACCCATGTCGCGAGCCATCTGCATTTCTTTGCGTAGATTCACAAAATATTCGCGAGCCTTGTACTCTTTAAAGATAAATCGGTGAAAGGTGCAGTAAGAGCACAGGGTATGGCAGAACGGAATGTGCGCGTACATCATGTACTGATGACCTTCCTGGGGTTCGGGATGGCGATCCAAAATGATCGGTTCAACATTGAGCTCGCGGTCAATGTAGTACTTCATAATGCGATCGGTCAGTCCGATCATCCAGTCCGGTAGCAATTTATTGTGTTCTGCCATAGCTTACTTTTCAATGATTTGAATTTAGGGGCACTATTTTAGCGATGACCTGCGTAAAGTGTTTGAATTTGCGGAGCAAATTTTTCAGCAAGCACCTTGCGTTTAAGTTTAAGTGTTGGCGTCATTAAGCCGTTGTCAATCGTCCAGGGATCCAGTGTCATATGAACATTGCGCGGCAGTGCGTATTGCGGGAAATCCTTGACTGCGGTCTTAATACGTTTGAGCACAGCGTTTTTGGTCACAGTAGCCATTAGACTTTCAGGATCATTGGGATCCAAATCAAGAGTTTGGGCTAATTTTGACCATTCTTCTTTATTTAAAACAACAATTGCCGAAATGAAGGGACGATTTTCTCCGATCACATAGGCTTGATCAAATAAGGGGTCAATTTCAATAGCCAATTCCAAATCGGCAGGCGGAACTTTTTCTCCAGTGCTGGTAACGATGATTTCCTTAATACGACCGACAATTCTTAGGAAACCCTCTTGGTCGAACTCGCCGACGTCGCCGGTTTTGAGCCATCCGTCTTCTGTAAAGACCTCTCTGGTTGCTTGGGGACGATTCCAATAACCCTTCATCACGCAGGGAGACTTGACTTGGATTTCATTGTCTTCTCCAAGGCGTACTTCGGTTTGCGGCAGAGGTTTGCCAACCGTATTGGGGTGATTGTATGTTAAGGAGTTCCCAGCGATAATCGGGCTAGACTCTGTCATGCCGTAACCTTGAATAATCGGCAGACCGAGACCGCAAAATGCTTTGGCAACCTTTGAATTCAAGGCCGCTCCACCGCTGATAGCGATACGAAGTTGCCCGCCAAATTGGTTCAGTAACGTTTTAGAGACTAATCTCTCCAAAATCGGCCAGACAAATGGATCTAATAGCGTCACACCACTGCGTTGTCTCGGCAGACCATACTTTTCACAAAAACGTCTCCAACCAACGTCAACCGCCCAACCGAAGAGCATGCGAACGAAAGCGGATTCTCGAGAAAGTTTCGCCTGAACCTTGGCATAAATTCGTTCGTAAATTCGAGGAACGGAAATAATCACGTTCGGTCGGACAATTCGGAAATCTTCCGCCAGCTGTTGAATAGAGCGGGTGTACACAATGGTGCAGCCCATGCCGAGCGCCAGATAGTAACCAGCCATGCGTTCAAATGTGTGAGAGACAGGCAGGAAAGACAGAAACACGTCACCCGGTTTAGGACAAACCGTTTTGAGCGTATTAATAACATTGCTGACAACATTTTTGTGTGTGAGCATGACCCCTTTTGGTTTGCCGGTAGTGCCCGATGTATAAACGATAGCGGCCAAATCATCTTCAGAAGGCCCCTGCGGCAATTCGGTGACACCGTGACCGGTGGCCAGCCAACTTTCCAAATCCCAATGGTTAACGCCATCTTGTCTGAGCTCAGGAGATGATTCGTCAGTGAAAATCACGTCTCTGAGATGTGACATCACCGTATGGGTCAGATAAATAGAGTCCCAGCGATTTTGACGATTAGTCACTAACACGCTGGCTTGGCTGTCTGCGATGATAAATGCGCTGGATCCCGCTGTATCAATAGCATGAAGGGGGACTGGCACCAAGCCATTGGCAAGGACCGCCTGATCACAACAAACAGCATCAACTCCGTTGGGAAGCAAAATGGCAACACGGTCTCCATGTTTGAGTCCCATTTTGCAGAAAGCCTTTCTCCATTGCTGGATGCGCTCAGCCAGATCTCGGTAAGAAACACGCTCCCAAGTGTTGGTGCGCCGATCAAACTGCCTCAAAGCTTCGGTATGAGGGGCAATCTTTGCGCGAGCAGGAATGAACTGATCCAGGGTTTTTAACTGACATAACGCGTTAAAGCGAATTTCAGCAGAATCTAAGGCCACGGTTTACCTCAAAACAACAAATGATTTTTCTCTAACCTGCCTATTTTAAGCTGAAAGTGGCATTTTTAGTGTTTGCAATGGCGTGGTGTTTTTGTCAGTTTTTGATTTTGTAACCGATCTTCAGTAACCAAACGGCAAGCATAAAAAAGAGAGCACAGGTCATTAGTCCCGCCGATGCGTAGGTAACTGGATTTGTTTCAAAGAACCCCAAAAAACCACCCCTGAAGCCATCAATTAGATAGTACAAAGGGTTAAAGGTGCTCAGTTCTCGCCATGGAGAGGGCAATGCTTCGCAGGAATAAAAGACACCGGACAGAAAGGTGAGCGGCATAATGAAAAACGTCTGAATGATTCCCATTTGTTCGTAACGGTCTGCCCAAATAGCTGTAATTAACCCTAATGCCCCCATCACAAAAGCACCTAAAAAACCGAAGGTAAAAATCCAAATAACGGAACTGATGCTTGGTGTTATCCAAAAAGCAGTGCCCGCCCATACGAATAGACCGACAACAAGTCCGCGCAATGTGGCAGAAAGAGTGTAAGCGGCGGCTATCGCGACATTGCTTAACGGAGTGACCAATAAAAAAGTCAGAGTACCCGATATTTTTGACTGTACAAAAGAAGAAGAGCTGTTGGCAAACGCATTTTGCAAAACTGCCATGATAACTAAACCCGGAACGAGGAAATCCAGATAAGAGCTTGTTGAGCCGATGGGTACTCTGTCTTGCAGGGCTGCGCCGAACACAACCAGATACAGCAAGGCCGACAGGACGGGGGCGGCAATGGTATGAAAAGCCACTTTTTTGAATCGAATGATTTCCTTTTTCAACAACGTGAAAAAGGCTGATTTGGCACAAAATGATTGGGAAGATACGGGCATTTTTAATGGGATTGAGTCACTTTGATAAACAGATCTTCCAGAGAAGCTCGTGAAGTCTGAAGGTTTTCTATTTCGCAGCCGTTTCTCTGCAGTTCTTCGAGGATATTGCTTAAATCTTTTGCGTCATAGAATCCAATGACGTAGTTTTGTGTCTCACGGCGAATGGTGCGGCTACGAAGTTTTTCGGTAAGTTCTCCTTTGACTAATCGGAAACGAACGGAGTTTTGCTCAACGGCATCGAGCAGTTGCTCGGTTTGCCCCGAGGTGACAATTTTTCCGTGATCGATAATGGCAATTTCCGAGCAAAGATTTTGAGCCTCTTCCAGGTAGTGAGTGGTTAAAACAATCGTGTGACCTTTTTGGTGAAGTTTTTCAATAAATTGCCACAGTTGATTTCGTAATTGAACATCAACACCTGCGGTGGGCTCGTCAAGCACGATGACAGGGGGTTTGTGAACCAGAGCTTGAGCGACCATGACTCGCCTTTTCATACCGCCGGAGAGCAAACGACAGGGAGTTTGCATTTTGTCGCTTAAGCCTAAACTGTCAATGATTTCTTCAATCCATGCGGTGTTATTTCTTAATCCGTAATAACCGCTTTGAAATTGCAGTATCTCATAGACAGTCAGGAAAGGGTCGCACAGAAGTTCTTGAGCGACTACGCCGATATTCATTAAAGCGCTTCGGCTGTCCTGTTCTATGTCATATCCTGCAATGCGAATTTTTCCCGCACTCGGTTTAACCAATCCAACCATGGAGTTGATTAAAGTGGATTTTCCGGCACCATTGGGACCGAGAAGACCGAAAAAAGTACCTTCACGAATTTGAAGCGAGATACCTTTTAGTGCCTCAAATCCGTTAGCGTATGTTTTTCGCAAACTGTCAATGTCGATGATGTTTGAATTCATACCTGTTAATCTATTTCGTATCGAACAGGGATTTCTAAGGAAGCGGCTCGCCTGGCTTGAGTTTTTAAACCTTTTAGTTGTTGAGCAGCCGATAAAGTCGCTCGTCTGAAAAGAGCATTTCCACCCTCACGTAAGCGATAGTCAGTCACTATGCCCGAATCATTGATAGTGACAATAAGAACGGTTTGTCCTTGCAAACCGATATCTCTGGCTCGCTTTGGATAGCGCTTATTTTGTTCAATCACCTGAACTATTTGCATTAAGGCGTTGGACATTTCGTTGTTGCTTTGTCCCGTCCCCTGTGTTGCGGGAGCTTGTTTAGCACTGCCTACGCTCTTGGCAGCAGATTTTCGCGGGGGCTCAATCGTTTTTTGGGGTTTGGGCAACTCTTTGGGTTTAACCTCAGGAGGCTTTTGTTCTTCTTTAACCTTTTTAATCACCGGCTGCGGCTCCTGAAGGTGGATCTTCCAGGCACTTGCGGGAACGGTCATGATGACCCAACGTGGCTCTTTTTTTAGAGGTGTTGCGATGTTTTCAATCGGCTTGACGGGGTCTCTATGTACGCTTGCTTTTTGTGGCATGGCAAGAGGATCCGAGAATTGCAAAAAGGCCAGAATAAACAGGCTTGTTGCTGTAACTGATGTCAAAAGTCGGGCTGTAAAACTTGCTTGCCGATCGTCAGGACCGGGTTGGGTACTGTCATAGGCAATGTGTTTGACGACTGTCATTGTTTGGCCTGCGTGCTGATCACAAAACGTCCGTTATTTTTTTCTTTGGCCAGATCCACCAATGAGACAAAAGAATCGAATGCGGCTTTCCCGTCCATGTGGATGTTCAAAATGGCGTTTGAAGAACCGACAAGGGCTGCTTCGATCTCGGTCAGAGTCACGGATCGATTATCCATCCAATAAGAACCATCCGAACGGACGTTGACGCTGATCTGGCGGTCAGCGCGTTTGACTTCAGCCGTTTCACTTTCAGGCAAGATGATTTCCAAAACAGGTTTGGAAAAGCTCATTGTCACCACGAAAAAAATAATGAGCATGAACAGACAGTCGATTAAGGGGGTTAAATCGATTTGAGGGTCATCGTCGATAGGCGAGAGTCCAGGTGGAACAAAAATACTCATTTCGTTTCTTCCTCATCATCGCTTACTGCATGCGGGTTATTTTTTGTGCGGATGCGGTTCATGATTTCCAAAGCGCGATAGCTATGTTCGACGGCTTCAATATGAAAACCTCTGAATTTGAGCATCAGCCCGTAATAAACCATCAGCACGGGAATGGCAATGCATAGTCCCATCACCGTTGTAATCAGTGCTTGCCATATACCGGCGGCAAGCAGTTCCGTGGAGGGAACTTCGGTAAAAGAGAGTGTTTTAAAGACTTCCACCATGCCAAAGACCGTGCCCAACAGTCCCAGCAGCGGCGAAATAACACTGATAAGTTTCAACCACACAAGACCGTTGCTTACCCGTTTGAAATTGCGATGGAAAAGGTAAGCGACTTCAGCGCGAATGTCATCGGAGTGTGAGCCGTGTGTAGCTACAATGTCGTAAATAATTCGAATAAGAGGGTTGGCTGTGTTGGGGTCAATATTTCTCAGACAGCGGTCTTTACCACTTTCCAAATCAAGGAAATCTCGGCGAAAATTTTTCCATACACGGCTTAAATACGAGATAAGCCAAACTGAAACGTACAATGCGTACAGTGCTACAAAAATGAGTGCGACGCCAGCTGGTCCGATTAATGTATATAGTGATTCAAGATTTTCCATGGTTTCAATCCTCACGCTAAAAGCTCACGGAAAGCTTCTGCGGCAGCTCGATAATCCTCATCATTGGGGTGTTTGGCAGCTTCTTCGCGTCGGGCAACAGTTTCGGCTGTTTCCTTGTAGCCCGGCATTTTTTTCATTTGTTCGATTAAAACGGGATTGATTTTGCCTTGACACAGAAATGTAGCCTCAAGCCGGTTGCCATGTTCCGTCCTGACAATGGCATCACATTGGCGTTTAAACCAGTCTTTGGCTCGTTCACTTTGCGGATTGCCGCCCATAGTGGCGAAAATTCCTAGGGATTTATTGCGAATGTAAGGGACTAATTGGGCTAAATCTGGCGGCAGTCCGCCCTTATCGCACCAAAATCCGACAATCACTTCGTTATGCTGATCAAGAAGTTCGGTGCATTTGAGAACATCTGTTGTGCGCTTTAGCGAGGTATTCGGGTATGCACGATTTAGTGCTTCGCCCACTTTCCAGGTGTTTCCCGTGATAGAACTGATAATGATGAGAGCAGACATATTCAGAATTCCTCTTTTTAGCAAAATTGGGCTTTAGCTTTCATAAAACCGTCTTTCACGGAATCGATAAGCTGATGGTTTTCGCGGCCGACATAGACACAGAAATGCAGTTTCTGGTTTTTTCCAAAAAAGGCCACGTAGTGCGATTCACGACCCATAAAAGGCATCGAAATAAATGCGGCGGTCTCCAACGAATCTGCATTGAGATGACCGCCGATGACGGCGTCTTTAGCCAAAATGTTGTAATAACCCATGCCGCGTTTGCCTGCAGAGAGTTTGGATTGAATTTCAAAGACATGATCTTCGTGAATAATAAAAAGGGTGACTTTTTCCCACTGACTCATTTGCGCCCACAATTCATCGAATGAGGTGATGTCCTTGATAAAGGAACAGACTTCGCCTGGCAAAGCTCGTGCCGCTTCCAAATCCGAACATCCGAGCTCCTTGGCAATCAATCCCAAGGTCACGGGCTTTTTGGCATTCATTAATTCTTGGATTTTTTCTTTGTTATCCATTGTGATTCTCCGTATTTAAAAATTCTTTCTTTTTAAGCGAGTTCATTCGCAGCGCTTGATCAGCACACAGGGCAAGAAGCTCCAAATCATGAGTAATCAGTAAAACAGCTTTGCCACGATCTGCCTGTTCGCGAAGTGCCTCGGCAACCCGTTTCATGTTGTCGCCGTCTAAACCGCTAGTGGGTTCATCCAAAATGAGAATATCCGGGTTTTTAGCTAAAGCGCACGCAATGACGAGTCGTTGCTTTTGACCGCCAGACAGCGATTGAGGATGACGATCGGATAACTTTTTGAGAGAAAAAGCTTCAAGTAACTTATCAATGGTTTCGTCTGTATGTTGAGTTTGACAAGCGGCAAAAAGACAGGCCCTGATTTCTTCGCGCACACTGCGCATCTGCAGTTGATGATCGGCGTTTTGAAGCACAAGACCGGTGTGTTTGAGTAGATCTGCAGCGGAGGTTTTTGAACCTTTAAGGTAGAGCTCTCCGGATCCTGTATTGAGTCCGGTAATCAGACGAACCAGTGTGGTTTTTCCACTACCGTTTTCACCAATCAGTGCCGTGATGCCTCTGCCGATTTTGAAATGAATGTTTTTGAGCAAAAGCTCTTTGTGTTCAGTGGGAACCCCTTTGAAAAGCTGTTTGAACTTTGCCAACTTTGAGTGACGGTTAGCCCGCTCATAATCAAAGGTCAGATCGGTTGTCATCAAAATGGGGGCTTCCGGGGTAATTTCAGGCAACGTTTCACGAACGTCAGGTACATAGGCATCCCGAAGACCGTACTCTTGCCGAAGTGCCTTATTTTCTAGAATCTCAAAGGTGCCCCTTTCTTTGATTTCACCGTGCTGCATCACGATGACTTCATCGGCAATTCCGTTAATCCAGTGCAGACGGTGATCTACTACCAAAATGGCAAATCCCAATTGTTTAAGCCGTAAAAGTTCCTGAGCGAGCCGATCGGTAGCTTCCGGATCCAAGTTTGCCGATGGCTCGTCCAGGATAAGAGCCTGCGGTTCAGAGACGAGAATTTCGCCTAACGCTACACGTTGTTTTTGTCCTTCCGAGAGTGCGGAAATGGAGTGAGTCAAAAGCTCTTCAATGTGAAGACGTTTGGCAATAGTATTGACTCGCTCTTGAACTGAATTTGGGTCAGTACCGGCAACTTTGAGCGTAAATCCCAACTCATCTCGAACACTGAGAGCAAAAAATTGATCTTCTGGGTCTTGAAAAAGCGTGCCGACTTTATCGGAAATGTCAGAGACAGAAACTTCTTTTGTTTTCTTGCCAAAAACAGTGACACAACCGGTCATTTCGCCTGCATAGTAGTGCGGACAAAGCCCGTTTGCCAGACGCATCAATGTGGTTTTTCCGCAGCCTGAAACGCCCGTGACCAGGACAACTCGCCCTGGCGAGACAGTCAGATTCAAATCTTTGACAGCCCAGTCGGTTTGAAACGGATAGCGGTAGGAAACATTTTCAAAAGTGATCATGATTTTTCCGCTGTCATGGTATTCTCACTGCATTGGGTGTGATTCCCCAATCGCTCAGGTAAATTTCAGCTACCAATGCCAAAACCACAGTCAGCACGCCCATACCCAAAACGATCCAATCGCGGTAAGAAAGTTTTTCTTCAGAAGAAAAGGCATTGGCTGCTTGGTTATCTAAACCCCTGTCAAGTCCTTTTAATTCAGCGGCAACTCCCAATGCTTCACTACTTTTGAGAGCTCTGAATAGTATTGGTGTGAAAATAAGCCTTGTGCACAATAGCGGATGAGTGCAAAGCATCGTGAAATTCACTTGCCAGCCTCTGATTTTCAACGTTTCCCAAACTTGAGAAACATCGTGAGCAAAGGTCGGAATAAAACGAATCATGACTGTAGAAGGTAATGTGATGACAAAAGGCAGGCGCAATTGAGCAAGGGCAGCCATAATGTTTTCAATTTTGGTTGAAAGCGCCAGTCCCATAACCAGATTCATCATGGTTAAACCACGCAAGAAGGGAATTAAAAGATTTTGTACAGTCATTTCGCCCAATGCAGGGATAAAGAGAGTGATGACTACTGTGCAGCCAACTGCAAGCCCCATCATCAAGGCCATGAGTAAGTACAAAATAGAAACCAGTGCCGGGCGCTTAATCAATAAAGCCATCAGCAAACTGACTGAAAAAAGCGTCAGCTGAGCCGCTAAGCTTGAGTAAGCGATGGTTGAGACGGCTCCTAAAAAGGTGATCAGCAGTTTGCTCCTTGCATCAATTTGTGTCAGGACGGAATGATTCATGATTAACTCCTGACAATACCGGCATGGCGAAGCTCTTTAAGTGCCCGATAACCAGTAAAAAGTCCGAGCAGACAGCCTGTGTAGCCAATGAAAATAATGGGTAGTACAGACAGTACAAGAGCTGGTGTCTCGCGCATCATGAGGTAAGAGACCGCGATGGAAAAGAGTTTGGTGGCAAGGTCATAGACGGCAACCCCCACGAATGTTGACCACGACTTTTTAAAGCCCCCTGTGAGCCCAATGGCCAATTCTGCTGCTAAAGCGCCGACAAGCGCAGCAGGCAACAAAGTGATGCTTCCTCCCATCAAAAGCACACTCACAATCATTGATACTGCGGTAAAAAGCAAAAGCGTTCCGCTTTTTCTGACTTTTGCTAACAGCACGATCAGAAGTGTGGTGAACACAAGGTTTTTAAGCATGAGCGTAACCGGGTTCATGCCGCCGCCGGCCAAAGCTATCAGGAGAGAGGATAGCTTGATGGCGGCAGCAAAAACACCGATCATGACGAGTTCTTGCGATTTCCAATAGGCCGATTTAACGGTCATTTTTATCACTCGTCAAAAGTCTTAGAACTGAGCATTCAGTTTGACCGTAAAGTAGCGTCCCGGCATCCATATAGAGGTCTGTTCGCGGTAAGCCTTATCGGTAATGTTGTAAAGACCGACGTCTACGGAGTATTTATTTTGCGGGCCGAAGGCGACACCACCAGTTAAGTTAAACGTTGTCGCGCCGCCGAGGTGATAATCGCTTTTCCCATCAATTGATCGATAGTCACTTGAGGATTGCGACCATACATAGCCGTCCATGTGGATGTCGAGCCCATCGTATTCGCCATTCCAGCGCACACCGTATCGAGCGGAAAGGCTCGGAGTGCCGGAATCGTAGGTTTCCACACCGTTACCGTAATCGTACTGACGACGCATCCAGGTTAAAGATGCGTACGGTTCAAAACCGGTTTGCATGAGTTGGGTGCTAACTGAGATCTCGGCACCTAAAGTTTTGGCTTGGGCGACGTTTTGATACATGTCTTCGCCACCATGCTGAACGCTCGGTAATGCATCGATGTAGTTATCCGCGACGGAGTAAAACAGTGAGGCATCAAACATAGAAGCACCGTTTGTCCAACGTGCGCCGATTTCAAAGTTGTCAGATGTTTCTGGGTCTAGGTCAGGATTATTCCAAGTGGTTCCGTCTTGCCCCATACTCGTGGGCACATAACGCTCTTGTAACAGAGGAGTACGGAAACCTTGTGACCAAGCGGCGCGTAAAGTCCAATTTTCAATACCGGTCCATGAAATCCCGGCATTGAAGACAAAGCGATCATTGGTTTCATCTCCTTCTTCACCAAACCCAGAAGTTTTATCGGGCGTTACAGGTAACCCAGGCATCATCGATGTCCAGTAATGTTGGACTCCTTCGGCCTTTGTCATATCAGTTTTTACGTAGGTGTAGCGAACACCGTAATTAAGTTTAAAGTCATGAGGAAGAGTGGATTCCATTGCGGCAAACAAGGCATGGGTTTGCATCGTACCTTGGTAGTAACCTGTTTTCGTGTAATAGTGAGTGTCCTCTCTGTTGCCCATCATTGCGCCGAAATAAGATTCAGTACGACTGATCGCATCTAAGTCATCGTAGTTGAATTCATATCCTGTAATCAAATAATGATTATCTCCAAGGGCCCAGTCTGCTTGTACTGAGAAACCGTAAGAATCTAAATCATTGTCCGCGTAAGGATCAATTTTGAATGGCATTTCACTGGATTCAACGTGGTTATGCATGGACTTGTCGGAGTTTTGATAGAAAGCATCCACTCGCAGGCGTTGCAGGTACTGGTTAATGGCACGCAGCTCCGTAAAAGCTCCGACTTTTGTGCGCTTCCATTTTGGAACGTCAACAAAGAAGGCGGGAGTATTTACGTCGGCTGATCTGAAATCCATATCAAAATAGTCGACGGTAAAACCAATTTCTTTGTTGGGATCAATGTCATAAGCAACAAATAAATTGGCTCCTAATGAATCAAAGTCTGTCGGAGAAATCTCTCCTTTAGGAGTATCAAGATCGTCACCTTTTTCATGCGCAACTCCCAAACGATAACGCCAACCATTGTGAGCACCGAAAAGTGAGAAAGATGCTGTGGTACCGTTATTTGAAGAGTTCATGCCGGCACTGACTTCAGCTTGAAAAGGTTTATCACCGCCTTTTTTGGTAATAATGTTTACCGCACCGCCGATGGCATCAGAGCCATACAAAACGGAGGCCGGTCCTTTAATGACTTCAATTCGTTCAATCATTGCAGGGTCAATCAACATCGGCGCGCCGGACATTGACTTCTGTTCAGAAATTCTTTGACCGTCAATCATGACAACGGTACGGAAGGAGTCTTCACCACGGATTTTGATGCGTTTCATTCCCTGGCCACCGTCGGAATTAACTCGAACACCCGGAATCATGTCTAGTAAATCGCCGACAGTCTGCGCATTGCTTCTTTTGATGTCTTCCTGCGTAATAACAGAGACGGACATATTAACGTCCATGAGATCTTGCTCGACGCGAGACGCCGTCACAACGACATCCTGAGCTTTATAGTTTTCAGCTGCCTGGGCGCTGATCAGAGGGAGAGAAAGGGCCACCGCTAAAGCGAGGCTTGTTTTTTTGAAAGAGAGACTTTTTGTCATCTTAGTCAGTAGAGAAACAGTTATTAGCTTTTCTCTGTGGGTTGAAAAATCTTTACTTCGTTTGATTGAGTCGTTTGCCCAGCACATTGATCAATAACTGAGCCATCGTGGTGTGCCAGAATTGACCGGCTACGGTTTGAACCATCCAGTTATCTACCGGAGTAATCAAACCGGCTTTGGTCCATTGTTCAAAAACATCACGACTCAGTTCATCAAGAGGCAATGAAAAGGAGTCGCTTAGGCGACGCATATTGATTCGACCAAGCTCCATTTCGGAAGAAACTGTACGTAGGGCGTGCCAGTGGGCATTGGGGGCACTTGCAAAAGCAATCGGTTTTATGCCGGCTTCAACTTTTTTAGCCCATTCGTCGTATTTTCTTTCGATCATGAAGCTAAAACCGTTGATTTTTCCGCCTGCTCCGCTGCCGAAAGCCAAACAGTCGGCGGCACTTTTACCGAAGCGGTTGTAGATATTTCTCTCGCGGAAAGTTTGACACCAGTGGTTATTCGATAAGCGACGCCATTGCGCTTGAGTTAACAATTCGACAGACCGGGCAAACATTTCCGCTCTTTCCTCTTTATCGGCTCCGGCGGGAAGTTTGCCGTTTGCAATGAATTTTCCAAGCGGAGACTTTTCAAAGACATTCAGTTGATAGCAGTCGACCCCGTCAAGGGGTAACGTGATGGCAGTCTTAACGTCATCTTCCCAGACTGCCACATCTTGATAGGGGAAGCCGTAAATAAGATCGCAGACGATACTGGCTTGGTTAAATGAGGCCAGTTTTTCGATTGCTCGAATCATTGTGTCCCGATCATCGACTCGGCGCATGGTTTGCCTCACCTTGGTGTTAAAAGTCTGCACACCTAGGGAGACACGATTAACACCGGCTTTAAAAGCCGCCTCCATCTTTTCTTCCGGGAAGTGGTGAATGCGGCCTTCGAGCGTGATTTCGCAATCATTGGCTAACGGCAGGTAGTTTTTGACGGCGTTGATCATGCGATAAAGATCGTTGGCTTGCAGAGAGGTCGGCGTGCCGCCGCCGAAGTAAACAGCGTGAATGGGTTCCTTTTTTTGAGCTGCGAGGTCGCTCCAGAGTTGTAATTCTTTGATCAGAAGGTCTGTGTAGTGTTGACTGGATTCCGGTTGTAGAGGGTTTTGATAAAAGAGGCAGTAGAGGCAGCGGGTTTCACAAAAAGGGACGTGGATATAAGCTAAACTGGTTTTTTGTCTTTGATTTTTGTATTGATTCTTAATTACTGAAATAGCATCGTCACCTATGTAAGTTTGACCAGGGATGTGAGTGTGGACAGTGGCCTTACCGCGAAAGGCGTATTTTAAAGGGTTATCTGTAATTTCTGCTTCAAAGTTAACCATGTCTTCGAGAGCTGAAGCGTGACTACCCATCATGGCACGTTGAGAAGATTCGAAAGATTTATGTTGGCTTTTTAGCTGCATTGGCCGCCCTTTATTGATAAATTGTGGTCGAAACATCATCAATACAAATGATAATCGTTATCATTTAGAGGGAAATAATAAGGATCTCTTTGATTGTTTGCAATAAATGCTATTTTTAAAATAGAAAAAACTATCAAAAAATAATTTTTGATAGTCTTTATAAATGAGAAATATTCTTATTTGTTGGTTTGACTGAGCGCTTTTTTATTTTCCAATTCTTCCCAGCGCTGATAGCCTAGGCTGATTTCTTTTTCTAAATTCTGAAACCGCTCGGTGTAATCCTTAATGCTTTGCGCATCATGTTTGGTGTAAAAGTCGCCGGAGTTCATCTCGCCAAGTAAATCATCACGCTCGGATTCCAACATTATCAGGCGTTCAGGTAGCTTTTCAAGTTCCTTATTTTCCTTGTAAGTTAACTTGATTTGAACTGGTTTGACACGTTTGACAATTGCTTTTTCAACATTTTCCGTCTTCTTTTTTTCGGGTTCGGATTTAGGACGATAGTGTTGCCAATCCGAATACCCGCCGACATATTCTCGCCACAATCCCTCACCCTCAGGAGCGAGCACTTCAGTGACAACGTTATCCAGGAAGCGTCGATCATGGCTGACCAGAATGAGTGTTCCGGGGTACGTCTGAAGTGTTTGCTCAAGCAATTCCAGGGAGTCAATATCCAGGTCATTGGTGGGTTCATCCAACACCAATAGATTGGCGGGTAAGGCAAAAAGTCGGGCTAACAACAATCGGTTGCGTTCGCCGCCGGACAGATTGGAAACGGGAACATTGGCTCGTCTCGGAGGGAAAAGAAAATCTCCGAGATAAGCCATGACGTGTTTTTTTGTTCCTCCAATTTCAATCCATTCGCTACCTGGTGAAATGGTTTCCGCAACCGTTTTATTGGAATCCAATTGGGCGCGCAACTGATCGAAGTAAGCGATTTGTAAATTGGTGCCTAATTTGACAGAACCGCTATCGGGGTTGCGCTTTCCCAGGATTAATGAGATTAAGGTGCTTTTCCCTACACCATTATGGCCGACAAGACCCAATCGATCGCCTCTGAGTAACTTGAAATTCAAGTCTTTAACGATAACTTTGTTGTCAAAGGACAAAGAGACTTTTTCAAGTTCCGCAACGATTTTCCCGCTTTTGACTCCGGCATCAATATTGAGGTTGATTTGCCCCAAACGATCCCTTCGCGCAGCTCTTTCTTCGCGCAACCGTTCTAAGCGTCGGACACGGCCCTCATTACGAGTTCTTCTTGCTTCAATCCCTTTTCGGATCCAAACTTCTTCTTGAGCCCAGAATTTGTCAAATTTTCGTCGGGCGATATCTTCGGCAATGAGTTCCTGTTCTTTTCTGTTCTCATAAGCTTCAAAATTACCCGGGTAACTTCTCAAAACCCCGCGATCCAATTCAATAATTCGGGTACTGACGGAATCCAGGAAAGCTCGATCGTGCGTTATGACCATAAGAGATTTAGAACCGCGGTATTCGCTTTTAATGAGTTCTTCAAGAGTGAGGATCCCATCAATATCCAGATGGTTTGTAGGCTCGTCCAATAGAAGTAAATCTCTGTCAAGGGCAAAAGCCAAGGCAAGCGCGGCTCGTTTACGTTCCCCGCCGGACGCACCCATTAGCGGACGGTTGCCGTCCAAACCGAATCGATGCAAGTATTCGTCAAGTCGGGCAATCTGACGCCATTTCAGTTGTTCATCATTTTCTTTTTCAAGATTCCCTCGAGCGATGAGAGCCTCTCTTATTGAATCTGCCTGGGGTAAGAACGGTTCCTGTTCCACATAGGTGATACCTAAACCATCCATTACTGTCTTTGTGCCGTCATCAAGTTTGTCGACATTGGCAATAACTCGTAAAAGAGAACTCTTTCCTGTTCCATTTCGACCGATGACACCGATCCTTTCACCGTCCATAACGGTTAGGTTGGCACGGTCTAAAAGAGGCTGATCGCCGAATGCTAGTTCAGCGTCCTGAAGGGTCAGTAAAGTCGTCATGTTGGTTTATGGGCGTTGAAGCGGTTGAGTTAATTGTTCAGCTGTTGTGCTTTCAACTCGTCCGTTTAATACAGTCGCAGGCTGTGCGATTCGGACAACATCGGCCGTGATACCTTGCTTAAAGGAGAGATCACCGGTAGTGCCATTCATGTGAATGTCGGATTGCCATTTCATCCAGGCACAAGCAAGGCGATAAGCGTCTACGCCAAAAGCAAACAGACGACGCTCAAGCAGCGAGTTCGGCGGATTAACACCGAAACTGGCCCGAAAATCAGAATCGTTGTATCGGACGACTAAAGGAGAATCAACAAAACCGGCATTTTGTAAATCGTAAGCAAAAGAGGCGGCGATGTTCTGCTCCATACTGCCCGGATTGATCATGCTTGTTCCCCAAACTCGCGTGGTTCGGGGAAGACGCGGTTTCACCAGAGCCGCAGTGCGAGCGTCCATCGCAAGGAAAGCCGCTTGATAAGGAGCTTCCTCAAATTCCACTTTCGCACGATATTGTGCCATCAAGCGTTCATTGCGAAGTTTGACTCTTTGATATCCGTATGGATCCTCGGTGGCATCGGGCAGAGCTTCCAGGCGAGGTTTGGGGACTGCGCTGTTTTCGATGTTGTAGAACTTGGGTTGAGCCATCAGTTCTTCAGTAAGTGTCTGTCGCGTAAAGGGAATATTGGCGGTCTGCAGTTCTCGTGCGAATGTGTCGGCAATGCGATGTTCCAACGGAGAGTTGGACTCAAAAATGGCAACTGTTGGCATCATGCCGTTTTCGTCAGGTTGCAAACTTTTAATTGCAATAGCGGTGATCTGCTTGGCCTCTTCCTCTTGTGATAACGAGAAATTCATCATAAGTTCAGGCGAGGCAACACCGTCATAAGGTAGATTCAATGAAACGACAGGCAACGGTAAAAATGATAATGACGAGACTTCGTTAACATCATCTCGAGTAATCGGACCGACAGCCACCGAAGCTCCCATCAATGCCGCATCTTGCAAGTGTGATAATGCGCTTTGCCCGTTTTTTCGGGGCAATAAAATAATGTCGTAAGGTGTAAGTTGTTGAGAATTTTCAGCTTGGATCCCGTTGACAATCGAATTGGCAAAGACAGTCAAAGGATTGTCCTGTTGGGGCATCAAAACGGCAATTTTAATTTTGTTTTGAGCCACACTGCCGACAGGCATTATCGGCTTATCAGAAACCGCGAATGAAACAGCCTGTTGAGCAGAACTCAATGAGCTAAAGCTCGCTACAATAGCCAAACAAAGAAAACGAACGATTAAACGAGTATTCACAATGCAATCCACATCCAATCAATGGTCAGAACAGTTGCTAATGCAATTGGCTGGTCTCGAATCACAAACGCTTCCCAATTCCGCGCTTTACATTGTGGGGTTGCCAATTGGAAACGCAGCTGATATCACTCTCAGAGCGTTATGGGTACTAACCAGTGCGGATGTTATTGCTGCGGAAGACACGCGCGAAACCAAAAAACTTTTAGAGCGGTTTTCTATTTCTGTTCCTACGGTAAGTGTGCGGGAACACAACGAAATTGCTCAGTCCCATATGATAATTGAACGACTGCAAAAGGGCGAAAAAGTTGCGATGGTCACCGATGCCGGAACCCCGGCGGTGTCAGACCCCGGGGCAAGACTGGTTCGGGAAGTTTTAAAGGCGGGATTCAGGGTCATTCCGATTCCAGGAGCAAGCGCCGTGATAACCGCGCTGTCAGCGGCGGGGCTGGAGCCCGCGGGGTTCCAGTTTGTTGGTTTTTTGCCGCCTCAAGCGAAAGCCAGACGTGAGGCGTTGTCGGCATTGCTTGGACAAAAAGGCAGTTTTGTTCTCTATGAAGCTCCTCATCGCATCAAAGAAGTGTTAAAAGATCTAGGTGAACTTTCTCAACCTGAAAGACGAGTGGTCGTAGCGCGTGAACTGACGAAAAAGTTTGAAACTTTCTGTGTTATGTCCGCGCAAGAGTTATCAGAGTGGCTCCAGTCTTATGAACCTAAAGGTGAGTACGTTATTTTGGTCGACGTGGCGCCTGAAAGTGATCTACTGGAGTTGTCTCAAAAGGATAAACAGTGGATTCGAGTCTTAGCGTCGGCCGTGCCATCTTCAAAGGCCGCCGCAGCGGCCGCTAAAATCATCGGTTGCAGTCGAGATGATATTTACAAATGGCTTCTTATGGAGAAAAACGCGGATTAGTCTTCATTTTCCTTCTTGAGAGCGTCAGGAATCAGAGTTTTAAAATCGTAAATTGATTTATCCATAAGATGCGAAGGGGCGACACGAGTCATGCTCATCAAAATGTTGTAAATTCGACTGTCGTATTGGCGATCCCAATCACGCATTAATGCCTTAATTTCAGCGCGTTTTTTGTTCTCAATTTTTCGGCAAATTTCTTTAGAAATAATGGGGTAATTTCTGTATTTAACCCAACGTTCAATCTCATATTCGCGAACATAGGCCAACGGTCTGATGATGACATTTTGTCCATCATCACTTCTAAGGATAGGCGGCATGCCCTTGAGTCGACCGCCATAGAACATATTCAACAGCAAAGTGCTCACAATGTCATCCATATGATGACCGAGTGCGATTTTGGTGACTCCTAATTCTTTGGCGACTCGGTAAATGATGCCCCTGCGCAGACGTGAGCAGACAGAACAGACATTTTTACCGTCGGGAATAACACGTTGAACAATGGACCAAGTGTCCTGATCTTCAATATGGAAATTGACACCGATGCTTTCCAAATAATCGGGAATAACATCTTTAGGAAAATTGGGAAGATGTTGATCAACATGCAAAGCGATCAGTTCAAAAGGTACAGGCGCTCTTTTCTGTAATTTCATCAATACGTCCAGCAATACATAGCTGTCTTTACCGCCGGACATGCACACCATAACCTTATCGCCGCCTTCAATCATTCCGAATTCTGCGATTGCCTTACCAGCCAAGCGCATGATTCGTTTTTCATTCTTTTTTTCGGCGACAGACTTTTTAGCTTTTGCCTGATTTTCAGTCTTTTCTTTGATGTCGTCTTCAATCAGAATCTCTTTGTCTTCAATGATCGGAATAGTCTTTTTAGTCATGACGAACCTTAAATATCTCGACAGCTGCACTTTTTACATCGTTATAGGCTTGAGTTTTTTCACTCCGCACGATAACCGCTCGAACCAATGCGTTGGTTAGAAGTTGTTCAGCGATGCCATCTACCAGTGTTTCTTGCAGACAAATATGACCTTTGCCGAGCACCATATCAACAGCCTGGATAATTTCGTCGTAGTTATAGGCATTTTTTAGTTCATCGGCTTCATTATTCGTATGAACAAACACCTCAATGTTGAGAAGGACAGGCTGAGCAGTGTGCTTCTCGTGTTCATAAGCCCCAATCATTGCATTCCGTTTTATATCTTTAAGGATAATGCGACGACAGTTTTTCAGTAATGGATCGTTGTACCAGGACATATCAAATCAATTCCTTAATTGCGCGTAAGCGTGCTAAATGTATAGCTTGGGATATTGTGGATTTGTCAGCGCAAGAAGAGGCGATTTTACCCGCATCCACCTTTTGAACGTGCTCGAAAGCCTTTTCCCAAAGGTCGCTTTTTATACCGTAAATTGCATGAGCAATATTCAAAACCGCTTTAAATCTTTCCGGTCTTCTAAGAGCATCACATAGTTCAATCAGGGATAACAAACCATCGGAGTCCGTCGCCTGCACACGATTTTTGACCTTATTCCATAGCAAAACCATATCGTTAATGTCGGTTGGAGGTTTGAGTATCGACAGGAATGTTTTTATTTGTGCTGGGTTGTCTTCACTGTGCGTCAGCAACGCAAACTTTTCACACTCCGTCAAATTTTCGTTTTGATCAAGAAGCTCAAGGACCTGGTGATCAATAGGGAAATTTTTGAAAAGACGCTCCCAGAGGCCGCAAGAACGTAAAACAAGCACGAAACGTGAAGGAGCTTTTGTGTGCAAGGTTTTTCTCATTTCAAGAAAAACACGTTCAGAAACAAGACTGTCGGCTTCACCGTTTTGCACCATCTCTTTGAGTAAATTCTCTGTTTCGGTTGCAATGCTGAATTCCGGCAGTTTGGCACTGAAGCGAGCAATGCGCAAAATGCGAACGGGATCTTCTTTAAAGGCTTCGGAAACGTGTCGTAAGAGCTTTGCTCTAATATCACTTAAGCCGCCGTATGGATCGATGAGATTATCGCCATCGAGAGCCATTGCGTTGATGGTTAAGTCTCTGCGCAGTAAATCCTGTTCGAGAGAAACATCTTCAGAGGTGTGAAAAATAAAGCCATGGTAGCCCGGCGCAACTTTTCGTTCTGTTCTCGCCAAGGCGTACTCTTCGTGAGTCTGAGGATGCAGAAAAACCGGAAAATCTTTCCCGACCGGTTTAAAGCCTTTTTCGATCATTTCCTTAGGTGTTGCGCCGACAACAACCCAATCACGGTCTCCCAGCGTTACCTGGTAACCGAGTTCCTGTCTTAGGTAGATATCGCGAACATAGCCGCCAACAAGATAAACGTGCATCACTAGATTTTTTCGTCGGAGTTGGTTTTAGCCTTAGGATCAATTACACCTAACCAATTTTTAAAAGATTGAATTGTTTTGCCCTGATCATGAGCGTATTCAATTGTATTGGCAAGAACATTTTGCACGTAATTGCGAGTTTCCGTAAAGGGAATGGTTTCTACAAAAATAGCGCCTTCTGTGACCTCAGGTAGAGATTGCTGCCAACGACTCGCTCGGTTGGGGCCCGCGTTGTAGCCCGCTGTTGCCAAAATCATGTTGTTATCCAAACGGTTTAGAAGCGATCGCAGATAAGATGTGCCAAAGTAAATATTGGTTTTGATTTCATAAATGTTTTCAGGTTTGAAATCCTGAATTTCCAACTCCTTAGCGATCCATTTGGCAGTCGCGGGCATGATCTGCATCAGTCCGTTGGCTCCGACATTAGAGCGAGCAGCGGCAATGAAACGAGATTCCTGTCGTATTAAACCGTACACCCAATTGACATCGATATTCGCTTTTTCGGCGTATTGCTCAATCTCAGTTTCAAATGGACGAGGATAAAGCAGGTCGTGCTCCAGCGGATAATGTTCTGCGACTTTAATGGCGGTGTTAATTGCGCGGTGAAGTAAAGAATGCTTTTCAGCCCATTGCGATGCGGCTAAAAGTTGGGCAGGATTCATACCCCTCATGGCCCATTGCCATTCAAGATTACCTTCATAAAATAACCCCGCTTTATAAAACGCTTTGGCTCGCACGAAGCTTTCATTGGATTGCATGGCTTCAATGGCTTCAGGGGTTGCTTCGACGGTTTCATTTCCGGAATAGTAAAAAGAGCGCCCTAGAGCTTCTGCGGCCAGTTTTCCGTAGAAAGTGCGTACGGTTGCTATGCGTTGCCAATATTTTTGAGCCTCTTGTTTCTGTCCGTTGATATACATGGCCCTGGCACGCCAATAAGTCCAATTGTCTTTGTTGGCTATGAAAGCCGGCAGGGAGGCGATGTATTGCGGCAGGACTTTCCAATTTTTCTCTCGCAGTGCAGCCCTGACGCGCCACTCCAGACAATCATTTGCTAAGGCGCTGTAAGGACCTGTGCAGACAGCAGTGCCTCCTTTGGCATACCACTGCAGCGCTTGTCGGTCATGACCGATGGCAGCCACGTAACCCAAACGTCCCCAAATGGCAGCTTTTTCTTGTTTGTTAAGTCGTCCTTGTAAAGAATTGGCTACTTTCAGTGCCCAGGCAAAATTAACAGAAGTTAATCGGTAAGCCGCAATGATGCGGACATATTTATTTTGTTGAGACAGTTTGTTGCGGTTATTGCGATACCACTTAGAAGGAGTATTAAATGCCTGCCTCGCAGCTTGAGCAGGGAGCCGTTTCTTCTTGATCAAAAAGTTAAGAACTTTACGACCCTCTGCAATTTTTCCCTGTTGGACCAAAATGACCAAACGTCTAAAGGCTGTCGATGGGGCTTTATCGATAAGGATATCGGCAACTTTGCCGCAAACAGCGTTGTTTTTGAAACGGGGAGCATTAATAACTTCAAGGAAGTCATTGGCCTGAGTTTTAGAAAGAGTTTTTTTATTTTCAATACGGTGCAGCAGATCCCAACAGACAATGCTGGGTTCGGATTTATTCCATTGAAGCTGGGAACGAGTATGAATGAAATTTTTCCATTGATGTTTGTCGTTCCACGTTGGCGCCATGATCAAGAGCCAATCAGTTCTGATTCGCTCGGCAATGTAGTCATTTTTGTGTTCGGTAAAAAATGCATGAATATCTCTCTGCAGCTGCCTGTTTTCGGGTTCTCTTTTTATTTGCGCCAGTAAAGACCATGCTCTTACATACGCTTTTAGCGGATAGTCCTCATCAAAATGTTTTTCCGGATGATTAAAAAGATAAAGTTTCTGT
Source organism: uncultured Sutterella sp. (assembly GCA_902388655.1). Taxonomy (GTDB): domain Bacteria; phylum Pseudomonadota; class Gammaproteobacteria; order Burkholderiales; family Burkholderiaceae_F; genus Aphodousia. Next base: position 95,375 of record CABMQD010000002.1, on the reverse strand, counting down.
TTTATAAACGCTTGCTGAAAGAAACGTAATTTTTCTTCGTTATTACTGGTGTTTAAAAATTCAATAACTTCTGTGTTCAATTGAGGCTGCTCCGTTCTCAGGATTTTTGAGATATCCGGAGAGACTGAGGCATGCGAGAGCGACAAAAAGACCGCTCCCAGCAGAAAGACCGAAAGCTTTTTGCAAATCGAGAAAAGTGAAGAATTTAATTTAAACTGCATACACCGTACTTTAATTAAAAAATGATCATCTCGTCATGCCAGATAAATCTTTTTTCAGAAAAGAGTGCTTACAGAAAAGAAAAAAGCAGGATTGGAAGGAAAGCGCGCGGTGTATTTGCGGGCATTTGGAAGAGTTTTTTCGAAAAAATTGCTTTGAGAGGGTCGGTTTTTATTATCCGATACAAAATGAGATTGATTTGCGAGAGGTGTTGATTCGGCTAAAAGAAGAAAAGGTTATAAAAACTCTCGCCTTGCCCAGAATCCGTCAAAAGAAAATGCAGTTCTTACGATGGGAAGCAAGTTCGGTTTTGGATAACGATGACACAGGAATTCCTGCCCCGATTTCAGGAGAGATTATTTCTCCGCAATGTTTGTTAATTCCTTGCGTAGGAATAGATCCTAATGGTTATCGTTTGGGATATGGGGGCGGCTGGTACGATCGGCTGTTGGCCCAAAACACCTTTGATATAACGATCGGTGTTTTATCCAGGGAGTTTTTACTGCCAAGCATTCCTCACGAAGTGCATGATCGTCCGTTGTCTGCTTTTGTAAATGAAAACGGCTTCACCTGGGTGAAGCCGTCTAGATCCGAACTTTTCAGCGCAAAGAATTAGTAGCGGTACGCATCGCTCTTGTAAGGACCTTCCTTGGAAACACCGATATAAGCGGCTTGTTCATCGGTCAGCTCAGACAGTTGAGCATTGAAATTCTTGAGCTGCAATCGGGCAACTTTTTCATCCAAAATCTTTGGCAGAACATAGACGCCAACCGGATACTTATCGGTATGGTTGAAAAGTTCAATTTGCGCCAAAGTTTGGTTGGCAAAAGAACTCGACATCACATAGCTCGGATGACCGGTTGCGCAGCCTAAATTCACCAAGCGACCTTCTGCGAGCAGAATAATCTTATTGCCAGAAGGTAAAACAATGTGATCAACTTGAGGTTTGATGTTTTCCCATTGGTATTTGCGCATGCTGGCGACATCGATTTCGCTGTCGAAGTGACCGATATTGCAGACGATAGCTTCGTTTTTCATGCGAATCATGTGGTCGTGCGTGATGACATTGATGTTGCCCGTGGCTGTCACAAAAATATCAGCTTTATCGGCCGCCCAGTCCATGGTAACCACGCGATAGCCTTCCATAGCAGCTTGAAGGGCACAAATAGGATCTACCTCAACAACCCAAACTTGTGCAGCTAAGGCGCGCAACGCTTGAGCACAGCCCTTGCCTACATCGCCATAACCGACGACAACAGCCACTTTCCCAGCGATCATCACGTCCGTAGCTCGTTTGATACCGTCAACCAAGGATTCTCGGCACCCATAAAGATTGTCAAACTTGGACTTTGTCACGGAGTCGTTGACATTCATGGCGGGGAAACGCAAAGTGCCTTTGGCAGCCATTTGGTAGAGGCGATGAACGCCTGTGGTCGTTTCTTCGCTAACGCCTTTGATGTGGACAATGCGCTTTGAGTACCAATGAGAGTCTTCTTTGAGATGGCGCTCAATGGCAGCAAAAAGGGCCGTCTCTTCATCACTCTTAGGATGTTCAATGACAGAATGATCCTGCTCGGCTTGAGCACCCAAATGCAAAAGCAAGGTGGCATCGCCGCCATCGTCCAGAATCATATTGGAGTAACCGCCGTCATCCCATTCCATAATCTTGTGAGTGTATTCCCAGTAGTCGTTAACGCTCTCACCTTTGATGGCGAAAACGGGAATACCTTCGGCTGCAATAGCCGCGGCGGCGTGATCCTGCGTGGAAAAAATATTGCAACTTGCCCAACGAACTTGGGCACCAAGGGCAACCAGCGTTTCAATCAATACCGCGGTTTGGATTGTCATGTGTAAAGAGCCGGATATGCGGGCACCTTTCAAAGGTTGAGAAGCCGCATACTCTTCACGAATTGCCATTAAACCCGGCATTTCCGTTTCGGCGATTTTAATTTCTTTTCTGCCCCAATCGGCCAGACCGATATCGGCGATGATGTAAGGCGTACTCATCAAAAAGTCTCCAATTAAAAGAATTTATGTTAGGTGAGCGCTGTTAAAATTTGTCTCAAGCCTGGGAGCTTACACAATGGCAGCCTCGCAGCGCTCCTTGAGAAAAGCAGAGGGGAATGTCCTTGACGGAGGTTCCCCAAATCAGTTATTGGGTATTCTTTTTGCGTTTTTCTTCTTCGGCTGTGCGGATAGCACATAGTGCTTCTTGAATTTCTTCGCGCCTAACGCCGGGGCAAAGTTGAACGCATTTCACTGTGACATTTTCACCATCTTTAACGATGGCCACAACTGACGATTCGTCACAAAGTCCTGAACACTTCAAAGAAGAAACAACTTGACCACAGTCTTTGCCACTGTCAAAAGCCACACTTTGCAGCAGTTCTTTACCGGAAGCGCTTGTCAGTTTGAAATAGAATTTTCCGTCTTTTTCTCGATATTGTTTGAAAATCGGCAGCGAGGCTTTTTTCTTCTCGATGGTCTTACGCTGCATTTCACCGAAATGGGCAAAGTTTCGCAAGCCGACGGCTTGACGGATTTTTTGCATGAAGGGCACGGAAATTTCACGAGCCTTTCGAGCGCCTTCTTGCAAAATAGCTTCAATCTGATCGGGATGCTTCATCAATTCTTCGTATTTGGTGCGCATGGGACCGATCTCAGCTTCGATTTTGTCAAAAAGCTCTTGTTTGGCCTCTCCCCAGCCGAGACCTTCCTGCAACCGTTGACAGAACTGTTCGTACTCTTCAGGAGTACTGAAGGCTTCATAAATTGCCGTCAAAGAGGTGGATTTGGGGTCTTTCGGTTCTCCGGGAAGTTTGGAGTCGGTCTTGATGCCGGCAATTGCCTCTTTCAGGGCTTTGCTTCCCCCTTCAAAAAGAGGAATGACGTTGTTGTAGCTCTTACTCATCTTACGACCGTCAAGGCCGGGAAGCACTTCATGAGTCTCGTCAACTACAGCTTCTGGCATTACGAAGAAGGGGGCGTCCTCAGTAGCATAAAGGTGATTAAAACGTGTAGCTACGTCACGGGCCATTTCCAAATGTTGAATTTGGTCTTTACCGACGGGAACCTTGTGTGCGTTAAACATCAGGATGTCAGCCGCCATCAAAATCGGGTAGCTGTAGAGCCCCATGGAAATGCCCGCGTCGGGATCGTCAGAGTTCTCTACATTGGCATCCAACGCAGCCTTGTAGGCGTGGGCTCTGTTCATTTGCCCTTTGGCCGTTACACAGGTCAACATCCAACTTAATAGAGGAATCTCAGGAATATCGCTTTGACGATAAAAAATAACATGATTGGGATCCAGTCCTGCAGCCAACCATGTCGCGGCAATTTGCAATCGAGAACGCTCAATGCGATCGGGATCCTGGCACTTAATCAGTGCATGCAGGTCGGCCATAAAGAAAAAACTCTGTACATCTTTTCTATGACTGGCTTGAATAGCAGGTCTGATGGCTCCAACGTAATTACCAATATGCAAAGTACCGGTGGTGTTAATACCCGTTAATACTCGAGTAGTCATTTTTTCTAAACCCAAATGAGAAAATCAAATCTCTAGATTGTATGGCCCTGATTTGTAAAGGTCAAAACGAGAGGTTTGAGTAGACAAAAGAACGATGCAAATGTCGGGAGAATACGCTTAAACTAAGTTCAACAATGAGTCTTTTATGAGGAGTTTGTCAAATGAATGAACAAAATAAGATGTTGCAGATTGCTCGGACCCGTTATACGACGAAACATTACAGCGGCAAGGTGATTCCCCGTGAGCAGTTTGAGGAATTATTGGAAATTTTACGTTTGGCTCCCTCTTCGGTGAATTCACAAACCTGGAAATTTATTACGGCCAGTACTCCGCAAGCCAAAGAAAAGATAGCAGACGGTTTCCTAGACTTTAACCGAGAACGTATCACAAAAGCCAGTGATGTGATTGTGTTTGCCGTACCGGAGAAAATCACGGAAGAGCACTTGGAAAAAGTCCTCAATAAGGAAATCGCGGACGGTCGTTATGCCAAAGATTCTGTTATTGAAGGCTTAGATGCCGGTCGTCGGCACTTTGTGGGTTTGCATAGCCGCACGGTTGCGGACACATTGGCATGGGAGACGGCTCAAGCTTATATCGCATTGGGAATTTTGTTATTTGCTTCCGCCGGGATGGGAATTGATTCAACCGCTCTGGAAGGGGTTGATTACGAAAAGCTCGACGAGATTTTAGGATTGCGTCAAAGGGGACTCAGGAGTGTTGTCGCCGTAAGTTTGGGTTATCGCGATGCCAATGATAGCAATGCGTCTCGTCCCAAATCACGTCTTTTGAAAGAAGATCTGGTCGAAGTGTTTAGCTAAAAATAATTGCCTCAGTTTCGAGTGAAACTGAGGCAATTGACGATGCTGTTCAAACAAGTTGATATTTAAAAGGCGTCAGCCTTCAGCAGTTCAGCCTTATCGGTGCGCTCCCAAGTGAATTCCGGTTCTTCCCGACCGAAATGGCCGTAGGCGGCCGTCTTGGAATAGATGGGACGGAGCAGATCCAACATTTGGATAATGCCGCGAGGACGCAAGTCAAAATGGCGACGGACCAATTCGGCGATTTTTTCGTCGGCGATTTTACCGGTGCCGAAAGTACGAACAGTAACGTTAATAGGTTGGGCAACCCCGATAGCATAAGAGACTTGGACTTGGCAACGAGACGCCAGACCGGCGGCCACAATGTTCTTGGCTACATAGCGACAGGCGTAGGCAGCGGAACGGTCAACTTTGGAAGGGTCTTTGCCAGAGAAAGCGCCGCCACCGTGCGGGCATGCTCCGCCATATGTGTCCACGATGATCTTACGCCCGGTCAGACCGCAGTCTCCTTGAGGTCCGCCCACAACAAAGCGTCCTGTCGGATTAATCAGGAAGCGAGTATCTTTGAGCCATTCAGAAGGCAGCACCGGCTTAATAATGTGCTCAATGACGGCTTCGATGAATTCAGGCTTCATTTTATTGCCGTCACTCATGCGGGGGTGATGCTGCGTTGATAGAACCACAGTGTCAATGGCAACAGGTTTGCCGTTTTCATAGCGAAGTGTGACCTGGCTTTTAGCGTCTGGACGCAGAAAATCAAGTGTGCCATTGCGTCTGACGATAGATTGTTGTTGCATCAAACGATGAGCGTAATAGATTGCCGCGGGCATCAACGTAGGCGTTTCATCACAAGCATAACCGAACATCAAGCCTTGGTCACCGGCGCCTTGTTCAAGATAATCATCGCTGGCGCGATCGACACCCTGGGCAATGTCATTTGATTGTTTGTCGTAGCCGACTAAAACAGAGCATCCCTTGTGATCAATCCCGTAATCCGAATTGTCATAACCGATACGTTTTAATGTTTCACGGGCAATGTCGATGTAATCAACATTGGCTTGGGTCGTAATTTCACCGGCCAGCACTACCAAGCCCGTGTTGCAAAGCGTTTCGGCAGCGACACGGCTATAGGGGTCCTGCGACAAAATAGCATCCAAAATCGCATCGGAAATTTGGTCTGCGACTTTATCCGGATGGCCTTCAGAGACCGATTCAGAGGTAAACAAGTAAGAATCCATGGTGCTACATTCCTTTTGAAGTGAGATCCTGTGGAACGAGCGTCCACCGCGGAAAGATCCGGAATGCGGCTGACGCTTTAGCGGTATTTGTGAAACGCCCCGCAAGTTGTCCTTAACTCGGCGTGATCCGAAATGCTACTCTTAATGGAGTAAAAATCAAGTCCATTTCCTTAAAAGTTTGGCAAAATCCTTTTCATGAAATTCCTAGTCTTTTTAATTTCTCGCTTGCCACTAAATTTTTTGCGATCGATAGGTCGTATGGTCGGTGTGCTCATTTATCGTTTCGATAGTGCGTATCGTGAAGAAATCCATAGAAACTTGACACGTGCTGGAATTTATTCACCGGAGATGGCTTCTGCGGTAGCCAGAGAGCAAGGCGCACAGGCTGTCGAAGCGCCTTGGGTTTGGGGGCGAACTCGTCAGGAGGTCCTTTCAAAATGTCGGATTGATGAGTCATCAGTATCGGCTATTAATGAGGCATTCAATAGTGGGCAGGCTGTGGTTTTTCTGACACCTCACATCGGTTGTTATGAAGTCGGACCGCTGATGGTCGCGGAGCGTTGGCTAAAAGGGACACAGAGGCAGATAGCGATTCTTTACCGTATCCCGAGGAAAAGTTATTTGCGTGAAATTGTTGGTCAGGGACGAGCCTCCGACAATATTGTTCCGGCGAGTGCTGACCTCAAGGGTGTTCGACAAATTTTGCGCATCATGAAAAGGGGAGGAGTGGCAGGCATTTTGCCCGATCAAGTTCCTTCTCATGGAGAGGGTGTGTGGGCTCCGCTTTTTGGAGAAAAAGCCTACACAATGACTTTTCCTATTAAGCTTGCGAAACAATTTGATGCTCAGGTCCTTATGGTTCGGATGCAGCGTGAATTTAACGGTTGGATTATGCATGCTAAGAAGTGGGATTACCAGTTGACAGGAGATGAAAAGCAAGACGTTTGTGCTATGAATCGCCTGATCGAAGAGACTGTTTTGGAGTGCCCGCAACAATATTTATGGTCGTATAAACGATATAAATGTCCTCGTGGCGTTACGCGCGAAGAATAAAGGAAAAGAATGCAATCCATTTTGAATTTCTTTACGCACATTTGGTTGGGCGTGGTGGATATGATGGCCGATTGGTCTCCGGCGGCCAGGGATAGAGTTGCTCGATTTGTTGCTTGGTTTTTCTGGCATGTGGTTCCTAAACGTCGGAAAGTTGCGCTGACGAACTTGAAACTGTGTTTCCCGGACTGGAGCGAGGAGAAAAGAGAGCAAATCGCCAAACAGTGTTTTTATCGATTAGCTCGAGCTGCTTTGGATCACAGCGTACTTTGGAATGGCACTCAAGAACAGATTCGAAATTTTGTGCGTTTTGATGAGGGAGTGCTTGAGCGGATTACAAACACTGATAATCGTCCATTGATTGTCATCGCTCCTCACTTCGCTGGACTCGATGCCAGTGGGATCGGTTTAAACCTTTATGTGCGGGGCGTTTCTTTGTATCAGCGTCAGAGCAATCCGGTTTGGGATAGAGCGGCTTTTGAGGGCAGAAAACGCTTCAGTGATCCTGTTTTAATTGCCAAGGGAACACATCATGATTTGCGTCCGATCATTCGCGCAATGAGAGAGGGGCTTCCTTTTTACTATCTTCCCGACATGGATCATGGCAGAAGAAACAGCATTTTCATTCCATTTTTTGGAGTTCCTGCCGCAACCTTACCTATGGCTTCTCGTTTAGCAAAACTCACAAAAGCCAAGGTCATTATGTTGGTGGCAGAAATGACGGATGAGGGTTACCAGGTTCATGCCTCGGATATTTGGGAAAACTTCCCAACAGATGATTATGAAGCCGATACTTTACGAGTGACGCAGGAGTTAGAGGCATGGATTCGCAAATTCCCCGATCAGTACATGTGGACGCATCGACGCTTTAAGACGCGGCCTGAGGGGGAGCCTTCTTTATATCGATAGAGAGAAATCATGACGGATTTAATTTTAAAAAAGGGAAAGGAACGTTCCTTACTTCGTCGTCACCCCTGGGTGTACGACACCGCTGTTCAAAAATTAAGCAATAAAGCCCAAAGCGGCGATACTGTCCGAGTGGTTTCTCATGACGGACGTTTTTTAGCTTGGGCCGCCTATTCAAAAGATTCCACATTAAGGGCACGATGCTGGTCTTTTAACGAAGACGAAGAAATTAACGAGGCTTGGATTGAAGCCAAGATTCAAAAGGCTCTTAAGGCAAGAGAACACCTGTTTACCCGTACCACAGCGGTTCGAGTTATTTTTGGCGAAGCGGATCAATTACCGGGACTGGTTGTTGACCGGTATGGTGAATGGTTTGTGACACAATTTCAGGCTGCAGGAGTGGAAGCGTTTCGGGATGTCATAGCGGATATTCTCATGAAAGTGCCTGGAATCAAAGGGATTTTTGATCGCTCTGATGCGGCTACGCGTCATCGTGAAGGCCTGGAAGAACGAGTGGAACTTTTGAGAGGCGAGGAGCCCCCTGAAGAGATTGAAGTGATTGAAGACGGGGTGCGTTATGGGGTGGATGTTCGCGTTGGTCACAAGACGGGTTTTTATATTGATCAGCGAGAAAATCGGTATTTGGCGCAGCGTTTAGCAAGGGAATTTAAAGAGAAAACTGGTCGAGGCATGCGAGCATTAAACTGCTTTTGCTACACCGGAGGTTTTTCTTTAGCGCTTTTAGCAGGCGGCGCTGATGAAGTCATATCGGTAGATTCTTCAGCTGAGGCTTTGTCGATGGCCGCTAGAAATGCTCATAGGAATGGGTTAGATGACGCTCGAGCTCAATGGGTGCAAGCGGATGTATTTGAATACTTAAGACGGGCTAGGGAGGCCGGAGAGACATTTGATCTGGTCATTCTAGATCCTCCAAAGTTTGCCTCCAGTCACCGTCATATTGATCGAGCCGCTCGCGCGTACAAAGACATCAATTTAAACGGTTTGAGGTTGGTGGCTCCAGGGGGTGACTTGCTGACGTTTTCCTGTTCAGGCGCTATGGATGTTGATTTGTTCCAAAAGGTCATAGCGGGTGCGGTAATTGATTCCAGACGGGAGGCGTGGATGGTTGCAAGATTAGGGGCCGGAGCGGATCATCCTTTGATGATGACTTGCCCGGAAGGGGAATATTTGAAAGGACTACAATTAACCCTTCGTTGATAGAGCGACCGAAAGCCGCCAGACTTTATAAGAGGCTTGAAAATGGATGTGATGGATATGGTTCCCCAAATTCCCGTGACGATTCTGACGGGATTTCTTGGTGCGGGCAAGACAACGCTATTAAATCGTGTTTTGCGTGAAGATCATGGTCATAGAATTGCTGTGATTGAAAATGAGTTCGGTGAGGAAGATGTTGATAGTACGTTATTAGTACAAACGGATAAAGAGCAAATTGTGCAAATGAGCAACGGTTGCATCTGCTGCACAATTCGTGGGGATTTGTCCCGTGTTTTGACTGATCTTCGTCATCGTCGTGATCGGGGAGAAATCCAATTTGATCGAGTCATGATCGAAACGACGGGAGTGGCTAATCCCGGCCCTGTGGCGCAAACCTTTTTCATGGATGATGCGGTAGCGGCTTTTTACCGTTTAGACGGCGTTGTGACAGTCGTTGACGCTAAGCACGGCAATGAAACTTTGGATAAGGAACTGGAAGCCCAGGCACAAGTGGGTTTTGCTGATAGGATTTTCTTAACCAAAACGGATTTGGTAACCCCTGAACAGGTGACATCCATACGAGCCAGACTTCGCGCAATGAATCCCCGAGCTCCGATTAAGGAAGCCCACATGGGTGAAGTCGACATTTCTGAGGTTCTGGATATAGAAGGCTTTAATCTTAATACTGTTTTGGATATAGATCCTGAATTTTTAACGGATACTGGTCACCATCACCACCATGGTGACGAAATCGGTTCGTTTTTATTTACCTCTTACACTCCGTTTGATCCGTTCCGTCTGGAGCGTTTTTGGGGCACTATTACTCAAGTGTATGGTCCTGATCTTTTGCGGTACAAAGGCGTGCTTTATATAGAAGGCACAGACCACAAAATGATTACCCAGGGAGTCCATATGTTAGTCGCCGCTGATCTTGGACCCAAGTGGGCGGAAAATGAAAAACCCATGTCTAAGATTGTATTTATCGGTCGCAATTTGCCTGAAGAGGCGATTATTACGGGCTTAGAAACTTGTTTGGTGGATGCTCCGTAGGTTTCTGAAAAATTTGACAAATTATCAGAATTAAGACACAATTTGCCCTCCTTCTGAGAGGGCATTTTTGTGTAGGCTGAAACCTGTGACAAAATACTCTCAAAGGAATTGATTGTTGTAACACGAGCGGCAATGAACGCAAGTTCTGTGCCGACGAAATAGATATATGGCCACGAAAAAGAAGTTGTTGACAGAGCAAGAATTGCTCGCAATGTCCGAAGACGATTACATGAATGACCGCCAGTTGGCATTTTTCCGTCATCGATTGGAAGAGATGGAAAAAGAGTTGCGTAACAATGCCGGTCAGACGACAGAACATTTGCGAGAAACGACCGTGGTGCCTGATCCCGCTGACCGAGCGACGATCGAAGAGGAACATGCGCTGGAATTGCGGACGAGAGATCGTGAACGTAAGCTTCTGAAGAAGGTTCAGGCGGCTATCCAACGTATTGACAATGGCGAATACGGATGGTGTGAAGAAACGGGTGAACCCATTGGTGTGGCTCGTTTGCTTGCTCGCCCGACGGCTACGCTTTCTTTGGAAGCGCAAATGCGTCGTGAAATTCGCCAAAAGATGTACGGCGACTGATTTAAATCAACTGAACTCTCTCCGTTTTGAAAAAACAGAGACTGGGCTCTGCGGGCGTTTTGCGCCCGCTTTTCATTTTAGTTCACCGGTTGAAGCAAGCTGTGAGCGTAAATCTGACGGTTTTTGCCCTCCAAGCTTCTTTGGATCAGGTTCTGCGATTGTTTAATTTCCAATTGTGCAGATTCCGGTATTCCTATTTGTCCCAAAGGATTTATCCATTGTCCAATACTTTGTTTCAACATTGACCCGATATCGGTGACGGGCTCAAGGAAATAAACACAAGTGGCATTTTTATCCAGTTTGGCGAGCTCTTTTGCCAGGTTTAACGCACTTTCAAAATCACCGATTCGATCAACCAATTTTCGCTCATATGCTTGATTGCCAGTCCAGACACGTCCCTGTGCCACCGTTTGGATGTATTGGGGGGAGAGCTTTCTTGCCTGAGAGACCACACTAATAAAGTTTGAATAAGTTCTGGCAACCGATTGAGTCAAAATGTTTTCTAATCGTGGATCCATAGGTTGGGTCAAACGTTCTGCATTGGCCAGCCACGTAGTTGATACGCTGCCTTGACCGATCTTAGCCAGTTGTAGAGATCGCTCGAAAGTTGGTGCAAGACCAAAAACCCCGATTGAACCGGTTATCGAGGAAGGCGACGACAGAACCTGGCTGCCGCCCATGCTGATCCAATAACCTCCGGAGGCTGCTAAATCTCCCATGCTGATGACGACGGGTTTCATTTCGCGGGTTTGTTCCAGTGCATGACGAATCAGTTCACTGGCGACCGCCGAGCCGCCGGGAGAGTTCACTCGCACAACGACAGCTTTAATATTCTTGTCGTCTTTCGCTTGTTCAATCTGCTTAACCAAACTATCCGCACCTAAAATTCCCGCTTGCGATTCGCCTTCATGGATTTCGCCTTCGGCAATAATGACAGCGATTTGCCCATCTCGATTGTTTAAGGATACACCGTAGTCGCTGTAGGCGAAGAACTGAATCTTTTTCTTTTCTCCCTTATTAATTTTATTTTCAACGGTTTTTACCATTTGATCATATGTTTGTACGCCATCAATCAGATTGGCGTTTAACGCCGCGGTCGCTAGGTCGCCCTTAGCCGCTTTAACGTTTTCAGGCAAGCGAGCAATGTATTGATTAATGGAATTTGGCATTAGGCCTCGAGAATTTTCCACATTTTGGGCCAACGTCTTCCAGGCGTCTGAGAGCCAGAAAAGTTCACTTTCTTGCCACTCCTTGGAGGGTTTATTTGAAATAAAACTTTCAGGGAAACTCTTATATGCACCGGCCTTAAAAACGTGGATATTAATTCCTAATGTTTTGAGTAGTTCACCATAATAGAGGCGATTGGATGCTAATCCCTTAACCAAGACTTCGCCCATTGGATGCATATAGATCTCATTGGCATGGCTAGCTAACGCATACTGGATTTGAGAAAAATTGGTCCCCCAAGCCCAAATTGGTTTGCCACTCATTTTGTACCGATCCAGCGCTTTTCCAATTTCATCCAGCGAGGCTAAACCTACCTTATCCAATTTATCCAGTTTTAATAAAATCCCGGAAATCAATGGGTCTTTCGCGGCTTTATCTAAAGTGAGCAGCAATTGATGTAGGGAAATATCGGAAGGCGTTTGTGCGATTTCAATGGGAAGAATCGGTTCGGTCGCAGGCAGTTCGCGAACCGAGCCTTCAAGATCCAGGACCAAAACGGAATTAGGCTGAACTGAAGGCGTTTTGATCAAAGAAATAGCGCCAATGATCAGACTAATAATGACAGCAAGTTCCAGAACGTATAAAAGGGTTTTATTGAAATATCCTAAACACGTTCCGATGAAACGAAAAAATTTTCCAAACCAACGAAAAATAAACAAAGCAACCTCAGAGTTTTTGGTATTGACGGACTAATTATAGGGATTCAAGAATTTAGGACGTTTTGTTTTTCTTTGAACGGACTTTTGCGATACTAAGATTTTCTCAATATCCCGTATATGAGAAACGAAAGCATCAATGTATGGGCAGGGACGAATGACTTCGAGACCGTGATGATGCCACCCTTTGCAAAGAACGGTCTGTAGTCCTACGCTTTTTGCAATTTTTAGATTATTTAAATTGTCATCAATTAAGCAACATTGATGAGCGAGCACATGGTGTTGGGCTAAAACTTTTTTGAGCATCTGAGCCGACGGTTTGGGGCGCCACTGTCCGAATACCTTCATGCTTTCTGCACGGTATTGCGCGGAAAAGCAATCACTTAAATGAAGACGACGCAAAACCTGGTCGGCAAAGCTATTCGGTGCATTGGTGAAAAGAACTTTTTGTCCAGGCAATGACATTACCGCCTCACGCATTTTGCCCCGAGTATGAATACTGGACGTATCCACTTTATGGGTTTCTGTTAGGAAGTCGTGTGGGTCAATGCCATGGTGTAACCAAAGCCCATAATAGGTAACGCCGTATCGACGCCAGTATTCTTTTCTTAAGTCATTGGCTTTTTCAGCCGATATTCCGAGTTTTCGAACAATGTAATCATCCATCAGTACATGGATGTCATGGAACATTCCCGCGGAGGCGGAATACAAAGTATCGTCCATGTCAATCAACCACAGTTTCGGTGTGCGAATTCGGCCGCCGCTCGGTGAAAATTTAAATGTACTCATAGTTAAAAGAGCGCCAAAGCGGCGCTCTTTGGGGTATTAACGATCTTCAGCAACCCGGATAGCGGTCACCATTCTCTCTGCGTCTTCATCGGAAAGCCAGGGCACCCAACAGTTAATCGGTGCAGGTTCTCCGGCCAAAACGGCCAGCATATGCCCTAAATCTGTAAGGGATTCTGCCCCTTTGACGCCTAATGCATATTCAGACATCTCCGCTGTGGGTAACTTTAGAGAAATGCGGTTGCCGAAATGGTCGCGGACTTCTCTGGGTAAAACGCGCGGATCAGGCCATTGTGTGGCCAAAATCAAATGGTACCCTGTGCTCCATCCCTTGGTGGAGATGGTATCTAATGCTTTGAGTAACTTTGCCTTGAAATCATCATCAATCATCCACACAGCCACTTCATCAATGATGACGAAAGTGCGTAGCAAGCGTTTTTTAAGTCCAAGAACTTTATTGCACTCTTCAAGCGTTTTAACTCCCAAAGTTTCAAACAGCTGTTCGTGGGCTTCAATCGACTTGGTAATCCCATCTAAGTAGGTTTTAGCTGTTTCAATATTGCTTTCTACACGCATACGGTGCAGGCCTTTGAGACTTTCAAAAGACCAGCCGCCATTGGGATCAAACACTTTGATTGCAGCCAAATCGGGAGTATTGGTAATGGCGATGTCCAAAATCAGATTGCGCAAGAATGAGCTCTTGCCGCTGCCTGTCATACCGGTTACCAACGTGTAGGGGGCATGAGCGGCGAAGCCTTCAAAGGGAGATTCAAAGTTTAGATAAAAGGGTTTATCTTTATCGGCCGTACGTCCCAGCACGAAGGAATAATTGCCGCCGTAGGAATTGCGATTAACCTGACGTTCGCGCCAAACACTCCACATACTGTCGTTGCCTTCATCGGCGTGTTTTTCAATCAGCGCCTCAATGGCGGCAGAATAACGAAAGCTATTTTTGTTGAGCATGCTTTGATCCTTTTAAAAAAGGGATACTTCAATTTCAATCTTAGTCGTTTTTTAAGGTTCGGCAACAACTGTCGCTTAATTTTGTTTTTTCAAGGTGACCAATGTGATTTCGCTCGGGATTCCTAAGCGGATAGGGAAACCGTACCATAGACCGGTCCCGCGATTTACGTACAGCAACATATTACCGATTTGATATTTATCTTTTACAAATCCTTTGTTGATGATTTGAGCCAACCAGTGCATGCCGAAAATCTGTCCGCCGTGGGTATGTCCGGACAATTGAAGAGAAATAGGGTATTTAGCGTGGTCACGACTGTATTTCACTTGATGGGACAACAAAATGGAAATGGCATCGGACGGAACGCCTGCCATAGCCTTCTCAAGATTAGGGTATTCTCTGTGATAGCGGGCAGACATGGGATCAGTGATCCCGACGATCGCTAACTTCGCACCGTGAATATTGAGGATCCGATGAGTGTTTTCAAGCAGGATTAAATTTAACGTCGGATAGGTTGCCATCCAAGCATCATAATCCACATAGTGCTCGTGATTACCTTCGATCGCAAACACTCCATACTGAGCACGAAGGTCTTTAAGAGGAAGCACATCGATCAAACGCGCTTCAGTTTTTCCATCAACGATGTCACCGGTGATTGCAATTAAGTCAGGCTTCAATGCGTTGGTACGTTCAACGATTTTCACCAAGCGATTTCGATCCAGAAGAGGACTGGCGTGGATATCGGATAATTGAACGATGGTGAACCCGTCTAAGGCGTTCGGTAAATTTTTAATTGGAACATCCAGACGATAGATTGAGGGTTGCGAGAGTGCGCTGTAGCTGCCAATCGCAGCTATCAGCATGGAAATCCCCAAAAGACTAACAGCGGTTGTAGTCGGGTGGGGAAGGGAAATTTTGCGAATCAAACGATATATGAGTCCGATGGCATCTTTAGCGAAAGCAAATAGAACCAAGAGCAATTGAGTGGAAAAAAGCCAGCAATAGAGAACAATTCCCAGGTGAGGGACTCGATCATCGTAACCAACAAAGAAAGAACGGCAAAAGGCAGGGTATTGACATGAAAGCAATATCAATACTAACAGGATTGCCTTGATACTCACATGAAGTTTGGTCTTATGGAAAAGACTGACATACATGTACAGAGCAAAAAAGATTGGGATAACGTGAATCAATACCTGCTGCATGACTTTTTATCTTTTTTGTTGTCCTACCTATCAGAGATTGGGCTTACTTTTGGGTTTTTGCCGTCGTTTTTTCAAATCCGGTGATGTACTTTTCACCTTTGAGGATTTTTACAGCTTGTTGAAGCTGGAAATCTTTTTCATCGCCAAAGAAGTAGCGCAATTCAGGCTGTTTATCCGTGTCGGCTTGTTTTTTAGCTTCTTCTTTTTGTTTTTTCTCATAGGCGATTTTTTCTTTTTCACTCTTTAGATGGTGAGCAAGATCAGCCTCTCGAATATTAAAAGTTGCGTAATTTCCTTCAGCGGTATCAGCGATTTCAATATCCGGTGTGATCCCTGTGGCTTGAATGGAACGTCCACTGGGAGTGTAGTACCGAGACGTCGTCAGCTTAATACCGGTAGAGGGTTCGCCACCATCGAGTGGACGCAGGGGCAATACCGTCTGTACGCTGCCCTTGCCGAAAGATTGCTGACCTAAAATCTTGGCACGCTTGTGATCCTGAAGTGCGCCAGAGACAATTTCGCTCGCACTGGCACTGGCCGCATTGATTAAGACGACCATGGGCACGCTTTTGGCTTCCTCGGGAACTTTTGAGACCCAGTCGCTGTTAGGATTTTGACCATAATTGAGATAATCCGAAGGACGGGTTTTGAAGCTTCGATTTGCTTCCTTTGTTCTTCCTTTCGTGCTTACGACCAACTGATCTTTTCCAATAAAGGTTGAGACAACGCCAACGGCGGCATTAAGTAATCCGCCTGGGTCATTGCGTAAATCAAGTACCAATCCCTTGAGGTGCTGTTTCTTTTGCAAAGCGATAAGGTGTTTTGCCAAGTCGTCAGCGGTATGCTCTTGGAATTGAGAGATACGGATATAGGCAATACCATCTTTGAGTTCTTTCATTTTCACCGATTGCACCTTGATAATGTCGCGGGTGATGGTGAAATTAAGAGGTTTATCAACGCCTTTTCGTGCAATAACCAGATTGATTTTGGTTTTCGGTTTACCCCTCATCAGTTTGACATTTTCAGACAAACTCATAGCTCGTGTGGCTTGTTCATCGATTTTTACAATGATGTCTCCGGCTCGGATTCCAGCACGAGCGGCGGGGGTATCATCAATTGGCGCAATCACTAAAACACCAGAGGCATCCATGGTGACTTCTAACCCTAGGCCACCGAACTCACCTTCGGTTCCCTCTTTCATCTCCTCATAGGCCTCTTTATCCAGATAGGCTGAATGCGGATCGAGACCGGCGAGCATTCCGGCCAACGCATTCTCTAGTAGCTGACGATCTGAGGTTTGGCTTTCATCTACATAAAAGGCTTTGACTGCTGCATAGACGTCAGTAAATTGCCGGATTTCCTGCAAAGGGAGTGGAGTTTTGGCAACAGGTTTATCTGTCGGTTCCGTGGCCAGTATGGCCGGGGAAAAACAAAGAATAATGGAAGTCGCCAAAATTGTTTTGCGTAAGGGAGATAAAAATTTCATCATCAATAGCTTTTAGTCTTTGCCTATCCAAGGCAACGGATTGAAGGGTTGACCGTTTCTGCGAAGTTCAAAGTACAACCCAGGCTTTTCTTCGCCGCCGGTATTGCCGACCGAGGCAATGGTTTCTCCGCGGGTGACCTTATCACCGACGCTCTTAAATAGGGATTCATTGTTGGCGTAAATGGACAGGTAACCGTCGCCATGGTCAATGATAATAAGATTGCCGAAGCCACGAAGCCAGTCAGAAAAGACCACTTGTCCGTTCGCGCAGGCCAGAACATCACTGCCTTGGCGAGCTTGAATCATTAAGCCACGCCAAGTCGTACTCTTACCGGAAACATTGGCACGTGCCTGACCGTAACGACCGGTGATTTTACCCAAAGCGGGCATGAGTAATTTGCCTCTTTGTTTTGCAAAGGCGCCGGTGGGAGTTTTCCCGCCAACGGAAACTTTGCCGCTGGCTGGTTGTTTTCTGCGGGCCTCTTGCGCCCGTTTTTCGGCTTCAGCCTTGCGTTGAGCGAGAACTTTATCAATGTTGGCGACCAATTGGCCTAAACGTTGTTGGTCGCGTTCGAGTTTATCAATGGAAGCTCGTTGCTCAGAAATTTGCTTTTTTAACTTTTCGAGCGTTTCTTTGCGAGTTTGCTGTTCTCGCATTAGCTGTTCGCGCCCTTTTTTCTCGTTGGCCTCAATGTTGGCAAGTTCTTTGCGCTTGGTTTGAGTTTCCTCTGACACAGAATGAATTCCGGCTCTTTGTTCGGAAAGTTGATTGACGGCCTGCTGCTGAGCCTTTGCGAAGTAACGCAAAGAGGCGGCATCTCGGGCAACCTCGTGAGGATTACGACCGGCAATTAATGTTTGCCAGGATTGGCGTCGTGAATTAAGAAACTGTGCACGGGCAATGGCTCGATTTTGTTTTTCGGCACTCGTTAGTTGGCCGCTCACGGCGAGTTCCTGTTCTCTGAGTTCCTTAAGCCGATTTTCTACTCTCGAGCGTTCAGTGCTGAGCTCGCGTAAACGGCGATTGGCCTTAGAGATTGCTTCTTCACTTGCCGCCAGGGCATCACTGGCTTCGTTTTGGCTGGCTTCTGTTTGAGATAGCTGCTTTTTGAGCGAACCCAATTGTTCCTGAAGGGATTTTTGTTGATTTTGCAACTCATTTCGACGCTTGACACTCACATCAGAACTGCCGGTCTTGGAAGTGGTTCGTTTGGCGGTCGTTGAAGTGGATTTTCGAGTATTCGATGAGCGCTTGGTCGTACTGGTTTTCGACGCACTACGAGTGGTCGTTTTCTTGACAGTCGTCTTTTTTTGTGTGGTTTGAGCGTACGCCTGTCCCGTCTCGCCGTACGGTAAAAGCGGGGAGACACTCAAACAGAGCAAAGCGCTCGCAAAACCGAGCGCTTTGAGTAATGAGAAAAGCGAACGCTCAGTCAGTTTCACTTCTTCGCTTTACCCTGTGCAGCAACAGCAGCCATGGCCGCTTCAATTTCTGCCTGGTTGCCAAGGTAGTAATGACGGATCGGCGTCATATTGTCATCGAATTCGTAAACAATAGGGCGCGCGGTCGGGATATTTAAGTGCACAATATCTTCGTCACTAATATTGTCGATGTACTTAATTAACGCGCGCAGTGAATTACCGTGAGCGGCAATCAGTACCCGTTTGCCGGAACGAATAGTCGGCTCAATTTCTTCCTTCCAATACGGAATAACACGAGCCACAGTGTCTTTAAGGCATTCCGTCGCGGGAATTTCTTCCGGCTTCAAACTCGCATAGCGAGGATCCTTGCCTGCCCAGCGTTCGTCATCCGGGGACAGAGGGTTGGGCGGAATGGCATAAGCTCGACGCCAAATCAGGACTTGATCGTCTCCATATTTGGCGGCGGTTTCCGCTTTATTAAGACCCTGCAAGGCACCGTAATGGCGTTCATTTAATCGCCAAGAATTTTTAACCGGCAAGTACATGCGGTCCATGGCGTCCAATGCAATCCAAAGAGTGCGGATGGCTCTGCGCAAAACACTGGTGTAGGCAATATCAAAGTCGTACCCTTCGGCTTTTAAAAGTTCACCGGCTTTGCGCGCTTCCTCACGGCCTTTTTCGGTAAGGTCCACATCGGTCCATCCCGTAAAACGATTTTCCAGGTTCCATTGGCTTTCGCCGTGACGCATCAGAACTAGCTTGAACATAAATAGATCTCTACGAAAATGAGAAAAAAGAAAGTTAACTCCACAATTTTAAAAGAAATGCCCTACTCAGAGGTTTTTAGATGCACAAAAAGTTGTAATTTGTTGTACTATCCCAAATCAAGATGCGATTGGGCTATTTTTTGACCGACCGCTTTTTTCTTTGATTAATGGCAGCGAGAAAATCGTGTTTGAATTTTTACTTGACAATATCGTGTTAGTCGCCGTGGTTTTAGTTTCCGGCGCTTTTTTGCTTGAACCGTACATTCGTAAACGTAGCCTTGGGGCCACTTTGAGCAATGATGAGGCGATTGACTACATCAACAAAAAAAATGCCTTTGTATTGGACGTTCGGGCGACAAAAGAATTTAAGCGTGGGGCTATAGCCGGCTCCAAGAGCATTCCTATTGAAGGTTTCGAAGGACGCATCAATGAAGTGCCCAAGGATCGTCCGGTGATTGTGGTCGATACGGTAACAACTTCCAGCTTAAAGGCTGCAAAGATTCTGCGAGCTAAGGGATACAAAGATGTTTTCATCCTTGAAGGCGGAATCAAAGGCTGGGTGGATGCGAAACTGCCCTTTACCCGCTGATGCGCTAACAATTTAATTAATAAAGTCATAAAAGGATTTTAAAATGGCCGACGAAAACAATACGACCGAACAGCAAGATCAACAACAGCAATCTGCTCCCGCGTTTCAGCTTGAACGCTGCTACATGAAAGATGCCTCTGTTGAAATGCCTCATGCGCCGGAGGTATTTGTTACGCCTTTGCAAAAGCAACCGACGGTTGACATGCAGTTTGAGGTCAGTTTGAAAACACTCAACGACATTCATCGTGAGGTAACGGTGCGTGCGACGGTGACGATTAAGGCAGAAGAAAATGTCATCTTGATCGCCGAAGTTAAGCAAGCAGGTATTTTCCAAATCCATGGTTTCAATGATGAGCAATTGGCTCACATCGGCAATGTGATTTGTCCGACGATTGTTTATCCTTATCTGCGCGCCAATGTGGCTGATTTGATTACACGCACGACAATGGCTCCGGTCAATCTGCCTGAAATGAATTTCGAATTGTTGTACCAACAGCGTTTGGCTCAAGCCGCTGCAGCTGCTGACAAAGCCAAAGCGGAACAACAAAACTGATTTTGACGCTCTTTTGAGTGTTTATTAAGGAAGCAGGGATCGGCGGCATCGCTGGTTTCTTCTTCCTTTTTTCATATGACCATAAATACACCTTCTGACGCGCCACAATTGTCCAGTCGACTCTTAAGATTGGCTCTTCTTTGGGTAATCGTTCTGATTGCTTCGGTGGTTTATACACTTTTTTTATCCAGACAAATGGAAGTAACCACTGAGGTAACCCGTCGGGCTGCGGATATTCGAGCTGAGCTCTTCCAAGTGGGGTACGATTTGACGACTGTCAATACGGTCAATTCGACAATGGATATTCAGGGAACGGTTTGGCGTGTCGATCAGATGCTCAATCTGGCGATATTGGATGATGAATCTACTTATCGTGTGATGGCCAAGGATGAGCGTATTGACGCAATAATGGTTCATATTGATGAAACTTGGCGGCAAAGCGTCAAACCTTTGCTTTTACGTTGGAATGAAAGTCATAAGCTCAATGAACGCGTCCGACATGAAATCTTGGTCAGTTTGGATTTGCTCAATAATGAATTGGATGAATGGCAAAATCTTACCGATGAAGAGTTAAACCGCAATATTGTTGTGTTGCGTTTCACTCAGGTGGCTTTGGGCGGAGTGTCTATTCTGGGTGTCATTGTTGTCATGTGGTTTTTATTTGCTTCGGTTCTGAGACCACTCAACCAACTCCAACAAGGGATTGATCGTTTAAAAGCCAGTGATTGGAAAACACGTGTGCACGCGGAAGGTACTTTGGAATTTTCGGAAATCTCGGCAGGATTTAATGAGTTGGCCAGCCATTTAGATGACGTGTATTCCAATTTGGAAAATAAGGTAACGGAAAAAACGGCTTCTTTGGCAGAAAAAAATGCTCATTTGACAGCGTTATATGGATTGACCGCTTTTCTAGGCGAACAACATTCTTTGGAAGAAATGTTGGAGTCTTTTATTGCCCGAGTGCTGACTTTGACGGGAGCGCCAGCCGCTCAAGTTTGTTTTTGGAACGAAAGAAGAAATCAGTTTGAAAATTTGTTGGAAAAAGGAATCAGTGAGGAATTTTCTTACGATTGTGAGAAAGTGTCTTCGCAGCTGATTGGAGAAATTTTTTCCAGCCCGTATCCAGTTTGGGTTGATATTTCGCAAGATGGACAATCGCAGAGCGGTTTTGTTCAAAAAGCGGTTTATCACATCCGTTATAAACAAAAGAATATTGGTGTTTTTGTTCTTTTTTTCCGAGAAGTGCTTCAAAGCGATCCTGCGCTTGATACGTTATTGGAGAACTTGGGAAGACACTTGGGCGCGACGATTGAAAATATGCGTTTGGCAGCTTTGGATCAACAGATGGCTGTTGCGCAGGAACGTAATATTATGGCCCAGAATCTGCATGATTCAATTGCTCAGACCTTGTCTTTTGTGAATCTGCAGGTGCAAATGCTGGAAGGTGCTCTGAAAGATAAAAATCAGGAACAAATTGATGATGGAATTAAACAGATTAAGGCTGGCGTACAGGAATGCTACGATGATGTTCGGGAGCTTTTGCTTAATTTCCGCACTCGGGTTTATAAGGAAGAATTAGAGGAATTGATTCAGAGTGTTCTGGAGCGATTTGAGCGCCAAACGCAAGTGAAAACGCATCTCAGCATTCACAATGATGGAACCGATCTGACTTCAGCTCAAAAATTACAGGTGATTTTTATTCTTCAGGAAGCGCTTTCCAATGTTCGGAAACACGCCCGCGCCAAGACGGTCATGGTTAATGTTCGAAATGACAAAAAATTTGAAATGACAGTGATGGATGACGGGGTGGGTATTGATCCCGTGCTTTTGGATGAAAGAAAGCAAAGCCATGTCGGATTGTCTATCATGCGTGAGCGGGCTCAGAAAGTGAATGCTCAGGTCGAAATTGACTCTGAAATTGATCAGGGGACGACAGTTCGATTAATTTTGCCCAGAGAGGGACGATAATGACTATTCGTATTTTGTTGGTTGATGACCACACCTTGTTTCGTTCAGGTTTGAAAGCCTTATTGAGCCGCCAACCTGATTTTGAAATCGTCGGGGAAGCTTCTGATGGTTTGGAAGGTGTTAAATTGGTCGAACAACTCAAACCCGACCTGGTTTTGTTGGACTTGGACATGCCAGTGATGAATGGTACGGAAGCGTTGGCGCAGATGTTGGCGGCCAACCGTGAATTGCCGGTAGTAATGTTGACTGTCAGTGAAGACGCAGAAGATTTAAAAGAGGCGTTTGTTTTGGGGGCTAGAGGTTATTTGGTTAAGAATATTGACGCAGAGTATCTGGTCAACAGTGTCCGTCAGGTGGTGGCGGGGGAAAGTGTGATGTCCCCTGAAATGACCAGTAAATTTGTCAATGGGATTCGCGCCAAACATTTGTCTTTGATGCCGGAAGTTCGTCCTGAAACGGTCAAAAGTTTGACGGAACGCGAACGACAGATACTGGGGTGTCTTGCTCAGGGAGCCAGCAATAGGGAAATGGCGACGCTTCTGAACATGTCAGAAAGTACAGTGAAGGCACATCTGCAGCGCATTATGCGTCGTTTTGATTTTAGTTCTCGAGTGCAGGCCGCTGTCTTTGCGGCCGAGCGCCATATGGATCGATATTTGCTGGAAAGTTTGAATCAAAAAAAGAGTTCCCAGAGCTAAATACCGCCCATGTAGTTGTTTTGCCGCCAGGCCTCATAAACGGTAATCGCTACCGTGTTAGAGAGATTGAGTGAACGATTGTTCGGTCGCATGGGAAGGCGGATGCGTTGATTTTCGGGAAAACTGTTTCGAATGTCGTCAGGAAGGCCATGACCTTCGCTACCGAACACAAACCAATCACCGGGCAAAAAATGTGATTGTGCAAAAGGATGCGAGCCTTTAGTCGTCATGGCAAACATCCTCGTTCTGTCCGGTTTTTCGCTTTCCAGAAAAGCATTAAAACTTTTGTGAACCTTCACCGTGGCGTATTCGTGATAGTCCAGTCCGGCTCGAATCATATGTTTGTCTTCCAGAGTAAAGCCCAACGGCTCTACAAGGTGTAATTCGCATCCGGTGTTAGCGGACAAGCGGATGATATTTCCTGTATTGGGCGGAATTTCAGGGGCAACTAAAACGATTCTAAACATACTCATCGGCAGGCGCGGTCAGCGCCTTTCTCATCTTAATCAAAGCATTTTTTTCAATTTGACGGACCCGCTCCGCAGACACTCCCAACTCTTGCGCCAATTCCTGCAGTGTTTTAGGGGCGTTGTTTCCGTTTTCGTCCGTATTGAGCCAACGGGCTAAGATGACGTGTCGGCTACGTTCGTCCAAACTAGCCAAAGCCTGACGAATGCCTTCCTGCTGCATTCGTTCTTCATCTTTTTGCTCAAGAATAACGGTCGGCTCATACTCTGTGGACGACAACCATTGAATTGGCGCGCTAGTTTTGTCGTCTTCTCCATCATCGCCTTCTGCCGGTAAGTCAATCGGTGTTTCGTGACCGTACATTCGCTGTTCCATTTCCAGAACTTCGGAAGGCTTGACATCCAATTCATGAGCGATTTTATCGGCCTGTGAATAAGTCAGTGCGTTTTCGCCGCGCATTGAACGGAGGTTAAAAAAGAGTTTTCTTTGCGACTTCGTTGTGGCTAACTTGACTTGACGCCAATTTTTCACAATGTAGTCTTGAATTTCAGAGCGGATCCAGTACTCCGCGAAGGTCATAAGACGTGCCCCGTGGGAAGGATCATAGTGTTTAATGGCCTTCAATAGCCCAATATTGCCTTCTTGGATGAGGTCGGCATGAGGGATGCCGTAGCCTAAATACGATCTTGCAATGGCGATGACCAGTCTCAGATGAGCCATTACGAGTGCGCGGCCTGCTGCCATGTCATTGTTTTTATGCAGCCGCTCCATCAGATTGCGTTCTTCTTCGTAAGAGAGAATCGGGAAACGGTTGGCCGTCTGAATATACGCGTCCAAATTCCCTAAACTGGGTATGACACTGGGCACCTTGCTCTGATATGGAACAAGGGCGTTAGAGGTACCGGTCGTTTTGGACTTGGGATCTGTCATTGAGAAACCTTAGAGGACAACTGAAAATTATCAGTTGAAGCGCTCAATTTTCGAAATCGCGCGCTGGGTAATAATACTCGCAATGAGCCCACCCAGTAACGAACAGAATACAATGAAACCGGCATTAAATTGCCACGGTAAGGGAGCGATGGTTATCGATGTGCCGTATTGTTCACCGACCGCAAGCAATGCCTCATTGAGATAACCTGTGGCAAAAGAGGAGAGTCCTAGGGCAATCACAGATGCCATTCCCATTGTCAGAACACCGCGCCAAGCGTAAGGTCTGATGGAAAAAGAAGGCGTTGCACCGAAAAGGTACAGCATATTGAGTTCGGTTTTTTGAGTATCCGCAGCCAGGCGAACACTTGCGGCAATCACACAAACGATCAAAGAAAGGGTGATGATTACAAAAATCCAGCCTAAGTTGCTGATTGCATGCGAAATGGCATCTAGCTTCGTGAGCCAAGTACTGTCGTAGGCCACCAAGCTCACACCTTTGAGTTTTTCAATGTTTTTGGCTGTGCGCTCAATATCAGCGGCCGGCATATGGGCATCCAAAGTTACAATGATGAGATCGGGCAAAGGGTTATCTGCAGTGTCTTGAGCCTGTTTGATTCCCAAATTTTCATTTAAAGCCTTGTAGGCCTCGTCTCTTGGGATCGTTGTGATTTTCATCACATGCTCATGCCGTCCGATGCGCTCGCGCAGGTTATCCATCAGCGCTTTATTCATGTTTTGATATGTGAATACCGTGATTTCGGGTGCTACTGGAATGGATCGAATCGGTTCAGAGAGGCTGTAAAGAACACTGGCCACGAAGACAGGAATTGTCAAGGATAGACTGGCCAACATTAAAGCTAAGAAAAAAACTCCTTTGGCATTCCGAATTCCTCGGAAAACTTGCTGTAGAGCCCAAGCACGAGAGGAAGCAAAACTCATTGTGCGCCTCCTTGTTGAGAGGCAAATTTAACTTCTCTGTACGCAATATCTCGGGGAGTTAGGAGAAGGTGCGAGGCGACAATAACGGTTACGCCGGCACTGGCAAATTCTCCTAAAAGGTTTATGACAGTTTGGGCATTATTAGCGTCCAAATGAGCCGCAGGTTCGTCGGCCAGAATAAGCACAGGTTGGTTAACGACAGCGCGGGCCAGACAAACCTGCTGCCTTTGCCCAGACGATAAATCGATTGGGTAATTGAGAGCCCAGTCAGACATGTGGCAACGTGACAGGGCTGCCAGAGCCTGTTGACGAGCTTGTTCAGTCGTGGCTTCGGCGGCAAGGGCTGGGAGCATGACGTTTTCCAGAATACTTCGGTCTTCCAAGAGTGGGGAGTTTTGAAGCATTAAACCAATAGCCCGACGAAGCCAGCGTCGCTGAAGGGTGGAAAATTCTTGGACATCCTCACCGGCGACCCTGACAGCTCCTCGACTGGGGTTCAATAGACCGGCAATCAGACGAAGCACTGTTGACTTTCCGCAACCCGTATCTCCGTGCAAGACAACAAACTCCCCTCGGTAAATATCTACCGATACATCTCTCAACACTTGTAGCTCGTCGAACTCCACGAAAACGTGCGACAGCTGTACCAGAGGCGCTTCTTGGGTGGGAAGAGTGGTCTCAAACATCAATGGAAATTATTTCTCAAAGTCAAACTGATATTTTACGGCTTTCCAAGCCTCAACTTCTTTTTGCAAAAGAAAATGTGTTAAAGGATGTTTTAAAAGCCATTTTGAATCCTGAAATGAAAGCCGCCAGTGGCAATCTGCAGGTTGCTCAAGTTCAAAGTCAGGTAAAGCAATGTCTTCTCGCTTGTGAGCAAAAATGCTTGCTAAACGCAAAGCGAGAAGGGATTTCGCCCAAACCGGGTCAATTAATTGGGATTCGATCTTGTAGAGTCGTCCTCGATGCCCGAGCACAAGTTGAGAAACCCAATGGCGATCATTGATCGAGAAGCCTTGCAGGTCAAAATGTTCAATGAGGTAAGCTCCTAAACGATGAAAACGGTTATGGCTGATTAAATTACCGGTTTCATGTAAAAGGGCTGCCCAGTGTAAACGTTTTTGGACATCCTCTGGAGGTTGTGGCTGAAGTTTTTTCAATAAAGCCAAAGCAATTTGACTGACCCGTTTGGCTTGCGCCTCTGAAACTTTGCTATATCGCAAGAGTTCCCAAGCGCTGCTTTCTCTGATATCCACTCCTCTGAGTCGAGAAAGTTGCTCATAAAGAAGCCCCACTCTCAAAGCGCCGGCAGAAAACTTCAATTCTTTGATATTTAAGGCATCACACGCGGCATGAAGAACGGCAAGGCCTCCGCAAATCACTTCTTTACGAGAGCGATGCAGATCGGGAAAATCTAACTTATCGACATGCCCAACCGCAATCATTGAATCACGGATGGCACACAATGTTGTTTGAGAAATGCGCTTGTCATCCAACCCAAAAGATTTCGCTAAACTGCAAATGGCTTCCATGGAACCGGACGAGCCATAGGCCTCATCCCAAAGGGTGGCGTTAAAACGCTCACGGCCTTCCTGGAACTCAGCCATTGCTGCTAATTTGGCGGCTTCATAACCTTCACGCGTGATAATCCCTTCGGGGAAATACTGTAATGACAGATTCACACATCCGACATGAAATGATTCGCAACGGTCAGCGTGACTTCCTCGGCCGGTGACTAATTCTGTGGAACCGCCGCCAATATCAATGACAAGACGCTTTTTGTCTGAGAACGGAAGTCGGTGAGAACATCCTTCAAAAACTAATCGTGCCTCTTCCTGTCCAGGCAATATTTCAATAGGGAACCCCAGAACTTCTTGAGCACGCTCCAAGAAGTCTTTGTTATTTTGGGCGATTCGAATTGTTTGTGTGCCTACCGCTCGAACGTGTGGGCTGGGAAAATCATGAATCTTTGCATGAAAGCGCGACAGTGTATCGAAGGCTTTGAGTTGAGCTTCTTCAGTTAAGAATCCATGTTCATCAAGACCGGCGGCAAGGCGAACACCTTCTTTGCAATAGTGTTCACAGACAATTTCGTTTCCTTCAACCCGCCCTATTTCTAAGCGAAAACTGTTGGAACCCAGATCAATGGCGGCAAGTTGCATTTCCATTATCTTGCTCCCGATCGTTTTGCTTCCAGTGCTTGACAGACAATCGGGTTGACAAACGCTGAAACGTCACCGCCTAATCGATGAATTTCCCTCACTAAGGAGCCGGAAATGGATTGAGTGCCGTTCATCGGAGGAAAGAACACGGTTTGCACACCCTTGTTGAGAACGTGGTTTACGCAAGCCATACGGGTTTCATAATCAAAATCGCTGCCATTGCGGACGCCCCGAATTAGCACTGAAGCTCCTGTTGCTTTGACAAATTCACTAAGGAGTCCTTCGAATCCAACCACGCGAACCTTTGACACATCTTTGAGAACTTTTTGAGCCAAATCCACTCGTTCCTCAAAAGAAAAAAAAGTGTTTTTACCGGTATCAGCGGCAACGGCAACAATAACTTCATCAAAAATTTGTCTGGCACGGTTTAAAACATCTTCATGTCCAAGAGTGAATGGATCGAAGGTGCCGGCATAAATAGCGATCGTCATATTGAATCCTGATTTTTAGCAACGAGACGAAAAGTCACTGCTCCCGCGTCGGATTGACGTATTACTGGTAATTGTAAGTCAGTTATGATCTCAGCGTTCCACTCTTTGGGGGCTTCAACATAGAGTAATCCGTTATTTTTAAGGTGAGAAAGGGCCTGGATAATGGCTTTTTCGTGTAAGTTAAGCGAAAAAGGCGGATCGATAAAGATAATGTCGAACTTTGTTTCAATTGAGGGCAACACAGAGAGTGCATCAGCACAACGGATATCCAAAATATCCTTTGCATGCAGCTTATCACGCATATCACATAACTTCGCATAAGCGGTTCGATTTTTTTCGATCAGCATCACGCTTAAGGCGCCACGGCTCGCCAACTCAAAACCTAGCGAACCGGAACCGGCAAAAAGGTCCAGGCCTTCAATCGCCGAAAAGTCTCCCCAAAGATGAGAGAGCCAATTAAAAAGCGTTTCTCTGACTCGGTCGCTAGTGGGACGCAAACCGTTTAAGTCACTAACCGGCAAAGGCGTTCGACGCCACTTTCCAGCGATGATCCGAACGGTACCTGAGCCTCTTGCTCTTGGTAAACTTACGCTTTGAGATTGATTTTGTTTCTTTAATGGACGCATACGTTAATGATAACGACAGAAAATAAAAAAACGGGTTGGTTGGATCGATTAAAAAACGGTTTGCATAAGACTCGTGTCAATATTATCGGACTTTTTACCGGGGGCAGAATTGATGAAGACTTTCTTGAGGAGTTGGAATTCGCGCTTATCTCGGCCGATATGGGGGTTGCTACCGTATCTGAGCTGTTGACGCATCTGCGTGAGACCATTCAACTCAAGGGGCTCAAGACTCAGGATGAAGTGCGAGATGCCCTAAGAGAGGAGATTGTTACGCTTCTGACTCCGGCTCAAGGACAAATTAATTTAGATCGCTCGAAACCTTTGGTCATGATGATGGTCGGAGTGAACGGGGCCGGGAAAACAACATCAATCGGGAAAATCAGTAAATGGCTTTCCGGACAGGGTAAAAGTGTATTGTTGGCAGCTGGAGATACCTTCCGAGCGGCGGCTCGGGAACAATTGGCAGTTTGGGGGGAGCGTAACCGCGTAGAGGTCATTTCTCAAACAGGGGGCGATCCCGCTGCAGTGGCCTTTGATGCGGTTAGTGCCGGCAAGGCTCGTGGTGCAGACGTGGTCATTGTCGACACAGCCGGGCGATTGACAACTCAAACACGTTTGATGGAAGAGCTTAAGCGAATTGCTCGTTCACAAAATAAATCGTTGGAAGGCGCTCCGCATGAGGTCATTCTTGTTATTGACGGAACCAACGGCCAAAACGCTTTGGCTCAAGTAAAGGCCTTTGATGAAGCGGTTCCTCTGACGGGACTCATCATCACGAAGTTAGACGGGACAGCCAAGGGAGGCGTGTTGGTTGCGATCAGCCGTATGAGGGCGGATAAGCCAATTCCCATCTACTTTATTGGTGTCGGTGAGACAATTGAAGATCTTCAGCCGTTTAACGCTCAAGAGTTTGCCAAAGCGTTAATAGGTTAGAGTTAACGAAAAGGGGGCTGATTTTCAGCCCCTCAGTTTTTTTGGTGACAAATCTAAGATCAGAAACGATCTCGGAAGAAGTTTTTCAATTTGTCCCAGCCGGATTCTTTCGGTGTTTCCTTAGGTTTAGGCTTGGAAACTAGATCATTGTCCTGTCGAATCTTTTGCGTGTCCAGCGTTGCTATGGGGCTATACCACTGACCGGAAAGTGAAGTAGTCAGGCTAAGCCCCGAGGTATTTTTACCAAAAAGTCTGCCGGACAAAGAGCCTTCCGTTAAATCAACTTCAGCCTGGCCTCGCAAGTGAGCGCTCCCAAGATCCATGGAGAGACGCTCAATCATCGCCTTACCATTGTGAATGGTGGCAACTCCGCCGATCAAATTGGCCTCGGTGAAGAGTTCATTGTTTTGAACAGGATCCTTATAAGCCCGAAGATCTTTAACGGCTTCATCGAGATTAAATCCAAAAATTCTTGCTCTTGAGGCGGAAAAACCGATTTGTCCGTTTAATATTTCTTCAGTGAAGCCGTTGCCATATAAGTTTGCCTGGAGATCCAGTACGCCGCTGTTTTTACCATTTCCGCCGGCATCTTGTAGCAAAGAAGATAAGTTGACACTTTCACCACGATAGGTAACACTCCAGTGACCCTTAGAATTTACATGGACATCGACTTCTGTTTTACCGTCATAGGTTAAGGCTGAAGCCTTGGGAAGACGAAGAATTCCATTTTTTACAGTCATGTCGGATTTCAATTGGGCGAGTTTCACCGGTCCGAGCGCTAATTCCCCAACGACAAGTGTTCCCTTAAAATCAAATCGGTTCAAAAAATCAAAATCTTTGACACCCAAGGCGGTTTCAACTTCGCTGCCTTCCGCCAATGTTTGAGTTTGCGAAGGCACTGCCGTTGGAGTTGCGGTTGCTTCCGACGTTTTATTTTCTTCTTGACTGTTTTCTTTGTTCAAATCGGCGTCCTCAGTTTCCAATAGGGTGGATTCCGATTGTTCAGTTGGAGTCGCTTCAGCGGTATCTACGGGCGATTCTGCAGATTGGGAATTGATTGCTGAGGTTTCTGTTGCCTCCGTAGTGCTAT
The DNA here is from genome assembly GCA_902388655.1 of uncultured Sutterella sp. Lineage (GTDB taxonomy): Bacteria > Pseudomonadota > Gammaproteobacteria > Burkholderiales > Burkholderiaceae_F > Aphodousia. The sequence goes on along the minus strand of CABMQD010000002.1, from coordinate 64,807 downwards.
GAGCAGGTTCTTCGTTCAGCAACTCAAGTGAGAAGGATTTTTGAGCTTTTTGCAAGGAATTAAATACGGAGAAATCTTTCAACTCCAGACGACCGAAAACGATATCCCCTTCAATGGCGGGGTAATCAAAACCGGCACTTTGCCCAGAAAAACTCATTGGAGCCCCATGCACTCGTGCAAATAATTGCCCGCGGATTTTTTCGTTATTCCAATCGGTTTTAATATTGCCTGAAACTGGGATGGTTTCACTTTGTCCCGGTAAAACAACAGAACCTTGGATATGGTCCGCAGCCATGGCTACTTTTTTGCGTTCAAAAATAATCGGTGAGCGCAAATCCAATTTCAACGCTTGATCGCCGCTTCCCTTACTGTATTGCACGTACAAGTCAGGAGCCTGCCATGTTGTCTCATCAAGACGGAGTTCAGCGGCCGATACCGTGATGTCTCCCAGTGACTGATCGCCGGAAATCTGGATTTGCGCGGTTTTGGCGTACAAATCGTTTTCGGTAATTTGGGCTAGAGGAGAGGTCAGCTGGAGTTGGAAAGAGCGTCCTTGTTGTGTAGCGCTGGCTTTCACCAACAAATTCTCAAATGACATTTGACCGACAGCTAAATTCAAATCGAGTGAAAGGGCGGCCTCCATGTCTAACAATAAGTTGTCGGGCAAAAGCTGTACTTGAGTTGCCAGAGCAACTGGAGCGTGCATCTGAGGCGCGGGGGCGCCGACAGTCGCTCGCAAGTTTTGCAGATTGAAAATGTATCCGTTGTACTTGAAATGTAAGTCAGAATTATTCAGCTCAACAGAGCCAATAGTGACATCGTCAATCAGCTTAGTCTTATCTGTAATGTTGTTTTTTAACCACATGGATGGAGTAGGGCACTCGGTTTCCTGAAGCGAAAAACCATCAATAAGGACATGATCCACATGAATTTTTCCGAAAGCCAACCACCACGGACTGACGTTTAATTGAGCGGAACGGTAAAAAGCAACGAGTTTGTTTTGGGAATCAAAAAGTTGAGCACTGGGCAACGAAATTGAGATTGTCGGTAATACACGGACAATGGGCAACTCGTTTGTGCGAAGTGTCAATCCGGCTTGATTAAAGGATGTTTGGAGTCGGTTCTGTACAGATTCAGGGGTGACCAAAAAATACAAAGCCATCACACTGCCGATAGCCAGCAGTATAAGAATACAAATCACCCAAAGTATGGAGCGAAGAATACGCATGGGGAAACGTCCAGAATGTCCAACCGTAGTGAGAAACATAGCACGAAAAAGGGTTGGATGGAGGGCTAAAACGTTGTTACTTGTTACGCCATTTGTCTCGAATGGTTTGCCTGAGATTGGGGGCTAATCTCTCAAGCGCATCAAGAGTCATGAAAATTGAATTACGACCTCTGTTGGAGAGTTCTCGAAAGCGAGTCAGTAACTCATTTTCTTCTTCAACAGGATTGTGTCGTTCACTAGTGATGATAAAGAGCACATCAAAACCGCAATCGTTTAGCGGCTGCATGCGAAAAATCCCCGGATCTTCCTGACCCAATTCGTATTTTTGATACATCTCCAGAGGGACACCTAACAATTGTGCAATCTGCAACTCGGTATAGCCCAAACGTTCGCGTTCGGTCCGCAGTCGTTCTCCAAATTCACGTTTGCGTTTTGAAAGCACAGTTGCCATAGTTTTTTCGTCGTTTGGAAGTCCTTTGATGCGAAAAAATTCGCCCTTTGCGCCTACTATACAGGATAAAAAGCGGGCCCGCCCCTTATCCTGCTTTTAGGGTTTGATCACACGTTAAAAAGGAAGTTCATTACATCGCCGTCTTGAACGATGTAGTCCTTGCCTTCCGCACGCATTTTGCCCGCCTCTTGAGCGCCTTTTTCACCATTGTGCGAGATGTAATCGTCAAACGAAATCGTCTGAGCTCTGATGAATCCTCGCTCAAAATCAGTATGGATGACTCCAGCGGCCTGAGGGGCAGTATCGCCCTTATGAATCGTCCAGGCACGAACCTCCTTCGGACCGGCGGTAAAGTAGGTTTGCAGGCCTAGAAGATCATAGCCGGCACGGATCACACGGTCTAAGCCGGCTTCGTGCATCCCCATATCTTCAAGGAACATCTTCTTGTCTTCATCGTCAAGTTCAGCGATCTCACTTTCAATCTTTGCGCACAAAGCGACAACAGGCGCATTTTCTTTCGTAGCAAAAGCCTTGACGGACTCCAAGAGAGGATTGCCTTCGAAACCGCTGTCATCAACATTTGCCACGTACATTGTAGGTTTGACAGTCAGTAGACACAGAGGTTTAATGATGGCCTTCTCTTCGGGCGTTAACTGAACCTGACGAGCGGGTTTGCCTTCATTGAGTACGGGTTGAATCTTTTCCAAAACAGTAACCAACTTCAAGGCTTCTTTGTCACCGCCTTGGCGAGCCTGCTTGGAGTACTTGTTGAGCATTTTTTCAACAGTTGCCAAATCAGCTAAGGCCAATTCAGTATTGATAACTTCAATGTCTTCGGTTGGATTGACATGGCCGGCGACATGGACAATATTGTCATCGTTGAAACAACGAACGATGTGCGCAATTGCATCACATTCACGGATGTTGGCCAAAAATTGGTTACCTAAGCCTTCACCTTTGCTGGCACCGGCAACCAGGCCGGCAATGTCAACGAATTCCACAACGGCCGGAACGATACGAGCCGGGTTGACAATTTTGGCGAGCTGTTGAAGGCGGTTATCCGGAACCTCCACAATCCCGACATTGGGTTCAATTGTGCAAAACGGATAATTTTCCGCAGCGATTCCAGCCTTAGTTAAGGCGTTGAAAATTGTAGACTTACCAACATTCGGTAAGCCGACGATGCCACATTTCAGTCCCATGGTTTTAATTCCAGAAAGTTAATGGGAGCATTTTAGCATTGAGCAGAATGCACAAAACTCCCGACAGATTTTGTTTTTAGGATTTCTTAATCTCTTTGAGCAATTGTTCGATTTGCTGTTCGTTAAAAAGTTTAATTCCGTGTCGCTCGAAGAGTTCAGCGGCGATTCCGCGTCCCGCCTTCAAAACTCCGTCATATTGACCGCTATGTACCAATGTTGTGCCACAAGCTGGACTTTTGTCTTTGAGTAAGGCCAGAGATGCATGGCAGTGTTTGGCAATACCAAGACAAAGCTCGGCTCCCCGACAGTATTGTTCAGTGCAATCCTCTCCTAAATTGTTCCGAATACAACAGCTGCCCTCCAAAACTTTTGAGGCATCTCCGTGAGGATCTATTTCGCAGGGAGCCCGCGGAGTAGGAAGTCCCCCGGCACATTCTGGACAAACCGGAATTAAAGCGATTCCCTGATTTATGAGCGGCAGGAGATTAATCGCCTTAGATTTGCCATCATAACGAACAGCTTGACCTAAAAGACAGGCGCTGACAATGACGATCGGCCGACGTTTTGTCAATTATTTCTCCACTTTTGTTTCGTCGGTTTTTGAGGGTTTGGTAGATCCGAATTTTGCAATCGAGCGCTGAACTCTCGCCATATCCCCGGTAGCAATGTCATTGGTCGTTTTAAGTGCGGCATCAATACATTCATTGATTAACGCTTTATGCTCAGCACTTGGAGCGTGTAAAACGAAGTCCGCGACTTGCTGGGCCATTCCCAGGCTTCTTGGGTGTCCTGTTCCCAGACGTAAGCGCCAGAAATTCGGTGTTGAAAGCTTTTCGGTAATGTCCTTCAGGCCGTTATGCCCTGCGTTCCCCCCGCCTTTTTTTAGCTTCATGCAGCCAGGCATCAAATCCAATTCATCATGAACGACCAAAATTTCTTCAGGAAGAATTTTGTAGTAAAGTGCCAACGCCACAACGGATTGACCCGAGCGGTTCATATAGGTTTGCGGTTTTAATAGCCAAATATCCTGACCGGCCAGGCGGACACGGGCGACTTCAGCTAAAAATTTTTTCTCTTCCCGAAAAAAACTTCCTTCACGTTGAGCCAAACGATCCACAAACCAAAATCCGGCATTGTGACGGGTGTCGGCGTATTCAGCGCCAGGGTTGCCGAGACCAACAATTAATCGAATTGCGGGCATGTTTACTATCCAAAATAACAATAGGAGGAATTCTACCGTACTGTTCCGAAAAGCAATGAATTAGGGGCGTTGAACAAATTGGAGAAAGAATAGAAAAAAGGGAATTAACCATCAGGTGAATTCCCTTTTTCGGTACCAGTTGAGAAGTGACTTTGCTTATGCGGCAGCGTCAGCAGCCGGAGCGGCGGCCGGGGCAGCAGCTTCATCAGCAGCAGTTTCTTCCTCTTCTTCAACCTGGGCAACCACAGAAACCACAACCGGGTCTTCATTGCCATGAACAACAGCGCTAACGCCTTCAGGCAAAACGATGTCGGAAACACGCATCGTCGTTTGAGCGGTCAAACCGGACAAATCAACAGAGATGAATTCCGGCAAATCCTTCGGCAAGCAGCTGACTTCGATAGAGCTGCGAGCGTGGCTGACCAAACCCTTGCTGATCTTAACGGCCGGGCTGTTTTCAGCTCCGAAGAAGTGCAACGGCACGCTCATGGTCACCGGTTCGTCAGCATTGACACGTTGGAAGTCAATATGCATGACTTGCGGTTTGTACGGATGCATTTGGAAAGCACGCAAAACAACGAGCTGATCCTTACCATCCAATTCCATCGTCAAAATCGAGGCGTGGAACTTTTCCTTACGCAATGCGTAGAAAATAGGATTGTGTTCGAGCTCGATCGGCGTGGCCGCAACGTTGCCGCCGTAAACAATACCGGGCAACTTGTCGGCGCGGCGCAGACGGCGGCTCGCACCCGTACCTTGCGCTTGACGCGTGGTGGCGATGATTTTCATAATTTTTTCTCCAAAAATAAAATTCCCGGGACGCGACCATCCACTAGGAATAAAAAAGATCGTTTAAAAACAATCGAGGACGTTATTGTACAGATTTTGCATAAAAAGGCGAGAGTGACCTCGCCTTTAACTGCCTGATTCTATTAATTACTCTTCAAATAAAGCGCTAACAGAATCTTCACGTGCAATACGCGAAATGGTTTCTCCGAAGATATTTGCAACGGAAACTTGGGTAATCTTCGTACACTTTTGAGCTTCTTCGCTCAAAGGAATCGTGTCGGTTACAACCAATTCGTCCAATTCAGAATTGGTGATACGTTCCACAGCGGGACCGGAGAGCACGGGGTGCGTAATGTAGGCGCAGACCTTAAGAGCACCACGTTCCTTCAGTGCTTTGGCAGCGTTACACAATGTGCCGGCGGTGTCCACGATATCGTCAGTAATGATACAAGTGCGGCCAGAGACATCGCCGATCAAATTCATGACTTCGGCAACATTCGGACGAGGACGACGTTTATCAATAATGACGAGATCTGTGTTCAATGATTTAGCCATGGCGCGGGCACGTACGACACCACCGATATCGGGAGAAACCACCACAGGGTTTTCGTACTTGCGGTTTTGCAGTTCACGCAAAAGAATCGGCGTAGCGTAAATGTTGTCCACAGGGACATCAAAGAAGCCTTGAATTTGGTCGGCATGCAAATCCATTGTCAACACGCGGTCAACACCAACGGATTGCAACATGTTGGCCACTACTTTGGCGGAAATGGCCACGCGGACGGAACGGGGACGACGATCTTGACGGGCATAGCCATAGTACGGCATGACAGCCGTAATGCGGCGCGCGGAAGCACGGCGCAAGGCATCCACCATAATCATCAATTCCATCAAATTGTCATTGGTGGGGGAGCAGGTGCTTTGCAGAATGAAAACGTCGCGACCGCGAACCTTTTCATTGATTTCCACCATGACTTCACCGTCGGAGAAGTGGCTGACAACTGCTTGACCAAGGGGAATGTTGAGATGATTTGCGACTGCTTGGGCAAGTTTGGGATTGGCATTGCCCGTAAAAACCATGAGATTGTCCGGAACCATTGGGACCATGATATGACTCGCCGAAAGTTAAGAAGAGAGAACTCTTCGGTTAGTATTTGGCGGTTTTGTATAAACCGCTTCGTAAAAAACAAACGGGAGCTAGCACAACTATGCTTGCTCCCGAAAGTTGGCAGGGGAGGAAGGATTCGAACCTTCGAATGCCGGAATCAAAATCCGGTGCCTTAGGCCAGCTTGGCGACTCCCCTACAAATTTTGGTTCAGCATGATAATGCTGACAACGTCGGGTGTATTGTAAGACTTTTTACCGAAAAATGTTTCCAGCTTTTTGGTAAATCTTTAAACACCCTTTCCGCCTCGTCTTTTTTCATCAGAGTAAAGACTGCCGAACCAGAGCCGGTCAGGCGGAATTGAGGTAAAGCGGTTAATAACTTATTTACCTCGGGATTCACAATTTTTACGATCGGTTCTAGATCATTGTGTCCCAAACTCATCCAGTCGCCCGTTTCCCGAGCGGCGTCGAGGATCGACATTTTGACGTATTTCGTATTTCTTGTCAAGAGAGGGTGTAAAAATATTTCCGGGGTGGGTTGACTGACTCCCGGCCATATAACCGCGAAGGGCAAGGAAGGAATCGAAATCGGTTGAAGCTTTTCACCGATTCCCTCAACCCAAGCATTGGTACCTAAAAGAAAGAAAGGCACGTCGGCCCCCAGCTGTGTTGCGAGAGTCATCAGTCTTTCGGTCGGAATATTCAACCTCCAGAGATGGTTTAGCCCCATTAGTGTTGTCGCGGCATCGGAAGAGCCGCCTCCGAGACCGGCGCCGGCTGGGATGTGTTTTGTGACTTCAATATAGGCTCCCAAAGAGCATCCTGTTTCTCTTTGAAGCAACTTGGCCGCTCTGACACAAAGATCCTTTGAAATGTCTCCAATAATGTCTCCGCTTCTGCCAATTACACCGTCTTCTCGGACACTGATGCGAATTGTGTCGCACAAATCAATCAGAACGAACACGGATTGTAGTTCATGGTATCCGTTGGGTCTGCGACCAACAACGTGTAGGAATAAATTAAGCTTAGCAGGCGCCAGTAATTCAAGATGCATTTCTAGCCGAAATTAAAAGTAAGATTGAAATCGCAGGAGCTGTTTCAGAGGCTCCTCTTTCGAGACGGATGCGCTTTGGAAGTCCGGCTTCATCATAATTTTCATACTGAATTATCCATCCGTTTTGTTTAATTTGACGATACGGACGGGTAGAGGGCGCGGTTTGTGCTTCTTGATTCGGGATCGGATTGCCATCGAGCCAGTATTGCAATCCTTGCACTGGGACACTGAACCCCAAAGTTTTAAGAAGTAATGCTTCCGCGTCAGAGGCCTCGACCGTTGAACTTCCGAGAGCATCCAGGGAAACAACTTTCGGAGTCTGTGTGATCCTTGCCAATGTATTACCAAGAGGACTCTTAAGATCTAATACGGTTAATGATTGTCCCGAATGCGAAAGAGTAAAACGTCCGCTATGGTTTTCTCTAGCTGTCGGCGATTGGGCTGAAATCGAAAAACGGCCTTGCCATGATTGATCCAATGTTGGAGTTGACAAGCTCACGCATCCAGTCAACAAAGCAGAACTAAGAGACATTAAGGCAAAGATACGGGCGAACATGATCTGTCCTTAGAAACGAAGGTGCAGCCGATCCATTAAGGCGTTGACAAGAGGATCTTCAGGATTGTCTTTGAGCATCGGTCTCAAAATATCCATGGCTTTTTTTGTTTCCCCTTGAGCTTGGTATACCTCTGCCAGATGTAACAAAATTTCCTGGTCATTTAATTTGGACGCCGCATTTTCCAAATAATGTTGAGCTTGGGTGAAGTTGCCTTTTTTGAAGTAATACCAACCCAAAGAGTCTAAATAGGCGGCATTGTTGGGCTCCATTTCCAACGCTTTTTCAATCAAAGGCTTCGCCTGGTCAAGTTTGACATTATTGTCAATCCAAAGATACCCCAGAGTGTTGTAAAAATCCGCTTCATTTGGATGGAAGGTGATCGCATCCTGAAGATATTTTTCAGCTTCTGACAGGCGATGAAGCTCGTTGGCCATGATCGCGCATTGGTAAAGCAGCGCGGCGTTATCAGTATCAGTTGCCAGAGCGTTTTTCATCACGGTGTAAGCAGAAGTCAGTCGCCCCTGTTCATGAAGGATTTGTGCTTTTTTGTATAAAAACTCCGTTTTCAGGCGTTCATTAACTTGGGTTTTGTCCAGAATGTCAATAGCCTCATCATAGTGCTTTTCTTCGGCTAAACTTTGGGCTAGCAACAGGCGTGATTGAGGGAAAAACTCACTGCCGGAATCGACTTGTTTAAACCATTCGGCCGCCGCTTCAAAATGCCGTTGTTTGTAATCAATCATGCCCAGCGAAAGATAAGTTCTGGGTAAACGATCCTGAAATGCTTCCTGTTTCTTAGCCAAGCGTTCAAATGTCATTAAATAGCGTTTGGTTTCATCTATTAAGTCGACATTGTCGCAAACCGTTGCTAAGGTGAAGGCCAGATTGGGAAGTGCCTGAGCAAAGGGATCCAGGATTTTGATTTGTTTCTGGACGCCCTCTTTGTTTTGAGTTCTCGAGTAAGCCTTCGCCAAGCCTAGGTGGGCGTCATAGTCTTTCGGATGTTTTTTTACAAAATTTTCTAGGATCCGAATGCTTTCTTTTGAGTTTTTAGGCATCAGAACATCGGCGTATTCAAGCAAGGCCGAAGTGCTGTCCGGAAGTTGCGTCCATGCGATTTTGGCGTAATGTTGGCCAAGTTCTAAATTGCCCGTGCGCCGGTAAAGTTTGGCCAGTGTCAAAGCGGCTTCTTTTTGGTCTTTACATAATGAAGCAAGGGGGCGCAGGAAATTTAAAATAGCCTGTGGCTCACCGCCGCCCAGTTCCGCCTGGGTGGCGATGGCTTGGAATTGTTTGAGTTTTTCAGTTTGTGCCTGTTCCTTGGAGATCAACTCCTTGGCTTTCTGTTGCTGAACTTCCGTCAATTCGCCCTGACGGATCTGAGTTAGTAAATTGGCCAATTGCGCATCCGAGTTTTCCGGGGATAAGCTTTCCCAAAGCTTGGCCGCTTCGCCGGCAAGCTCAAAAGCATGGGCGCCATCGGCAATTTCAAAGGCTCGTTTAGCCAGGCGGGGATCCTTAGTGCTTCGCGCCGTTTGCATATAAGTTTGAAAAGCCGTGCCGGCATCGTGACGCTGAAGGGCGAATTCAGAAGCAATGATTTGAAATAAAAGATTGCCGGTTAAGTCAACGTTCGGAAGTATTTCTTTTGCGAAAACAGAAGTTGCCGTGCAGCTGGCGGCAAAACAACAAAGGAATATCTTAATGAAAGATAGATAGCGGAACATAGCTTTATAATCGAACGCGATCTCGCTATTGTACTGTTTTCATGAAAAAATCAATGCAACCCAAGCAATTTTCTCAGACGCTTATTAACTGGCAAAAAGAACACGGCCGTCATCATCTTCCGTGGCAAGTGGCAGAGCCCTATGCGCGTTGGGTATCCGAGATCATGCTGCAGCAAACACAGGTTGCAACCGTTATCGAATATTACGAGCGTTTTATGAGACGCTTTCCAACAGTTCAGAGCTTAGCGCAGGCTAGCGAAGACGAAGTGATGCAATATTGGTCGGGCTTAGGTTATTACTCCAGGGCAAGAAACTTATTAAAAAGCGCACAAATTATTGTTAATGAAAAGCAAGCGCATTTTCCGCAGACTCGTTTGCAGTGGGAGGCGTTACCTGGAATAGGCCGCAGTACGGCGGCCGCTATTGTGGCTTTTAGTTTCGGAGCGAAAGAAACAATACTGGATGGTAATGTCAAAAGAGTTCTTGCCCGGTTATTTTGTATTGAGTCTCCGCTCGATGAGGCCAAAACGGTCAAAGAACTTTGGACTTTGGCGGAATCGTTGCTGCCGGATCACGATTTGGATGCCTATATTCAGGGGCTGATGGATATGGGAGCCACTGTTTGTACACGCAGTCCTAAGTGTGTTCTTTGTCCATTTCAAGAGGATTGCAAGGCATTAAAAGCGGGGTTGCAAAATGAGATCCCGGTTCCCAGAAAACGTCAGAAGCGCCCGCAACAAGAGCGAACTTTTCTGATTTTATGGTCAGAGGATGAATGTTTTTTACAGAAAAGAACTGAAGGTGGAGTTTGGAAAGGACTTTATTGTTTGCCGGAAAGAGAAGGAATCTTGACTCCGGACGAGGCTCAGGCTTGGGCGGAAGGGATGGGTTATTCTGTCAGAAATACACGCAAATTAAGCAGTTTTGCGCATGATTTTTCTCACTATCGATTGATTTTGCACCCGATTGCTGTCAGTGTTACATCAAAAATAAAAAACGATGCAACTGGACAGTGGGTAAGGCTGGCGGACTTGCCTGATATTGGCTTGCCCGCCCCGATTCGAAGTCTCTTAGGAGAGTTCTTTGCCTAAAGGGTTTGCGCAAGCCCTTTAATCGGTTTTTTGGCTTGTCCGATTATCCGATGACGAATTGTCACCGAGGGCATCTTTTGCGCAAAATACTTCGCCAATGTTTCTGCGACATAGACAGAACGATGTTGGCCGCCTGTGCAACCGATTGCCACGGTTAAGTAGTGACGGTTAGTGGCTTGATAGCTGGGTAACCATTTTTCAATGAAATGCGCAATATCGTCGACCATTTCATTGGCGGCAGGTTGCTGTTGCATGAACTCAATAATAGGAGCATCCTGTCCGGTTAATGGACGTAGATCCGGATCATAGTATGGGTTGGGTAAGTTACGTACGTCGAACACTAAATCGGCTGCAATAGGAATTCCGTGCTTATAACCAAAAGATTCAAATGCCAAGCTTAAATCGGCATGGGGAGCATCTGCAAAATCTTTTACCCAAGTACGAAGTGTATTGCTTTGCAGGTGTGTGGTGTCAACAATATGGGCCTGAACACTATAGGGTTCAAGTAATTCTCGTTCTTTATTGATCACTTCGGCCAAAGTTACTTTTTCTTTTCCTTTGCTGAATCTCAGAGTCAACGGGTGACGACGCCTGGTTTCGGAAAAGCGCTGAATTAACTCTTGAGTGGAGGCGGTGAGAAAGAGAACCCGGACATCCCAATCTTTTTGTGCATTGAGTTCTTCAATTAATTTTTCTGGTGCATAACCTTCAAAATCACTTCTTGCGTCAACGGCAAAAGCAACGTATTCCTGAGTAAGTTGTAAAGATTTAGCAACGGGGATAACGAAGGACAAGGGTAAATTGTCGATGCAGTAGTAGCCCGAGTCTTCCAATTGCCGAATGGCAACGGATTTTCCGGAACCGGAAAGGCCGGTGACGATAATAAGCTTCATAGTGTCCAGTCCTCAAGAGAGCCAGACTATTGTAGCGAATTGATCAAGTATTGTTTTCAACAGCGGCAACAATGAGCGATTGCTCGCCTTGCTCTTCTTTCAGCTGTGCCCGAACCTCTTCATTCAGGATATCCCATTCATTTTCCAAGGCATCTTCCTGACTTTCCCGGGCTAAAACAGTAGGGGGCACCCAATCCATGACGCAAGAGCAAACTTCTACGTTATTTTCAGCTTTTCGAAGTTTGGCGCAAAGTTCTTTATCTTCAAGCATGGCGATACATTCTCGCAACAGCGGAAGATATTCGTCATCATTATCTGTTTTCGGGACGATTAAAAAAAAGAAAATATCGACAGGTTTAGTGTCGTAAGGCGCAGGGTCGATATGAATCGGACGTTGCAATAAAACAATCGTGACCAGGGGTTGTTTTAAACCTTCGATTTCGCAGTGAGGCAGTGTTACACCGCCCCCCAAAGCATTGTTCCCGAGCCGTTCTCTAGCGTAAAGCGCTTCAAAAACCTGAGTATGCGGTACCCCGGACATTTGGAAAGTTAAGCACGCTTCCTCAAACACCCGTTTTTTTGTCGCCCGTTGCATCGAATTAAAGAAGATAACGTTCGACGATGAGAGATATTGGTATATCTGGTTCATAGCCGAAAATTACATGCGGAAATCTTTACCCAAATAGGCATCACGTACAGCTTCATTTTGAACAATATCCTTCGGATGACCGCTCGCCAGAACTCCGCCGTCACAAATAATATAAGCGTGATCGCAAATGCCTAAAGTTTCACGGACATTGTGGTCTGTGATCAGAACACCGATGCCGCGCTGTTTGAGAAAACGCACAATTCGTTGAATTTCGATTACAGCAATAGGGTCAACACCGGCAAAAGGCTCATCGAGCAAAATGAATTTCGGCTCAGCGGCCAAAGCCCGGGCAATTTCTGTACGGCGGCGTTCGCCACCGGATAAACTCATGGCCGGGTTTGTTCTCAAACGAGTGATTTGTAATTCATCCAATAAGTCATTGAGCTTTTGCTCAATAACTTCTTTGGTGTAGCTCTTACCGTTTTCATCGTGCTGCAACTCCAAGATTGCACGAATATTTTCTTCAACAGTCATGCGTCGGAAAACCGAAGCCTCCTGCGGCAGGTAGGATACCCCTAAACGGGAGCGCTTATAAATCGGCAAATGGGCGATCGATTGCCCGTTAAGTTCAATGGTGCCACCATCGGAAACAACCAAGCCAACCACCATGTTAAATGTGGTGGTTTTGCCGGCGCCGTTTGGACCGAGAAGTCCAACAACTTCGCCACTCTTGACCTCGAGTGAAACACCTTGGACAACCCAACGGCTGCCATAGCGCTTCTTTAACCCTGTGGCTCGTAAGGTATTAACCGCCGGAGTTTCTGCCGGTTCATAATTTTCGGTTTCGGCAGAGGTTTCTTGCGTGTGTTCTTCAGTTTTAATTTTTTCTTCAGTGGTCGGCACGATTATTCCTTTTGTGTAACGGCGCGTAAGCTATCAACTAACGAGAAGTGCTGCGGGGAGCAATCACGGTACTGGCTCGACCGCCGTTGTTGCCTTGGATAATTGTACGTGAGCGAATAGTATCGTAGACAATTTTGTTGCCCCGGGCGGTGTCTTTGACGACGCCGTTTTCGGTACGCTGAACGAATGCTTGCCCTGTCAGGGTCACAATGCCAGTGCGTTCTTCATAAACAATTTCTTGAGCGCGTCCTGAAACCCATTCCTCAATCCCTTTTACTTTGGGGTCTCGGCGTTGGCGAAATGTTGCTAAATTTCCTGTCAACGTACCTTTTTTGTAGCCGGTGGAAGTTTCTTGTAACACCAATTTTTGACCGGTCAGGCGCATTGTTCCTTGATCTACACGAACAGAGCCAGTGTAAGTCGCGACCTGTTTGACTTCATCGCCGAAAAAATGGTCAGCTTGAATTTCAATGGGCTTTTGTCTGTCTTGGGTTTCTGCCTGTGCGAATGGGCAAGCCAAGGCCAGAAGGAGGACGACAAGCACACTGTGTTTCATATTTTTTACCCTTACGGAAGAAGGTTCTTAGAGCCGCTGTGAGGCTCGATTACGGTTGTCACCCGGCTTTTAAGTTCAACAGTTTGGGACATATTGTCAAAGACCATACCGGTGCCCCGCGCGTGGTCATCGCCGCTGAAAATATCCACAACGTCATCGGTTTCGTAACGATTGATATCCGCGTAGACCGTCATGCTTTGTGTTTCAAGGCGGCTTGCCGCTGTGTTGCCGTTAGCAGCTCGAGAAACAACCACATCGCCTTCAAAAACATATGTTTCTCCCGCATCATTTGAGTGGCCCTTAAGGGCTTCAGCGTGAGTCAAAGGTTCGTTGGGAGAAACCGTCGTCGCTTTGGGTTTGACCATTGTGACAGAGTCATTGGAGAAATGACGAAACTCTTCAGCCTGAAGTCGGTTTTGCGCAATCCCTTCTTCATTAAAGGTGATAATGGTTGCATTGGAAGCGATGAAGTCTGGCGAATCCTCACTGGGGACATAGCGCAAGTTGCTGAAGGAGGCTTGCACCGCATACCAATAGCTGGCTGCGATGAGAATCAGCAACAAAACAATGGCGATAATGGCGGTTAATCTTTCGCGCATATTTTTCCCAATTAATAGCGATGATGGGCATTAGGGTCCGGATGCAGGAACATCGTCTCGAGGGTATTTTCCCATTTCCCTTGCGCCTTTAAAATATATTCGGCTAATTCCCGAACGGCGCCGGCCCCGCCTTCACAGCAACTTTTGAAATCAGCCAGATGCTTGATTTCTGAAACGGCATTGCAGGGGCAAGCAGCAAGCCCAACCTCTTGAATGACAGCATAGTCCGGCAAATCGTCACCGATATAGGCAATTTGATCAGGTTGAAGTCCGGTCAAGGATAACAATTCTTGTAATCCCTTGACTTTATCTCTCTGACCTTGCAACACATTCGTGATTCCCAACTCTTGAGTTCTGCGCTTGAGAATTTCAGAGCTTCGGGCTGTCAAAATGGCAACGTCGATTTCGTTTGCTAAGAGCATTTTAATGCCTAAGCCATCTTTGACATCAAAAGCTTTAAATAATTCACCATCATTGCTGATGTAAATTTTTCCGTTAGTTAAAACACCATCGACATCACAAATAAGTAATTTAATTTTTTGAGCTTTTTCAAAGAGCGTCATAGTACTTTCGCCGTCATCAAATCGTGGATATGCAAAGCACCGATCAAGTGACCGTCCTGATCAACCACCAACAGTTGGTTGCAAAGTGAACGATCCAGGATATGGGCAGCTTCGGCTGCAAGCGCTGTCTTGGATATCGTTTTGGGAGATGGTGTCATAACATCCGCAATGCAAATGTTTCTGATATCTCCCATCCGTTCGATCAGACGGCGTAAATCCCCTTCAGTGAAAATGCCTTTAACACAACCGTTTTTGTCAACCACAGCCGTCATACCGATACGTTTGAGCGTAATCTCGCGTACGGCATCCAAAACCGAAACAGTGTCTTGAACGCTGGGAACTTTGTCGCCGGTCCGCATCACGTCACTTACGTGAATAAGTAGACGACGGCCGAGAGCTCCGCCCGGATGTGAGCGGGCAAAATCGTCAGAGGTAAAGCCTTTGGCTTGCAGACAAGCCACCGCCAGGGCATCCCCCATGGCTAGTGTGGCGGTCGTACTTGTTGTCGGGGCCAGGCCCAGAGGGCATGCCTCTTGTCTGACACCGATGTCTAAATGGATATCGGCATATTTGGCCAACGCGCTATCCGGAGAGCTCGTCATGGCGATTAAAGGTGTTCCTTCTCGTTTGATAACCGGAACAATTGTTAAAAGTTCGCTAGTGGTGCCTGAATTGGAAATCGCTATGACCACGTCATTTCGGGTGATCATGCCTAAATCTCCATGGGCAGCTTCGCCGGCATGGACAAAGAATGCGGGCGTACCCGTGGAGGCTAACGTGGCGGCCAATTTGCAACCGATGTGGCCACTTTTCCCAACGCCGGACACAACGACCCGCCCCTTGCAATTTAAAAGACACTGCACCGCATCTAAAAACGGTTGCCCCAAATTGTCCGCCAAGTCGGTCAAGGCCTTGGCCTCGCGAGTCAAAACCGTCCGAGCCAACGCCAATGTGGAATCATTTGTGTGGGCGTGTTCAATCATTTCTAAAATTCCTCTCAGCTCTTAACCTCATTGTCTTTTAATCTCTTACAGTTTCAATGGTTAAGAATTTTCGATAAAAATTGTACGGCGCGTTCGCTCTTTGGTCGCGTGAAAAACTCCTGAGTCGGTGCGTTTTCCAGAATTTCTCCGTTCTCCATGAAAAGAACCCGATCAGCGACCCGTCTTGCAAAACCCATTTCATGTGTGACGACCATCATGGTCATTCCGTCTTGGGCTAATTCCACAATGACATCTAAAACCTCGTTGATCATTTCAGGATCGAGTGCGGAGGTCGGTTCATCAAAGAGCATACAAACCGGATCCATGGCTAATGCCCGGGCGATGGCAACACGTTGTTGTTGACCGCCGGAAAGTTGACCGGGGAATTTCAGCGCCTGTTCAGACAAATGAACGCGTTCCAGGAGACTGATCCCTCGTTCAGTTGCTTCTGAGCGGCTTCTTCCCAATACTTTCATCTGGGCTAACGTCAAATTGTCAATGATCGATAGGTGCGGGAACAGTTCAAAGTGTTGGAAAACCATGCCGATATGCTGGCGCAGTTTAGGTAAATCTGTTTTGGGATTGCCGACATCGATACCGTTGACAATAATCTTGCCTTCTTGAAAAGGCTCCAAGCCGTTGACTGTCTTAATCAGAGTGGATTTGCCCGAGCCCGAAGGGCCGCAAACAACGACAACCTCGCCTTTTTCGACATTGGCCGTGCAGTCTTTCAAAACTTGAAAGTTTTCGTTGTACCACTTGCTGATATGCTGAATTTCAATCATCGCCATGGTGCTAAATCCTAATGAGCGCTACCGCTGAAGTCGGGTTTTCTGCCCTCTTCAAAGGCGCGACAGGCTTCTCGAGCTTCGTCGCTTTCTAAACGAGTAAGCATTGCTTTACGCTCCGCGTCAAGCGCTTGACGAATAGCCGATCCCTGGTGTTTTCTTAACAGCGCTTTAGTGGCTCTTAAACTGCCCGGGGGTAACTTGGTCAAACGAGCCGCTCGTGCCAGGGTTTCGTTTAGCACTTCGTCATCTTTAAACACTGCTGTGACAAAACCCATATGAAGCGCTTCGGTCGAGGTAATCGGTTCGCTAAGCAGAAGTTTTTCCATAGCTTTCTTAAAGCCGGCTTTTTCGCAAAGGGAGTACGTCAGAGCATACTCCGGCGTGAGTCCCAGTGCAGTAAAGGGCAGTGAGAAGAGGCTTTTTTCACCACAGTAAACCATGTCGCTGAAGCAAAGAATCGCCACACCCAATCCCACCGCAGGTCCCTGAACTGCGGCCAAAATAGGTTTATCAAAAGCGATCATTGCTTCAATAAGCGAATCATAAGCCTGTTGAATTTCAGCGCTTCTGTGAAGGGTTTCATTAAAATCGGCCCCGGCGCAAAAAATGTTGTCTTCGCCGCTTAAGACCACGCAGCGAACTTCATCATCTTTTTGAGCTTCGGCAAATACCTTAACCCAGCTCAAACAGGTGGCGGCGTCAACCGTATTGCGTTTGGCGGGCCGTGTAATAGCAATGTGACAAATACCGTTTTGTACAGTGACTGTTAAATCAGACATGATCACTCACTAAAGAGTTAAGGTAAAGGCAATGAAGGCTTCATCCAGAGTGTCTTCTTCATGACACTCAAATCCAAGTGACTTCATCAAACCAAACATTCCGTCATTGCCACGCAGTACATATCCGATCAAGCCACCGACCTTTACGCGTCGGGCTTGATCAATCAATTCATTCATCAAGATCGTGGCCAAACCTCTGCGTTGCCAATTATCTTCAACAACAACCCCGAACTCAGCATATTGGGTACCGGGAATGCGTTTGAAACGAGCGACACCTCGAATCATTTCAGGTTCCTCAGGGTCATACGCAACAATAGCGATCTCGCGGTTGTAATCAATATTGGTTAACTCGACGATTTTCTCTCTGGCTAATTCATTGGAAGAAATGTGCAAACGCAAGTATGTCGTTTGAGGAGAAAGTCTGAGCAAGAAATTTCTGAGGGCATCATAATCCTGCGCATGAATGCTTCGCAGAGAAACAAAACCATTTTTAATTTCTCGCCAACGCGGATCAACAAAAGGTTCAGGCGCAAGGGTTAAGTGTGATGCCAATGCGTCCTTGTCTAAATTATTCGGCGAGATGCCGACATGGGCATCAAGAGCAATACAGCCGCCGTTATCGACTAAGATCGGATCAATGGTAAGGTCTCGAATCAGAGGAAAATCGGTCACCAGTTTGGACACGCGCATTAAAACTTGCGCCAAAGCTTCTTTATTGGCCGGCGGCATACCCCGGAAAAAGTCCAAGGAACGTCCTACGGTGGGTTTTTCAATGAGTTCTCTGGCAAGAGGCTCGGTCAAGGGTAAAAGTTCGCAGACATCATCGTTGTAGATGTCTCCCATGTATCCTCCGGCTCCGAAACTAATCACCGGACCGAAACGGGAATCCGTATGAACGGAGATTTTCACCTCTCTTCCATCGGGGCGGCGAATATAGCGCTGAACATAAAGCCCTTTCAACTGAGCATAAGGAGCACGTTGGGCGATATTGTCCAAAATGGTCTGGCTGGCTTGAAAAACCTCATTTTCATTCCGAAGGTCTAAGCGTACGCCGCCGACATTGCTTTTGTGGATAACGCCGTTTGCCAAAGCTTTGACGACGACAGGGAATCCTAAAGTTTGGGCTGCGTTGACCGCCTCAACAGGAGACTGCACCAGAAAACCCGAGGCGGCTGTCAAGCCCATGCAGGCAAGCAAGCGCTTGGTTTGTGCTTCGTCGAGACTAAAGCATTCGTTATTTTTGTTTTCTTCAAGAATGTTTCGAATGGCTTTCTCATCGGCTGGTAAAGGACCGGTTTCTGAGGCGATAGTGCCGGCAAGATAACGCCGTGACTGTGCGTAATGTGCCATCCATGAAAACGCTTTGATTGCGTCTTCGGGGCTTTTTAAAACAGTGATGGGATGATCTTTCAGTCGTTGCTTCGCTGCAATGGTCTCTGCTTCTCCAACCCAAGCGGTGATAATTGGTTTAAAACTAGCGTCGGTCGCATAAGCCACGGCATCACAAACACGTTCCAAAGGGGCCGCGAAGGTCGGTGCTGTCACAACGATAATGGCATCAACATTTTCATCTTTGTTAAGAGCGTCAACCGCCAGTTTGATGCGGCGCGGATCCGCATCAGCCCACAAGTCCACCGGGTTGGTCATGGGCAGAGGATTGTCGAAAATACGATGTAATTTTTCGGTTGTTACTCTGGAAAGAGTAGCAAGCTTAACGTTGTTTTCAACAGCTGCATCAGCGGCCAACACCCCGAAACCACTGCCATTGCAGATAATGCCGACACGGTTACTTCTTGGCAGACGGCGTTGACAGAAGATTTCAATGGCTGAAAGCATTTCTTCGAGACCGTAAACACGGATAGCTCCGGCACGCTCGAGTAACGCATTAAAGACTTTGTCGTCACCGGCAGGCACACCCATACGGCTTGCCAACAACTGTGAAGCCTGTTGACTCTTTCCGCCACGAAGGACGACTACCGGTTTATGGCGAGCAGCTTCACGTACGGCTGAGAAAAATTCTCTCGGGTTACGGATGCCTTCAACGTGCAAGACAATGACGCTGGTTTCCTTGTCCTGAGCAAGAAAATCAACCACTTCACTCATTGAAACGTCAATCTCATCACCAGTGTTGATCAGACAGGAAAAACCAATATCTCGGATTCTTTGAGAAGCTAAAATAGAGGTGCCGATTACGCCAGATTGGCTGGCGAAGGCGACATTGCCGGCTTGGGGCAAATCCTTCCAGTAACTGGCGTTTAGGTTAATCGAGGGACGCATGATTCCGAGGCAGTCGGTTCCAATTAACCGCAGTCCGAAGGAATGGGCTTTATTGACGATCTGGGCTTGCCACGAAGGGTCTGAAGTGACAGAGGCATCACTGGGAGCAAGAGCAACCCAGTGGGTGCCATGGGCGGCGATGTCCTCTAACAAGCGCTCGATCGTCTTACTGGGGACAGCCAGAATAACCAGGTCAATATCATCTTCGATAATTTTGATAGACGGGTAACACGGGATATCTCCCAAATAGCGGTATTTGGGATTAACCGGATAAATGCGGCCGGTATATCCACTGGCGACTAGGTTTTTCCAAAGCGCTGTTCCCCGGGAGTTTTCTCGATCACTGGCACCGATGACGGCGATAGATTTCGGAACAAAAGCTGAGTGAAGTTGATGCGACGTAACCATCGGAAAATCTTTTATGCAAAATTTAACCTCACAATTTTACTCAAAAATGCCCTAACTCCCTATTTTTTCGTAAGAAAATATTAAGAAGAATTGAAGGGTTTTTGCCGATTTGCAGGAAGCTGCTTTGCTAAAATGAAAAGATATCTTCCGCCGTTTTCTCAAAAGAGGAAATGGGACGGAGAATAACTCTTTGAAGAATTACTCTTTAGGATTTTTATGAAAGTCAACGGCACTCCCACTCGCACAATTTGGTCCGTCGATCATGGTCAGGCAGTTGGAATTATTGATCAAACAAAATTGCCCTTCGAATTCCGAAAGGAAGTTTTGCATGATTGGAAAGCGGTACGCGATGCGATTGTCATGATGAAAGTGCGAGGGGCTCCTTTAATTGGGATCGCCGGGGCGTGGGCGATGGTTTTGGCCATTCGAGACAATCCTGAAGATGATTTCATTCACGAAGTAAGAAGTGAGTTGATTTCCTCGCGTCCGACGGCCGTTAATCTGCAATGGGCGGTCGACCATATGGTCAAAAAGGTCATGTCGTTACCCAAAAAGGATCGTTTGCCTGCTGCATATCGAGAAGCGGAACAAATGACTCAGGCTGACGTTCTTGCCAACCGTGCGATTGGAACCCATGGAGCGAGGATTATTGCGCAGATTTATGCCGATAAGCGAGAACCCGTTAATATCTTGACTCACTGTAATGCCGGTTGGCTTGCGACGGTGGATTATGGGACTGCGTTGTCAGCCGTGTATATCGCATTTGAACAAGGGATTCCTTTGCATGTTTGGGTCGATGAAACGCGACCGCGTGAGCAGGGACTTTTGACCGCATGGGAATTAGCCGGTGTCGGCATTCCTCATACGGTTATTACTGACAATGCGGGGGGGCACTTAATGCAACACCGCGAGGTGGATGCTGTGATTGTTGGAGCGGACCGCATTACGGCAATTGGGGACGTCGCCAACAAAGTTGGAACGTATCTTAAAGCTTTAGCAGCCAAGGATATGGAAATTCCTTTCTACGTGGCTGCTCCCTCGTCAACTATCGATTGGTCAATTCAAGACGGCAAGCACAGTATTGAAATAGAGAATCGCAATGGTGATGAATTGCGTTTTGTTCGCGGCATCGATAAAAAGGGGCGACTCAGTGATGTTCGTATCATTGGTGCACAGACTAATGTGGAAAATCCAGCCTTTGATGTAACCCCTGCACGTTTGATTACAGGAATCATTACCGAGCGAGGTGTATGCGCGCCCGAATTCCTGACACGCCTCTTTCCTGAAGGAGCGCGAATTCACGCGAGGGGCTAGACGTGTCGTTGCAAGAGAGTCTGAGACTAGAAATTATTGCTACCGCGCAACGGATGAATGCGTTGGGCATTAACGTTAATAAAAGCGGCAATGTCTCAGCGCGTATTCATGAGCAGGGCTGTGATGGCTTTTTAATTACACCGAGCGGGATCCCCTACGAGGATCTGCTTCCTGAAGATATTGTTTTTATCACTTTGAGTGAACAAGGTTCTTCGGTCATTGAGAATCGTCGACTGCCTTCCAGCGAATGGCAGATGCATGAACGGATCTATCGGTTAAGGAAAGATTTATCAGCTATTGTTCACACGCATTCGCCTTGCGCAACGGCTTTAGCGTGCCAAGATATGGATATTCCGGCGTTCCACTATATGGTTGCCGCTGCCGGTGGAGACCGAATTGAATGCGCGCCTTATGCGCTTTTCGGTTCTAAGGCCTTGGCTGATATTGCAGGGGAAGCTCTTTCATTGATAAACGCCTGCCTGCTGTCTCATCACGGAGTGCTGGCTGCGGGGAAAAATTTAAAAGGTGCCTTGAGGCTGGCTCATGAAGTGGAAAATTTGGCACATATGTATATTCTGACCAGACAACTGGGAGAGCCGAAGTTGTTATCGGCTGAGCAGATGAAAGACGTTTTAAAACAATTTGAAACCTATGGACAGCAACGATAAAAAAATGACTCCGCCGCGGTGGTTAAAACCCGATGGAAGTCCGGTCTCCTGTACTGAAAAAGTCATGGTTTTGAACGAAAACTATGAAGAGCTTTCCAAAGCCATCAAGGATGCTTTGGAAGATGCTCTGGTGTTGGGGTGCTCAGAGGAGCAGGTTAGAGCGAGTTTCCATGCGTTAATTGATGCCGTGCAAACTGATATCAAGGAACATCAGCATCAACCTTAATTTTCAGACGATTTACTGATTAAGAGCCATAGAGCGATTACACCGCAAAGGGCTGCCGTCGCATAGAAGCTTTCAAAATATTGCTCAAACGAATTGTGAATAACGCCAAAAATTAAAGGCAGGAAAATGGCGCCGGCAAACGTGAAAAACAAGGTTCCTCCGGTTGCAACCCCAGCTTTTCCTTCCGGAGCGATCCGGGCAACGTGAGCCAAATAAACTCCATTCCAGCCGATGGCCGAGCCCCCTAAGCAGAAACACACCGACAGTAAAAGAATAGTGGCGGTGTCCGGGGTAAAGAAACCGACGGCAATCAGCATCGCCATCATCAAAAAGCCCAACAGCGAAAGAGTTAATCTGGGCGAGTGAATCCAGTCAGCAAACATCCCCCAAAACAGACGACCGCACATACCGCCGATACTGGCGGCACTTAATGCCATGCCGGCTAAAACGATCGGAATTGAAATATCTTCTACCATGAAGGAAACCAAATAACTGAATACGCACATTTGGGTTCCGTTATAGACGAAGGAGACAATGCACATGCGACGCAGACCGGACTGAGAAGTCACCAGACGCAAAGCGTTTAGTACGGTATGGATGCTGAAACGGGAGCTGGGATCAAAATGATCATCCAATTGGTTGCGATGGTACAAAACGAGAAGCGCAACACAAAGAGCAATAATGCCCATGGCGTGGGGCCCGGCCTGCCAACTGTTAGCCCAAAGAGCAATACTGGGAACAATAAAACCGGCAAGCGCACTACCTAGAGGAACAGCGGTTTGTTTTAAAGAAAATACAAATCCCATTCGTTCTTTCGGAACCGTGTGAGCCAGAATATCACTTGAGGCTGGAGTAATCGGACCGTAGCTTAGCCCAAGAATCAGACCTCCTAAGCAAATGAACCAAAAGTTGGTAATGGAACTCAACATCAGACCGATGGCGGCAAGAATCAAACATCCTTGAGAAACATGAATGCCGCCGTAGCGGGTTACCATAGTACCGCCTGCGACAGCGGCAAATGCAGCGCCGATATAGATGAAACAGACATAAGTGCCGATGAAGGAGCTGGGCATGCCGATTGCTGCAGCAACCAAGGGGGCAATAGCTGACAAAGTAACCGTGCTGGCGGTAGCGATAGACTGAATGGACATCGTGGAAACAAGGGCTAAGCGAACAACGGACATTTTGATTACCTGTCAGAAAATAGAAGGTCTATTGTAGAAGAAATCTTTTGGTTCAATAATTGGTTAGATCAATAGACGTGATCATTTGGGGAATGTTTCAATAAGAGTCTTAAAAGGCTACAATCGAAGAAAAGCCGTGGGGAAATTATGGATACAACAAAACTTAAACTAAGCATTCTTGCAGCGTGCGCTTTGGTGTTAACCGGCTGTGCTCATCCGGATTTAATCGATTTGGGAACTCCGGAGGTGGCCGTAGTTAATGAACTTGGTGTCCCGGATTCCAAGATGACTCATTCCGATGGAAGTTTTACTTTGGTTTATTCAATGCAGCCCTTTGGAAAAGAGACGTATTGGATGAATTTTGATAAAAACGGAAACTTTGTTGGAAAAGAAAAAGCAATGAACGAGGAACACTTTAAGTTGGTTGTGCCCGGCAAACACACTCGAGCAGATGTTTATCAGATGTTCGGGCATTGCGCGCAAGAGTATGACTTTAGGCTCCAAAACGAGACCGCATATATGTATCGATTTGACGATGATGTCGGGCAGCCTATGGCGTTTTGGGCCCAATTCGATACCAATGGAGTGGTAACAGAAACCGCGGTCACACAGGATCCCTGGGACCATGACGGGGACGGTTGGCTATTCTAAGATTGATATTGAAAACAAAAAAAACGGGGGCAATCGTTAAGACTGCTCCCGTTCTGCTTTAGTAAGAATTATTCCTTTAGTAAGAATTATTCCTTGGCCGGTTGAGGATTGCGTAAACGAATATGCAATTCACGCAATTGTTTTTCTTCAACAGGCGCCGGAGCGTTCGTCAGCAAGCATTGAGCACGTTGTGTCTTCGGGAAGGCAATCACGTCGCGGATGGACGGAGCACCAGCCATGATCGTCACAATACGATCAAGACCGAAGGCGATACCACCGTGGGGAGGCGCACCATATTGCAAGTTATCAAGCAAGAAACCAAACTTGGCGCGAGCTTCTTCAGGGCCAATGTTCAACGCATTGAATACCTTGCTTTGAATATCCGCGCGGTGGATACGGATAGAACCGCCACCGATTTCCCAACCATTGAGCACCATGTCGTAGGCTTGAGCCAAGCACTTACCCGGATCACTGCTTAAGAGATCAATGTGGTCCGGATGGGGCATCGTAAACGGATGGTGGCAGGCAACCCAGCGATGTTCTTCATCATCGTATTCAAACATCGGGAAGTCAACCACCCACAAAGCCTTCCAACCTTCTTCATAAAGACCGTTGGCCTTGCCGAAATCGCTGTGACCGATCTTCAAGCGCAAGGCGCCTAAAGAGTCGTAGACAATCTTGGCACGATCTGCACCGAAGAAAATAACGTCACCATTTTGGGCTCCCGTTATTTCGAGGATGTGGGCGATAAGTTCATCAGAGAGATTCTTTACGATCGGGCTTTGCAAGCCTTCACGGCCTTTTTCTTTTTCATTGACCTTAATATAGGCTAAACCCTTGGCGCCGTAAATTTTCACAAATTCCGTGTAGGCGTCAATTTCAGAACGGGGCATGCTGGCCGCATGGGGAACGTTCATGGCGACGACTTTGCCATCAGGCAATTCTGTGGCAGAACGGAATACTTTGAATTCAGACGTCTTAGCTTGTTCTGTGATTTCGCGCAACTCAATACCTTTGATGCGCAGGTCCGGTTTGTCGGAACCGAAGCGCGTCATGGCTTCATGCCAGCTCATCACTGGGTACGGATCGGGCAAATCAACGTTGATGGTTTCCTTAAACACATCGCGAATCATGTTTTCCATGATGTCACGAATTTCCTGTTGTGTCAGGAACGAAGTTTCAATATCAACTTGTGTGAATTCCGGTTGACGGTCTGCGCGAAGATCCTCATCACGGAAACACTTGACGATTTGGTAGTAGCGGTCGAAACCGGCCACCATCAGCAATTGTTTAAACAACTGCGGAGATTGAGGCAAGGCATAAAAATGACCGTCATGCACGCGACTCGGAACCAAGTAGTCACGGGCACCTTCCGGAGTGCTGCGTGTCAGCATCGGGGTTTCGATATCGATAAAACCTTGCTTGTCCAAGTGGTTGCGAATGGCCAAGGCGACTTTGTAGCGCAACTTCAGATTGCGTTGCATTTGAAGGCGGCGCAAATCCAAGACGCGGTAGGTCAGACGAGTCGTTTCTGAAAGATTTTCGTCATCCAAATGGAAAGGAGGAGTTTCAGATTTGTTGAGGATGGTCAATTCCTTGCAAAGCACTTCAACGCCGCCGGAAATCAAGTCAGGGTTGACGGTGCCTTCAGGACGAGCGCGAACAAGGCCCACCACCTTCAAGCAGTATTCGTTACGAACAGCATCAGCCGTTTTAAAGACTTCAGGATTGTCAGGGTCGCAAACGATTTGCAACAAACCTTCACGGTCGCGCAAGTCAATGAAAATGACCCCGCCGTGGTCGCGGCGACGATGAGCCCAACCATAAAGGGTCACCGTTTGGCCGATGAATTTCTCGTTAATAAGACCGGTATATTCGGTACGCATAAATGCTCCCAATATATAAAGGGAAGGATTTCCCAAGTAATCAACCGAAGTATTCTAATATGAAAGGCCAGGCTTTTGTTGACCCAATACAAAAACAGCCGGCCGAACAAGAGAAAGTTCAGCCGACTGTTCATTATGGGATAGAAGAATTAATCGTCTTCGTCCTTACGTTGGTATTTGCTGGCCAAGTCAGCCTGAACTGCGGCTGGAACGGGTTCATAAGCCAACAGTTCAACAGAGTAGGAACCGGCGCCTTGTGTCAACGCATTAAGGCGGTTGGCGTAACCGTCAAGTCCCGTTAACGGGACGCGACCGGTAATAAGCATCATGCCGCCCGTTAGATTTTCAGTTCCGCTTACTTGACCGCGGCGGCTGGCAAGGTCGCCAGTGATGTCGCCCATGAAAGTATCCGGAGCTTCAATTTCAATACGGACGATCGGTTCAAGCAAAGTGGGTTTTGCATTGGCCAAAGCATCCAACATTGCTTTACGACCGGCGGCAACGAAAGCAACTTCCTTACTGTCAACGGGGTGATATTTGCCGTCATAGACGGTCACGCGGATGTCATGGATGGGGTAGCCGGCGATGTAACCGGAATCCAATACTTCGCGGACACCTTTTTCAACCGCAGGAATGAGGTTGTACGGGATGGCACCGCCTTTAACCTGGTCGACGAACTTAAAGCCAGCTCCGCGCGGCAACGGCTCGACACGAAGGAATACTTCTCCGAATTGACCGGCACCGCCTGTTTGTTTCTTGTGGCGAGCGTGTCCCTCAGCCGGAGCCGAAATTGTTTCACGATACGGGACGCGAGGTGTGCGAGTTTGAACTTCAAGCTTAAATTGCGTAGCCATGCGTTTTAAGACAAGGCGCAGGTGCTGTTCACTTAAACCTCTGAGTACCGTTTCGTTCATGACAACGTCATGCTCAACCGCCAACGTCGGATCTTCGCTCACCATCTTTTCGAGGACTTCAGACATGCGGCTTTCATCTCCGCGTTTGGCGGGGCTGACGGCCAGACCGAACATGGGTTTCGGGAAGTTGAGTTTCTTCATGTAGATGCCGCCTTCAATGGCGCTGTCGTGAAGAATACTGCCGTAAACGATGTCATCGACTTTGGCTACGGCACCGATGTAGCCCGGGTTCATTTCGTCGACTTCCAGTCCTTCCTTACCCTGAAGCATGATCGGTCGGGTGATCTTGAAGGCTTTCTTGCCGTCATCGACGTACAGAGTGGAGTCTTTGGTAATGCGACCTTGGTGCAGACGGAACAGACCGATCTTGCCAATGTAGGGGTCGTTGACCACTTTAAAGACGTGGGCAAGCACTGGGCGGTTGGCATCCGGGAATGTCATGTATTCAGAACCGTCCGCTCGGTAAAAGAGCGGTGCGTTGGCTTCGGTCGGATTCGGCAAGTGACGAACAAACACTTTGATCAAGTCGCGCATGCCGATCAAATTCTTAGCGGAGGTGTAGCAGACCGGAATGATGTGGCCTAAGCGCAAAGCCTTGGTCAACGGGGCGTGCAGGCTCTTCGGATCAACGGCACCTTCTTCCAGGTAGCGCTCCATGGTTTCATCATCCATTTCGACAACGCGTTCAATAAAGGCTTGGTGCACGCGCTCAACGGAAGCGAAATTAGCTTCGCCCTTGTCATTGTCAAAGCAGTCGATTACGTGAGTGCAATCTTTGTTCGGTAAGTTAAGCGGTAGGACTTCGTTGCCGAAAGCTTCGCGCAATTCAACTAAAAGTTGTTCAAGATCAACACCGGGTTGATCAAATTTATTGACAACAATCATGCGGCAAAGATTTCTTTCTTTTGCCCATTCCATCATGCGGCGTGTCATCAATTCCACACCTTTGGTTGCGTCCACGACAACGCAAACGGTTTTGACGGCATCAAGCGCGCCCAAAGCCTGACCGACGCAGTCAGGGTACCCCGGGGTGTCCAAAAGGAAAATACGAACAGGCGTACCGTCGTCTTTTTGTGCATTCAGGTGAGCCACTGTCGTGCGCAGGGAGTGGTGTACTTCTTTTTCCATGAGGTCAAAGTCACCCACTGTATTGCCTTTTTCCACGGCTCCCACTTCTTTGATAACGCCATTGCGATAGAGCAAGGCTTCCATCAACGTGGTTTTGCCGCTGGAACCGTGACCCACCAACGCTACAGTACGGATATTCTCAACTGGGTATTGACTCATGATAATCTCCCTTAATTCACTAAATGAATAGAAAAGTCAACAGCTCTATTTTGCGCCTTTTATTTGGCTGACGTTTAAAGAAAAAGGGAGAATTTGATAAAGATCGCGAAAATAATCAGATTTAGCGTGAAAAAAGCTTTAATTTGGTGAAATTTAAGGGATATCCCGCAATCAGAGCTCGCGTAGCTGATACCCAACGCCTCTGACACTTTCAATGCAAAGATCATCGCAGTGAAGTTGTTGGAGTTTATGACGCACGCTGGAAATGTGAACGTCGATAGCCCGGTCGTATTGACCGCGAGGCCGCCCCAATACTTTCGGATAAATTTCGTCTTTGCTGACAGGGGCGTTGAGATTGTCAACTAATAAATCCAATAACAGGAACTCGGTCTGTGTGAGTGAAAGGGGCTCACCGTGAACGCTAGCCTTGCTGTTTTGTTTGTCAATGCACAAAGAACCGACATAGATCGGCGTAAGCGCTTTAAGCTTAGCGGTCTCCCTGGCTTCATTGGTGAGTTTGATCGCATCCAAAATGCTAACCAAAGGAATTGGCATCGGCAAAATCTGTTCCTTAGGTAAAGGAATAGATTGGATGACTTCGCTGGGTATATCTCGGTGAGTCAGCGCCAAGACGACCAATTCAGGTTTGATAGCGAGCAGATATTCAATAAACCGAACATCCTTCACGTCGTTGACATCAACAATGACCATGTCGAAATCATCGTTCCGACAATAAGTCAAGGCGTCTTCTTGGCTGTAAGCGGCGCGGACTTCGCAATTACAAAAAAGCAGGAAATCCGCTATTAAAGCTTCGAAAACTTCATCATGCAAATTTAAAAGAAGGTGCAGCGGCATTGAATTTACGTAAACGTATTCCGAAAATGAAACCGTAATAATAATGATAATCGCAGCTATTGCTTAACCCAAGTGCGATTTGCCACTAGGGCTATTGGCTTATTTGTCTTTGAGCTTTTCAAAAAATTACTTTGCATAGTGAGATTGTTACATTTTTCTATGGCACACTTTGAAGTAAGGTAAAAAAGGGGAAGATTGTGAAACATTTGTTAGTGATGGCAATGACTCTTTCTGGCGTTTTGGCTTTGACGGGCTGCGCCGTACAGCCCGTTGCACTCACTCAACAGCAGAGTGATTTGATTGCCAAGACCTGGAGTTACGGCGAGGGTCAGGAGGAAGCGAAATCCCTGCGTCAGTCACCAGAGCAATGGTGGGGCGCTTGGAATGACGAATCGCTTGCTTTACTGGTCAATGCCACTTTGCAAAATAACACGGATATTGCGCAGGCTCAGGCCAACCTTCGTTCCGCTTTGGCCAGCTTAACTTCGGCCACTTCCCAACTGTTTCCGATGGCAACCCTTGGAGCTGACGGCTCTCGAAATCGAAGAAACCATTCATCGACCGAGAGTTACAGCGCGGATGCTTCTGCCTCCTGGTCGTTTAGTTTCGGAGGCCGGGATGTTTCCGCCAGGCGAGCTGCAGAGGCCAGCGCAAGTGCTTCGGAATTGAGTTTGGAAGACACCAAGAGTGCGATGACTAGTGAAGTGGCGCGGACCTACGTCAACTTACGATTAGCTCAAATTCGTTTGGCGATTGCTCGTCAGAGCGTGAAGTCTTATGAAGAGGCTAAAAACCTGACGCAGTGGCGCTACCAAGCCGGTTTAGTTTCAGCCACGGATTATGAACAGGCTAATGCGCAGTTTGAAAATGCAAAGGCCAGCATCGCAACGAATATGCACAATATTTTGCAATATGAAACTGCACTGTCACGTTTAACGGTATTGCCTTTAAAAACCATTCAAGATCTTCCTCAGGGAGACATCCCTACGCCTCCCGGCAATCTCGCGGTACTGATTCCGGCGGATGTTATTTCATTGAGACCCGATGTGTTATCGGCACGTGAAAGTGTACGGGCGGCTATGGAAAATGTTCGTGTAGCACAGGCTGATTATTTTCCTACGCTTTCTCTTTCCGGATACATCGGTACGGCAGCGGCCACTGTTGGAGCGCTAGGGGCTAGTGGTACAGGAATCGGAGCTTTGGTTGGTGCTTTATCAATGCCTTTTTTGAATTGGGGTGATGTTGTTGCAGGCACTGAACAACAAAAAGCACAGTTGGATCGTGCTCAGGCTCAGTACACCCAAACCTTAGTCGGCGCTTTGGAGGAAACCGAGAATGCTTTGTCAGGGATTCGATCCAGTGCGGCTAAGAAAATGTCTTTAAAAACGGCGACTGAAAGTTCAAAGCTGGCAGCTCAGTTGGCTTTACAGCAATATTCTAGCGGTTTGGAAGACTACCAAACGGTGCTGACAACGCAACGCTCGTGGCTTACGGCTCAGGACAATGAAGTGAGTAATAAAGCCGATTGGGCGATTGCGCATATTGATTTATATCGTGCCCTTGGGGGCGGATGGGTTCCGGAAGGATCCCAAGACAAGGGAAATAGTCATGAGTAACGAAAAAGAAAAAATTAAGGCCTTGTTGGGTGACAATGAAGGACAAGGCATGTCCAAGCGCAAAAAATGGGCCCTTGGCGTGGTCAGTGTTGCGATTGTAGCGGCTTTTTCCTGGTGGATGGGCAACAAGGAAGCGGGGCCACGATATTTAACTGAGGCAGTGACGCAAGGCGTTCTGCAAGTTGAGGTGACCGCAAACGGAACGCTTGAAGCGGAACAGAAAGTGACGATCGGGTCGGAATTATCGGGCATTGTAGAAAATGTACTCGTGGATGTGAACGACCCGATTAAACACGGACAGGTATTGATTGAGTTGGATACGGCGAAATTAAAGGCTTCTGTCGAAAAAGCGAAAGCCGCCTTGGCCAGTGCGCAAGCGGCTCAAAAGGAAGCGGTGGCCACATTGAATGAAGCCAATGCCAAGTACAAACGCCTTTTGAATGTGCGTAAGCTTTCCGGCGGAAAAACTCCTGCTCAAACGGAACTTGATGAACAGGCCGCGGTCGTTGCACGAGCTCAAGCCTCCGTCGATACAGCGGCGGCACAAATCCAAACAGCGCAGGCCGAATTGGAAACCGCTCAGACGGATTTAACCAAAGCGTATATCTCTTCGCCGATTGACGGTGTGGTGCTTGCCCGGTCAGTGGAACCCGGTTATGCCGTAGCTGCTTCACTTCAGGCAGTGGAGCTTCTGACGCTGGCCAGTGATCTGCGAACACTCGAATTGGAAATTGATGTGGATGAAGCGGATGTCAGTGTTGTGAAACCCGGACAAAAAGCGACATTCACAGTGAGTGCGTATCCCAATAAAAACTTTCCGGCGACGCTGACAAAGGTGGCTTATGGCCCGACAGAATCGGAAACAAATGTAGTGACCTATACCGCTTATCTCAGAGTCAGTAATGAGGATTTGTTATTAAGACCAGGGATGACCGCGACCGCTCGCATCGTGACTGAACAACGAGAAAATGCGCTTTTAGTTCCTAATACAGCCCTGAGATTTGCTCCCTCAGTTTCAAAGAGCTCTGGCAGCGCTGTGGATAGTTTGATGATGGGACCACCTCGCTCATCCAACAAAGTTTCCAAGGAAGTCGGCGGTGTCACAACGCAGCGAAAAAATACCGTTTGGGTTTTGCGTAACGGAAATGCGCAAGAGGTGGACATCATTACCGGAGCATCGGACGGAACAAAAACTGAAGTCGTTTCCGGTGATCTCAAAAACGGAGATTTGGTTATTACCAGCCAGTTGCGCAGCCAGTAATGGGGGAAATTATGTCGGAAAAGTTCCCTTTGGTTCAGCTCATAGATATCCATAAACGTTATGGTCAGGGGGAAGCTGCATTTTTCGCTTTGCAAGGAATCGATTTTGTAATTGAGGAGGGAGATTTCGTTGCTGTTATGGGCCCCTCAGGTTCCGGGAAATCTACGTGTATGAATATTGTTGGCGCCTTGGATACGCCGACATCCGGCAGTTATCTGTTTAAAGGTGCGCCGGTAGAAAAAATGACTCACGATGAACGGGCACTTTTGAGGCGGAAGTATCTTGGTTTTGTTTTTCAAGGTTTTAATCTCTTGGCCAGAACAACCGCACTTGAAAATGTGGAGTTGCCGCTTCTGTATCGTGGAGTGCCTCGAGAAGAACGTCATAAATTAGCCCGGCAAGCGCTCGATCGTGTAGGGCTTTTACCTTGGGAACATCACACACCGGCTGAGTTATCAGGTGGACAACAGCAGCGTGTGGCAATTGCTCGAGCGATTGTCAGCAAGCCGTTATTGCTTCTGGCAGACGAACCGACCGGCAGTTTGGATACAAAGCGCAGTATTGAAATTATGCAGTTGCTTAAAGATTTAAATGAACAAGATGGCATTACGGTCTCTCTGGTAACTCATGAGCCTGAGATGGCCAAGTTTGCTAAACGCATTGTTCATTTCCGTGATGGTCGTATTGAAAGCGATCAAGGGGTTTGAGTATGTGGGGTAACGCGTTTATTTTGGCTTTGAGACAGATTTGGCGCAACCCTATGCGTTCGCTTCTGACTGTGTTGGGTATTGTGATCGGTGTGGCGGCCGTTATCACCATGGTGACGGTGGGTAACGGCGCAACACAGGCGGTGCGTGAACAGATTGAAAGTTTAGGCAGTAATCAGTTGATGATTCGTCCGGGACAGCGCATGGGACCGGGGGGAGCATCCGGAGCGCCGTCCTTTAAATTGGAAGATGTGGATGCGATTGCCAACCAGATCGCCGGCGTTAAAGCCGTTGCTCCTCAGCGGCAACAATCTATGACGGTTGTCGCTCAGGGAAGAAACTGGAGCACTCAGGTTATCGGCAGTTCGAATCAGTACTTTATTTTGGATAACCGACAAATTAAACAGGGACGCTATTTTGAGACTCAGGAAGAACAATCGGGCGCCGCGGTTTGCGTTATTGGAACAACGATTGAGAAGGAAATTTTTGGTTCTTCCAACGCTATTGGTCAGATGTTGAGAACCGGACAATTTTCTTGCCGAGTTGTTGGTGTGCTGGAAAGTAAAGGTCAAGCGGCTATCGGAGGAGATCAGGATGATTTAGTGGTGATGCCGATCCAGACATTTCAGCGCCGCGTCTCCGGCAATACCCGTGTTTCGGCTATCTTGGTTTCGGTTGATTCTCAGATCGACAGAGCGCTTGTTACCGAAAGCATTCGTTTATTAATGCGAGAAAGGCGCTCATTGTCGGATGCTGATGATGATAATTTTATGATTTTGGATACTGAAGAAATTGCACGACGAGTCTCCAGTACAACAGAAATTATGACCATGCTGTTGGGGGCAGTTGCGGCTGTCAGTTTGGTTGTGGGTGGTATCGGGATCATGAACATTATGCTTGTGAGTGTGACGGAAAGAACACGAGAGATCGGCGTGCGTCTGGCTATCGGCGCCCTTGAGAGAGAGGTGCTAATGCAATTTTTGATTGAAGCCATCGTATTGGGGGCAATGGGCGGTGTTCTTGGTGTGGTCATTGCATTTATCGGAGCAATGGCGTTGGCTGCGACTATGGGGGTGCCCTTCATTTTTGATCCGAGCATCAATATGATTGCATTTCTATTTGCTGCACTGACTGGGGTCGTTTTTGGTTATTTCCCCGCAAGACGGGCGGCGAAATTGGATCCTATTGAGGCGGTTAGACACGAATGATTCATAAGATTTTCTCTTTACTGTGCATTGGGCTTTTATCGTTATCCGTTGAAGCGGCTCAATGGCCTGAGCAGCTCAATATTACGTACGTGAAAGCGCCTTTCAATATCCAAAATATGGTGATGAAAGAGCACTCGCTTTTGGAAAAAGAGTTTTCAAAAGAAGGAATTAAGATTAACTGGATTCCAATTAAAGCTGGGCTCAATCAAGTTCGCGGGATGGCTGCCGGAGAAATAGACATGGTGGCGGCGATGAATACCAGTACGTTATTGATCGCTAACGCCGCGGGAAACCGCATTCTCATTGTCGATGGAGTGGCCCACCCCGATGACACCTTTGCTTTGATGGCAAAGCCTGAAATCAAAACGATGAAAGATCTTAAAGATCGGCAAGTAGTCGGTCCGAAGGGAACGGTGCTTCATCATCTGTTGGTCGCGGCTTTGAAAGACTCCAATATGCAAATGAAGGACGTCAAATGGGTTTCCATGAATTTGCCAGCGAGCTTAACGACGTTGCTTGGCGGTCGCTCTGATGCGGCGTTATTGGCTGCTGCAGGTGTGCTAAATGCTGAAAAAGCTGGTTTTCATGCATTAGTTCGCGCCAAAGGGTTAATTCAAACGAATTTAGTACTTGCAGTTCGGGAAGATTTTGCAAAACGCTATCCGGAAGTTGTCAAAAGAGTGGCGAAAGTGAACAGAGAGGCTTTACGGTGGGCAGAAACTCATCGTGTTGAGGCCATTTCTTTGGGAGCAAAAGAGCTCAAGCTAGACCGATCTGATGCGGAAAAGCTGTTTGAATGGTCTCATTTCTACACCGACATCTCTGATTCTGACCGCCATGCGCTTGAAGAGAATCAGGCGTTCTTGTTGCAGCAAAAGATGATGAGTCGTCCGGTGGATATTTCATCACTATTTTTCTCAAACTAAAAAGAAAGAGCCGCGAGTTTTAAGCTCGCGACTCTTTCAAATTCACTGTCTAAAAAGCGGATTAGTTTTCTCGCGTTGTTGCGATCAAACCGCGGCGAGCAGCCCAAGTCCAAGGGGTCTTGAGCCATTGCATGATGACTTCTTTTTTGTCTTCATCAATCAGCTTCATTTCCAAAGCCTTTTCGACGATCTTCTTGAATTCAATCATGCGATAAGTTTTTACGCCGGTTTCTTTGAAAAGCTCTTCCGTTTCAGACATATCAAAGTTGGTGATGCTTACGCAGTCGGTCACAATGGCGCCTTCTTCGCGCAAAGTTTTGATAGCGTCCAAGCATGACAAACCGGTGGAAATGTGGTCCTCAATGATGAGAACCTTCTTGCCCTTGACGCTGCCGCCTTCAATACGGTCTAAGTCGCCGTACGTCTTGGCACGTTGGCGAACGTAGATGGTCGGGACGTTGAGTCGATAGGCCAATGCCGCGCTGTGAGTCAAGCCGCCGGCTTCAACACCAGCGATCACGTCATACTGTAAACCCCACTTTTCAATGAGGGAGGCCATCGTTTCAATGACATCATGCCAGGCATCAGGGTGCGTGATCAATTTGCGGTTGTCGACATAAATCGGCGTGACAAGACCTGACTTCAAACGCAACGGTTCTTCCGTTAAAAAAGCAACAGCATTCAAGGAGAGCAGGTTCTCAATCAAAATATTTTCAGCGAGTTTGGACGGCATTTGTTTCTTCTCCTCTCATTACTTTTTAAGCGGCAGGGGTTCATACGGTTCGATGCCCAAAGCCATGCGACCATTGCGGGTAGCAATTTCAACCAATTCTTCGAAGTGGTCGTAACGGCAGCCTGTGGCCATCAAGGTCAGTTCATGC
This sequence comes from uncultured Sutterella sp., assembly GCA_902388655.1. Lineage (GTDB taxonomy): Bacteria > Pseudomonadota > Gammaproteobacteria > Burkholderiales > Burkholderiaceae_F > Aphodousia. Next base: position 29,474 of record CABMQD010000002.1, on the reverse strand, counting down.
CACATATCACCGCCACTCCACGGCACCATGGCATCGGCAACGTTATCAACACCGATAGCAACACGCACGCCGGCAGGCACCAACTCGTCAACCGGGGTCATGGAATTGTGCATCGGTCCAATTGCTTCGGTACGCGGCGTATCAATCCAGGCAGTCGGGCAGGCAATCATCATGACACCTGCTTCGCGCATCAGTTGATAGAGGCGATCACGATATTTCTTGGAGTGAGCGGCAATGGAGATGCCGTGTACGCCGACGACGCGTCCTTGGAGACCGAACTCAATCGTCTTCAGACACATCTGTTCCGTTTCATATTCCACGGCTTGATTGAATTGGTCAACGTGAGCGTGGACCATCTTGCCTTGCTCTTTGGCGGTGCCCATGATGATGTTCCATGCTTCTTCAGCTTTGCCAAAGTCACGTTCATCACGCTTCGGCAATGCACCGATAATATCAACCAAATCGGCACCGATATCAAACCATTTGCGGGCTTCCGGATCGATAACGCCTTTTAAGGTTTGGTTGGCGAATTTGACCGTCAGCTGGTCTTTGTAATGTTCGCGGGCCTTAATGCCGGCGATGATCGCGCGATCTTCACTTTGCGGGTCGATGTCAACAAACGTGCACAGGGCCGTTACGCCTTGGCTGATCATCAGCTCAAACATTGTGCAGAAACGGGCGTAAAAATCTTCAACAGTCGACTCTCTCTTCAGGCGGTCCAATGCGTCCCATTTTTGCTGCAGGGTGCAGGTACGGCGCATTTCCATAATTTCAGGACTTAAAGTGAAGGAGCGGTCGGCGTGGGCGTGGGTGTTAACCCAGCCGCCATTGGCTTTGATCATCGGCTCCAACATTGCGCGGACAGTATTCGGAATTACGGTCATTGCTCTTCTCTCTAATGATGTTCAAACAAACATACCTAAAAAAACGGCAATCCTTAAAAAAGGATTGCCGTTTCAAAAACATCTTCCCCTCGAACCCAACGTGTGGCTCGACCGATTCGGTTTCGGTAATGCGAGGAGAAAAAATTCATTTGCACACTCTACCCTGACGGGATAAATACACAATTAGCCCGCCATCATACACCTATGCCCCATCAAAAATCCAATGGTATTTGGAAATTTTGGAGTGATTTAAAAATAATCTTTAGAAAACAAATCGATAGGTGATTGTAGTATACACCTCTATGTGACAAAAAAAGCTCGCTGTGAGTGAGCGAGCTTCGGATAATCGTTCTGAAAACTTAGAACGGAATATCTTCGTCGAGGTTATCCAAACCATTCACAGGAGCGGGAACCGGGTCAGCCTGACGGGGTTGTTGATAGCTCGAGGCCGGCGCGTGTTCGGTATGAACCGGAGCGGGGCGACGGGGAGCGGATTCAAAGCCGCCGGTGCTTTCTGTGCGTTCACGGTTACCCAACATTTGCATTGTTTCTGCAATGATTTCAGTGGAGTAACGGTCTTGTCCATCCGGGCCTTGCCACTTGCGAGTACGGAGGCGACCTTCAATGTAGACAGGACGGCCCTTGCGCAGATATTCTGCAGCGATTTCGGCTTGACGACCGAAAAAGACGACACGATGCCACTCGGTTTCTTCTTGCGGTTGACCGTTGGAATCTTTGTAACGACGGGAGGTTGCGACTGTAATTGTCGTGATGGCTGTTCCACCTTCAGCGGTATAACGCGTATCCGGATCACGACCCAAATTGCCGATAATGATGACTTTATTTACCGAAGCCATAATCTTTTTCTTCCAAAAAATAACGATGCCGAGTTAACCCGGTATCAAACAAATCACACACCCAAAGGCTTCAAAGTGAGATAACTCACCCGTTCGCATTCGAGACGTTTGGTGAGCATATTCTTCAAAATACGCTAGACGCTAATTGTGTAGAAACTTTGAAAAAATGTCCATACTAATCAATGTCATTTTTCTTCAATGAAAATTAGCTAAATCAAAATTTTTGAGGATCTTTGCGTATATTCTTTGATAAAGACAAGAAAAAGCTGATCGACAACGACTACAATAAGTCGTTGTTTCACCATGAAATTAAAAAGGATATTCCTATGGCAACCAAGCAGTTTACATTTGCGTACGGTCATGGTACGAAAACCTTCGATTACGAGGAAAGTGATATTTTGAAGGTTGTTCGTACTGAAGATTTCCCGCCGATGCAAGATATTGAACAAGGCATTAAGGATGCGATTAATAACCCGATCGGATCTCCGGCCTTGTCTGAAATTGTTAAGCCGGGCGATACGGTGGCATTCATCTGCAATGACCCGACCCGCGTGGCCAACAGCTACGATTTCATGCCGGTGTTTGTCAATGAAATGAACCGCTTGGGCGTGCCTGATGAAAACATGCGAATTGTTTTCTCGTTGGGAACTCACCGTGTTATGACCCACGAAGAAATGGTTGAACAAGTGGGTGCTGAGGTTGCCTCCCGCATCAAGATGTATAACAGTGTAGCCACGAATGCCGAGGATTTTGAGTACTTTGGTGATACGAGTCGAGGCACGCCTGTGTGGATCAACAAGCTTTTGTGTGATGTTGATCATGTTATTTTGACTGGAACGATCGTACATCACTACTTCTCCGGTTACGGTGGTGGCCGCAAAGCTATTTTGCCGGGGTGCGCCGCCATGGAAACGGTTCGTAAGAACCACAGTTGGATGCTGGATTCCCATGCCGGTTTAGGCATTATGGAAGGCAACCCCTGCTATGACGATCAGATGGAAGGAGTCGCTCTTTTTGCTAAGGGTCGCTCACTGTTTCTTTTTAACGCGGTGCTTAACGCCAAGCATGAATTTCTCAAGATGTTTGCCGGCGACTACATTAAGGCTCACAAAGTGGCCTGCCGTTTCGTTGACGAAGTCTATGGATGCGTTATTCCCAAGGAAGCCGATTTGGTGATCGCTTCCTGCGGCGGTTATCCTAAGGATATTAATGTCTATCAGATGCAAAAGACAATGGATAACGCCATGTGTGCCGTTCGTCAGGGCGGCGTGGTGATTTTGTTGGCTGAATGTATTGAAGGGTCCGGTTCTGCCAAGCTTGAAGAAACCTTTAGACGTTTAAAGACTCCGGAAGCTATTCGTAAAGAACTGGAAGACAATTTCCAAATTGGTGCGAATAAAGCCTTTGCAATTACGCGTCCTCAGGCCAAGGCCGACTTTATCTTGGTGACGAAGTTGGATAAGGATTTGGCCAAGAGTATGCACTTCTTTGCAACGACGGACACTGTCGAAGAGGCTATTGAGATTGCCAAACAAAAACTTGGCGAACATCCGAGCACGATCTTAATGCCCGAAGGTTCTTTGACGGTACCTCGTGTAGGTTAAATGCACTGAAAACGGTCGGAAAGACCGATAAATAAAAACTCTGAGCTGACGATAAACAGTTCGGAGTTTTTTTTGATTGTCGAAGTCAAAAGACTTTAAAATCAAAGATTAGCTTCTAAAAAGGACGCAGACTATGCAGGGTGAAATTCACATTCGAGGGGCTCGTACTCACAATCTTAAAAATATTGATTTAGATATTCCTCGGGATCAATTGGTTGTCATTACCGGCTTATCCGGTTCGGGGAAGAGTTCTCTGGCCTTCGATACGTTATATGCGGAAGGACAACGCCGCTATGTGGAAAGTCTCTCTGCGTACGCTCGCCAATTTCTTGATCTTATGGAAAGGCCCGATGTTGATCTAATTGAAGGCCTGTCTCCCGCTATCGCTATTGAACAAAAAGCGGTTAACGCGAATCCTCGATCCACTGTAGGAACAATAACCGAGATTATGGATTATCTGCGCCTGCTTTTTGCTCGGGCTGGCGTTCCTTATTGTCCGATTCACGGCTTGCCTCTGGAAGTGACGCCTATTTCCACAATGGTTGATCAAATATTGGCAGGACCTCAGGAAGCGAAAATCATGATTTTGGCTCCTGTTGTCAGACAAAAAAAGTTGGACTTTGATCGATTTTTCCACGATATGCAGACACAAGGCTTTATCCGATTTAAAGTCGATGGAACGCTTTATGAAGCCGAAAATCTTCCGCAATTAGATTTAAGACAGTTTCATGATGTCGATGTTATTGTCGATCGGTTAAAAAATCGCACCAACGCTTCCCAGCGTTTAGCAGAAAGTTTGGAGACGGCTTTGCGTTTGGCCGATGGACGGGTTGTTGTTGAAAACATGGACACAGGGGATCGTCAGGCTTTTTCTAGCCACTACTGTTGTCCGGAATGCGGCTATAGCATTGAGGAGTTGGAACCCCGCCTTTTTTCTTTTAACAATCCCATGGGCGCTTGCCCGGTTTGCAATGGTATGGGGCAGAGTTTGGTGTTTACCGAGCAAAGTGTGGTTTGTCATCCGGAGCTTTCTTTGAGTTCCGGAGCAATTCACGGTTGGGACAGACGCAATTTGTATAACTTTGATTTGATTGAGGCAGTGGCTCGTGCGGTGGGGTTCGATGCCGATACTCCGTGGAGTCAGTTAAAACGTAGCCAGCAGGAAGCGGTTCTTTGGGGACTTGGGGATAAGACCATTGATATGCCGTATCGACGCGCGGGCAAGGTGACTTTCAAAAAAGAATTGTTTGAAGGCGTAATCGCGATTTTGAATCGGCGCTTTGCAGAAACACAAAACGAAGCGGTCAGGGAAGAACTTAATCGATATCGGGAGCTCAAAGTTTGCGACGCCTGCGCAGGCACTCGATTGAAAGAAGCGGCTCGACATGTGTTTATTGGTCAGGGCAAACAGAAGAAAGCAATTTATGAAATCACCGCGATGTCGCTTTCCGAGGCTCATGCATATTTCAAAAATCTTCGAATCTCTGGCAGCAAAGCCGAGGTTGGAAAAAAGTTGATTGCTGCGATTGAACAAAGATTGACTTTTCTCACGGATGTGGGACTCGGCTACCTGACGCTTGATCGAAGAGCGGATACGTTATCCGGTGGGGAAGCCCAACGCATTCGATTGGCCAGTCAGATTGGTTCCGGTTTGACCGGAGTGATGTATGTGTTGGATGAACCTTCAATCGGGTTACATCAACGTGACAATGATCGATTGATTGAAACGCTCAAACGTTTAAGAGACTTGGGAAATTCCGTCATTGTGGTGGAACACGATGAAGATACGATCAGACAAGCGGATTTTGTAGTAGATATGGGACCAAGAGCCGGAGAAGAAGGCGGCCAGGTTGTCGCCTGCGGAACGCCGCAAGCCATTACGAAAAATTCCAATTCTCTGACAGGACTTTATTTGAGCGGAAAGAAAAATATGCTGCCCTCCGGCAAGAACAAGCGTAAAACAGGGCAGGTGCTCAAAATTGTTGGGGCAAAGGGACATAACCTTAAAACGATCGATTTGGAAATTCCTGTTGGATTGATCACGGTTGTCAGTGGCGTGTCGGGATCAGGGAAATCAACGTTGATTAACGATACGCTCTATCGGGCAATGGCTCAGAAACTCTATCGAGCCAGTGCAATTCCAGAGCCTTTCGAACAGCTTCAGGGAATGGAATATTTCGACAAAGTCATCAGTGTTGATCAAAGTCCAATCGGACGTTCCCCGCGTTCAAACCCGGCAACATATACGGGCTTATTTACGCCGATTCGAGATTTATTTGCTCAGACACCAACAGCTCGTGAAAGAGGGTACGATGCAGGCCGTTTCAGTTTTAATGTGAAAGGCGGACGCTGCGAAGCTTGTCAGGGGGAAGGATTTATCAAAGTGGAGATGAATTTTCTGCCGGATATGTATGTGCCTTGTGAACACTGTCACGGCCAACGCTATAACCGAGAAACACTTGAGGTTTTATACAAGGGGTTGAATATTGCCCAAGTGCTTAATTTAACGGTGGCCGAAGCCAGAAAAATATTTTCGGCTCATCCAGTGATCAGTCGAAAATTGGATACTTTAGTGGATGTTGGTTTGGGCTACGTCAAACTGGGGCAAAGTGCATTGACTCTGTCCGGCGGAGAAGCCCAACGCATGAAATTGGCTCTTGAATTATCCAGAAAAGAAACTTCCAGGACGTTGTACATTTTGGATGAGCCCACCACGGGGTTACATTTCGAAGATGTCAAAATGTTGGTCGAAGTTGTGAAAAAGCTCAGAGATGCGGGCAATACAGTGGTAATTATCGAACACAATTTGGATGTCATTGCTTCAGCGGATTGGGTTGTTGATATGGGCCCTGGCGGAGGTGACGCTGGCGGAGAGATCGTGGCTTGCGGAACACCGGCTCAGATCATGAAAAATAAAAACAGTGTGACAGGGCGGTATCTGAAGAAACATATTGACGCGATTAAGGAGAGTAATCGGTGAAGGTTGTTCTTTTTGGTCAAAGCGGTCAGGTTGGCAAGGCTCTTTTAGAAAAGCAGCGATGTAATTACGAATGGTATGCACCACTGAGGTCTACGCCAGAAGGTGATCTTTTAAACCCCAAAGCAATATCACAATACTTATTGGCTCTAAAACCCGATGCCGTTGTCAATGCGGCGGCTTTTACTGATGTGGATGCGGCTTCAGATCACACGGAAGAGGCGATGGTAATCAATGGCATTACTCCTGGAGTAATGGCAGAGGTGTGCTCTCAAATAGGCGCGTATTTCATTCACTTGAGCACGGACTATGTGTTTGACGGTTCAGGTGAGAAGCCATGGCGGGAGACCGACCCGGTTTGCCCAATCAATGCCTATGGGCAAACTAAACTTCAGGCTGAGAAACGAATTCTGAGTAAAGCAGACACTTCCGTTATTTTGCGTCTATCTTGGCTTCACGCGGCGCATCACGATAATTTTGTGACTCGGTTTTGCAAGCGTCTGCAGGAACAGTCGGAAGTGCTTGTGGTTGATGATCAATTCGGCAGTCCCACAGCCGCGGTCGATGTTGCAGAAATCATTGCAAAACTGTTGGTTTGCCGAAGCTGGGGACAAGAACTTTTAGGGTTATATCATTTTGCCAACGCAGGGTATTGCTCTCGATTTGAGTGCGCTCAGCAAATTTTGGAGAAATTGACTCTCGGGCAAGTACCCTGGGCGATTAATAAAAAGCTTTTTAGGGCTAAGACTGTCGATTTTCCCACCCTGGCCCCTCGTCCCTTGAATTGTCGATTGGATACTGAAAAACTGAGGCAGACATTAAAAATCGCACCCCGCCCCTGGCAAGAGGCATTGGGTGCGACGCTATCTCAATACGTTTCGAATTAGGCGCAATTTTTTTGGAAGGCCCAAGAGTGACGGCACATATCGTCAAGTCCATACTGAGCTTTCCAGCCTAACAGTTCATAGGCGCGTTGAGGGTTAGCCCAGTTGCTGCCGACATCGCCCGGGCGCCGTTCGACGATCTTGTAAGGAATCGGTTTGCCGCAGGCTTTTTCATAGGCGTGGATGATATCAAGCACAGAGTAGCCGACGCCCGTTCCTAAGTTAATCGCAATCCATCCCTTATGGCTAAGACTATATTGAGCAGCGTTGACGTGTCCTTTGGCCAGATCCACCACATGGATATAGTCGCGCACTCCGGTGCCGTCCGGCGTGTCGTAATCGTTGCCAAAGACGCGCACAGCCTCCAGTTGACCGGCGGCTACTCGCGCCACGTAGGGTAAAAGGTTATTGGGGATGCCGCGAGGATTTTCACCGATTAAACCGCTTTCATGAGCACCGATCGGATTAAAGTAGCGCAGACAGACGGCGGACCATTCCGGATCACTGACGCAAAGGTCAGACAGAATTTCCTCCACTTGCAGTTTAGTGCGTCCATAAGGATTGGTGACGGAAAGCGGATGATTTTCGTCCAACGGCAGATACTGAGGCGTGCCATAAACCGTAGCGCTTGAAGAAAAAATGATGCGCTTAATATTCAGGTCTTTCATGGCTCGCAAAAGTGTGAGCGTCCCGGTGATATTGTTGTCGTAATACTCCAACGGCTTTTCAACCGATTCACCGACGGCCTTCAGACCGGCAAAGTGCACTACGGCCTCAATTTTGTGTTTCGCAAGGGCCTCGTGGATACGGGAGTAATCTCGAATGTCTCCTTCTTCAAAAGGCAGCCGCTTGCCGAGGATTTTCTCAAGCCGGTCTAAAACAGAAGCATCGCTGTTGCAGAAGTTGTCGAAGATGACAACATCATGCCCGCTTTTAACCATTTCAACCGCAGTGTGTGAACCGATAAAACCGGCTCCGCCCGTCAATAAAATTCTCATGGTTGAGATACCTAGTCAAATCAAACTTGCGACAATCATACTGCAATCGTCCGCAAGACACATTAAGATGATTGAAAAGACGAAAGTTGGACACCATGTTTTCCCGAATTTGTATCCTTTTAATCAGCTTGATGGGAATAGGCCTTGTCGGTTCTGTTTCTCAGGCTTCGCAGACGAGGTCAGCGTCCTCAGAGTTTGAGCGTCCGAAAGTGGCTTTGGTTCTATCAGGGGGTGGCGCCAGGGGTTTTTCGCACGTTGGTGTCATCAAGGTACTCGAAGAGCTGGGGGTCAAAGTTGATATTGTCACCGGTACCAGCATGGGAGCCATGGTGGGCGGCGGCTATGCATCCGGTTATTCCGTTGAGCAAATGCGAGAAATCATCCTGGGGGTGAATTGGAACGAGATGTTCGCCCTCCGGCCCGACAGAGGCGATCTGAACTGGCGTCGTCGAATGGATGATTTTAAAGGGTTGGGAATCGGTGAAGTCGGCTTCAAAAACGGCAAAGCTTTGTTTCCTGATTCGGTGGTGCCCGCTCAACATCTTGAGATCTTTTTGCGCTCAATTACCAAACATGTCAGTTCTGTAACGAATCTGGACCAATTACCCATACCCTTCGCAGCGGTTGCGACGGATTTGGATAATGGCGAACCCGTCATTATGCAAAAAGATGTGACGTTGGCCGATGCAATGCGGTCGTCGATGTCAGTCCCCGGAGCTTTTTCGCCGTTTCCTTTCAAAGGGCACACCTTGGTTGACGGAGGCTTGGCTCAAAATCTTCCGATTGAGCAGGCTAAGGCCATGGGCGCGGATATCATCATCGCGGTCAATGCCGGAACGCCTTTAGGCAAATCAAAAGATATTCACTCTGTGGCTGGGGTGATGGGGCAAATGATCGGCATTTTGACTGAAAGAAATGTTGATTATTCCAAGTCATTATTGACTGAAAAAGATATTCTGATTACAACGGATTTGAAAGGCTTTTCCGCCGGAGACTTTACTAAGGCAGAAGAGATTATTGCCGCCGGAGAAAAAAGCGCTCGTGCGTACACGGATCGATTAAAACAATTGGCTGTGTCTCATCAGATGTATGCCGCATGGAATGCAAATAGGCAAGCTGCGGTTACACCTCCAGCGGCTCGTCATATCGCCGAAGTAAGGGTGGAAGGATTAAAGACGGTTAATCCGGTTAGCGTCGTTAAAAGTGCTGATCTGGATTTGTCAGCACCGGTGACGGAGGAGCAAATATCTCAAGCCAGTGCAAAGATTTGGGCAACGGACGACTTCACTCTGGTGCCCTATGAATTTGAGCCGGGGCCGAATGGGACTCAAACATTGGTGTGGCGGCCACAGGAGAAGCCGTGGGGGTATAACACCATTCGAATTGGTGGGAAGTTGTCAACGGACTTCAATCAGGAACACAGTTTTGACTTTTTAGTTGCTCACACTATGGGTTGGCTAAATGCTTGGGGCGGAGAATGGAGAAATGAGGCCCAAATTGGCAAGGACAGCTATTTTTCCACGAGCCTTTATCAACCGTTAGGCGAAGCGAGTCCGATTTTTGTCATGCCTGAAATTCGTTACGAAAGTCAGCGATACGATTGGTACAACAGTTCGAGCCACCCTGAAGCGACTATGAAAAATAAAACGCTGGAAGGTTCTTTATCTCTTGGGGTTGAATTGGGAAATTCTGCGGTCTTTACGGTGGGCGCGGGTTATGTCTCCGCAGAAAGTAAGGTGGTGGTGGGACACGTCAATGGTTACGAAAGCATGGATGACAATGCTTCCTTTGTAGAAATGAGCCTGCGGTACGATACGCTAGACAATATTAATTTCCCTACCAAAGGTCTTTATTTGGATGCGCAAGCCAGACGTTACGGCAATATGGAAAATTCGGCCGAGCCTGAACTGACGGACTACTACGTGGAGACCCTATGGCCTTGGGATTGGGGTGAGGGATGGGTGAGCATACTGTCGGCTAAGGCCGGTTCTTCTACGATTCCCGGCCGATATCCGTTGGGTGGACTCTTTAACATGTCGGGAGCCTATTATGGACGCTATAGTGGGTCAGACATGTTTTTGGGGCGGCTGATGCTTCAGAAACGTTTGCAGGACTGGAATGTTTTCGGTTTTCCGCTCTATTTGGGAGCTAGTTATGAAATGGGGCGGGTCCAAGAAGATGAGTGGCCGGACTATTTGAGCGGTAAAGACTTGGGGGACTGGAAAAAGGCCGGCAGCGCCTATGTGGCCATCGATTCTTTATTTGGTCCTCTTTATTTTGCCGTCGGTCACACTAGCGATGGCGATTCAGCCATGTACTTTTTCTGGGGCAGACCTTTGCAATAACGAACAACGGCGACTTTGGGTCGCCGTTTGAGTTCTCAACGATGAGTAACGCTCAAGCCGATGGCTTTAGTTGAGAGCGATACTTCTCGTACAAAATAGATTGTTGAAATCAGTAAAAAGCAAATCGATAAGATCAAAAAACTGAGTTTCAGAAAATCCATATCAAGCATAAAAAGGCATTCCAAAATGCCAGCTAACACTTGCAGACCACTGAAAGTCGCAGAAAGCACCACGGTTAGAATGGATTTTCTTAAAAGTGAAGCGCGTTCAAAAATAAAATCAATTTCGTGGTTTAAATCTTCGTTTTCTCGGGGGGCGATGGAATTGCGTTCACGTAAAAGCTGTCTCACTCGATTAGTCGAGTGGTTATAGCGAGCGGTCATCGCCAACAGCAACAAGCCCACGCCGGAAATCAACGTGACCGGAGGCAAAGAGGTCGCCAACATCTGATGATATTCAACCATATTCGACTCCTTAGTGGTGAACGCTCAAACCGAGCGCTTTCATTGAAGTGCTGACTTCTTTGGCGAAGATCAAAGTTGAAATGACGACCATTACGATGGCAACCAAAAGCAGAATCGATTTCAAGACCGTCAGACTGTCACCCAGGGCGATTTCAAAGATGCTCATCAACACCAACAAAGCGCTGAACATACCGGAAAGTACAATCAACAAGATTGCTTTTCGCAGCAAGCGAACACGCAAGAAAATCAATTCGATGGCGTGATCAAGATCATCATCTTTTCGTGGTTTGATGGCATCGCTTTCCCGAAGCAGCTGGCGTAAACGGTCAGTCGAATGGTTATAGCGGTTAGTCATCGACACCAATAAAAGCCCGACGCCGGAAATCAACGTAATCGGCGTTAAAGCAGCTTGAAGGACAGTGCCGTATTCAATCATGGCAAACAAAAAGTCAGCTAAAAAGAAAGTCACCAATGATAGACCTTTTTAGCTGACTTGAAAAGATGTTTTTAAAGAAAAAGCTCAATAGCGTCAAATGGTTAAGATGCCGGCGTTTCTTTTAAGAAGCTAATCAGTTCGGGATGGACAATTCTCTTATAGTCTTCAGTTTTAATGATGATGGAGTGATCAAGCAGGCCGGCGTTAAATGCCAGTTCATCATAGCGCTCATAGAGGCTGGGATCAGCCACGAGCTTCAAATTTGGATGAAAGCTTACGGGTGGTACGGCGCCGAAGACACAACCGGTTAATTCTGCAACTTCATCGGGGCTGGCGAGAGAAGCTCGACGGCCGCCAACGGCAACGGCAAGTTTGGCCAGGTCCGCCTGTTTGTCTGCGGGCAAAATGGCAAGCACATAAAGTTTGACTCCATTGCCTTTGACGTGACAAACCAAAGCTTTGGCGCCCTGTCCTAACTCTGTACCTCGAATCTCCGCAACGGATTTACTTGTTTTACCGGCTGCAGGGTGTTCCAGTACACGAAACTGAGCCTGTCCCTTTTCAAAAAGGTCAACTAATTTTTCCAAGATATGGTCAAGCATGGTTGTTCCTGGCATTACAAAACTTTTTCATCATAGCGCAGTGACAGCAGATATGTGAGAATATCTCCTCGGAGAATTAATTCGGGTGTATGTGATGTCTGATTTTGTATCTTATAAAAATCATTTTTTGATTGCGGCGCCCAACATGAAGGATCCGACTTTCGAAGGGACCGTGGTATACATTTGCGAGCACACGAAAAGCGGAGCAATGGGTATCGTTATCAATCGATCCATTCGTTTAAGCGTGGAATCTCTTTTACAGCGAATTGGTATCGAGAATAAAAATCCGGCGTTAAAACATGTCTTTCTCTATGACGGAGGTCCCGTTCAGGTGGAAAGAGGATTCGTTTTACATAGTGCCAACAAAAAATACCATTCAACGATGCAGGTAACCGATCGCATCTATCTGTCAACCTCTCGTGATGTTTTAGAGGCGGTGGGAGCGGGTGACGGAGCACCGGAGAAGTTTTTGCTTTCATTAGGCTACTCGGGTTGGAGCGAAGGCCAATTGGAGGCTGAATTGGCTGTCAGCGGTTGGCTGATTGCACCGGCAGACGAAAGCGTTATTTTTGATACGCCCGATGAAGAACGTTACGATAAGGCTTTAAAACTTTTAGGCATAGACTCGGGTACGCTGGAGGCTTGGGGTGAAGAGGCGGGACACGCATGACAGACGGAGTGGTTATCGGTTTTGACTTTGGTGTAAAGAGGTTGGGCGTGGCCATTGGCAATACGCTTACTAAAGAGGCGCGCCCCTACCGTATTGTTGATTCGCGCACCAATCAAAGTCGTTGGGAAGGGATTCAATCCATAATCAAAGAGTGGTCTCCCTGCGCATTGGTGGTGGGAATTCCGAGGCATCCGGATGGCAATCCTCATGAAATGACCGAGCGCTGTGAACGATTTGCCAGACAGTTGGAAGGCCGTTTTCATGTCCCTGTTCATCGTGTGGATGAACGTTATTCTTCGGCCGTTGTTGATAGTGATGCCGACTTTATCGATGATGAAGCCGCGTGTATTATTCTGCAGCAGTTTTTTGATGAGTGAGATATGAATAAGATTGTCGGCGCCTTTCGTTTTGTTTCGGCGCTTTTTTTTGCCCTAGCCTGTATCGTATTAGTCCTTTTATATCTTCAATGGATAAGACCAGAGGCTAAACGCAACATTATTCAATCCTGGGCCCGTGGTTTTATCAAGATGGTGGGTATGGATCTGACGGTACAAGGGGATGTGTACGACAAGCACTGTCTTATTGTGGCTAACCACATCTCTTTTATCGACATATTCGCACTCAACGCCATGAAACCCGGTCGTTTTATCGCCAAGAGTGAAATTGCGGGCTGGCCTGTGTTTGGACGAATTGCCAAGGGTGTGGATACGCTTTTTATTGAACGTAAAAATCGCCGTTCCATCATTTCCGTTAATGAGCAAATCAGCGCGGCATTAATGCGGCGGCAAACCATTATGCTTTTCCCGGAAGGCAAAACGAGCACCGGTGTTTCACTGCTGCCTCTGAAGGCGAATTTGTTGGAGCCGGCCGTTTTGTCTGGAACCCCGGTCATGCCGGTCGCGATTTGCTACACGGAAAATGGTCAGAAAACCACGAAGGCGTCTTACGCCAACATTTCAATTTTTAGCTGTCTTTGGACCATTTGCAGCACTCCCGGGTTGTCAGTGACGTTAAAGGTTCTCCCCATGATTGATGTGGAGGGAAAAACACGGCACGAGGTAGCCTCTGAGGCTTCGGCTCTCATGAGTCAGGCGATGGGGGTGCCTGATCCAATGATTGGAATGGAGAATATGCATCATCATTGTGATGCCGTGGGTTCTTCAGATGGCGTTCTTAAGCAAACGGATCGCAGTACTGAGGCGCTTTGACTTGGTAGACCTTGCGGCTTGGCAGTTCAATGGCCGATAGCGCGCCGCCCCATACGCATCCGGTATCGAGAGCGATCACATGTTTTTGAATCACTAAGCCCAGAGTGGACCAGTGACCGAACACAACATTATCTTCTTTTGTTTTTCTGACCGGGCATTCAAACCAGGGCATCAGATGTTTGGGAGTGGCGCCGGGGGCATCTTTGACTTTGTAGTCAGGGATGCCTTTTTTATCGACGAAGCGGATGCGGGTAAATCCATTTAAGATGGCGCGCATTCTGGCCGCGCCTTTGAGATCGTCATCCCAAAGGTCTTTGCCATACATTTCTTGCAGATAATCTTTCCAATGGGATCCGCGCAAGTGTTCCTGAACCTCAGCAGCTAAAGCGCGAGCCTTTTTCAACGACCAGGCGGGGTCAATTGCGCCATGGACAAATGTGTAATCAGCCCAGTCAAAAAGTAAATATTGGTGACGAACCCAGTCGATCAATTCATCGGCATCAGGCGCGTTAAGAATTTCGTCAATAGTGTCTCTTCGGTTGGCTTTGCCGGCTCCGGCAGCGCTAGCCAGAAGATGCATTTCATGATTGCCGAGTATAAGTGTCGCCCGCTTACCGAACGAGTGAACAAGACGCAATGTTTCCAGGGAGGCGGGACCGCGGTTAATGACATCACCGATGAAAATCAAAGGCGAGTCCTTGGGAATTAATTCTAAAAGTTTCTCCAGAGTGGGCAGACAACCGTGGACATCACCGATGACGGTTACATTTTGTTCACATTGCATGAGAGTTATCCTCAATGGCGGGGCTTTGAGTAATCGTTATTCGATATACTTAACGGAACAGCATTTTATTACTTGAGCGGAAAATTATGAAAGAGGTTCGCAAAGTGGTGTTCCCGGTCGCTGGCCTGGGAACGCGTTTTTTACCGGCCACAAAGGCTATGCCGAAAGAAATGCTTCCTGTGGTGGACAAACCCTTGATTCAGTACGCCGTAGAAGAAGCTTACGCGGCGGGGATTACAGAAATGATCTTTATCACAGGGCGCTACAAGCGGGCGATTGAAGATCATTTTGATAAGGCTCCGATGCTTGAAAAAGAACTGATCGAAAAGGGTAAGAAAGAATTGCTCCAGACGGTCCGATCGATCGCGCCGATTGGGGTGACCTTCATTTACATCCGTCAGCCGGAACCGTTGGGTTTAGGTCATGCTGTGTTGTGCGCTCAGCCTGTGGTCGGTGATGAACCTTTTGCGGTTATGTTGGCAGACGACTTAATCGACGCTCAGCAATCGGCGATTGGTCAACTCATCGAAGCCCGACGTCAATTGGGCGGCGGCAACATCTTGGCCGTTCAAGATGTGCCAAAGGCCGACACCAAGAAGTACGGTATTGTTGGCGTGGAAGATAGCATTGCTCAGACAAGTCGAGTGCATGAAATGGTTGAAAAACCGGATCCGGACCATGCGCCTTCAACTTTGGCGGTTATCGGCCGCTATGTGTTGGAGCCGGAAATTTTTGAACGCTTAAAGAATGTTCAAAAGGGGGTCGGCGGCGAAATTCAACTCACCGACGCCATTGCCGGTCAATTGGATTTGGGGACAACCTATTCGCACCGCTTTGATGGTATCCGTTACGACTGCGGTTCCAAGCAAGGCTTTTTGGATGCGACGGTTCGTTTTGCTCGAAAAGCCGGTTACTCTATCTAATCTGATTTTGAGCAGACGCCAAAACTGAGGTTAAAAAAAGGCCTCCTGAGAATTTCTCGGGAGGCTACCTTTTAACAAGTCAGGTTACTTAATGGTTGGGTTTTGAGGGATCAATTGACTATTCGTCGAAGATCTCTTGGAGAGTCTTACGATCCTTAGCCAATTCAGGATTTTCGCTTAAAGCGAGAATCAGTTTCAGACGAGCCTTGGCAGCGGAGATTTCACCGCCCATGATGGCGCCGCGGCGGCAGCTGTCAGTGACAGAGCCCGGGTAGCCATACACGTCCAAGACACGACCGCCCGGTGTACGGGTGGAAATAACCACCACAACGCCCTTAGCGCAGGCATCACTGATGCCGTCTTCAAGTTTCGGCGGAATGTTGCCGCGGCCGAAACCTTCAATAACGATACCTTTGCAGCCTTGAGCCACAGCGAAGTCCAGGTAATCACGATCGGAACCGGTAACGGCTTTGATCAAATCAACACGGGCGGTAATAGCGCTCGGATTGAAGGTGTGATGAGCAACCGGAACGCGACGATAAACAATACGGTCGGGTTCAACGTAGCCGATCGGACCCCACCAGGGAGATTCAAACGTAGCGCAGTTGCCGGAGTGGGTCTTCATGACTTCGCCTGCGGCATGCAGGAGGTTATTCAAGCAGACCATCACGCCCTTGCCGCGAGAGGAGCAATCGGCAGCGGCCTGAACGGCGCAGTAAATGTTGGCGGGACCGTCCGGGCTGATGTCGCCCGCTCCGCGCATAGCGGCGGTTAACACGACGGGCTTGTCGGATTGGTGGGTGATATCAAGGAAGTAGGCCGTTTCTTCAACGGTGTCAGTTCCGTGAGTAATGACCACACCGGCAACATCGTCTTGAGCGAGGAGTTCTTCGACGCGTTGATGGAGCTTCAGCATGATTTCAGGGGTCATGTGACCGGAAGCAACGTTGCAAACCTGTTCCACTTCAACGTGGGCGACTTCGCCCAAACCGGGAACAGCGGCCATCAAATCTTCACCCGTGCAAGCGGGAACCAGGCCGCCGGCCTTTTCATCCATCTTCATGGCGATCGTGCCGCCGGTGGCAAGCACCATCACTTTTTTCTTAGAACAACAAGTCATTTAAAACTCCTTTTAGACTGTGTGTTTTTCAATAATTGCTTGAGCTTCAGGGAGGCGATCAGCAAGGATCAGGGCACCCTCTTTTAAGATGTCGGCATAACGCTTTGCGTCATCAAGTGAAAGCGACGGCAGAACATCTTCTTGAATACTTGAGCGGGGAACAAAGAGACTCATGCAGGCAGTCAGGCCGGGGATTTGACCGACTCCGCCCATGATCTTGTGAATCTCATCTCCCATGAATGTAATGCCACCCAACTCTTGGCTGGCAAACTCATTAATGGCCGCAGAAATACGGCATTTTTCAATAGCGGTTGTGGCTTTCGCCAACTCTTTACCGAATTCCTGAATACGCTGCCCCATTTCTTCCGTGAGTTTTCTCATGGCATCTTCACTGCGCGCGAGCATTTCCGGGCGATAAGTAACCGGATAACCCAAGCGTTTGGCGGCTTCCACATAACACTCGGCGACAACCGGGTTGTCAGACGCCGTATGAGCGCGAATCAAGAATGTATTTTCCGTAATTTCATCGGATACAGGAGAAGCGCAAACTTTCCCTTCAAGCAAGAAAGTCGGCAGACGATCAAGAGTCAACGGCTTCATGACTTCTTCTTTACCGAATAGACAGACATTGCCCTCAATGTCTTCGTTCGGACCGAGACCGCCTTCAGTGGCGTTGCTCAAGCCCATGATAGAGACGGGGATGCCATCGATATCAATCACGGTCCCCAGAATTTTTCCAACGTTACCGGGGATATTTTCATCGGCCAAAATAAAGTGATCCGGGAAATTGCGGGCGAAACTATCCAGAGTCGCGTTGGCAACGGCCGTTTGGAAGGCAACCGGGACCTCCATAGCGCCCTGACCGAGAATTCGACCGAATGTGTTCATGGCAACGGTTTGGGAGCATGTGGCATCTTGCCCAACGGCCCACTGAGCCAGTCGGGCTTCGGCAGCGGTTATTCCTCGACGGGCGCTGGCGCGACCAACTCCACCCGCTTTGGTTTTAACTTCGAAATAGCCCTTCATGCCGGTGACGGTCTTTACGCTTTCAATTTCAAGCGATAAACCGGTCGCTTCGGTTAAAAGAGCCATGACTGCAGTTAAGCCGCCGGAGTCATCTTGAATGAAACCCAAATGACTGTTGCAATGACCGCAACCGGCATGACCAACGATGCCGACGATCCCTTGCTTTTTAGAACTCAGTGTAACTTTATGAGAAGCCATCTTTTTCTCCCTTTTCAAGCCTAACTGCCCGAGAGTAATTAGTCTTGAAAAGGTGATAGGTTGAGGAACTCAACCTATCACTCAGGTCATCCGATGATTAGATGATCGTCAAGATGCACGTAATCACAAACGCCACGCAGCTACCGAAGAAGATAGAGGGACGTTGGAAAGCGTTAGCCGACTTAAGGTCACTACCTTCAATAACCGGGATAACCGTAGCCAAAGCGGCAACCGGACCACCGGTCAAGAAGTATTGAATCAAAGCGGCGCCGGAAGCGGCTGCGAAAGCAGCGGCAAACGGATCAGCGCCCGTATCCAACACGACTTGAAGGAACGGAATCAACACGGAAACGCTAGATGCATAAGATTGCGTCATGAAAGCCGTCAAGAAGGCCACGCCGAAGAGGATGAGAACCGGAGAGACCGAGAGGATCGGACCAACGGCGTCACTCATCGTATCGACCAAGCCGATCGAGCGAATGACAGCGCTCATGAACAAGAAGCCGATCGTGGCAACCAACGGAGTAGCAATAAGGCCGACACCCTTGAGCATGTCAGCTTCAGATTGCTTGGCGTTGCGGTGAGCCAAAACCATCGTCAAGAGGGCTGCGACCAAACCGACCAAGAACACAGGCAAGCCAGCGCAGAAACCGACCAACAACACAACGAACGGAGCGAAGGCCTTCGCAGAGGTCGTGGTGTATTCGCGGGACAAGATTTCTTGCATGACGCGATCGCGTTCTTCAGCGGAGATGCTCACACCGCGCTTCTTCATGTCACGAATGGCGCGGAAGGCGCTCATGGCGAAGATGGAACCGGCGGCAATAAAGCCCAAAACGTTAAAGAGACCGAAGCCAACACCAGCCGTAGCCAAAATGGCGACTTGCGTCGGGTGCGTGAAACCAGCCAAGTTACCAATGTGACCAGCGTGAGCTTGGATACCAGCAACCTTGTTCGGTTCAACGCCCAAACGGACAGCGGCCGGGCCCGTGATCACAGCGGTAATCACAGGTTGCGTGAAACCGGTCAAAGCACCGATCACACCACTGGCGACACCACCGGCAGTACAAACACCGACGCCACCGCCGAGCTTATTGCCCACACGAATCACGTCGCGGATGATGACATCGAAGAATCCCGTCGCTTGCATGATACCGATGAAGATCAAAACACCGGTCATATCAGCGATCACCGGATTCAAGCCGGAGTTAATCAAGGAAGCAATTGTTGTGCCCTGGCCGATAAACGGAATACCGGCGACAATAGCTGAAATGGTGGCACCGATAATTGCGGTCATGTAAATCGGGGTCTTCCCGGTAATCATGAGCAAGAGAGTGGCAACCATACAGCATTGGGCAATTGTGGATGCTGTCATATAAATCTCCATTAAGAACAACCTACTCCATGAAAAATCCACGGAGCGACTACCGCCGTTCTTTTTTTGTTATTAGATAAAAAGGACGCAAATTGCGGTATCCCCCTCAATTTAACAATGAAAAATTGCCCAAAAATAAAAGGTGTTAATGATTTATTGCAAAAAGATTACAACCTCGGGAAAGTTCTAATATCACTACGGCGAATTGCTCAATTCGTGGGGACTTTCTGGGAGGAAAAAATCTCGCTAAACTGAACCACTATGCAAGAAAAAACGTCCAGCGAATATAAGCAAAAATTTACTTCTGTTGATTACCCGTCTATTTCAGAAGAACCGGTTGAGCCGCAGTCTTTTCGAAGCGTGCTAACGCGCGCTTTGGGGTGGACTGCGTTTGTTCCGCTGTTTATGTTGGCGCTTTTGCAATCCCAACAACTGCAGAGAATGGTGGACGTCACTAATCACCAACAGTTGTTGACGGCGCAGATGATTGCCGAGGGGTTTGACAGTAAGGTTGAGCAGATCAGCCACCTTTTAATTTTGGCTTACCCGGATTTGATTTCCCAAGATCAAGAAGCCGCTCACGAGCATTTGATTGCTCTTGCTCCGGAAATTGTGTCTATTGAACGTCTGGACCGAGATCGTCTTTTAGACTCAAGGTCTTCGGATCGCAACGTACTAATTAAAAATAAAACGGTCAGAGCCCAAGTCATTGAATCCTCCAGTCAAGCCAACGGTTGGTTTTTGCGTCTAAAAGTGGAATCTTCCAACTCCCCAACAGGTTTGTTGGCCACAATTAATGCCTCTGCCTTACTCACGCAGAGCGATTCTTTAGTGAGCTCCTCCCCCTTTGCGATCCGAATTTTGACCGCGGACGGCAGGCGGGTATTCGGACAAAATGAAAATCTGCTTGATGCGGCGCGGCTACAGCTGTTGCAGGAAGATACTCAAAAACTTCAAGACTCGCCTGACGGAACGATTTGGAGAACGCCGGGAGCTCGTAACACTGCGATGATTCGCGCGGTTGTTCCTGTTAAAAGCACGGGCTGGACTGTGTTGGCGGCACAATCTTTGACTGATCGGGATCGTTTGCTCTTACAGTCACTTGAAACATCAGGCTTTCTCTTTATTGTGGCTATTGCCATGACCCTTTTAATCGGCTATTACGTTTCTCGTCCCATGAAACGAAAAGTTGATGAATTAGTCGAGCAGGTGGAAAACTTTGCAAAAAATCGCACGATTCCTCCGCCTGTTGCTGAGGTGAGCACTCGGGACGAAGGCCCAAGTGAAATTCTGGAACTGCAAAAAAGTTTCCACAATATGGCGGTGACGGTGAGCCAGACACAAAAGCGCTTGGAACACTTGAACGCATACCTCGAGTCGGAAATCAACAAAAGAACGGAGTCGTTGAGTAAGCTCTTTTCTGAATTGGATTTGGAACACCAGACGCTCGCCGCCGTGTTCGAGTCATTGACCGAAGGTGTGATTTTGGTTGGTCGCTCGGGTCTGATCAACTATGCTAACCAAAAAGCACAGGCTTTCTTATACCACGAAGATACTCTAGTCGGAGAGGCTGCCGAAGATTTGATTTTTGGCCACTATCGAGCACTTAACGATCGCGATGATCCCGAACTTTTAATGAAAAATCCGAGCACGGTTCGCATGGTTGATGTGCATAATTCGGAGAAAGTGGTTGACGTGGTGACGTTTTTCGTCCATAACCTGCCGGGCCGATCAGACCGTATCGGTTTGCTGTTAAGAGACGTTTCGCAAAGCGCGCAGATTTCAAAACTCAAGGACTCTTTGATTGGGATTGTTGCTCATGAATTAAAGACACCGATTGCGACGATGCGTTTACAGGCTGAGACGCTAACACGAGGTTCTGTGTTGCTCAGTGAGGAAGACAAACGAGAAATCCTGACTGACAAGGTTGATGAAAGTAAACGCTTGAGCGGTTTGATTGACGATTGGTTGGACATTTCCCGTCTGCAGGAAGGACGTTTCGATTTGCAGCTTAAAGTAGTTCAAGTAGCGGCATTGATTGACAAAGCTATTAAGCTCACTAAACAGCGCTATAACGTCCAATTCACTAAACATATCGATCCGGAAGCCGAGTGTATGTGCGTTGATCCTGATCGAATTACCCAGGTATTTATTAATCTGTTCGTCAATGCCGGACGTTATAAAAAAGAGGGATCGCAGGCGCGTTGCGAAGTGTCGGTGCATAAAGTGGAACAAATGGTGGAAATTGTTGTCAAGGATTACGGAGTGGGGATCGAAGCGGACCAACTTGAGAAGATTTTTGACCGTTTCTATCAGATTGATATGTCTTCGCGCAGGCGAATCGGTGGAACGGGACTGGGGTTGGCCATTTGTCGAGCCATTTGTGAAGCTCATGGCGGTAGTATTAAGGCAGAGAGTGTCCCGGGAGAATGGACGAAATTTATTGTACGTTTGCCCTACTAAAGGATCGCAATGGATAGACCTTTGATTTTTGTTGTTGATGATGAATCAAAGATTCGTCGCTTAGTTGCCGTTAATTTAGAAAGCAGCGGTTTTGATGTTATGACGGCCGATGATGGTCGCCGAGCTTTGGAGGTGCTTCAGCACTCGGATCATAAGCCGGACTTAATTGTTTTAGATGTCATGATGCCGGGACTGGATGGTTTGGAAGTTCTGAAAGTGATTCGACAACATTCGCCGGTTCCGGTCATTATTGTTAGCGCGAAAAATGATGTTCGAACCAAGATGGAAGGGTTCCGCTTGGGAACAGACGACTATTTGACCAAGCCCTTTTCTATCGAAGAGCTGATTATGCGAATTAAAGCAATTTTAAGACGCAGCCATAAGGTGGATGAAAGTGCTTCTGTTGCCTCTCAATGTGAAATCCGCAATGGTCCTATTCGTTTAGTGAAAGCTTCACGCAAGTGTTTTATTTGGGATCAGGAAATTCGACTTAACGACAAAGAGTGGCGTTTGCTGGAAATTTTGATGAAAGACCCCGGGGCTGTTATTCCGCATGAAAAATTATTGGGCGCTGTTTGGGGAGTGGAATTTAGTTCAGAGGTTCAATATTTGCGTGTTTGTTTTGCCCGTATACGTAAAAAATTTGAAGATATCGGCTTTGACGGCAGTGTGATCTCCGCCTATTCCGGTGTGGGTTATATTCTTCGCGATCTTCGCGATGAAGATGAGGATAGCTTTCAGAGCTAAGCTAAAAAGAACAGAGGCCGGTTTAAAAGCAAACCGGCCTTTTAAGACTTAAGAATAAGCAGAAACTTTTAATATTTTTTCAGCGTTTGCAATGCGTTCTGCCGAGGGGGCGGCAATATCCGTCAGATCATATTTCAACCCTAATTCCTGCCACTTGTACATGCCGAAAGAGTGATAGGGCAGTACTTCTACCCGACGGACATTGTGGAGGGTGGCAATGAAGTCCGATAAGCGTTTGAGCGCGTCGTCATCATCGGTGTGTTCGGGAACCAAAACATGACGAATCCAAACATCTTTATGAATTTCATCTAAATAACGTGCGCAGTCCAAGATGGAAGCGTTGGACTGCTTGGTTAATTCTCGGTGTTTGACGTCGTCAATGTGTTTGAGATCAAGCATCACCAAATCGGTGTACTGCATCAATTCCTGAAATTTGCTGAAAAACGGTTCTTTATGAGTAAACGGCCAGCCGGAAGTGTCAATCGTTGTGTGAATTCCCTCAGCTTTGGCCATTTTGAAAAATTCAAGCATAAAGTCGATCTGCAGCAGGGGTTCACCGCCGCTGACCGTAATGCCCCCATCTTGTCCCCAGTAAGTTTTGTAGCGCAAGGCGAAATCCAAGATTTCACGAGCGCTTTTCTGTTCGCCGATACCCAGTTTCCACGTATCGGGGTTATGGCAGTATTGGCATCGCATCTTGCAGCCTTGAAGAAAAAGCACGAAGCGTACGCCGGGACCGTCAACGGAACCGAAAGTTTCATAAGAATGGACGTAAGCCAATGTCATAGAGCACCCCAAAAAAAGAGCACGCCATCGGATCACTCGAAAGAATCCGAAGGCGTGCGCTGTCAGTCAATTACATCGTTTTGTGGCACGTACGCGAGATCACGTCGAGCTGCTGTTCACGAGTGAGGTCAATAAACTTCACCGCGTAACCCGAGACACGAATCGTGAAGTTCGCATATTCCGGTTTTTCCGGGTGTTCCATCGCATCAATCAACTTTTCAGTGCCGAAAATATTGACATTGAGATGATGGGCGCCGCGTTCGAAATAACCATCCATGACGCGAACCAGGTTGCTGACGCGTTCTTCAAGCGAGTGACCGAGCGCATCAGGGCTGATGGTTTGCGTATTGGAGATGCCGTCCAGTGCGTATTCATAGGGCAACTTGGCGATAGAATTAAGCGAAGCCAAAAGGC
Organism: uncultured Sutterella sp.; assembly: GCA_902388655.1. GTDB lineage: Bacteria > Pseudomonadota > Gammaproteobacteria > Burkholderiales > Burkholderiaceae_F > Aphodousia. The sequence goes on along the minus strand of CABMQD010000002.1, from coordinate 5,709 downwards.
CGGTTTGTTCAGCGCCGTAGCTCGGATTGGCACCAGGCGACAAGGGTTCGCCGGACTTGCGTCCGTCGGGCAGATCACCGGTGGCCTTACCGTACACAACGTTGGACGTAATCGTCAGAATGGACGTTGTCGGTTCAGAATTGCGATAGGTATGGAACTTACGAAGTTTCTTCATAAAGGTCTTCAAGAGCCACACAGCAATCGTATCGGCACGATCGTCGTCATTGCCGTAGCGCGGAAAATCGCCATCCGTTTCGTAGCCGATCACTACACCGTCTTCGTTGCGGACCGTTTTCACCTTAGCGTACTTGATCGCGCAAAGTGAATCCACGACATGCGAGAAGCCGGCAATACCAGTGGCAAAAGTACGACGCACATCCGTATCGATTAAGGCCAGCTCGGCGGCTTCATAGTAGTACTTGTCGTGCATGTAGTGGATCAGATTGAGGGTGTTGACATAAAGACCCGCCAACCAGTCCATCATCTTGTCGAAACGTTCCATCACTTCGTTGTAATCGAGGTATTCAGAAGTGATCGGTCGGAGTTCGGGACCCACTTGCATGAGCGTTTGTTCATCGACGCCGCCGTTGATTGCGTAGAGCAAGCACTTCGCCAAGTTGGCGCGCGCACCGAAGAATTGCATTTCCTTACCGGTTTCGGTGGCGGAAACGCAGCAGCAAATCGAGTAGTCATCGCCCCAAATCGGACGCATCACATCGTCATTTTCATATTGGACCGAAGATGTATTGATGGAGATCTTGGCTGCATAATCGCGGAAAGTCTTCGGTAAATGACGGGTGTAAAGAATGGTCAGATTCGGCTCCGGAGACGGTCCCATGTTTTCAAGCGTGTGCAAGAAGCGGAAGTCGTTCTTTGTAACCATGGAACGACCATCCATGCCCAAACCGCCCACTTCCAACGTGGCCCAAACCGGGTCGCCGGAGAAGAGCTGATTGTAAGAGGGGATACGGGCGAACTTCACCATGCGGAATTTCAGCACCAAGTGGTCGATCAACTCTTGCGCTTCGGATTCCGTCAACGTGCCTTCAGCCAAGTCACGTTGAATGTAAATATCCAGGAACGTGGAAATACGACCCACGGACATGGCGGCACCGTTTTGGGTCTTGATGGCAGCCAGATAACCGAAGTAAAGCCATTGCACGGCTTCGCGCGCGTTCTTAGCCGGGCCGGAGATGTCAAAGCCGTAGTCGGCCGCCATTTCCTTCATCTGCATTAAGGCACGGATTTGATCGGTGATTTCTTCACGCTGACGGATAATGTCATCGGTCATGATGCCGCAGCCGCAATGAGCCATGTCTTCCTTCTTCTTGGCGATCAGGAAGTCAATACCGTAGAGCGCGACACGACGGTAGTCACCGACGATACGACCGCGGCCGTATGTATCGGGAAGACCGGTAATGATCTTATTTTTACGTGCCAAGCGCATTTCAGGGGTGTAAGCATCATAGACACCTTGGTTATGCGTCTTGTGATATTCCGTAAAGATCTTGTGGAACTTCGGATTGGGTTTATAGCCGTAGGTTTCACAAGCCTGTTCGGCCATCTTAATGCCACCGAAGGGCATAAAGGCTCGCTTTAAAGGCTTGTCAGTTTGAAGGCCGACCACTTTTTCAAGGTCTTTACTGCCTTCGGCCATGTAAGCAGCCTTATAAGCCGTAATGCCGGAAACCACTTCGGTTTCCATGTCAAGCACGCCACCTTTGGCGCGTTCTTCTTTTTGTAAGCCTTGAAGAATGTCCCAAAGCTTGGAGGTCGCCTCTGTGGGCGGCTGCAAGAAAGAATCATCGCCATCATAGGGAGTGTAGTTATTTTGGACGAAGTCTCTTACGTCGACATCGTCAATCCAATGAGTACCTTTAAATCCTCTCCATTCGGTCTTCATTTTTGACTCCAAGTGATCGAAAAAATAATTTTTGACAGTGATTCTGTATTGTTGAACACACGCAAAACCACCCGCTCCTTTCCGAAGGGGAAAAGAGTCAACCAATCATGAATTGTTTACGTCTCTATTATTCTTGGGTAAAACGGTAGTGTCAATGTTTTTTTGGACATAAAAACAGGTAGGAATGTAAAAGAGGGTTAATTTCTATCGCTTTGAAATATTTGTTCTATCAAGATTGCCTAATAACAATGAATTGATCCGATGATAAGGGAGATTTTGGGAAAAAAATGCCGAATCCGTGTTGTACGGATTCGGCAACGTCTCAGATGATCACCATGCTGGTGAAGTTATCTGAAGATTATTTTTCGCACTTGATAGAGCAACGGGGTTTGATTTGCTTGAAGAAATCATTGCCCTTGTCGTCGACCAAGATAAAGGCCGGGAAGTCTTCAACTTCGATCTTATAGACAGCTTCCATACCAAGTTCAGGCCATTCGATGCATTCAATGCTCTTGATGGAGCTTTCAGAGAGCACAGCAGCGATGCCACCGATCGTACCGAGGTAGAAACCGCCGTGCTTCTTGCAAGCGTCGGTCACAACTTGGGTACGGTTACCCTTGGCGATCATCACCATAGAGCCGCCATGGCTTTGGAAGAGATCAACATACGGGTCCATACGGTTGGCCGTTGTCGGGCCCATAGAACCGCACGGATGACCTTCTGGGGTCTTGGCGGGACCGGCGTAGAGCACTGGGTGATCCTTGATGTATTGCGGCAGATCCTTGCCACTGTCGAGCAATTCCTTCATGCGGGCGTGAGCAATGTCACGAGCCACAATGATGGTGCCCGTCAAGGACACGCGGGTAGAAACCGGATACTTGGATAATTCCTTGCAGACTTCGGTCATCGGTTGGTTCAGGTCGATCTTAATCGTTTGACCTTCACCGGCCTTGCGGAATTCTTCAGGGATCAATTCGCCGGGGTTGGAGTCAAGACGTTCAATCCAAACGCCGTCCTTATTGATCTTGGCTTTGATGTTACGGTCAGCCGAGCAGCTCACGCCCATACCGACCGGGCAGCTGGCGCCATGGCGCGGCAAGCGGATGACGCGCACGTCGTGAGCCATGTACTTACCACCGAATTGAGCGCCGAGGCCGATGTTTTGAGCGGCTTCGAGCAACGTCTTTTCGAGTTCGACATCACGGAAGGCACGGCCCGTTTCATCGCCAGTCGTCGGCAGATTGTCATAGAAGTGCGTGGAGGCCAACTTAACCGTGAGCATCGTCTTTTCAGCAGAGGTACCGCCGATCACGAAAGCGATGTGGTACGGAGGACAGGCGGCCGTACCCAAGCTCTTCATTTTTTCAATGAGATAGGGCACGAGTGTCTTCGGATTCAAAATTGCTTTCGTTTCTTGATAGAGGTAGCTCTTGTTGGCAGAGCCGCCGCCCTTGACGACGCACAAGAAGTTGTATTCATTGCCTTCAACAGCTTCAATATCAATTTGAGCGGGAAGGTTGCACTTGGTGTTCTTTTCTTCGTACATCGAAAGCGGAGCGTTTTGAGAGTAACGCAGGCTATCGGTCGTGTAGGTTTGGAAAACACCCAAAGACAAAGCTTCTTCGTCACAGAAACCTGTCCAAACGGCTTGACCCTTTTCGCCGTGGATGATAGCCGTGCCCGTGTCTTGGCAGAAGGGCAATTCACCCTTGGCGGCTACTTCGGCGTTGCGAAGGAAGGACAAAGCCACATACTTATCATTGTCGGTGGCTTCCGGATCCTTAAGGATCTTGGCAACTTGTTCATTGTGGGAACGACGGAGCATGAAGTTCGTGTCGTGGAAAGCTTGCTTGGCCAAAAGGGTCAAGGCTTCCGGTTGAACTTTCAAAATCTTGTGGCCTTCGAATTCGCCTTCAGAGACGTAGTCTTTGGTCAAAAGATAGTATTCCGTGTCGTCTTTGCCGAGTTGGAACATCGGAGCGTATTTAAATTCAACAGCTTGAGCCATTTCTCGTTATCTCCTTAACGTTATTGTTTCGACGCAGTTCAATCAAAGGGGTTTTGAAATTTGCGCCGTCCTTTACTAATGATGATACGGTCAAAGAAAAACGGCAAGTAATTGATGAGTTCAACTACTTGCCGTTAGTCATTCGCTATTTACTCGCGATTGGGTTATCGATTAAACGAAACCATACATCGCAGCGAAGAGGTAACCGGCGATGGAAGCCGTGAACACACCGATCAAGCCCGGGAGGATGAAGGAGTGGTTGATCACGAACTTACCGATATGCGTCGTACCGGAGCGGTCGAATTGAATAGCGGCCAAGTCAGACGGATACGTCGGAAGGATGTAGTAACCGTAGCAGGCAGCAGAGAAGGCGACCACGATTCCCGGAGGCGTGCCGACAGCCAAGGCGACCGGAACGATCGTCGCAACAGCGGCGGCCTGAGAGTTCACCAACTTGGAAACCAAGAGCAACACGATAGCGTAGGCCCACGGATAAACCTTAACGTATTCGGTCAAGCCGACCTTCAAGTCGTTCAAGTGAGCGGCAAACATCGTATCGGCCATCCAAGCCACACCGTACACAGCCACGATGGCGACGGTACCAGCACGGAACACGCTGTTCTTGGCCACGTCAGAAGCCTTAACATCGCAGAAGATAACCATTAACGTACCGGCAGCCAACATGAACATTTGAATAGCCAAGGTCATGGAGCAGCCTTTCGGACGCAGTTCGGGGAACATACCGAGGATAGCAACGATAACGATCACGCCGATGAACAGACCCAAAGAGAGCCATTGCTTGCCGGAGAACTTCTTACCGATCAAGGTCGTCGTATCGCCATAGACGTACTTCTTCATTTCCGGATCGGAAATCAATTGTTGGAATTCTTGATCCTTATCGAGATCCTTGCCACGGAACCAAGAGAAGCAGCAGACGGCGAACACACCGAAGAAGCCGCCAGGAATCGTGATGGAGAACAGGTCAATGAAGCCGAAGTGTTGGCCATTGATCGTGTAACCTTCCATCAAAGCGATCATGGAGACGGCTGCCACGGCAGCCGGAGAACAGATCACGCCCATTTGAGAGGCGATCGTGGAACCGGCCATCGGACGTTCCGGACGGATGTTGTTCTTAATAGCCACGTCATAGATAATGGGCAACATCGTGTAAACGACGTGACCCGTACCGCACAAGATGGTCAAGAACCAGCAGATGTACGGAGCGAGGAAGCAGACGTAGCGCGGATTTTTACGCAAAATCTTTTCAGCGATTTGGAGCAAGCAGTCCAAACCACCAGCGGCTTGCAAAGTCGCAGAACCGCAAACCACGGCCAAAATCGTGAGGATCACGTCGACCGGCGGTTTACCCGGTTTAAGGCCGAAGCCGAAAACCAAAACGATCAAGCCCACGCCACCCAAAAGGCCGAGGGCCATACCACCTTTGCGGGCACCATAGAACAAGCATGCCAACACTAAGATTAGTTGTAGCCAAAAGTCAGTACCAACCATGGTAAGTTTCCTTTATTTTCTTTTGTAAACAACAGAAGAGGCTACGTCTCCGTAACCTTCCTATTCGGGCGAAATTTTCCCACATGTGATTACTTCTTTCCCATGATCTCGCTTTAATTTTTGAGCTAGGGAAATATCTTTCTGTTATCTTTACAAAAGTGTTCAAAAGACGCCAGGGATAACCCTTAATTTTTTCAGTAGTGTCCAAATCGAACTTTAAAAATGCAGTCAAACTCTGTTCGTCTCCGGTAGGGAAATAACGGACAGAAAAATGGCGGTTTTCTTATTA
>CABMQD010000001.1 GCA_902388655.1 uncultured Sutterella sp. | reverse complement strand
CAATATGTCTGGCGGGTCCACCGCCGCCAGGGATGATACTACCCGTAATGTTTGGGAAATAAATTTCAGATGAAAGCCCCGTGAGCTCAAGCTCTCTAGCTTGTGCCTAGCACAGGGCTATTTGACGGTATTACATAGGCGAAAAGCCCGTGGTCATTGGAGCTTCTTCTAGAAGCCCAGCACTAGCAGCACAAAACAAAACGTATGAGCTCCATCGCTCCATCACCATACGTCGGGATTCCAAGAAATCCGACCGTTGGTACGCTCGATAGACTTTATCGCCGGCCACGTGTGACAGACATGATTCGGCGATCTCGAAGCTGACACCGTTATCGGCCATCCAGCAGCGAGCCATTGACCTGAAGCCGTGGGGAACAATTTGACCGCCCAAATCAGTGTGCAAAAGATATTTCGCAAGTGCTTGCTTGCTGATATGACCGTTAGATTTCCGACCGGCAAAAATAAATTTGTTCCTAGGGTGTGGAGAAAACCTTTTCTCCCGTTCAAGAAGCCTTTTCATTAAAGACGAAACAGGTACCCGATGCTGTCGGCGCTTTTTCATGCTTTGCGCCGGGATGGTGATGACATCATTGTCGAGCCATACCTTCTCAAGCATAGCGACTTCTCCTGGACGAAGCATCGAACAAACTGAAAAAAGGAAATAATTTTGAAGTCTCGGAGATGCATCTTTCATAACACTCATCACAGATGGCAGCATTCTCCAGTCTAGTGATGGCATTGGGGTTGTTACTGCGGGTGCGAATGCCTTGGAAATTTTGCTAATCGGATTGTGTGAGATATATCCCGCGAAAACCGCAAGATCGAGCATTTCACGGAGTCGCATTAAAACATGCTTCAAAGTGCACTGATGACCTTTTGCTTCGATACTGCGAACTGTCTTAATGACAAGAGGAGCGCTAATTTCATCCAATTGGTAGTTACCTAGGTGCTGAATAAGATGGTGGTTGATTGTTCGTTTTTCTCTTTCATAGCTAACTATTCTGCCTTTCTTAGATGCGCACCATAACGCAAAAGCATCATTTAGCGTATAGCTAGCGACGGGATCAATGTCGAATTCTTTTTGCCGTTTTCGGGCTTCGGCCTTGGCTTGTTGTAGACCAAGATCCGGGAAGTGCCCCAACGTTATATCTATTACCCGACCGTTTGTTGGAATTCTTAATACCCAACTTTTCGTTCCTGACGTCTGAACTCTCAGCGATAAGCCTTTGTCAATAGTGATCGAGTATCGCTTTTCCTTAGGTTTAAGAGACTGAATTGTTCTTGACGTCATTTTTTTATCAAAGGAAGTTCTCATGAATACACCTCCGATTGTTTATTTGTTCGATGAAGATGGTTATTTTCGTTACGCAAAAGAAGCGCAACGAAGCCCGAATCTGGCGACGCCCGATAAGTTTTTGATTCCTGTTCGATCAACCCAAGTCAAGCCAGAAATCCCCGAAGGTTATGACGGCAGATGGGACGGCGAAAAATGGAATTACGAAAAGCTCCCAACATCGGCCGCAGACTTCGTCGGTGTAAAAGTTTCACATAAAAGTCAGACCGAACATTCCAGACTGATGCGGAAGTTACTTCAAGATTTCGTAAAGGAGGATTCTGAGAACTATCGCATAGTCCGCGGTTCTAAAGAGGAGGGGCTTTGGTGGTCTGTTGAAAAGATCCCGGAAAAGACTATTGATGAAGTACGGGCAGAGAAGTTGTCTGAGCTCGATTCTGCTTTTATGTCTTGGTACGAAGACAAAGCAACGGTGACGACAAGCCTTGGCTTTGTTGCTGATTCTGACGCTCGGGCAATGATGGATGTGAACGGTCTTGTTACGACGCTCGAAGCTCAACCGGCAGAAACCCGTGCAACGGTCGCATTCATGGACGCTAGTAACAAGCCGCATCTCTTATCGCTTGAGCAACTGAAAACTGTTCAGGTTGAAATCATCCAAAACGGACAGAGTGCGTATCAACAGAAGTGGACATTACGCACGGCGATCGAAGCAGCGCTAAGCATTGAAGATCTTGAAGCAATTGAAATCAAGTTCACAGCCGAGGACTACAGCAAATGAAGCATCCGGATGGCATTCAGATACTGATTGCAATCGATCAGCTTTTTAACACTTTAATCGCAGGCTTTGCTGACGAGACATTGAGTAGCCGTGCTTACAGACACAAAAAAGACGGTTCTCGTGCATGGCCTGCTTGGATTATTGATCACTTATTTTTCTGGCAAGAAGAACACTGCAAAGCATCGTATGAAAGCGAGCTTGAGCGTGCTCACTTACCTCCGGAGTTACGAAAATGACAAAAGAAGAACTCAAATCGGCATTAAAAGATTTTGGCTCAAAAGGCAAGCAAGTTGCTGACGAGATTTACTCAAAACTTGAAGAGGAAAAGGAAACAATGGACACAGACACGCGCCGAAAGACACGCGCGTTTTGGGCTTTTGTTGCTATTTGTACGTTTGGCATCGGCATCGCTGTCGGTCATTGGCTTTTGTAACTGTCGGAGGCGTTGTGATTAACGCTTTATCAAATCTTTTACCGCATTCGGCGGACAGAGTAATGATGACTCTTGGCGGGACGGTTGGGGCGATGTTCTCATTTGCGTTCGGGGACATCGGCCCGTTGTTGGTCTGGTTGGCCGTTTTTGTTGTTCTCGATTACGTTACAGGCATTCTGGCAGCGTTGAGGAATGACACGTGGAGCAGCCGAGCGCTGTTCTACGGCACTATTCGAAAAATCATTATTTTCGCGATGGTCGCGTTGGCGCATGGGTTAGATGTTGCTTTGCATGATCTTATTCATGTGGATTTCGTTCAGTCGATTGTCCTTGTCGCTTACATTGCGGGGGAGTTCGGTTCAATCATTGAAAATCTGGAAAAGTGTGGTCTTGGTCACGTTGTTCCGCCCGTATTCAAACACATTTTGGATGCGATCAATCTTTATCTTGACAGGCAAGTTGACAAACACTTGCCATCGGAGGTCAAAAGTGAAACTAAGAAACCTCGGAACTTATGAACCCGCGCTTGCCGCGTGTTTTATTTCGTCTTTTGAGGGCTGCAGATTGTCTGCTTACAAATGTTCTGCGGGTGTTTGGACGATCGGTTACGGTCACACTGAAGGTGTTAGAGAAGGTGATACGTGCACTCAAGAACAGGCGGACGCCTGGCTCATTGATGACGTCAAAGAGACACAGACCCTTCTTGCTCACTACGTCAATGTGCCGGTGAGCGAAGGAGAATTCGTTGCTCTTGTTTCACTCGCATTCAATGTTGGCGTCGGTGCTTTGATGAAGTCAAAACTGCTGCGTAAGTTGAACTCTGGTGACCGAGAAGGTGCTGCTGAGGAGTTTTTAGACTTTGATCTGGCAAACGGCAAGCGCTTGGTAGGTTTAACCCGTCGGCGCAAGGTTGAACACGACCTTTTCTTACAGGACTGAAAAATGAACACTTCTGAGATTAGAAACGAAGCAAGAAAATTGGCCAAGTTTTCTTTTGTAGATCCAGCGATGGTGGACGCACTAATCGATCGAGTGGATTTCTATCGTGTTCCGGGAACGGCAACTATGATCTGCAGCATTATTTTGAAGTCTGGCTTCACGGTAGTTGATCATGCCTCGTGCAAAGATCCACGAAACTTCAATGAAGAACTGGCAAAGAGCCTCTCCTTCTCAAAAGCGCGAGATCAGATCTTTGCGCTTGAAGCGTATGCAGATGTCGCCAGAGGACCGATCGAAGCTGTGCTTCCCAATATTGTTTAAGGATCCTCATGCTTGAAAAAGTAAAACTTGGTTGTTTTGGTTTCATCATTGGGCTTCTTGTCGCGGCTATTGCTGCTCACATCTGCTACGACCGAGGGTTTGATCATGGAACTGCAGAAGCAGAGGCTCGACAGGCCGACGCTGTCAAAATTGCACAAAACGAGGTGAAAAAAGACTATGAAAAGCGTATTCAAGAGCTTAGTGCTTCTCTTGAGCGCCTTCGCTCTGACAATTCTCAACGGCTGCGCGAGCTCGGCGACTTCAACAACACCAGAACAAGTTTGGCAGCCTGCCGCCGTGACCGACGCGACCTTGGCCGACTGGCGGTCAGGGGTGAAGAACTACTCCGACGAGCTGACTCGTATCTTGAAGCGCTCAAATGAAAAATAGTCTCCCGCTCTGCAACAGCATCGGGTTTGCTAGAAAGCCGGGGCTTTCGCTCCGGCTTCCGAATCTAATCAATACCAAGCCATTCTCTCTGTTCTGGCGTCAGCTTTGAGCAGCAGAACTTAGCCCACTCATCGTAAACAATCCTCATGTCGCCAAGCGCCTGTTCGCGGTCGTAAGCGCATTGGTAGCTTTCATTGCGGTGATCGAGACAGCTTTCTCTAAGATCTCTTGAAAACTCTGGGTGCCCGTATCGACTAGCATCTTTTGCCCATGTGTTGAAAGTTGCGCGGCTCAAGCCGTGCTGAGTAACAATCTTTGGGGTTCCGAGTCTAGTTTTTTGGTCGGGGTCGACCCAGCCTACACCGTCCTCTTTGAGCTTTCTTTCGTGCATCCGCTTGATGCAGGCCCTAAAAGCGTCAAGAGAATGAGGGGCTAACTTTCCTCTATTTATATTAGGGAAGATCAAATCGGAGTCCATGAAGCGGGGAGCGGTACGCAAAAGACCAAATGCCGCTGCCGAAAGTGGTGTTTTCCGGTCAAACGGGATCGTCTGCTTCTTCATCTTCATTCGCTCGCGCGGGATAAGATGAATCCACTGACCGTCCTCTTTTACGATTTCTGACCACGTAGCTTCTCTTGCCGTAGTGTTTCTTGCCGAAGTAAGTATTGCAAAGGCTAGTGCTCGAGCGGTTTGAGAATTTGGCACCACATCAATCAGAGCCTTGAAAAAGTCAGGCATTTCCTTGACCGGCAGTGCTGCCTCGTGACTGCTCTCGGGTCTTTGAAGAGGCAGAAGATCCTCAAGCTTCCCGCCTTTGATTTGCGCAGGATTTAGCATGACGGGGATTAAGTCGTTTCTCATGCCCCAGTCAAAAGCATTTTTCATGTCCGAGAGGATGCGCTCAGGCGTGTCAATCATCGTCTGCCATTTTTCAGACAGCTCTTCAGCTAAACGCTCGGCCGTAATGCCTTCAGCCGGGCTATTCAAAAGTTCTGACGATAGGTGATTTCTGCAGAATCCATCCCAGACCCACTCGCGAGGCTTTCTTTCGTTTTGCCACTTTCCACGGGCCTCATTGAACCGAATCCACTGATAGACAAGTTCTTTGACTGTTATCTTGTCGGACTCAGGCGTCTTCTTAAGAGAATCCTGTTTTTTCTTTTCTTCTGCAGTCGGATCAATGCCAAGCTTAATTAACTCTTTCCATTCGGCCGCTTTCTTAAATGCGTCACCTAAAGAAATTTTTGGATACCGACCGAGCTGAAAAGACCGACCGGTTCTTCTGTCTCTCAAAATAAAATACTTGCCCAGAGTTCCATCAGCTAATTTTTTTGGTCGTACATAAAGACCAGCAACGACCCCGCAAGCAGTTTCGGCTGTGATTGTTCTCAGACGTTTTTCAGTCATTCTCTCTGCGACTTTTGGCATTTTTTGCTCACCATGGAAAGCTCAATAATGAATTTTTTATGTTTTTTATTTTTGTGGTGAGCATAAAGGTTACCAAAAAACGCGAGCTTGAGACAAAGAATATAAATACGAGACAACGCAAGACAAACTATATTGTTTCAATAGATAGCCTGGAAATAGTGGAGTTCTTAGAACGAGACAATAAAAAAAGCGATCTGACAACAGATCGCAATTTTGAAAGATGGTCGGGGTGAGAGGATTCGAACCTCCGACTCCTACGTCCCGAACGTAGTACTCTACCAGGCTGAGCTACACCCCGACAATCAATCGCTATCAAGCTTTCCGCTCAACAACGAAGGACAGCAATTCTATCAGAGAATTTTTGAAAATGGAAGGGGAGAGCACTGCGAGCGCTAATTTTCCCTTTTCAAGTTCTTCTTGGGCGCGAGCCTTACATTTTTCAATCGCACCGCTTTTTTGAATAATCGCAGTAATTTTCTCAAAGTCTCCGTGACCTTTACGGATAGCCTCTTCGATAAAGTAGCGGTCTTCAGCGCAGGCTGACTGCATGGCATAGATTACCGGAAGAGTGACCTTGCCTTCTGCGAAATCCGCACCGATTTGCTTGCCGCTTTCCTGAGAATTGCCGGAGTAATCCAAAATGTCATCGGCGATTTGGAAAGCATTTCCCAGCGCCATGGTGTAATTGACAAGAGCTTCTTCGGCTTCTTCCGAAGCATTGGCAATGGCAGAGGCCATTTTGGCAGCCGCGGCAAACAACACAGAGGTTTTGCGTTCAATGACTTTTAAATAGCGCGCTTCATCGACACTGGGATCGTGAGCGTTTTTCATCTGAATGACTTCACCTTCACTTAAAGTGTTGGCGGCACTAGCCAGCGCCTGCATCACACGCAAGTTGCCGATGCGAATCATCATCTGAAATGAGCGCGTGTACATGAAGTCACCAACCAGAACGGCAACGTTGTTTCCCCACTGCGCGTTTGCCGTAGGACGACCGCGGCGCATCATCCCTTCATCAACCACATCATCGTGCATCAGTGTGGCCGTGTGAAGCATTTCGATGGTAGCCCCCAGTTCTCGGTGATCTGTGCCGCAGTAACCCAAGGCGCGGGCCATCAACATCAGCAAAGCAGGTCGCATACGCTTGCCGCCGGCCTGAGTAATGTAATTGCCGATTTCTGTAATTGTTGGACTTTGGCTGTGGGCAAACTCACGGATAAGAATGTCATTGACAGCCTTAAGATCTTCCGCAATGGGGGCTAAAACAGCCTGTGCGGATCGTTTACTGGGAGTGGTGTTTGATGTCATAGTGGGGGTCATTATACCTTGGGCTGTCTACAAAAAAGGGAGAGCGGTTGCTCTCCCCGGAATCAACAACTATCCGTTATTGCGCAGTTTGCGCCTGAGGGCCTTCTTTTTTCTCAGGAATGGTCGCATTGAGCTTTTGCTGTAGCATCGCAATGATTTCGTAGTGATTGATCAATTCGCGAGCAAAGAGCAGGAAGTTGAGGAAAAGCTCGCAGCCGCGGGCCGAGAAACCTTTATCCGGACCGTTTCGCAGAAGTTTTTCCTGGATGGTTTCAATGCGAGCCAAAAGAGATTGAGAGTTGGCGTGCAAAGCTTCAACACTGGCTTTGCCGTTTTGGTTGCCGACGATTTCCAATAAAAGTTGAGAAAGGTCAGCCAAATCTTGACTTAATTCACCTTGGAAAGTGCGATGGCGATTGGCGATGTGATCCTTCGACAAACGAGCCAGCGCCTGCAGAGAACGACCCACGTCACGCAAGTTGGTAAACGTTCTGAAATAACTGTAGCGGGCATCGTTGTCTTCCTTCGTCGGAATGTAGCCCGAGCTTTCCATTTTGTAGTAAATACCGCGTTCGTAGGTAAGCTTGTCGAAGTTTTCGTTGGCCTTCAATTTGAGCTTACGCAAACCGCCTTCATCATCGTTGAGGAATGTTTCCACAAGACTGTTGTAAAGCGTAACCGTACCCAAAAGGTTTTCGCCGACACGTTGATTCAAGATTTCACGAATCTTGGCAACGTCATAACGAATGGCTTGCTCAGCTTTGTAGTTGGCTTCCTGTTGCTTAAAGCGCATGTTGCTGCGAATAATCAGGAGGAATGCCAAGATTGCCAGAATGAATGCAATGAATCCGCCGCCCAAGAAGATGATGGCGCAGATGGTGGCAGCTAATGTGCTCGCGGTCAAGGCGGTGACAAACCAGCCGCTGATCACGGTAAGCACGCCCGAAATACGGTAAACAGCCGTTTCACGGTCCCAAGCTCCGTCAGCAAAGGACGAACCCATGGCCACCATGAAGGTCACATACGTCGTTGACAAGGGCAATTGCAAAGACGTTGCCGATGAAATCAACGCGGCCGACAGCACAAGGTTGACAGACGCTCTGACATAGTCAAACGGCAGAGGAATCTCGCCGCGCTTTAATCTTCTGGGCTTGAAGCGGGAATCAAGTTTTTTCTTAAAGGCGCCCGGGATGAGCTGATTGACGATGCTGCCCAAGCCCATGGAGGCGCGGACAATCACGCGGCCCGGGATCGAGGAGCCGAATTGTTCATGGTCGCTTTGCTGCGAGGACAAGTTCAAAGCGGTTTGCAACACGCGATGAGCTTTTTTGGAGAACCAGAGCGTAAATACCATGACAAGACCGGAAGCCAGCAAGAAGAACGTATCGGTCTTCGTTGAGACAAGCAGTCCGCTCATCATCAGATCGTCGGGGTTGGCGCCGGAGGCCATCCAAATCTTAAAGCTGTCGTAGGCGGCAAGCGGAACACCGACGAAGTTCACCAAGTCGTTGCCGGCAAAAGCAAAGGCCAGAGAGAACGTGCCGGCCAAGATGACAATCTTGAAAACATTGAATCGGCAAGCCAGGATGAGTACTTGGAACAAAACAGAAAAGCCGATAAATAAGGCGACAACAAGCATGCTGGTGTTGGTTTCAATCCAATCAATCCACTCAGGACGCATGAAGCTCGCACCGCGCGCACCTTTCATCACGAGGAAGTACGCGATGGCGGTAATAGACAAACCGCCGAAAACACCGCCGATATAGGGATAGACTCTTTCGAAGTGGAAAGAGAAAATCAGGCGCATGATGTATTGAACAAGTGCGCCGGAGACAAAGGCGACGACAACAGAAATCAAAATGCCGGAAATGATGGTCAGAGACTTACTGGTATTGATGTAGTCAAAAACCATTTGTAAGGATCCGCCGTCCATATATAACTTGATGGCGGCGGCCGCAATGGCGCTGCCTAATAATTCGAAGACGATGGAAACGGTGGTGGAGGTGGGTAGGCCCAGGGAGTTGAAGGTATCGAGAAGGACGATGTCGGCGATCATGACCGCGAAGAAGATAATCATCACTTCTGTGAAATTAAACATCTGCGGGTGGAAGATTCCGGATCGAGCCACTTCCATCATGCCCGAGGAGAATGTCGCCCCCAGTAAAACCCCGAAGGTTGCAACCCACATCGTCGTACGGAAGCTTGCGATGCGGGATCCCATAGCGGAATTCAAGAAGTTCACGGCGTCATTGCTGACACCTACGAAAAGATCGAAACAGGCGAGGCAGGCTAAAAAGGCGAGCATCGCTATATAGTAATATTCCATGAGTTCCTCTAGCGGAATAGAGGTAATATTGTCACCGTTATGCAACGTTGCGCGAAGTTTATGACAGAATTATGACAGTAATATGACAAAATCATGGGTCAAACGGATATTTTTTGAATTCGTGTTGTATAGCCAGAAAAATCGCCTAAAAATTATTTGCATAACTCATTGATCTATGAAATAATCCGTGTTTCCACGCATGAGTAGGTGGGGGCTTTTCCCTGCCGATTAACTATAAAAAGGTTTCGCAGACAGTGCGTTGGCTGAGCGAAACGGGCGAGGTATTAAATAATGTACGCAATTATCAAGACCGGCGGAAAGCAATATCGTGTTGCTGCCGGTGACATGCTCAAGGTTGAAACCTTGAACGCCGAAGTCGGCTCCCAAGTGACCCTTTCTGAAGTCTTGGCTGTTTCCGATGGCAATGAACTCAAGGTCGGAGCTCCCTTCGTTGAAGGTGCCAGCGTTACGGCCACCGTTGTTTCCCACGGTCGTCACGACAAGGTTCGCATCTTCAAGATGCGTCGTCGTAAGCACTCCATCAAGAGCGCTGGTCATCGTCAAAACTACACGGAGCTCAAGATCGAATCGATCGCGGCTTAATTTGGACTTTTCTAAGAGAGTAAGAAAATGGCACATAAAAAGGGCGGCGGTTCTACCCGCAACGGTCGTGACTCCCAAGCTAAGCGTCTTGGTGTGAAGGTTTTTGGTGACGCAGCTATCAACGCTGGCGGCATCATCGTTCGTCAACGCGGCACGCAATTCCATCCCGGCGACAATGTCGGCATGGGTCGTGACCACACCTTGTTTGCCAAGGTGGACGGCACGGTGAAGTTTGAAGTCAAGGGACCTCAAAATCATCGTTTCGTCAAGGTGATCCCCGCTTAATTGACGGCGACACTGCTCGGACAGAGGTTTTTGTCCGAGAAACGATTTAAAAACTGAGAAGGCCATGTCGTTGACATGGCTTTTTCTGTGTTAAAGTCTGAAGTTATCTGAAGTTCTGGCGGCGGTCATCTGAACGCTGTTTTAGAGGTTGGTCATGAAATTTGTTGATGAAGCGCGAATAGAAGTCGCAGGCGGCAAAGGCGGCAACGGAGTTGCTTCTTTTCGTCGTGAAAAATTTATCCCGAAAGGCGGTCCGGACGGCGGTGACGGCGGCCGTGGCGGTGACGTGTATGCGGTGGCCGACTGCAATATCAACACGTTGATTGACTATCGCTACGCGCGAAAGCATTTCGCAAAAAACGGTGAAAACGGCCGTGGGTCGGATTGCTACGGAGCGGCTGGCAACGACATCGAATTGCGCATGCCGGTTGGCACCTTGGTGACCGATGCCGACACCGGGGAGCTGGTGGCGGATCTGACACGTCACGGTGAACGCTATTTGCTCGCCAAAGGCGGTAAGGGCGGCCTTGGGAATCTGCATTTTAAATCCAGCACGAACCGCGCACCGCGTCAATGCACGCCTGGAGAAGAAGGCGAACACCGTTTCTTGAATTTGGAGCTCAAAGTTTTGGCTGATGTCGGTTTGTTGGGCATGCCCAATGCCGGTAAGTCGACTTTTATCTCTGCGGTTTCCAATGCTCGTCCCAAGATCGCCGATTATCCGTTTACCACGCTGCATCCGCAGTTAGGTGTTGTGCGCGTCGGTCCGGAGCAAAGTTTTGTCGTCGCTGACATTCCGGGATTGATTGAGGGGGCTTCGGAAGGAGCCGGTCTCGGTCATTTGTTCTTAAGACATTTGTCTCGCACCAAGCTTTTATTGCACGTCATTGATATGGCTCCGTTTGACGAGAGCGTGGATCCGGCCGTTGAAGCGAAGGCGATCGTGGAAGAACTCCGAAAGTACGATGAGGCGCTTTACAACAAGCCTCGTTGGCTTGTGCTCAATAAGGTTGATTTGATTGCCGAGCAAGAGCAGGATGATCGCATCAATGATTTATTGGATGCGTTGGAAGTGCCCGCAGATGAACGCGTATTTGTCATTTCGGCGGCAACGCGTGAAGGTTGCCCGGAATTGGTTGCTGCCATTGCCCAGTACCTCGATGAAGAGCGTCGCCGCGAAACCCAGTATATGGGCGATGAGCGAATTGAAATCGAAGACGAAGAGCTGAAGATCACTGAAGGATAATTTTCTGTTTTTCAGATGGAAAAGGGAGCGAAAACGCTCCCTTTTTTCACGGACTAAGGACGTATACCTTTTTTAATCCAATTAGGGCGTTTGGCTTCATATTCCGCAATCGCGTCTTCGTGTTCCAAAGTGAGCGAAATCGCGTCAAGACCTTCTAAAATACAATGCCTTCTAAATGGATCCAAGCTAAAGCTGTAGTGTTTTTCGCCCACAGTAACGGTGCAGTCCTCGAGACTGACAGAAATTTCCATGCCGGGATTGGCTTTCAGCACCTGCATGATCTCTTCAATTTCTTCTTCTGTCAGACGAACCAAGAGCAAACCGTTGCCAAGTGAGTTGTTGGAAAAAATATCCGCGAAAGAACTCGCGATGATTGCCCGGATGCCAAAGTCTAACAAAGCCCAAGGCGCGTGTTCACGACTGGAACCATTGCCGAAATTGTGGCGTGCCACAATAAATTGGGCACCCTTATAACAGGGCTTATTGAGGACAAAATCCGGATTAGGCATAGTCTCGGCCTCATCCAAATAACGCCATGTATGAAAGAGATGCTTGCCGAACCCCTTACGGTCAACCGCAAGAAGGAATTGCTTCGGAATGATTTGGTCGGTGTCGATGTTGGAGGCGTCCATGGGAGCAGCCACCGCGGTCAACTTCGTAAATTTTTGCATGCTGCTCTCCTTTATTGCATGTAGTCACGAACGTCAACAATTTTGCCGTTAATGGCCGCGGCGGCAGCCATAGCCGGACTCATCAAGTGAGTGCGGCTGCCTCGGCCTTGGCGTCCGACAAAATTACGATTCGAAGTGGAGGCGACTCGAGAACCTGGCGCAGCGATATCATCATTCATCCCGAGGCACATTGAGCAGCCGGGTAGGCGCCATTCAAAGCCGGCGTCCTTGAAGATTTGGTCCAAACCTTCTTGTTCTGCCTGGGCCTTAACAACCATGGAACCTGGAACCGCTAATGCGCGGACGCCTGGGACTACGTGACGGCCTTTGAGGATTTTCGCCGCTTCACGGAAGTCTTCCAGACGACCGTTGGTGCAAGAGCCAATAAAGACTGTATCAATCGGTACATTTTTAATTGGCTTTCCGCCCTCAATTTGAATGTAGGCGAGCGCCGCTTCTATGGCGTGACGTTCCTGCTCATCTTGAGCTTCGGCGGGATTGGGGACGTTATCAGAGATATGACAGCCTTGTCCCGGATTGGTTCCCCAGGTTACGACAGGCATCAGGTGTGCGGAGTCAATGGTGATTTCTTTATCAAAGACCGCGTCCGCGTCACTGGCTAAGGATTTCCAATAGGCGACAGCCTCATCCCAATCGGTGCCTTTAGGCGCATAGGGACGTCCTTTGAGATACTCGAAAGTGGTTTCATCAGGGGCGATCATGCCGGCTTTCGCGCCGATTTCAATAGCCATATTGGAAAGCGTCATGCGGGCATCCATCGAAAGCGAGGTAACGCCGTCACCCGCAAATTCAATCGCGTAGCCTGTGGCGCCCGCCGTGGTCAACACGCGGGCAATTTCCAAAATCAGATCTTTGGCATAAACCCCTTGCGGAAGTTTCCCGACACAGTTGACGCGCATGGTTTTCAGTTTGGCCTGCTTAATAGTTTGAGTGGCCATGACGTGCTCGACTTCACTGGTGCCGATGCCGAAAGCCAGAGCACCGAAAGCGCCGTGCGTTGCCGTATGCGAATCACCGCAAACCAGTGTTGTTCCTGGCAAAGTGAAACCGGTTTGTGGGCCGATGATATGAACAATGCCTTGGTTGGGGTGGCCTAAACCGAAGAGTTCCACACCAAACTCTTCGCAGTTTTTCATCAAGGTTGTCACTTGGGTTTTAGCAACGCACGAGCAGGCTTCAATGGTGGCTTTTTGGGTTGAAATGTCATGATCCATTGTGGCCATCATCAATTCTGGTCGACGCAGACGGCGTCCCGCTTCTCGCAAGCCGGCAAAAGCCTGCGGGCTTGTGACTTCGTGCACGAGGTGACGGTCGATATACAACAGAGGCAATTCCCCCTCGGCCTCATAAACCACGTGAGCATCATAGACTTTTTCGTACAGTGTTTTTCCCATTTTTATTCTCCCAAGCGAGCCACAATCGCATCGCCCATTTGAATGGTGTTAACCACGGTGGCTGCGGGCATGGCACGAGCCAGGTCAGCGGTGACCACTTGATCTTTGAGGACTTGGGCGACGGCTTTTTCGACATCCTGAGCCGCTTGTTCTTCTCCAAAAGAGTGGCGAAGCATCAAAGCCATGGAAAGAATCTGAGCGATCGGATTGGCGATACCCTTGCCGGCGATATCCGGTGCGGAGCCACCCGCCGGTTCGTATAGACCGAAAGAACCGGAAGCCAGTGAAGCCGAAGATAACAGTCCCATGGAACCAGTGATCATGGCGCATTCATCCGAGAGAATATCGCCGAACATATTGGAGCAAAGTACTACATCAAACTGCGTCGGGTTTTTAATGAACTGCATGGTGGCATTGTCAATATAGAGGTGCTCAAGCGTGACTTCCGGGAAGTCCTTGGCCACTTCGGTGACAATTTCACGCCAAAGGACAGAGCTCGCCAAAACGTTGGATTTATCAATGGAGGTGACTTTTTTGTGGCGTCCCATGGCGACTTTGAAGGCGACGCGCGCGATGCGTTCGATTTCCGGTCGCCAGTACACCTCGGTATCAAAGGCGCGTTCATTTTCTCCGCTGCCTTCGCGTCCCTTGGGAGTTCCGAAGTAGATGCCCCCTGTCAGTTCACGGACAACAACGGCATCAAAGCCTTGAGCAGAAATATCCGCCCGAAGTGGGCTTAGGGATTCCAGACCTGGGAAGATGCGGGCGGGTCTTAAATTGCAAAAGAGACCATAGCGTTTGCGAAGCGGCAACAGGGCGCCCGCTTCCGGGCGTTGGCTGTGCGGCAGATGATCCCACTTGGGCCCCCCGACGCTGCCAAACAAAATGGCTTGCGCATTGTCACAGACCTGAATGGTTTCCTCAGGCAGCGGAGTTCCGCAAGCGTCAATGGCGGCGCCTCCAACAAGCCGCTCATCACAGGTGACAGTAAAGTCGTGCTTTTGACCGACTGCATTCATCACTTTAATGGCTTCGGTCATAACTTCCGGACCGATACCGTCACCGGCAAGCACTGCGATATGGTAATTCTTGGGCATCTTAAATCCTTTCAATATCTGATCAAGCGTTTTTCTTTGTACGTTCTTTCTCAATGACGCGAGCCCGCTCAATGCTGTTGCAGGCATCGATGAGAGCAAGGGCTGAGGCTTCAATTACGTCGGTTGAAAGTCCCATGCCGTGGAAGATTCGACCGTCGTAGTCCACGTTGACGTTAACTTGTCCTAAAGCGTCCATACCGGCACCGTTCGCCTTAATGGTGTAGCTTGTGAGTTTGCAGCGAATACCGGTCAAGCGAGTGATGCAGTTGTAGACGGCATCAACGGGACCGTTGCCGATGCTCGATTCCGTGCGCGTGCGTTTGCCGGCTTTAAGGCGAACGCTTGCGGTCGGAATAGCGCCATGCGCGCCGCCGCTCATGACATTGATCGTGTCGAGTTTGAAATAGTTGTCCTGAGCTTCATCGCGTTGTTGGAAAAAGAGCAAAGCTTCCAAGTCATAGTCAAAGACTTGTCCCTTGCGATCGGCGAGTTTTAAGAAGCGGTCATAGATTTCGTTGAGGTCGTAGCTGTCATCGTCATAGCCCAGATTTCTCAGACAAGCGCGGATCATATGGCGGCCGGAACGAGCGGTCATGTGCATGGTGTTGCCCGTAAAGCCCACGCTTTGCGGGGTGAGAATTTCATAAGTCTCACGGTTTTTAAGCACGCCATCCTGATGAATGCCGGAGCTATGGGCGAACGCGTTGGAGCCCACGATGGCTTTGTGGGGTGGAACCGGTTCATTGCAGATCTTAGAAACCAGAGTGGAAGTGCGGGCAATATTTTTGGCCACAATGTCTGTGTAAAGACCTTCCAAGAATTTTTCCCGAAGTTTGATCCCCATGACAACTTCTTCCAATGAACAGTTACCGGCGCGTTCACCCAAACCATTCATACAACATTCGATCTGTCGGGCGCCATGGCGGATTGCCGTGAGCGAGTTAGCGGTGGCCATGCCGAGGTCATTATGACAATGTACGGAAATAATCGCTTTATCAATGTTGGGGACACGGTTAAAGAGGTTGGAGATGATGCCGCCGAATTCTTCAGGCAGGGTGTAGCCCACCGTGTCAGGAATGTTGATGGTTGTGGCACCGGCATTGATGGCATTTTCAACCATGCGGCAGAGGTAATCGATCGGAGTGCGCCCCGCGTCTTCGCAGGAAAATTCCACGTCATCGGTGTAATTGCGGGCTTGCTTTACGCAGGCTGTGGCCATCGCCATGATGTCTTCGCGGCTCTTTTTCAGTTTGTCCTGAACGTGGATATCGGAGGTGGCGATAAAGGTGTGAATTCTGAAGTGATCGACACCTTTCATGGCATTTCCGCAGGCCTCAATGTCTTTCGGAACACAGCGGGCGAGTCCGCAGGGAATCGCGTGCTTAAGGCTTCTGGAAATTGTTCGTACAGATTGAAAATCGCCTTCAGAGGAAATAGGAAAGCCGGTTTCGATCACATCAACACCTAATTGATCGAGCGCCATGGCGATTTGAAGTTTTTGCTGAGTGCTCAGACTCTGCGGTAAAGCCTGTTCTCCGTCTCTGAGCGTTGTGTCAAAAATAATGATTTTCTTCGGATCGTGATGAAAGGACATAAGTCGCTCCTCAATGCGAAAACTAAACTTTTTGCAATGGATAAAATTTACGACTTCGCCTTTTTTGTGTCAATAAGTGATATGTATTAGTTTTATTTTTAAATTTATAACATATTGAAAACAAATAAAAAGTATTTTCAAAGATATTAAATATTACAAAATTCTATGTTTGTAAAAGTAATGGTTTTTGTAATTTAATAGAAAGCCAATGGCGAGATTTTTGCGCTTATTCGAAATGAAAAAGAAAACCCGCCGAATGGCGGGCCGGTCTAGAAGCCGTAAAGCAGCCAATCCTGACTGGGCTTGGAGCGTTTATCGTCTTGACCAAAAAGGTGAGGGGCTAAGTCAGCCAGCGCTTTGCGATAAACATCGTGTTTGAAATCGATGACATCGCGCAATGGAACCCAATAGTCGTTCCAACGCCAGGCATCAAATTCCGGTTGTTCGGATGCGAAAAGGTTAATTTTCGACTCCGGTCCCACCAGTTTCAATAAAAACCAAATTTGTTTTTGTCCGCGGTAAATGGAGCGGTCGGCACGTCTGAAGGGTTCGGGCACATCGTAGTAAAGCCACTCGTTGGTGTGCGCGATGATCTTGACGTCCTCAGGCGTCAAGCCGATTTCTTCGTTGAGCTCGCGCATCAGCGCCGTCTCAATATCTTCACCTTCGTCAATGCCTCCCTGTGGGAACTGCCAAGCCGGTTTTTTCAAGCGCTTGGCCCAAAATACCTTTTTATCGGCATTCGTTAAAATAATGCCGACATTCGGACGGTAACCGTCACTGTCCAACATGAAAGGCCTCAAAATCTCTAAAATTACTTTTTTACTTTTACCCAATGCGTGGTAAAAAGTGCACATCAAAAAATTGTACCTTAATTAGCGAGAAAACAATGCGTGCTCGTTCCTTTTTTATTTCTACATTGAAAGAAGCTCCGTCGGATGCCGACATTGTGAGCCAACAATTGATGATTCGCGCCGGCATGATTAAAAAGTTGGCCGCCGGTGTTTATACCTATATGCCGATGGGTTTGCGTTCTCTTCGCAAAATTGAAAACATCATTCGCGAAGAAATGAATCGCGCGGGTGCCATTGAATTGTTGCTGCCGATGGTTCAGCCTGCCGAGTTGTGGCAAGAGTCCGGTCGTTGGGAAAAGTATGGTCCCGAACTGTTGCGTTTCAAAGACCGTCATCAACGCGATTTTGTGATTCAGCCGACTTCCGAAGAAGTGATTACTGATTTCGCTCGTCAGGAAATTCGCTCCTGGAGACAGTTGCCGGTCAATCTTTACCAAATTCAAACGAAGTTTCGTGATGAACGCCGTCCGCGTTTCGGTGTGATGCGTGGCCGCGAATTCACAATGAAGGACGGTTATTCTTTTGACCGTGACCAAGAAGGCGCTCTGAAGTCCTATGACAAGATGT
This sequence comes from uncultured Sutterella sp., assembly GCA_902388655.1. Classification (GTDB taxonomy): domain Bacteria; phylum Pseudomonadota; class Gammaproteobacteria; order Burkholderiales; family Burkholderiaceae_F; genus Aphodousia. The sequence goes on along the minus strand of CABMQD010000001.1, from coordinate 172,077 downwards.
ACGAGGCCTATCAGCGCATCTTTACGCGTTTGGGTTTGACCTTCCGCGCTGTGGCGGCCGATACCGGATCAATCGGGGGTGATCGTTCGCACGAATTCCAAGTGATCGCCGACACCGGTGAAGATTTGATTGCATATTGCCCCGAAAGTGATTTCGCGGCCAATATTGAATTAGCTCCTGCGCCGTGCGTGATTCCGACCCGTGGGCAAGCAACGGAAATGATGCAAAAGGTTCCCACACCGGGCAAGGAAAAGTGTGAAGCGGTTGTGGAACTTTTGGGCCGTGAATTAACCTCTTCGATGAAGTCTGTTGTGTTGGCTGCGGATCGCGTCAATGAAAAGGGTGAAGCCATTGAGCCGCAAATCGTCATGATTATGCTTCGCGCCGATCACGATCTCAATGAAGTGAAGGCGGGCAAGCTCCCTGAGTTAAAGGAAGGCTTCCGCTTTGCAACGGACGAAGAAATCGTGAAGGCTTTTGGCTGCAAGCCGGGCTACCTCGGACCGGTCGGGATCAAGAGTGACATTGTGGTCTACGCTGACTTGACGGCGGCCAACATGAGTGACTTTATCTGTGGTGCGAATGAGGAAGGCTTCCACATCACCGGTGTGAATTGGGGACGTGATCTTCCGATGCCCAAGACCGCCGATCTGCGCAATGTGGTTGAAGGCGATATGTCGCCGGACGGCAAGGGCGCGATTAAGCTTCAACGCGGCATCGAAGTGGGCCATGTGTTCTATTTGGGTACCAAGTATTCTCAAGCGCTCAATGCCACCTATTTGGACGAAAACGGCAAGCCGCAAGTGTTGGAAATGGGCTGCTACGGTATCGGCGTGTCTCGACTCTTAGGGGCCGCTATTGAACAAGGTCACGATGAGCAAGGTATTATTTGGCCCGAATCCATCGCTCCCTTTACAACGGTGATTTGCCCGATGAATTACTCTAAGAGTGAAATGGTCCGAGAAGCCGCCGATAAGATCTATGAGGATTTGAAAGCCGCGGGTGTGGATGTCATCCTGGATGACCGTGAAATGCGCCCGGGTGTCATGTTCGCTGAATGGGAACTGATCGGTGTTCCGCACCGTATTGTGGTTGGTGAACGGGGCTTGAAGAATGGTGAAGTGGAATACGCCTACCGTCGAACCATTAAAGAAAAGCAAATGATCAAAACCGAAGATATCGTTCAGTTCATTTTGAATCGATAATCGGATCTTCAGATCTCAGAAAGCTTCCGGCAGCACCTGTTTTGTCGGAAGCTTTTTTCTTGGTACAAAAAAACCGCCCGAAGGCGGTTTTTTAGAATCGTCGCTAGATTAGCGCTTGCAGCACTTCTTCTTGGAAGCAACAGCAGCCTTGAAAGCGGCGCCAGCAGTGAACTTCGGCAACGTCGTGGCCGGGATCTTGATCGTTTCGCCGGTAGAAGGATTGCGGCCTTCGCGAGCGGCGCGCTTAGCGGCCTTGAACGTACCGAAACCGATCAATTGGAAACCGTCACCCTTGGCAACAGCCTTCACGATGGCGTCAAACACAGAGTCAACGATACGACCGGCTTGAGCCTTAGAAAGTTCGTTTTCTTCAGCAACGATGGCAATAAGTTCTTGCTTGTTCATTGGAATTCTCCTAAAAAAATGAGCATCTTTACGATGAACACCCACAATATACTCCATCTATTCCCTTTAAAACCAGAGGTTTGCGGGCAAAAGTACACAAAAAATGAACTTTTTTATTGATATGTGTTAAAAAAATGACAAAAAAGTTGTAAAGATGAGACACTGATTGGCTTCAAAGCCCTGATTTTCGGGGGGGGAGGAAGTTTTGGGAATAAAAAAAGCCTCTGAAAAAGTGATTTCCCAGAGGCGAGAACAAAAAAAGAATGGTTAACCGGCCACGGATTTTGTTTGTGAAGAATTTTTCTTTGAAACTTCAATCAAACGACGGAAGGTTTCAGAAGAAAGCGTCACTTGTTTTAAAACACCGGTTCGGGTTTTCTCATTGATTTTCGGACTATCCTTGCCATGGAGAATTTCAAGGAACAAATCCGCAAGTTCACTCTTAACGGTGTCGGGCTTTAGAGCTTTCGCAATGAGCTTTTGTTTGGCCTCTTCATATTGGGCGCTTTGTGCGTCTGAAAGGCGCTTGAACACCTTCTCAGCCATCACTTCTTCGCCGTGGTAATTCATTTGAAAAAGTGTCTTTTTGACCAATTTTTCGTTTTCGGTGTACTCCGGGCAGTTATCAAGCGTCGCGCGAATGGCTGTGGCCTGTAAAAGAGCGCTCCAGAGTGCTTGAAAGAACAGATAGGGGCCGGGATTTAAGAAATCAAAAAGCGGCAATTTGGCTTTTGAAACACGGGCAGCTTCGCGAGCCGTAAAACGAATTAAGTCGCGGATGCAGCCTCCGTAGGTGTAGCCTAAGTCTTCGGCGAATTGATTGGTGATGATTTTGCTCATGTTTTAAACCTAATCGTTATTGTTTGTTATCCACAGGATCAAACGTTAATTGAATCGTCCGGGGAGGATTGCCCGTCGGATGATTCGGGAAAGGATTGCAGGCTTGAATGGCTCGCTCAACCGCCTTGTCAAAGGCGGGCAGTCCGCTTGCGCGAATCAAGCGGGGCGCGCCAGCCTGACGTCCGTCGTTGAGCAAGTGCACTTCATAGACAGCCTTATATTGACCGGGCTTCATGTTGGGCGAAACCGCAAAAGCGATGTTCGGTCGTATGCAGGCGATGATGCGAGAACTGTAAAGCGCCGATTGAGGGCCGCCGGCTTGCACCGTCACGCCGGCCACATTCTTCTGTGAAGAGGCTTGCAAATCTTTCAATTGTTCGCGTTGCATTTGTTGTGCGAGACGGCGGGCTTGTTCACGGCGGCGCTTTTGCGCTTCTTCCTGCCGTTTCTTTTCTTCAGCGATGCGCTTTTCTTCCTCTAAACGCTTCTGTTCTTCGAGCCGTTTCTGCTCCTCAAGTTTGCGCTCCTCTTCCAAGCGCTTTTGTTCCTCGAGTTTCTTTTGCTCTTCGAGCTTTTTCTTTTCTTCTTCTTCTTCTTCTTCTTCTTCTTGTTGACGGATGACGTCTTCATCCGGCGCCTGTTCTACGGGCTCTTCAACCTTAGCGGGAGGCGGAGGCGCTTCAGGTTCGGGTTCTGGCTCCGGTTTGGGTTCTTCTTTGACAGGTTCCGGTTTTTCTAATTCTTTGACTGGCGTTACAGGGGTGACATTACGCATCTGCGAAGGAGACCACAATTCCGCGTAGACGACATCCGTACTCTCTGTATTCCACTGAAAGACGAAGAAAAGTCCGACAAAAAGAATGGCGTGCATGAAAAGCGCGAGCACAAACGGCAGGCCCCAGCCATTGGGCTGTTGCTGCTGTTGCGGGCGAGAGGTCTTTTTCTGTTCCTCAACCGCCGGGGGATTCTTCTTCAACGGATTCACGGTTTATTTTTCAACTTTCAGAGACAAACCGACGCGGGCGATATCGGCCGCCTGCAGTTGTTTCATGACATTGACAACTTGCTCGTACTGCACGACCTTGTCGGCGGCAATGACAACAGGAATGTCAGCGCGACCTTCCTGGGCCTTTTTCACCGTAGCGATTAGTCCGGGCATGTCAACGGCGAGCAGTTCTTTACCTTTTCGAACCGACATGGCCCCCGTTGGGTGAACGATGACTTCAACAATCGTTTCAGGAGCTTTTTCTGCCTTTTTCACGCTCGGCAAATTCACAAGCGAAGGATTCACAAAAGGCGCAGCAACCATCAAAATCACCACGAGCACGAGCATCACATCGATATAAGGAACGACGTTAATCTCTGCCATCAAGCGGCGAGAGGAGCGGCGCGATGAACGCAAACCTTCCATGATTAACCTCTTTGACGCTGAAGGATGTTTTGGAATTCCTCAGCGAAACTTTCGTAGCGGTTGGACAAACGTTCAACATCGTTGGCAAAGCGGTTGTAAGCGGCCACAGCGGGGATGGCGGCGAAAAGGCCGATAGCCGTGGCAACGAGCGCTTCAGCAATACCGGGAGCGACCGTTGCAAGCGAGGCATTGTCCAAAGCGGATAAGCCGGTAAAGGCGTTCATAATGCCCCAGACGGTGCCGAACAAACCGATGTAGGGAGAAACGGAACCGATAGAAGCCAGTGTGGGCAAGCCGCTTTCCAAATTATCCATTTCGCGTTGGTACGTGGCGCGCATGGCGCGGCGAACACCGTCCAAAGCTTCTGCGGATCCGCGGGTGGAAAGCTTCAGAAACTCCGTCATGCCGGAGGCGAAAATTCTTTCTTGAGTGCCGGAGTGCTCACGGTGATTTTGAGCGTGCTCATAGAGTTTATTCAGTTCGGCTCCGCTCCAGAAACGGCTTTCAAAATCTTCGCTTAAACGCTTGGCTTGCTTCAATTGGAAGAATTTTTGAAAAATACGCGTCCAACTGATCAGAGACAGAATAATCAAAATGGCCAAAACGGCCTGTACCACCACACTCGCATGGGTGAGCAAGGACAAAATGGACATATCAGCACTGGCGTTCATAAATATCCCTTTAATTAGTGTCGCTTGAATCGACTGTCAGTAACTTTTCAATGGTTTCAAAGATCGGCGAAGGAATGGCAACAGGCAATCCCTTGGAGGGGTCAATGCAGACAACTCGCACTTCGGCGGCGGTCATCAGTGCATCGCCTTTAAAAGCCCGTTGGTCAAAAACAAAACTTGCTCTTCGCAGGCTCTTGAGAGTCGTTCGGATTTGCAATTCATCATCCAACTTAGCCGGACGCTTGTACTGAATGGATAAATCCGAGACCACAAAAGCACAGGTCTTCATTTCTAAAAGAGCGCTCTGGCTCCAGCCGAGGCTGCGTAAAAATTCAGTGCGCGCTCTTTCAAAAAATTTAAGGTAGCTGGCGTGGTAAACCACACCGCCCGCGTCCGTGTCTTCGAAATAAACACGGACGTTCCATAAAAACTCTTTCGAATTAGGGGCAAGCATTATAACAGGTTGTTTTTGTTAAAAAAGTGACGAAGTTTGTCCGGTCGCTGCGGGCCCTTCAAAACCGAAATGCCGATAGGCGAGCAAGGTGGCCACTCGGCCTCGGGGCGTTCTTTGCAGATGACCTTGCTGAATCAGGTACGGTTCAACAACATCTTCGAGTGTTTCACGATCTTCACCGACGGCGGCGGCAAGATTGTCGATGCCAACCGGACCGCCATTGAATTTTTCAATAATCGCTAACAGGAATTTACGGTCAATCAGATCAAAGCCCAAGGGATCAACGTCTAACATTTGAAGGGCCTTGTCGGCGACTTCTCGAGTCACAATGCCATCGTACTTCACTTGAGCATAGTCGCGAACTCGGCGCAACAAGCGATTGGCGATACGCGGTGTGCCGCGGCTGCGACGCGCCACCTCGTAGGCGCCTTCTTCATCAATTTTCACATTGAGCAGTTTGGCGCTGCGTTTAACAATTCGGGCAAGGTCGTCATTGTTGTAGAACTGAAGCTGGGCAACAATGCCGAAACGCGCCCTGAGCGGATTGGTGAGCATGCCTGCTCGAGTGGTGGCTCCGATCAACGTGAACGGCTTTAAATCCAGTTTGATTGATCGAGCGGCTGGCCCCTCACCAATCATGATGTCGATTTGAAAATCTTCAAGCGCGGGGTAAAGAATTTCTTCAACAACAGGAGACAGACGATGGATTTCGTCAATGAAAAGCACGTCATTTTCCTGAAGATTGGTCAGAATGGCGGCCAAATCACCGGGGCGCTCAAGCACGGGCCCCGAAGTCTGGCGTAGGTTCACCCCCATCTCGTTGGCAACGATGTGGGCTAAGGTCGTCTTGCCTAATCCCGGAGGTCCAAAAACAAGTAAATGATCAAGGGCTTCATGGCGGGATTTGGCCGCTTCAATAAATACCGATAGCTGCTCACAGGCTTTGGGTTGACCAACATAGTCGGCCAATCGGGTCGGTCTTAAGGCGCGGTCAACATTTTCTTCATTCAAAGAGGTGGATTCCGCGGTAACGATTCGTTCTACTGTTTGCATCGTCACTTACCCTCACATGTTTTGCAGAGCCATACGAATACCGTCAGATACCGAGATATCCTCCGGCAATTTCTTTACCGCCAGATTGGCTTCACGTTCGCTGTAGCCCAGGCCGATCAACGCGTTGATAATGTCGGCGGTCGCGGAATTGGCCGCGGCGGGGCTGACACCGGAAAGGGTACCGCTCAGCCTGTCTTTGAGTTCCAAAATAAGGCGCTCGGCCGTCTTTTTCCCGATACCCGGAACCCGAGTTAAAAGAGAAGCTTGCTGAAGAGCGACGGCGTTGACCAAATCGGCAATAGAAAGCCCGGAGAGAATCGACAACGCCGTGCGCGCGCCGATTCCGGAGACTTTAAGCAATTGTCGGAAAGTTTCTCTTTCTTGAGCGGTGAGAAAGCCATAGAGCAGTTGGGCGTCTTCACGCACAACCATGTGTGTCAGAAGCGTCACTTCTGAACCCAAACTGGGGAGATTGTAGAAAGTAGACATCGGGACGTCGATTTCATAGCCCACGCCGTGCACATCCACCAGAATGTGCGGAGGGTTGGTTTCTGCCAATTGTCCTTTAATACGTCCGATCATTTTATTTTTTCCTTGCTAATCCCAAATGAACTTCCCAGGCCGCTCGATTTTTGGCTCCGGAATGGCGTCTGGCGTGCCCGGCACTGGTTTTCGGCGCTTGCATCGCTCCCATCATTCGAAAGGATTGCGCCGCACATACCGCGCAAGCCAACGCGTCGGCCGCGTCCGGTTGAATCTTTTCCGGCAGTCCCAACATGTGAGACATCATGGCCTGCACTTGGACTTTTGTCGCTCGTCCGATTCCTACCGTTGCCTGCTTTATTTCTGTCGGCGTGAATTCATTGACCAGCAGATCTTCGTTTGCCAAGGCCGTCAACGCCGCTCCTCGGGCTTGCCCAAGCAGCAGGGTGGTGTACGGATTCATGTTGACAAACACTTTTTCACAGGCGGCAAAAGAGGGGGTCGTTTCCCGAGCGATTTTCCCGACCTCGGCGAAAATGAAGCGAAGTCGTTCGGCCAATTCTCCTTTGGGAACATTGATGACGCCGGCGGTCACGAATTTAAGTTCTGTGCCGTAGACATCGATGACTCCGAAACCGGTGTGGTTTAATCCGGGGTCAACACCCATAATCCGAACGAAATCACTCACGATCTTAGTGCCTGCCGAAATTGCCGAATCCACCCATGCCGCCTAAGCCGCCGAGACCGCCTCCGAATTTACTGAGGCCGCCCAGGGCGCGCATCATCTTACTTAATCCGCCCTTTTGCATTGAACGCATCATGGCTTGGGTTTGTTCAAATTGCTTGAGCATCTTGTTGACTTCTTGAACGGGAACGCCGGCGCCAGCGGCAATACGGCGTTTGCGGCTTGCCTTGATAATGTCCGGGTGAGTCCGTTCAAAAGGTGTCATGGAGTTAATGATGCCTTCGGTGCGGGCGATTGCTTTTTGTGCATCTTCATCATTAATTTTGGAAGCGGCTTCGGCAAATTGAGAGGGCAGCTTTTCCATCAATCCTGAGAAGCTTCCCATGTTTTTCATTTGCGCAAGTTGAGCCTTGAAATCATTTAAATCAAACTTGCTGCCGGACTTCATCTTCTGAGCAAGTTCTTGAGTTTGTTTGATATCAACGGCTTTTTGAACTTCCTTGACTAAGGCGACAATATCGCCCATGCCGAGAATTCGGCTGGCCATGCCTTCCGGATTGAACGGTTCAAGACCGTCAATTTTTTCGGAAACACCAACAAATTTGATGGGTTTGCCGGTGGTGTAAGCGACCGATAAGGCCGCGCCGCCTCGGCTGTCACCGTCAAGCTTTGTGAGAATCACACCCGTTAAGGATAAGCGCTCATTAAAGGCTTGAGCGGCCTGCACGGCCGTTTGACCCAACATGGCGTCGGCCACAAACATGGTTTCCGAAGGCTGCAGCTGATCATGAAGCTCAGCCACCTCATTCATCATAGCTTCATCGATGGATAAGCGACCGGCCGTATCGACGATAAGAACGTCGTAGAAATAACGTTTGGCATGAGCTAGGGCGTCTTGAGCGATAGCCAACGGTTTAAGGTTGGCGTCCATCGGGAAGTTATCCGCTCCGGCTTGCTCGGTGATGACTTTTAATTGATCAGCGGCTGCAGGACGATAAACGTCAGTGGAAACCGTTAGGACTTTTTTCTTCTTTTCGCCCACGAGGTAGCGGGCGAGTTTACCGGCGGAAGTTGTTTTACCGGCGCCTTGCAGACCGGCAAGAAGGATGACGGCCGGAGGCTGCGTTGCCAGATTCAATTCTTTTTCTTTATCCGAGAGGCTGCCACCGATAATGTCCGTCAATTCATTTTGGACAATACCGACCAAAGCCTGTCCCGGGTTGAGGTTGCCGATCACCTCTTCGTTCATGGCCTTGGCTTTGATGCGCGCGATCAATTCACGCACGACCGGTAGGGCGACGTCCGCTTCAAGCAGAGCGATTCGCACCTCGCGCAACATCTCTTTGGTGTTTTCTTCGGTCAGACGAGCCTGACCGCGCATGGTTTTAATGACGCGTGAGAGGCGTTGGCTTAACGTATTGAGCATTTCGTATCAAATAAATGGAAATAAGTACACAACTTTGATGGCCTGATCCCTTACAATGAGACACAGTCAAAACATACATCAGCGACAGTGTCGGATAGGTGAGCTCATCAAATGGATTTAAACCTCATATTGTACGGTGTTGCGTCAATTTTTTACTTAATTGTCGGTGGAAAAATTGTCAGCACATTTAAAAAACGCGGCGATCAAGCGCCAACCTGGTCTCTGCCCGTGATTGCGGTGGCGATCGTAGCTCATTTCTGGGTTTTGCAGTCCGCAATTTTCTGCGCACCCCAGACGATTCAAATCAGTTTTGGCAGTTCAATTTCCGCCATGTGCTTTTTCAGCACGCTCATTTTGTTTTTCGGAGCTCTGTACTCTCGAGTGCACGCGCTTTACGGCATCATTTTGCTCATCGCGGGTGTCGGGATCTGGAGCCCGATTGTTTTCCCGTCCGAGGCCGCTCCCATTGCTGGTTCTACGATCGGTTTTCGGTTTCACATCGCTTTCGGCCTGCTCGCGTACAGCTTTATGTTGATGAGCGTGGTTCAGGCTGTCCTGATGAGTATTCTTAACACCCGTCTGAAAAATCACGAGGCGCTTGAAGAGCCGGAGGGAATCGTTGCCTCTATGCCGAATTTGATGATGATGGAACGCATTTTGTTCCGCGTTATTTTGGCCTGCTTTGTCGTGTTGACGCTGACCATTTTGACCGGCATGACTTCGACGGTTCATTACTTGGATTCGTTATTGACGTTTGATCATAAGACGGTCCTGACGATTCTCAGTTGGGCTGTTTTCGGCATTTTGCTTCTGGGGCGCCGTCTTTTTGGTTGGAGAAGCCGTAAGGCGCTCACGGTGTTTTGGATTGCCGTCGCTCTTCAGGTGATTGCTTTTTTTGCATACCGTTTCGTCCTGGATGTTTTGCTTTAAGGTGCGAGTATGTTCGGAAAAATGCTGTTTTTCGCACTTCTGGGATTGCTGCTTTTTATTCTTTGGCAAAAGAAACGTGTTACGCGTGTAAAACGTGAGGAGTCTGAGCAAAGAGTTCCTGAAGCTAAAAAAATGGTGAAGTGTCCCATCTGCGGTGTGCACTTTGCCGAGGTTGACGGGGTGTGGGTGAGTGGAACGACCTACTGCAGTCAAGAGTGCGCTGACAAAGCAAAGGATTCAAAGTCATGATTTCATTTGACCGCGAAGGCTGGATAAAAGGGAGCGGCACTGTTTGTGTACCGAGCCCTTTTTTTGATGATCGCCAGGGTGATCGTCCGACAAACCTCGTGGTCATGCATAACATTTCACTGCCCGCGGGAGTGTTTGGCTTGGGCTATGTCTCGGCTCTTTTTAAAGGAGAGTTATTGGAGACATCAATCGCAGGATTTGAATCCCTGCGGGGACTGAAAGTATCCTCGCATTTTTTCATTGATCGTCAGGGGCAAATCACCCAGTTTGTCAGCACAAAAAAACGCGCCTGGCACGCTGGAAAGTCTAATTTCCAAGGACAGGAACGTTGCAATGATTTTTCGATCGGCATCGAGATGGAGGGATCTGACTTCGTAGCGTTTGAAAATCGTCAGTACGAGTCACTCTTGAGGCTGCTTCGGGCATTAATTTGCGCCGAACCGCAGCTTGCGTACATCACCGGTCACAGTGATATTGCGCCGGATCGTAAAACCGATCCCGGTCCCTATTTTGATTGGCAGCGTCTTCTGTCGCAATCCGATATTGCAAACCAGCTACAATATTCAACTATCCAAACATTTAATAAAAAATGATGGCCAGCTTCATTGCATTTATCTTCAACATGGTGACGACCTTTGTCGGTTGTCTGTTGATTCTTCGCACCTACATTTTCTACCAACGACTGTCTATTTTTGATCCGGTGGCTCGATTGGCTTGGTTTGGAACCAATTGGCTGGTTGTTCCTGTTTCCCGAGTTGTGAAGCCCGGCAGACGCTGGGAATGGGCTTCCGTGGTTTCGGCTTTTATCATGGCCGCGGTGGTGGCGATTGTGACCCGTCAGGTGACCGGGTTGCCGGTCAGTTGGCTGGGGGTTCCGCTTTGCGCGGTCTTTTTGCTTCTGCGTTGGGTGTTGGAGCTTGTCCTTTGGGGCACAATTATTTTTGTGATCCTGTCATGGCTTCAGCCTTCGTCGCCGGCCTACGGGATGGTGTGGCGCCTGATGAATCCGATTTTGGGGCCGATTTCCAATCGTCTTCCCCGTTTGGGTGGCTTTGATTTCTCACCCATTGTGATCTTTTTGCTGGTTAACGCCGTTTTGTATTGGGTGACGCCTTTATCCCAAGGGTACTTTGTGAGCGCTTGGTTCTAACCGAACAATTAAAGACGGATTTCTTTACCGAATGCGCGCCCGAAGAGGCGCGCAATTTCGTCTGTGCTTACGCGATAACCCTGGGCTTGAGGGCACTGCGCTTTTATGGCTCCCATCAGTAAGGCCAAATGCATGGCGTCGGTCCACTGCCAGCCTAAACTTAACGCTCGTAAAAGCCCGCCTCTGAACGCGTCTCCGCAACCGACGGGATACGCGGTTCCTTCAATCGGAAGCGCTTCATAGTGAGTTGTATCACCATTGTGGTAAAGCGTTGCCCCATTACTGCCTTCGGTGATGATGAGAGCTTGAAGTTTAGACGCAACGTCCCTGTGACTTAATCCTGTTTTTTTCGACAAAACGTCCCACTCATAACTGGAGAGCGTCAAAATATCCACGTGCTCAATAAACCATTCAATATCACGGTCTGTCACATAAGCGCTTGCTTGCCCCATGTCCCAAATAACGGGGACGTGATGCTCATTTAAATAGCGGGTGTGAGCCATCATGACGTGAGTTGCCGTCGGAGTCACGATGCCGATTTCCAATTCTTCTGTTTCGCCGGGTAAAGCTTGATCGGCCATCGCCATGGCGCCTTCATGAAAAGCAGTCATTTGGTTTCCCAAACGATCTGTGATGATGAAGGCCTGCGCAGTGTAAGCCGATTCAATGACCTTAATGCCGTCGATGCGGATATCTAAATTTTGAAGGTGATGAAGATAATCATCGGCATCTTTTCCCACCGTGGTCACAATAAGGGGATCACCGCCGGCGGTTTTCAAACTATAGGCGATATTGGCCGCGCAGCCGCCATAATTTTTGGTCATCGCAGGCGTTTGATAGGTGAGGTTGATGTGTTCAAGACTACCCGCCAGCAAATGATTGGCAAAGACTCCATTGAAGCTTAAGATCGTATCGTAGGCGACGGAGCCGGAAATAAAGATGCTCATGATAAAAAAATCTCCCGCCTGTGCGGGAGATGGAGTTAAAGAACAGGTTCGATTTCTACAGACAACGTGGCCGGAGCCGCATCAGTCATATCAAAAGCGATCGAAACCGTTTGTTGACTTTGCGGCGCCAGCGTTTGGTTGCTGTCAGTTAAATATTCGCTCGGGTTGATTCGGCGTCGGGTAATGATGTCTTCCTTTTCGCCTTTAAGCACCACGGTGAGAATCGGATAGGCCTGATTGGCCTCGGAACTATTTTTCAAATCGATCGAGATGGCATATTGGTTGCCGGTGACTTGTTGCAGGCTGTGCGAAACGATAGAAACCGCCGCAACATCAGCCTTATCTGAGGCCGAAGTGCTTTCCGGTTTGACCGGCGCATCCAAGGGGGTAACCGAGTGACGGGGCTCGCAAGTAATCTTTTCACAAAGAACACCGAAAAGCGGCGCAGCCTGAGGGATCTTTTGCAAAACGGCATTTTGATTGGCAGCCAATACCTTCAAGACAATGGCCACGATAGCGATGAGCGCCACGATGAGCCAAAGCCACGTTTTGGAAGAACGCTTTTTTGTTTCTTCTTCATAAGAGTCTTCATCTTCGACTTCGTCAGTCTCGCTTTCGGACGGCGCAGCGGAAGAGGCCGGATGAGAGATGACGCTGACATTGGGGCCGCCGTTAATGATGTCCAATCTTTCGGGACCGTTACGAATTTCGCTTCGTACACTCACCAACCCTTGGTTGTCATCGACGGAATCAAACCCCTTGAGTTGATCAGCCAAGGATTTCATGTTGGCAATACCCTGGCGCTCAACTTCAGCCTCACGTTCAATGCGGTTTAACCCGCCTTCCAAATCAATGGATTTGTAGAGGTGTTCGCGGGCGTTGAAAACATTTTGGCAAAAGCCACAGCGAACTTGGCCGTTCTTAGCCTGAAGCTGATTTTCATTAATTTTGAAAGCCTGCTGACAGGCAGGGCATCGAGTGATGTAAACCGTCATAATTCAAGATGTTTGTACAATTTCCGACAGGAATTCAAGAGGTCGTTTTAACGAACAATTAACGGTTAGTCATCATACTGGAATCGACCGCGATGTGTTAACTGCGAAGAATAATTTCAACGAAAAATACGAGATTTTCCCATGAATTTTGAGCAGCAATTTAGAGAGAAAAAATTGCAAGTCCGTTTGATCCAAAAACAGAAGAAACATTTTTTGGATCTTTTGCTACTTGGCGATGAGCAAGAGGAGATGGTTGCTCGCTACTTGGATCTCGGTGATTTATGGGTGGTTTTTGGTGCTCAAAGAGCGGTTGCTGTGGCTGTGGTGATCACGCGGGAGGATGGCGTGTGTGAGTTGAAAAATATGGCTGTAGAACCTTCGTTTCAGAATCAAGGTTTAGGAAGTCTTTTGCTGAATTATTTGTGCGAACAATACCGAAGAAAGTGCCACACCATGTACGTGGGAACCGGTGAGACGGTGAAGACAATGCATTTCTATGAGAAAAACGGTTTTGTGTTTTCTCACAGAATTCCGAATTTCTTTTTAGAAAACTATGATCATCTCATTATTGAAGATGGCGTATTGCTTTCCGACATGGTCTATTTCAAAAGGAGACTAAAAACGGCCACTTTTGAAAATAAAAAGTGACCGCTTTAAAGAGTTGTCAGATCGAGAAGTGCTTAGTTTTTTGAGCCTGCGATACAAACCCAACCTTCACTTTCTTTCCATACGGAAAGCTTGACTGAAGGATCATTTTCTTTGTACACGTCGATAACTTCCTGAGCCTGACGAGCCAAGACGCCGGAGAGCACTAAGTGACCGTGCGGTTTTACTCGAGCCAAAAGGGCAGGCGCCAAAAGCTTTAAGGGGTTGGACAGAATATTGGCAACCACCACGTCAAAAGTGCCTTCCGGCATATCCTTTGGCAAAACAAAGGTGGCCGGTGCATCGTTCGCTCGGGCGTTGTCAATGGCGGCATCGACAGCCTGAGGGTCAATATCCGTGCCGAGGACTTCACCGGCACCGACTTTTTTAGCGGCGATAGCAAGGATGCCCGTGCCGCAGCCGTAGTCGAGAACACTTTCACCCGGTTTGATATTGGCATCAAGCCATTGCAGGCAAAGATGCGTCGTCGGGTGACTTCCGGTGCCAAAGGCGACGCCCGGATCCAAGCGGATATTGATGGCGGTGTCGCCCGCAGGCGGCTCATGCCACGTCGGAACAATCCAGAGACGGTCGGAGACGCGAACCGGTTGGAATTGAGCTTGGGTGATTCTGACCCAGTCCGCATCTTCGACTTGTTTGTCACTGACGACTTTGGGCTCATCAATATGGAGGCCTTTGACAGCGATAGCCATATCCAATCCGAAATCGAAATCGTCATCGACAAGAACCTTTAGAAAAGAGTTTTTCCACGCCAGTTTGGAAGGCTCAAGTCCGGGTTCGCCGTAAAGCGGCTGCTCGTCCGGCGTGTCGGCATCGGCGTCTTCAATGGACACGGACAGCGCGCCCGCGTCCATCAGCGCGTCACCCAAAACTTCCGCAGCTCGGTCGCTGACAAGTAATGTGATCTCACGCATCTTAGAGGTTATCCTCATGAGTGGTGCGTTGTTTTTGCAAGTCCTTGAGGCGTTCTTCGAGATAGTGGATGCTGGCGCCGCCTTGGCGGAACTTTTCATCCATCATCAATTCACGGTGCAAGGGCAAATTGGTCTTAATGCCGGAAACCACCATTTCCGACAAAGCGATCTTCATACGGGCGATAGCCGTTTCACGATCGTTGCCGTAGGCGATGAGTTTGCCGATCATGGAGTCATAGTACGGCGGCACGAAGTAGCCGGAGTAGACATGACTGTCAAAACGGATCCCGGGGCCGCCCGGTGTATGCCAGGCCGTCACTTTACCCGGACTCGGGATAAAGGTGAACGGGTCTTCGGCGTTGATACGGCATTCAATCGCGTGACCGCGAAGTTCAATGTCGCGTTGTTTGTAGTTCAAGCGTTCACCGTAGGCCACACGAATCTGTTCGCGCACCAAATCCACACCGGTAATGAGTTCCGTCACGGGGTGTTCGACTTGGATACGGGTGTTCATCTCAATGAAATAGAACTGGTCGTTTTCATAGAGAAATTCGAAAGTGCCCGCACCGCGATAGCCGATGCGTTTACACGCTTCAACGCAACGTTCGCCGACTTTTTCAACGAGCTTGCGGGGAATGCCGGGAGCCGGAGCTTCTTCGAGCACCTTTTGGTTGCGGCGCTGCATGGAGCAGTCACGCTCACCCAAATAAATGGCATTGTGGAAATTGTCCGCAAGCACCTGAATTTCGATGTGACGCGGATTTTCCAAGAATTTTTCCATGTAGACGGTCGGATTGCCGAAAGCGGTTTGCGCTTCTTGACGCGTCATGGAAACAGCGTTGATCAACGCGGCTTCCGTACGCACAACACGCATGCCGCGGCCGCCACCGCCGCCGCTTGCCTTGATGATGACTGGGTAGCCGATTTTACGGGCAATCTGGATGATTTCATCCGGATCATCGGGCAAAGCGCCGTCAGAGCCCGGAACGACCGGCACACCCGCTTCAATCATTGCCTTTTTCGCGGAGACCTTGTCGCCCATGATACGAATTGAGTCCGGACGCGGACCGATAAAGGCAAAGCCGGAGCGTTCCACTCGCTCGGCAAAGTCGGCATTTTCAGACAAAAAGCCGTAGCCCGGGTGGATGGCTTCCGCGTCTGTGACTTCAGCCGCGCTGATGATGGCGGGAATATTCAGATAACTGTCAACGGACGGAGCGGGACCGATACAGACGGACTCGTCGGCTAAACGGACGTATTTAGCGTCCACGTCGGCCGTCGAATGCACCACAACCGTCTTGATGTTCATTTCACGGCAAGCTCTTTGAATGCGCAGAGCGATCTCGCCGCGGTTTGCGATCAAGATTTTTCCGAACATAATGCTTAGCCGATGATAAAGAGGGGTTGACCGAATTCGACAGGTTGAGCGTTTTCAACACAAATTTCTTTAATCGTGCCGGAGGTTTCCGCTTCGATTTCGTTCAAAAGCTTCATGGCTTCAATGATGCCGAGGGTTTGACCGGCTTCGACATGATCACCCACTTTGACAAACGGTTCGGCACCGGGGTTCGGAGCACGATAGAAAGTTCCGACCATCGGAGAGGTCACGGTGGTGCCTTCAACCACGGGTTCGGGCTTGGCGGCCGGTTCAGCCGCAGTAGCGGCGGGAGCAGCGGGAGCCGGAGCGGCAGCCACCACGGGAGCGGCCACAGGCGCCGCAACAGCGACGGTCTGCACCTTATTAACAATACGCACTTTATCGTTTTCTTCTGTCACTTCCAGTTCGGAAATGCCGCTTTCAGCGACCAAGTCGATTAACGTTTTTAGTTTGCGTAAATCCATTTCAAAGACCTCTTTAAGACATGGAAACCGGGCGCATTCTCTTTCATGAAAGTATCTTTCTTGCGCACCAAGTAGGATAAAAACAGTATTTAAACTGCATTTTCATGCTTTTTTCGTTAAAAGTCTAGTAATTTCGCCTAATTTTTCATTTTTTATGTGATTTTGCATAACCGATTCATGGTAGTCCTGACGTATTCGACCGTTTGGAGGGGGTGAGGATTATTGAAGAAATTCTGCAATTTTGGCGTCAGTTGACGGCAAATCTGGAAAATGATCGTTTGTCGGTCTGTTTTTTGAGCAAAGTGATCAGAAAATCAGCGATCAATCGAAAGAATACCAGTGAATTTCGCTAAAATACTTTGGTTTTTCAAAGGCTTTGGGCTTTTTTATATGCATATTCATATTTTGGGTATCTGCGGAACCTTTATGGGCGGAGTGGCTCAACTCGCACGCGCGGCCGGTCATCGGGTGACCGGGTGTGATGCCAACGTCTACCCGCCGATGAGTGATCAATTGGCGGCGGCCGGAATTGAACTGATCGAAGGATTTGATCCCCAACAAACCGCATTAAACCCGGATTTATATGTCATTGGTAACGCTATTTCTCGAGGCAATCCGTTGCTTGAGAAGATTCTTAATGACCAGTTGCCCTATACATCGGGTCCCCAGTGGCTGGGTGAAATGTTGTTGCGCAATCATCATGTATTGGCTGTAGCGGGAACGCACGGAAAAACCACAACCAGTTCGCTGTTGACTTGGATTTTAGAGGCCTGTGGCAAGAACCCTGGATTTCTGATTGGAGGCGTGCCGGCTAATTTCGGTCATTCCGCTCGCCTGACCGATTCACGTTACTTTGTTATTGAAGCCGATGAATATGACACGTGCTTTTTTGACAAGCGCTCGAAGTTTATCCATTACCGTCCGAAAACCGCTATCTTGAATAACCTCGAATACGATCATGCGGATATCTTCCCTGATCTTGGCGCCATTGAGACCCAATTTCACCATTTAGTTCGAACAATGGCCCAAAATGCCCGTGTTGTTGTCAACGGGGAGTGTGAGGCGCTTCATCGAGTGTTGGCTCGAGGCCTCTATAGTGAATGCGTTTATTTCAATAATGTTCAGGGGTGGCACATTGAAGGTCGAGAGCTCTTCTATAAAGAAAGACTTATCGGTGAGCTGCATTTATTCTTACCTGGGCACCACAATCTTTTAAATGCATCCGCCGCCGTTGCTGCCGCAACGCATATCGGCATTGATCCCTGTGAGGCCGTTGCCGCATTAAATAACTTTGTGGGTGTGAAACGGCGCATGGAAGTCAAGGGCACGGTTCGAGGTATCACTGTCATTGATGACTTTGCGCATCATCCAACGGCTATTTTTGAAACGATCGCAGCGCTCAGAAGCCGTATGGCGCAAGGAAAAATCATCGCGGTCCTTGAGCCTCGAAGCAATACGATGAAAATGGGGACGATGAAAGACCGTCTGCCCGAAAGTCTTCAAGGGGCTGATCAGGTGGTCTGTTACGCCAATCCGAATTTAGGTTGGGATGTACAGGCCGCGTTGGCGCCGTTGGGGGAAAAGCTGCATGTATTGCACACCATTGATGAAACCGCTCTGGTGGCGGCTTCCCTTGCTTGCAATGGAGATGCCATTCTTGTGATGAGTAATGGCGGGTTCGGTGGCATTCACGGGAAACTTCTGGATCTTTTGAGAAAGGATGCCTGATATGGTGTTAATGCACCTGCACGGATTTCGCTCGACTCCGGCCAGTAATAAAGGCCGGATTATGAAAGAGGCCTTTGCCGAACGATTGATTTATCGGGCGCCTGATTTAAACGTCGGTCCCGCTCAAGTGCAGGTCATTTTAAAAGAAGCTGTCAAGACGATTGATCCCCAAGAGTTATGCTTGGTGGGCTCGAGTCTCGGCGGTTTCTACGCGACGTGGCTTGCGGAAAAAATCGGTTGTCATGCGATCCTTTTGAATCCGGCCACGGAACCGTGGTGCGTGATTAATGATTATTTGGGTGTTCAGACAATCTCCAATACGGATCGAACGATTGACGTCAAACCAGAATTCGCTGATGAGGCTCGATCCATGCTTTGCGAACACATTCATCCGGAGCGTTATCTGGTGTTTTTATCCACCGCTGATGAAGTGTTGGATTGGCGAAAGGCTCAGAACAAATATTCGCAATGTCGCACTATTTTGCTGCCCGGCAACACCCACGAAATTGATCATTTTGAACAATGCTTGCCTGAAATTGAAAAATTTCTGGCGAAAATTTCTGCAGAAAGGCTCTGATTAATGGAACACTCTTTTGTCTCAGCGCTGTTGCTGATGTTTTTAATGGCCGACCCTCTCGGCAATATTCCGATCTTTATTTCTTCTTTAAAGTCGGTTCCGGAAAATCGACGTTCGCGTATTGTTGTTCGCGAATGCGTGATCGCCGCAGTAATTCTGAGTATTTTCGCGTTTGGCGGGAAAGCTTTTTTGGATGCTTTGGGGTTAAGTCAGTCTGCGCTTTCTATCGGCGGCGGTCTCATTGTTTTATTGATGGCTATTCGCATGGTTTTCCCGTCTAAGGAAGGGGTTTTTGGTGAAGCCCCCGGCGGAGAGCCTTTTATTGTGCCGCTGGCGGTGCCGGCGATTGCCGGTCCGTCCACTTTGGCGACGATTCTTCTTTTGGTGGGCAGCGATCCCGCTCGTATGCCTGAATGGCTTTTGGTTGTTGTGCTGACCTGTGCGATCAGCGCGGTAATTTTGGTATTTGCCGAACGTGTTCAAAAAATTGTGGGCGAGCGGACAACCGCGGCTTTTGAGCGGTTGATGGGCTTGATTTTGGCTACAATGGCCGTCCAAATGTTTTTAACCGGCATCACTCAATTTATCCAAACGACGCTGAAAGGGGCGCTTTGATGTATCTCTTTTTTGAAGAAGACGGCACCTTCAAGGTAGGCACGATTTTGTCGCAAAACGGCAGTGCCTATCAGGTGGAGCTTTTAACCGGTCGCCGCACGAAAGTGAAAGGCGGACACGTCTTTTTTGAGTTTGAGTCGCCGGCGGCTTCTGAAGTGATGGGGGCGGCCGAGCAGATGGCCGCTGAAATGGATCCTCAGTTTCTTTGGGAAGTGGCGCCCGAGGGGGAGTTCCAGTTTACGACTTTAGCCAAAGAGTATTTTGGTGAGGAGAGCTCGGTTGTTGAAAGTGTCGCAACACTTTTAGCACTGCATGGGAATCCCGTTTATTTCCATCGCAAAGGACGAGGCAACTATCGCAAAGCGCCGGCTGAAATTCTCAAGGCGGCTCTTGCGGCGCTTGAAAAGAAACGTTTGGCCGAGGAGCAAAAAAAGCGCTGGGTGCGGCAAATGGTGGATGAAAAAACAGCGCCTAAAGAAATCGCCTCCCAAGCAATTAATCTTTTGGTTTCTCCGGATAAAAACAGCAATATCTGGAAAGCGCTCTCGGATGCGGCCAGCGAATCCCGCATGACGCCGTTGCGTCTGCTTCTTTCTTTGGGGGCTATCGCCTCTCCGTATCGTTGGCATGTTGATAGTTTTTATGCTCAATATTTCCCCAAAGGAAAAGGTTTCCCATCGGATTTAAGCCTCCCCTCGGAGAACGGCTGGGATGATTTGCCGATTGCCAACGTCAAGGCATTCTCGATTGACGATTCGTCCACAACAGAAATTGATGACGCTACCAGTGTTGAGCACGTTGATGATCAATTGCTTCGCATCGGTGTTCATATTGCGGCGCCCGGTTTAGGAATCGTGCGTGACAGCGATATCGACCGAGTGGCTCGAAGCCGTCTGTCTACGGTGTACGCGCCCGGAATCAAAACAACCATGTTGCCTGAGGCTTGGATTAAAGAGTTTTCACTCGATGAAGGTCGGGCGGTTCCCTGCCTTTCCCTTTACGCTCTAGTCAACAAAGAGACCTTGGAAGTGTCTGCGACGGAGACGCACTTAGAGCGTATCAAGGTCGCAAGCAACATTCGCTACGACTTAATTGAAAACGAGTTTACGGAAGAGAAGCTTTTATCAGGCACCGTTCATCATCCATTTGCCGAAGAAATTACCTGGCTTTGGAAATTTGCGAAAAAGTGTTTGGCCGATCGCGAGGCGGTTCGAGGAAAGCCTGAAAATTTAGGCCGAGTTGAATGGAGTTTTGATTTAGAAGGCGAGGGTGAGGACGCGGTGATTCATCTGAAATCCCGTCGTCGCGGTTCTCCGTTGGATTTGGCCGTTGGGGAATTAATGATTTTTGCCAACACCGTTTGGGGCGGTTGGCTTGAAGAAGTTAATGTTGCGGGGATTTACCGTTCACAAAGCATGGGGCGCGTGAAGATGAGCACAACGCCGGGACCGCACGATGGCATGGGGGTTGCTCAATATGCCTGGAGTACGTCTCCTTTGCGTCGCTATGTGGATTTGGTCAATCAGCGTCAATTAATCAGCGCTGTTTTGGATCGGGCCCCCAGTTATCGCCCGAGTGACACGGATTTATTCACGATTGTTTCCAACTTCACCTTAACCTACGGCGCCTACTCGGAATTCCAACGCAAGATGGAACGCTACTGGAGTCTTCGTTGGATTGAGCAGGAAAATCTCAAGACCATCGAGGCGGTGGTCGTGAAGGGAGAACTGATTCGCATCGAAGGTTTGCCTTTCATGCAGAGAATGCCGGGCTTGCCGGAGTTACCCAGAGGTCAGAAAATCCTATTGGATATTTTGGGTGTCGACTATGTGGATGTGCTCCTGGAGGCTCGGTTAAAAGAAGTTCTTGACGAAACCGATGAAGAAGCGCTCGATGATGAGGAGCCGATCGAGGAAACGGAACGTTCTGAAAACGCAGCCGATTCCGCTTCTTCCGAGCCATCCTAAAAGCAATTAGTGAAACTCCTCAGGAGGATTAATGGCTAAAGTCCTAAACTGACAGTGACCTTTAGCAACTAACTGAGGAGTTTGCATATGATCATTCGAAAAACACTGATGGCGGCTTCTGTTGCCGCTGTGATGCTGGGGACTGCTATGTCTGCTCAAGCTTGTTTTACCGTCATCGTTGGTAAAGATGCATCATCAACCGGTGAAATTATCATCGGTCACAATGAAGACAATGACCGTCGTATTTTGATGAGTCAATATTGGGTGCCGGCCGCCACTCATAAGAAAGGGACTATGATCGAATACGAACCGACGGCTGCCAAAATTCCTCAGGTTGCTAAGACCCTGGGGTATTGGTGGACTCAAACTCTGGCTCCCGAAGGCTACAGCTTCTCGGACGGCTTTTTAAATGAAGCGGGCGTTCTCATCACATCCAATAACTGTGGTGACACGATTGAAAAAGATCAGAAGGTAAAGAATGGCGGCGTGGGTTACGGCATTCGCCGCATCACCGCAGAGCGCGCCCATACCGCTCGCGAGGCTGTCCAAATTGCCATTGAGCTGGTTGAAAAGTATGGCTATACGCATCAAGGCCGTACGTACACCTTTGCTGACCACAATGAAGCCTGGCAAATGGCGATTTTGCGCGGTCACCGTTATTTGGCTCGTAAAGTCAAGGATAACGAAGTGGCGTTCCTTGCCAATTCTTACTCTTTGACCAATGTGGATTTGAACGATAAGGAAAACGTCATCGCCTCGCCCGATTTGGTGGAACACGCCATCAAGATGGGAACCTATAAACCCGCTAAGGCCGGTGATTACTCTGACTTCAATTTCCGCGAAGCCTATCAGCCCGATCGTCGCCGTGCCGCCGACTGGAATAAACAACGCGTGCAGACCTTCATGAAGATCATGACCGGTGAAATGATTGAAGATCACAACGCAATCCCGCAATCCATTGTTCCGAAAGAAAAGGTCACACCGTGGGATGTGCAAAAGATCATGCGCGCTCAATCCGATCAAGTCGATCGCTCTGTAACCGGTTGGCACCTTTATGACCTTCGCGATATCGGCAACATTGACACGCACGATAGTGTTGTATTTAAGCTCACGAAGAATCCGCTCTTGACGGTATCTTGGAGAAGCAACGCACGTCCCTATGAAACTGCTTATGTGCCGGCGTTCCCGTTGGCTAAGCCCGCTGCCGCTCAGGCCTTCATGAGCCCGTCTGTCGGCACCCGCGCTCAATTCCACGCAACGCCTGAACAAATGAGTTTCTCACTCGATAAGAATGTCTTTACGTTTGTCTTAGCCCAACAGTTCTTGGATTGGATGCCCGATATCCGCGAAGATGTGCTCGATGACATCGAAGACTATGAGGAACGCAAGGCTGAAGAGTTAACCGCGGTTGAAGCCCGCGCCAAGTCTCTTGCCGCAATCGATCCGGATCGCGCTCTTGAGTTTATGCACAATTTCAACGTGCTCAATTACAACGAAGCGTTGGGTGCGGCCTCCAAGATTCTGCAAAAGGTTAATCGTCAGGATATCGTCATCATGAAGGATCAATTGAGCCTGTCTGATGAAAAGGGAACGGTTGATGTGGTGCTTCTCTCGCAGAAGGACTTTGACGCAACGAAATTGGATCAGTCTGTGACGGAATTCGGTTCTGCCTGGTCTGATGGAAATGATGAACTCAATCGTCAGCGCGCCAAACCCGTGAAAGTAGTCTTTAAGGATGTCGATGGTGACGGCTTGAAGGACGCTGTGATTACCTTCCCGGTGAAGGGAGCTGTTGCAACCACATTCAAGGATGTGAATACGGAACTCGTGCTCTTTACGAAGGTTGACGGTAAGCCAATTGCCGCTTTTGATACTGTGAAGATCGTAAAGTAGTTTCAGGTTAACCTGATTTTTCTGTGGTAGGAAAGCCCGGCTTCAAAATATTGAGGTCGGGTTTTCTTTACCCGGAAGGGCAACGCCCCCAATTGGGGGCGTTGAGTTAAAACGCAACAGCGTGGTGAAGCTTAGAAGTTAATGCGAACACCCAGGTTCCAGCGCCACGGTGTATCAATTTCACCGCCGTTGGCGTATTGGAAGTCGGCATAAACGTAAGTGTTGTCGGTCACGTTGTAGTTTGCGCCGAGCCCCATTTCGTACCAAGTGCCGCCCAGCTCATCAAGAACTGTACGCGTTGCGCCGCTCTTTAAGCCCGTGAACTTCGTTTCGGTATCGCCGTCGAAGTCATGAAGAACGGATGCGCGGAAGTAAACACCGCTTTTCTTGGCCGGGCAGGTTAAACCGGTTTGGAAGCCTAAACGGCCCACCCACATGTCTACACTTTCCGTATCGGCCTTGTAGTTGAGTGTCTTATAGCTGGCACTCATGATATGGCCGTACATCATTTCCGCTTGCGGTTCAACATAGAACATGTCGTTTAAAGCAAAACGCCAGCCGGCTTCAGCCGTTACACTGACAGCGTTCGTGTCATAGTCGGAGGTGTAATGGTCAATCGTAATGTCGTTCGAAAGACGACCCACTTTGCCCGTTACGTCAACAAAGAGACCGTTTTCGGCAAGCCATGTGCCATAGCCCGTGAACGTGAAATTGTGGTTGTCGCCTTCACCGGTCGAGAAGGTCGAATCGCCGCGAGCGTAGCTAAATGCTCCGCCGATAATCCAATTGGAGCCGTCTAAGCGATGGTCGTAACCGACTTGAACGCCGTAGTATTTGTTTTCAACGTCTTGGGAACCGTATTCGTCCTTACCGTTGTAGATGCGAGCCCAAGCACCGTTGTTGTAACCGGCCGCGTCACGAATTTCACCCAAACGCAATTGCATATGGTTCATTTCTTCACGCCATTGCATGACGCCGACAGAATGCAATTGAGCGAAGCTGAAGACTTCAGCATTTTCGTAGGTCTTCATTGTGGAGGTATCCACCTTGCCGTCATCGCCGGTTTTTGCGGTTACCGTGTCGTACACATCAGAGGTGGCGGTCAAAGAAGTTTCCGCAAAGCTTTGACCATCGGGTGTTGTAACCTTCCCTGCGAGATTATTTAAGACAGTGACGTTTTCAGCGCTTGTGGCCTTGGCGGCGTTTTCGGCACTTAAATTAAGGTTTGTGCCGTCAGCGATGGAGGTTGACTCGCCGAATGCCACCGTGGAGTTCTCGGAGTTAAAAGCTTCTTGTGAGAAGTTGACATTTAAAGTGGTGGAAGTATCCGCCTGACCAACATTGCCCAACACAAGTTTGGATTGAGCGCCATTCATGTTGACAGTCACGGTGCCGCCATTTTTTTCTTGACCAACAAGAGTGATCGGGGACATAGCAGAAGTGTCCACAGAGGTAAACAATCCTTGCGGAATCTTATCTTTATTCTTGGCGCCTAAGTCGAACTCAACATTGCCAATATCAATGGTACCTATTTGAACGGGTTTATCTTGGGTGGTGCCTTGAACAACACCTGAAAATTCGCCGTCTAAAGCCGTAACATGATCAATGGAAATTGAGTCGGCACCAAATTTTTCCTGATCCTTTTTAGCTAAACCGATGGCTACTGCAGAATTGCTGCTAAGAGTGACACTGCCGATTTGAACTGAAGAGGATTTCGGATCGGCTTTCTGCGAACTATCGCTACCGTTTACGCCCTCTTGAATTCTTAGCACGGCATTTTCACCGATTGTTGCACTACCGATGGAAAACGCTTGATCTTTCGTGTTGTCTTGACCCCAAAACTCTAAATTGCCGACGACTGGAGAGTTTTCAGTTCCGTTTCCCAGAACCAGATTATTAATTTGTAGTTTCTGTCCAGCCCCTTCAATTTTGATGTAACTGCCCAGCGTACCATCCATTGTTACCGTACCAATGGTTGCAAAATCAGTTTGGTGGCTAAGATATTTTTCAGTGTAGTTAATGATGTTGATGTTGCCAATTGCTGCGCTATCAAAATAGGCGCCAGACTCTGAAATAACATATTTCTTGCCATCCGTTTTATCAGTGTCCGTGTCGATACTAGCCGCTATTGCAGACATAGAAAAAGCAGCCAAGACAGCTGCGCTAATCAAAGTATTGACAATCGTCAAAAGTTGTTCGCAAAGTGTTTTTAGACCAACAGAAAAATTGAGCTAGAGCTTTCAATCAAAACGAAAAAGTAATAAAAACACTCTGGTTGAATTCTGATGCGGTGGTACAATCCTTGGGCTTTAAAAATTTTTCTCTGCGTACACTACGCGAGAGGGTGGCGTTTGAAATGAATGAAGGGGTGCCTCGATGGCTGAACAAGCACGAGACATTGAACAAAACGCAGTTGCTCCGTCAACTGTTGCCGCTTCAACGGCAGCTTCGGCTCGCGAGCCTGAACTCGCAAGCCGCGCCCTTGCTCGCATTCAACAATGCATAGAAAAGGCTGAAGATCAGCGCCATCGAATCAGTGCGAGCGGCGCTTTAAGCAGTGAACAAGAAGCTGATATCAAAGACAGTTTCAATGTTCAGATCAAATCCGAAATCGCCAAAATTCTGGCGCCTTTACATCCGGCCGATATTGCCTACATTCTGGAAGCCCTTCCGACCGATGATCGTCTTTTAGTCTGGGATTTGGTGCGCAATAACCAAGACGGTGATGTGCTCGTTGAGGTTAATGACGGCGTCCGTGAAACGTTGATTGATGCCATGGATCGCGAGGAACTCGTCGATGCCATGGAAACGTTGGATACCGACGAAATCGCGGACTTGGTAGAGGATTTGCCGCCTGATGTGGTCGCGGAAGTTCAGGAAGGGTTGACGACGAAAGAGCGCGCGCAATTGCGCGCGGCCATGAGCTATCCGGAAGAAAGCGTCGGCGCTCGTATGGATTTCGAAATCGTTTCGGTGCGTGAAGAATCTTCTTTGGAGGCAGTATTCCGGTATCTGAGAGGCTTTGATGAGCTTCCGGAATTAACCGACATGATTTTCGTCGTCGATCGTAACCAGCGTTTAAAAGGCGTTTTACCGGTCTCCAAGATCCTCATCAGTGATCCTGAACGCAGTGTGCGAGAACTGATGAAAACGGACGTGCTCACGCTTAATCCTTTGGATGACGCGACTGACGCGGCTCAGGCCTTCGAACGTTACGACTTGGTGAGTGCGCCGGTTGTCGATGAAACCGGTCGTCTGGTCGGCCGTCTGACGGTTGACGAAGTGATGGACGTCATTCGCGAAAGTAGCGACGAAGACGCGTACGCTGCGGTCGGTTTGAGTGATGAACAGGACTTGTTCGGCAGTGTTTGGGAAGCCGCCAAGAGCCGCTGGATTTGGTTGGGAGTCAATCTTTGCACGGCCTTCGTGGCCTCTCGAGTCATCAGTTGTTTTGAAGGAACCATTTCCCGAGTGGTGGCGTTGGCTGCACTGTTGCCGATTGCGGCTAATATTGCGGGTAACACTGGCAACCAAACTCTGACGCTTTTGGTTCGTTCCATTGCCATGGGGCAGGTGACAAGCAGCAACACATCGGATCTATTTAAAAAGGAATTGTGTGTTGCGCTGATCAATGGTGTGCTCTGGGGAGCGGTTGCGGGATTGGGGGCTTGGCTGCTTTATTACGATGCGGATTTCGGCATGAAGCTGGGGCTGGTGATGTTCCTGGCGATGCTATTGAATATCTTTGTCGGTGCATTGGTGGGTTTGCTTGTTCCCTTAATGCTTAAGAAGTTTGACCGCGATCCCGCCATGGGAAGCTCAGTGCTTTTAACGTTCATTACCGATAGCGGCGGCTTTTTGATTTTCTTGGGCTTAGCCGGTTTATTTTTCTAACGAAAGTCTCCCGCCAGGGTCTGTGCGACTGCGAGCGCTGCCAATCCGGCGGTTTCCGTCCTTAACACTCTGGGACCTAACAGGGCGCACTCGTAGCCCAAAGATTGCGCCATTTCAATTTCCGTTTGACTGAATCCGCCTTCGGGTCCCACTGCAAACGTGACACTTTGAATGTCTGTGAGCTTTAAGCTATTGCGAGCGCCTGGGGCCAAGATGAAATTTCTTTCTGTTTTATTGTCACTCAGGGCGGATTTGAGGTTGGGGGAATAGATAACCTCAGGCAACAGGCTTCGAGCGCATTGCTCGCAAGCGCTCAGTGTCGTGTTTTTCCATTGAAGCAAACGTTTGGCCAGACGTTTTTCATCAAGTTTAGTCACGCTACGTTCTGCTGGCACCACGATGATTTTCGTGACGCCAAGCTCGGTGGCTTTTTCCAAAATCCAATCCAGTTTTTCCTGCGAAACAAGCGCCTGAATGAGAACGGTTTTTAAGGGACTCTCCGTGAGGCTTTGACGAACCGTTTGAATCTGGGCCTCGGTTCTATCGGCGAAAAAATGCAGAATCGCTTCAGCCTCGTTGCCTTTACCATCGAATAAAACGGCGCTGTCACCTTCGCGCATACGAAGTACTCGACTGGCGTGATGAGCGGTTTTTTCAGGTAAAACAATTGTGCTGTCGGGTGTCAATACACGGTCAACGTAGAAGCGTGGCGCCATTTTTACGAAAGCAATTGGTTAATTGGTCTTGAAGATTGTAAAGAAGTTTTCCTGTCCGAAAAAGAATCGCGCGCGAGATGAAAAAAGTTTGACTTTTTTGGACGTACAGAGGCGTATTTTCAGTACAATCTTATTGTTTAAGTTGGGTGGGATTTTCTGCGCCCAATGCCTGGTTTTGTCCTCTTAAATTTGGTTGAAAAAACTATGACTTGCAACGTCACTCCTCAGTTGATGGCTAACGCCATTCGTGCGTTGGCCATGGATGGTGTTCAAAAGGCGAAGTCCGGTCACCCCGGCATGCCGATGGGTATGGCTGATATTGCTGTAGCCCTTTGGACTCGGCACCTGCGCCACAATCCGGTTAATCCGAAGTGGATTGGTCGCGACCGCTTTATTTTGAGTAACGGTCACGGTTCCATGCTCCAGTATGCGCTTTTGCATTTAACGGGCTACGACCTCACGATCGAAGACTTGAAGTCTTTCCGTCAGTGGCACAGCAAGACGCCGGGTCATCCGGAGGTGGATGTGACGCCCGGAGTGGAAACAACCACGGGTCCCTTGGGTCAAGGCATTGGTAACGCGGTCGGTATGGCTTTGGCTGAGAAGATGCTCGCGGCCGAATTCAATCGCCCGGGTTTTGACGTTGTGAACAATTACACGTATTGCTTCTTGGGTGACGGTTGCTTGATGGAAGGCATCAGCCATGAGGTCTGCTCTTTGGCCGGGACCTGGAAGCTCAACAAGTTGATTGTGATCTATGACGACAACGGCATCTCCATTGACGGCAAGGTGATCAATTGGTTCTCAGACAATACTCGTGAACGTTTTGATTCGTACGGTTGGAATGTGATCGGTCCGGTGGATGGACACGATATCGATGCGATGGATAAGGCCATTGCGCAAGCCAAGCAAAGCGAAGACAAGCCCACGCTCATCATCGCCCGCACGGTGATCGGCAAGGGTTCTCCCAATCGTCAGGGCACCAGCAAGGTGCATGGCGAGGCTTTGGGTGAAGAAGAGTTAAAGCTCACTCGTGAAGCTTTGGGTTGGAAGTGGGAACCGTTTGTTATTCCGCAAGAAATTTATGATGCGATGGACGCCCGCGAGGCTGGCGCCAAGCTTGAAGCGGACTACAACGAGATGACGGCGCGCTACAGCCAGCAATATCCTGAATTGTGGAAGGAACTCACGCGTCGCTTAAAAGGTGATTTGCCTGAAAACTTTGAAGCCGTGATGCAGGAAGCCATTGCCAAGGCTGCCGAAGCTCAGGAAACGGTTGCAACGCGTAAAGCCAGTCAGAAGGCGCTCAACGCTTTTGCTCCGCAATTGCCCGGTTTATTGGGCGGTTCCGCCGACTTAACGGGTTCCAATCTCACCAATTGGACCGGTGTTGAAGCCATGCGACCGGATACGTACTTGGGCCGCCATATTAACTACGGTGTGCGTGAATTCGGGATGTCCGCTATTCAAAACGGCATCGCTCTTTACGGCGGCTTTATCCCGTTTAGCGCCACGTTCCTGACGTTCTCCGATTATTCACGAAACGCCATTCGCATGGCTGCTCTTATGAAGCAGCGCTCAATCTTCGTCTTTACGCATGACTCGATCGGTCTGGGTGAAGACGGCCCGACGCACCAGTCCGTTGAACATATTCCGAGCTTGCGCTTGATTCCGAATTTAAATGTTTGGCGCCCGTGTGACACGGTTGAAGCGTTGGTGGCCTGGCAAAGCGCCATTGAGTCTCGCCATACGCCGTCGATCATTATCGGTTCTCGTCAAAACATTGAGTTTACGACGCGTGATGTTGAAGAAGTGAAGGCGGATGCGGCTCAAGCGCTTCGTTGCGGCGCGTACGTGATGAAAGAATCCGGTAAAGGCGCTGATTGCGTGCAATGCGTTTTGATTGCGACGGGTTCTGAAGTGCCGTTGGCTGTTAAGGCTCGCGCGGCGCTGGAAGAAAAGGGAATCGGCACCCGCGTGGTCTCCATGCCGTGCACGGAACTTTTCGATAAACTGTCTTGTGAAGAAAAGCGCGCCATTTTGACCGATGCGCCGAAGGTGGCAATCGAAGCCTCTGTGACGGGCTGGTGGTATAAGTACGTGAAAAACGGTGAAGTGGTTGGCATCGATACGTTCGGTGAATCCGCTCCTGCCGGCGTGCTTTGGGAAAAATTCGGCTTCACCGTGGATCGCGTTGTTGAAGCCGCTATGAAAGCAATCAATCATTAATCACTAAGAGGGGATTATTAAGATGACCATTAAAGTTGCCATTACGGGCTTTGGCCGCATTGGTCGTAACGTGTTGCGTGCCCACTACGAATTGGGAAAGAAGCACGATATCGAAATCGTGGCCATTAACGCCATGGGTGACATTAAGACCAATGCTCATTTGTTGCGTCATGACACCGTGCACGGTCACTTCAACCATGAAGTGAAAGTTGAAGAAGTTTCTGATACGGAAAAGTATCTCATTGTCGATGGCGACCGTATGCGTGTATTCTGCGACCGCGATCCCCGCAACCTTCCCTGGAAGGAATTGGGTGTTGACGTGGTGCTCGAATGCACGGGTGCTTTCCGCACGAAGGAAAAATGCTTGGCTCACTTGGAAGGCGGTGCCAAGAAGGTCTTGATCTCCGCGCCGGGTAAGGGTGTTGACGCCACCGTGGTCTATGGCGTGAACCAAGACGTTCTCACGAAGGACATGACGGTTGTTTCCAACGCTTCCTGCACGACCAACTGCTTGGCTCCTGTGGTTAATGCTTTGCATAAGGCTATCGGTGTGGAACGCGGTTTGATGACGACGATTCACGCTTACACCAATGACCAAACGCTCACCGACGTTTACCACAAGGATCTTCGCCGCGCTCGTTCCGCGACGCACTCCATGATCCCGACGAAGACCGGTGCCGCTGCTGCCGTGGGTTTGGTGTTGCCGGATTTGAACGGCAAGCTCGACGGTTTCGCTGTTCGTGTTCCGACGATCAACGTTTCCTTCGTTGACTTGACCTTTGAAGCCAAGCGCGATGTGACGGTTGAAGAAGTGAATGCCGTGATGAAGGCCGCCTCTGAAATGCCTGAAAACAAGGGTATTTTGGGCTACAACGATGAACCGCTCGTGTCCATCGACTTTAATCATGATGCCCATTCTTCCATCTTTGACGCTACCCTGACGAAAGTCTCCGGTACGCGTTTGGTGAAGGTGACGGCTTGGTACGACAACGAATGGGGCTTCTCTTGCCGCATGCTTGATACGGCTTGCGCCATGATGGCCGCCCAATAATTCAGTACTTAACTGAAACGAAAAAAAAGGAGCGCTCAAAAGTTAGGCGCTCCTTTTTTTAAATCGACTTTTAGCGCATCATAAAATTGATTGCGAATGCCAGAGCCACGATGATGGTGACGATATTCAGTTCCCGAGCTCGGTTGGTCAGTAGCTTAAGGAATGTATAACTGATAAATCCCAGACCGAAACCCGTGGCAACGTTAAAGGTCAAAGGCATTGTGATGATGGTGAGGAAAGCGGGCATACCGGTCGAGAAATCCTTGAAGTTGATATGCACGACCGATTGCATCATCAAGCCGCCCACTACAATAAGAGCAGCGGCTGTCGCGTAGGCGGGAACGACCGTGACAAAAGGCAAAGCAAAAAGGCAGAGCATAAAGAGCGCGGCGCTGACGATGGGAACTACGCCTGTGCGTCCGCCTTCAGCAATAGCGGCCGCACTTTCAATGTAGCTTGTGCAAGTTGGCGTGCCTACAACGCCTGAAGCCATTGTGGCGATCGAGTCTGAGAAAAGCGCTTTTTCTAATCCTTCGATATGACCGGTTTTGTGATCGAGCATATTGGCTCGAATAGATAAGCCGATCAAGGTTCCCATATTGTCAAACAAATCCACCATGGTCAGCGTAAACACGATGGTCACGATCCCGTAGGCAAAAACGGAACCGAAGTCCAATTCAAGAAAGGTTTCACTGGGTGTGAGTGTGCTTGGCGCACACAGCGTCGAGAGATCCGGTAAAGGAGAGACGCCGAATAGAAGACCTAAAAGCGTCACCACCAAAATCCCGATAATCATGGCTCCTTTGACACGTCGAACCATCAATGCGCTAATCAAAATAACTCCAAAGGCAGCCAAAAGCGGTTCGGGTTTGTGCAGGTTGCCTAACGCCACAAAAGTTGAGGGATCGGCCACAATGAGACCGGCGTTTTTCAGTCCGATGAAGGAAATAAAGCAACCCAGCCCGACAACGATGGCGTGCTTAATGTCGGTAGGCACGGCGTCAATAATGAGCTGACGGATTTTAGTTACGGTTAACAGGAAAAAAATAACGCCCGAAATGAAGACCGCCGGAGGGCAGTTTGCCATGTCAGCCCCATGGGCCCGCACAC
Source organism: uncultured Sutterella sp. (assembly GCA_902388655.1). GTDB lineage: Bacteria > Pseudomonadota > Gammaproteobacteria > Burkholderiales > Burkholderiaceae_F > Aphodousia. Next base: position 139,971 of record CABMQD010000001.1, on the reverse strand, counting down.
GTAATATGAGAAAAAGGCGCAGATGCCCAGCCCCGGAGCGACAATGACGGGGAAATTGGCTACGAGCCCCATCAGCAAGCTGGCAAAAGCCGTGGCCCAAATAACGGCGATTGTGGCGGCCTGAAGATTCATGCCGGCGTCAGCTAACATGGCCGGAATGACAAGCACCACATAACAGACGGTGACAAAGCCCGTGAGGCCGGCCATCAGTTCGCGTCGCCAGTTGGTGTTCTTTTCTTCAAACTTAAAAAAGCGAGCCAAAAACTGCATAGCGAAATCCTAAAAAGAAGAGAGTCGCGCCTTGGACTCTGTGTTTCCAAGGCGCTTGTGGTTTAAAAGTTATTGACCGTTTAAACGTTCCAGCATGCGAACGAAGATTTCAAAGCCTTCCGGCATGCTTTCTGTGTCCTGAATTTCAAAGTCACCTCGATGGTGGCCGTGGTGATTGCAGCCGTAATAGAAGAAGGTGGCCTGACCGCCGTGTTTTTGCACGGTCTTCATCAAGAGCGAACAGTCTTCACTGCCGGTGCAGGACTCGATATCAAAAACTTTCTTTACAGTTGTTACCTGCTTAGCTTCTTCTTCCAACATGTCAGAAAGGGCGGAGTCTGAGTGAATGTCGGTGGCCATGCCCATGACATCAATCTTGTAGTCGACGCCGTAGCTTTGGGCGCAACCGCGAATCATTCGTTCGGCCGTCTCTTGCATGTAGCGGTTGATCTCATCATTTTCACCGCGCACTTCCATTTCCATTTTGGCGTGAACGGGAACGACATTGCGGCCTTCTCCGGCAGAAATGGTGCCGATGTTAACGCTGGTGTTGCCCTTGCCGTGACGAGCGATACCCATGATTTGCAGGGCTGCGGAGCAGGCCGCCATTAAAGCGTTACGTCCGAGCTCCGCGTTGGCTCCCGCGTGAGCGGCAACGCCCGTAAACGTTACATTCATTTTGGTGGTGGCGAGAAAACCGCTTCGGATCACCGCGACTTCATGCAATTTGGCGGCAACGCCAATGTGACCGCCGACCAAGTAGTCCACATCATCGAGGTTGTTGGAGTAGGCGATGCCGGCAGCTCCCTTGGTGCCTTCTTCAGCGGGTTGGAAAATCAGTTTGATTTTGCCCTTGAGTTGATCCGCATTGTCGTGAATCCAGTGAGCGACAGCTAGCCCCATTGCCGCGTGCGCGTCGTGCCCGCAGGCGTGCATCAATCCGGCGCATTCGCTATCGAAGCCTTCACGATTGGCCTCATTGGAAGCATCGTGATTTTCTTCCACGTTGACGCAATCGATGTCAAAACGCAAAGCGGTCACAGGACCGGGGCGTCCTGTTTCCCAGACAGCCATGCATCCGGTATAGCCCTGCAGTTCTTTTAAGAGAGTAGGGTTCATCCCGAGCTCAAGCGAGCGTTGCATGGCCGCTTCAATGACTTTGGGTTCTCGGCCCAAGGCGTGCTCTTCATCAAAAAGAGCTTTACCGACAATGGTCTTAAATCCCAGTTCACGTACCCGATTCACAATCGTTTGCGTTGTGAGGAATTCCGTCCAGGCAATTTCCGGATGATGATGAATTTGACGTCGAAGTTCAATCATTTCCGGGATATACGCAGATAAATGCAACATGGTGGATCTCCTTCAAATTGACGTGTCCATTGTACTTCAATGGACTCTAATCCATAGGCAAAAAAATCCGCCCAAAAGATCAGGCGGATAAAGGTTGCTTGAGGAAACTATGGTTGGTTAGACCAATAGACAAGACATTAAGTAAATCGTTACGAAAGCCGAGAGCATCGGCAGGGCTGAACGGCGAACAATTTCAAAGGGCGAAATGTTAGCGAGCCCCGCCGCCGCAATCACGCAGCCGGCAATCGGGCTCATGGAACGGATACAGCCGGAAGACAATTGCATACCGGTCAACATCCACTGAGCGTTGCCGCCAACGGTTTGGCAGATGCCGGGAATCATCGGTGCAAAACTGAAAAAAGCGGCGTTGCCGGAACCCATCACAAAGGTGCACAGGCCGACAATCAGGAACATGATCGTGTAGACGAGGATGTAGCCGCTGCCAAGGTTGCTTGCCGCCTCAATCAACGTCTGAATGCCGCCCGAGCGAGTCAGACCAGCCGCGAATGTTTCAGCGCAGACAATCAGTACAACGGTTGAGGAGAAAATCTTGCCCATGCCTTCAAAGAAGGTCTTGATGTAGGCAAACGAGGTCTTGATATCGCGGCGCATGACGCAGTCCACCACAAAGGTGATGACCATGGAAGCCATGACAGCCGTGATGATGTCAAGTTTGATGTTCTTGTACACCAAAGGCGAGAAAATAAAGAGGAAAATAAGTGGAACAAGCGGGAAGATTGCGTAAAAGCTCGGAGCTTTTTCGCTCTTATCCGCGTCTGACAAATCTTTCGAGATAAAGTCTTCTTGGGTGATGCGGCCGCTTGCCAAATCTTTTTTATCCAGATAGCGCTGCACGAAGTAGTGCACGATACAGGCGACAACCAAGGCGACCGGCGCGATAACTAATTGATAGTCAACGAAAATGTTCATCACGTGAATACCGGTCAGTTTACTGGCGACCAAATTGTTAGCACCCAGCGGGCTGATGCCGAAACCGCCGGTCATCACTACGGAAGCACAGGCGGCCTGACGGCTGACACCGGCGCTCAGCATGAGCGGATACACCGTCACCATCATCAAAATGGCTAAACCGACCGCAGAACCCAACACAACGTTTAAGCACTGGCCGACGACGTAACCCAACACCATGATGATGTAGGGAGAGTTGATGAGTGACATCGGGCGTGTGCAAACATGAACCAGAGCGCTCGTGGCACCGATTTTATTCATGTAGTAGCCAAAGCCCCCGATGATCATAATGTTCATGCCGAGGCCGCCCGCTCGGGACTGCAAAAGACCGCCGAAAATTCCCAAAATATCAAAGCCGATAAAGCCGGTGGCTTTCTTACCGGTTGCCACCGGATCACCGGAAATCAAAGCAACAACAGTGATGGTAATAATACCGACGATAAACAGAGCCCAAGAGGGATAGAACTTTTTGACAATCAGCCAACAGAGAACTGCGACTGAAATTAAAACAATGATGACACCTAACATCGTTTGCTCCTAAAGCAAAGGTCTGCCGCGAGAAATGGCGGCAGACCGCTTCGATTACGCGCGTTTGGGCAGGACGGCCTTGTAGCCTTCACAACCGACCAGGCCGACAGCCGTCAGAATCAGCAACTGCGGACCGAGGTGGATGTCCACTTTGTCAAAATACTCGTGAATCGTGTGGCACTTGTATTGAATGCCGCCCGAAGACAAACATGTGGCGGGAATGCCAAGGCTTACCGGCGCGTTGGCATCCGTGGAGGAAACACCGTAGTTGGTTAATTTCTGACCAAGGGCTTCAAGCGCGGAGCGGGAGACCTGGAGCACGGGGCAATCGGCCGGACGCATGCCGGCGGGACGGTCACCGATGCCTTCTTTCTTCCAACGCACTTGTTTGGCGGGATCCGTGATATTCCAGATGGCGTTTTCTTCAGCCACCGCCTTATCAAAGCAGGCCAAGATCTGCGCTTCAATCTTCAAAAGCTCGTCGTTGTCGAGGCTTCTCATATCAATTTCAACTGAGCATGAAGGCGCAATCGTGTTCACGCTTGTGCCGCCTTTGATCGTGCCGATCGTAAAGGTGGTCTTCGGGTCCGAGGGCGTCTTTAAGTGTGCGATCATGTTGCCGGCGATGCACATAGCGTGGATCGCGCTGCCGACTTCGCCGAAATTACCATAAGAGTGTCCGCCGGGGCCTTCGATCGTGACGCGGTAGCGGTGAGAGCCGACGGCGCCGCGAAGAATGCGACCGATTTCGGTGTTGTCAATGGCAAGGAAGCCATCAATCTTATGGGTGGCAACGAAATGCTTGGATCCGCGAATATCGCCTAAACCTTCTTCACCGACGGTGGCCACGAAATAGATATCCCCTTCGGTTTGAATGTCCGCTTTATTCAAAGAGCGGATGATTTGCAACAATGCGCGTAGCCCTGAGCAATTGTCTCCGATGCCGGGGCCGAAATAGCGGTTGCCTTCTTGGCGCACAGTCACATCGGTTCCGGCGGGGAAAACGGTATCCATGTGAGCGCCGATCGCCAAAACCGGACCATTGCCTTTTCCGGGTCTGAAGCCGATCACGTTGCCGATATCATCAATCTTAACGTCTGTCAGTCCGTAGGCTTTCATGCGGCGCACGATGTCTTCGGCTCGCACACCTTCCTCAAAAGTCGGAGCGGGAATTTCACAAAGCTCGACTTGTTCTTGCATCCCAAAATCGGCTTCATCGAAAGCGATTTGCAGAGCCTTGGCTACCTTGGAGGACTCTTTTAGATGTTTAATACCTGCGAGAATATCAGGATTCAGTTGAGGAATTTCAACGGACATGGTTTTTCTCCTTTAGAGGTTATTCTTAAAGTCTAGTTTTTGTTGCTCTTAACGAGAAGATGCAGAGATGTATCATTAATCATTCATATGAATTGGAGAGACAAGATGTTGCCGATCTCAAGGGTTAATCGCCAACCGCTGTACCAACAGGTTCGACAAATTCTGCTGGCCACCATTCAGTCGGGGCAGTGGGGACCGGGTGAGAAAATCCCGATTGAGCCGGTTTTGGCGCAGCAAATGGGGGTGTCGATCGGCACGCTGAGACGGGCCGTAGAGAGTCTTGTCAATGACGGTGTGTTGCTCAGGCGAGAAGGCGTCGGCACTTTTGTGCGAACCTATCGTGACGGGGGATATTGGAATGTTTTTCAGATCTATCGCAATTTAGACGGCAAAAAAAGAGGGGACTTCGGTAAGCTCATTGTTTTTGAAGTCACATCAAACGTAGATGAAAAAATTTGTAAAGCGCTCAATGTCTGTGATGGTGAGCGGCTTATCCATATGGTGAGACATTGGATCCGGGTTCAAAACGGACAACAGGAAGTCGTTTCCATTGACGAGAGTTTCCTGGTGGCCGAAAGATTCGAAGGATTGAATGAAGATTTTTTCCATCAGCATTTTCGACAAGGTGAGTCCCTGTATGAGTTTTTTGATCGTGAATTCAATGTGGTCATTATTAATCAAAAGTGTTCCGCTCACTATGAAAGGTTGGATGAAGAAACTGCAAAAATTCTTCAAGTACCGGCAAATTTTGACGCTTTGTGCACCGAAAGGGTTTCATTAACTTTTGGTCATATGCCGGTGGAATACCGCATCAATCGCGGGCGGGTTGACGTGACAAAAATCTTTTTTGACTTAAATTGGTAAATAAGAGAATCAATATGAATGAAAGTTTATTTCGGCTTAGTGCGGTCAAAAACCAGGCGTTGAATGGGGAAATTCAAAGTTTAGAAGATTTGTTGATCGCGGCTGATGCTCCGCTGGATGATTTGATTGGTGCCGCACGTGAAGTAACGCTGAGCAAGGCGAGTTCAGTATTTAATTTTTGTGCGATTGTCAACGCCAAAAGCGGTCGTTGTTCGGAAGACTGTCATTGGTGTGCTCAGTCCAAACATTATCAAGGCGCCTGTGGCGTTTATCCTCTGCTTGATAGTCAAAAAGTGATTGAAGGGGCGCTCGCGGCAGAAAAGTCTGGTGCCACGAGATATTCGCTCGTGACAAGCGGAAGAAAACTTTCACCAAGAGAAGTTCGGGAAGCGGCGGCGATTGTTCAAGAGTTAAGAAAAGTGACCTCGCTTGAGATTTGCATATCGGCGGGTCTTTTGACAGAGAAAGAATTTCAATTGCTCGCCCAGTCTGGAGTGAGTCGTTGTCACTGCAATTTGGAAGCTTCTGAACACTTTTTCCCATCCGTGTGCTCGTCTCACAAATTCGAGGACAAGATTAAAACAATTGAAGCAGCGAGAAAAGTCGGGATGGAGGTGTGCTCGGGCGGCATTATCGGTATGGGTGAAAGTAGGACCGATCGGCTTGAATTGGCTTTAACGCTTCGCCGTCTGAGAGTCCCATCGATTCCGATTAATATCTTGGAGCCCATCGCCGGCACGCCTTTAGGCGAAATGCCGCGTTTATCTGAAGAGGAAATCGTCCGCACGGTTGCTCTTTTCAGATTGATAAATCCCAGCGCGTATTTGCGCTTTGCCGGTGGAAGAAGACGTTTGTCGGAGACTTGTGTGAGGCAGTGCCTGCAGGCCGGCATCAATAGCGCGATTGCCGGGGACATGCTCACCACACGCGGCACGAGTGTAGAAACGGATCGGAAGCTGGCCAGAGACTGCGGTTATCGGATGGAGGAAGATGAAGGGCTGGATTTCGATCACAAGCATATATGGCATCCCTACGCGGGGACGCTACATCCGCCGCTTTTGGAAAAAGTTGTGAGTGCAGAAGGCGCAACAATCGAATTATCCAGCGGACAAAAATTGATTGACGGTACGAGTGCTTGGTGGTGCGCGGCTCACGGCTATCGCCATCCATTTTTAGTTAAAGCTTTGCAAGATCAGGCGCAGACATTGCCCCACGTGATGTTTGGTGGTTTGACTCACGATCCGGCTATTGAACTCTCGCGCCGTTTGATGAAGGTTGTTCCGAGAGGTCTTCAAAAGATTTTTTACGCTGATTCCGGCTCTGTGGCGGTAGAGGCAGCCATGAAGATGGCGGTTCAATACCAAATCGCCCGCGGCAATAATCAAAGGGTGAATTTTGTAACCATTAAAGGGGGGTATCACGGAGATACCTGGAACGCCATGTCCGTGTGCGACCTTATGATAGGCATGCATTCTTTATTTGGTTCTTCATTGCCCATCCGTCACTTCATAGCGGCTCCGAAATCCACTTTTGAAGGCTCTTGGAATCCTTCAGATATTGAGCCGCTCAAAGAGTTGCTTGAGAAACAAAATGACATCGCCGCCTTGATTCTTGAGCCTGTATTCCAAGGGGCAAGTGCCATGAGGTTCTATCACCCAAGGTTTTTGAAAGAGGCCAGCGCTCTTTGTAGAGCGCATGGGGTGTTGCTGATAGCGGATGAAATCGCGACGGGATTCGGCAGAACCGGTCAACGGTTTGCCTGCGATTGGGCATCAGTCACTCCCGATATTATGACCATTGGCAAAGCGCTGACCGGAGGAATGATGACATTGTCGGCGGTGATTTGCACCAATGCCGTGGCCGATGCGATTTCGGCTGTTTCCCCGGGTGCTTTTATGCACGGTCCCACTTTCATGGCCAACGCGCTGGCTTGCGCTGTAGCCTGCGCTTCGTTGGATCTTTTTGAAAGCTGTGATTGGCAGGGTGCTGTTAAAAAAATTGAGTCTGGACTTCGGGAAGGATTGGAGCCTTTGAAAGATAAAAAAGGCATTAAAGATGTCCGAGTGCTTGGAGCGATCGGTGTGGTGGAACTTGAACAACCGGTAGAGAGCCGTTGGATTCAAAAAGAATTTGTGCGTGAGGGCGTTTGGGTTCGTCCCATCGGAACCCTTTGCTATTTGATGCCTCCATTTGTAATTTCGGAAAAAGAATTGACGAAATTAACCTCAGCAGTCCGAGGTGTGTTAGAGCGGCAGATAGCGCGCTTTGAGAGAGGAGGGCTTTAATGAACAACGTATGGTTTGTTACCGGAACAGATACTGATGTGGGCAAAACTGTTGCGACTGCATGGCTTGCTTGTCAGTGGATGAAACAAGGCTATCGTACAATCACCCAAAAACTTGTTCAAACAGGCTCTGAACACGGTTCACCTGATATCGAGGCGCATCGCCGTTTAATGCAAATGCGTTTTGCAGAGGATGATGAGGGGCTTACGGCGCCTGAGGTTTTTTCTTATCCTTGTTCGCCGCATATGGCGAGCGATTTGCAAAATCAACCGATCGATTTTCAGAGAATACTTGGAGCCACGCAGACCTTGTCTGAGCGTTACGACCGAGTCATCGTGGAGGGCGCGGGAGGCATCATGGTGCCTCTGACAAGAGAACTTTTGACGATTGATTTCATAGCTCGCCAAGGTTGGCCGGTTGTATTTGTCACGAACGGAAAATTGGGCAGTATCAACCATACCCTGCTTTCGTTGGAGGCAATGAAAAATCGGGGCATGACGCTGACACATTTGATTTTCAATGATTGGCATCCGATGCCGGACGAGAAAATCGATGAAAATACTTATGAGTTCTTTCGCTATTGGCTCAACCGTTTTTGGCCCAAAGCCGAAATGTTGAGATGCCCAAAATTGAGTCTGTAGTTTAGTTTGTCGTCTTCAGAATTTAATTGGGTAGAACTTTTTCCAAGTTTTTTGCTGATGCGTTTGTTTTTTGTTCCGATTTCAATACCAGGGACAATCCGATCAAAATGGCCCCGAGTCCCGCTGTTGCCCAGGGGTTGACGTTTTCACCGACTATCACAATGGCGAGAATAAAAGCCGTTACAGGTTCCAAAAGCCCAAGTGCGACGCAAGTGGAAACACGGGTTGTTTTGAGCGCCGTGCCATAAAGTAGGTAAGCAACACCCGTGACAATAACACCAAGGTACAAAACGATCAGTAAATCTTGAAAGTTGAAATCAGGAATATCACTCAAAGTTAGGGCGACAGCCAGAGCGATGATTCCGGCTACAGAGAAGGCGTGGGTGGAAGCGCGTAGCGGAGAGGTGATTTGAACAAGCTCTTTGGCTAAGAGGGAGTAGCCTGCGTAAAAAAGCCCCGCCAATAAGCAAATTCCCAATCCCAAGGCATTGAGTTCAATTTGATCGGCTTGAGCGAAAGCCATCCAAACCCCGCCGCCAATAGCGATGGAGATGCCGATAAGCCACAGACTATCGGGGGTTTTGCGTTTGAAGATGGCTTCCAGAACTCCGGCCCATAAGGGGGCAGATGCGATAATGATGCATGAGCCCAGCGCAACTCCCGAGGTTTTGACACCTGTAAAAAAAAGCAGATTAAACATTGCCATACACACGCCCGCGGCCAACACTTTAAAAATGTAGGCGGTCAGCGATGTGCTAACGACAGAAGAATCTTTCTTTTCCTGATTTTTGTAGAGAAGCGGATAAAAGAATAGGCAGGCGCAGACAAGACGCAACGCGCCAACCCAAAGTGGATTTAGCGTTTCACTAATAATGAATGTTTGAGCGGTTCCCGCGGAACCCCAAAGAATAGCGGCAAATGCGGCAAGTATGAAACCCGGCAGTGTCATCTGAATAATGCGTTGTTTAACAATTCTTGCACATTATACGCACTTATCTTCACACGAAGATACTTTTTAAGAAGAAAGTTTGTTTTGTTGTCCGTGTATGTCTCTATTGCCCGAAGTGTTTAAGTTGCGTATAGTGACGGCGTCTCTTCCTAATAAAAATCCTTTTCTCTTGCGAGGATACGCAATGCTTGAATTATCAATTTGCGTGGTGGCTCTTGTTATTGCCGGTTGGGCAATTGCCAAGAACTATGACGCTAAAGTGGTGCTTTTTGCGACCGGCCTTATTCTTCTGGCCATCGCGGTGATGTTGGGACATCCTGCGGTCAGCGCGAAAGCGACATCCGGTCTCAATTGGGTGGACCCCTTTAAAGCGGTAAAAGATTTGTTTGTTTCTCAGTATTCCAACGCTGGTCTCATCATTTTGACGTTGTTTGGTTTTGCGGCTTACATGTCGCACATCGGCGCCAATGACATGGTGATTCGTGTATTGAGTAAACCGCTCGAAAAAATTCATTCCCCGTACATCCTGGTGCCGCTCGTATTTTGGGTTGGCACCGTTTTGTCCATCATTATTCCAAGCGCTTCGTCTTTGGCGGTGATTTTGATGGCAACGCTCTATCCGGTGCTTCGCGCAGCGCGCATGAGCATCCTGACGGCCGCCGGGGTGATTGCGACCACCGCAACCATTGTCCCGACGCCTTTGGGCGGCGACAATGTGGTGGCAGCGCGTGTGTTGGGCTTTGAACATGTGGTCGATTATGTGTTCTATCACCATGCGCCGATTACGATTCCTGCATTGATCATTATGGGTTTTGCTCATTATTTCTGGCAAAAGTACATGGACAAGCGTCAGGCCGGGAAGATGTCTGCAGAGATTGATGAAAGTAAGCTCAAAAACCGCGATTTAACCGGTGTACCCACTTACTACGCGTTATTCCCGGTTTTGCCTTTAATTTTGGTGATCTTCTTCTGGGCCTGTTTCAAACAAGCCAAAGTCGGCTTGGTGGAAATTACGATTTTCTGCTTCGCGCTCGCTTTCATTTGTGAACTGGTTCGCAAAGGCAACATTAAACAAGGCATGAAGGATGCCAATCTGTTCTTTAAGGGTATGGGCGAAGGTTTCTCTCAGGTCGTGGTTTTGATCGTCGCAGCTTCCACCATGGTGGCGGGTCTTCGCGCGATGGGCATGATCGATATGATTTCAAGCTCCATCTCCGGCGTGGAAAACGCAAGCGCCGGGCTGATGTTTGCCTTCTCCGGCATTACCGCTTTGATTACCTTCATCAGTGGTTCGGGTAACGCCGTTTTCTACAGTTTCATTGAACTCATTCCTTCGATTGCGCAAAGCGCCGGAATTGATCCGATCATGGTTGCCCTGCCGATGCAATGCACGTCGAACCTGATTCGCTCCATCTCCCCGGTGGCCGCGGTGGTGATTATTGTGGCCGCCTCGGTCCGCGCCAATCCGCTAGAAATTGTTAAACGTACTTCTGTGCCGATTTTGTTGGGCTTTGTGAGCGTGATGGTTTTGTCGGTTATTCGCTACATTTAAGTTATAGGAGTTAAGTCATGGCCTATTTGGAACCGATTTCTCAAGAGTGGCTTATTGCCAAGCGCCGTGAAATTCACGCTTGGCCGGAACCCGGTTGGTGTGAATTCGTCTCCACCGCTCGTGTGATTGAACACTTGGAAAAGTTGGGCTTTCAAGTAAAGTGCGGTTTTGATGTCATCAACAAAGACTTTATCCGTGGCGCCATTAAGCCGCAGATTGCCAAATTCTATGAAGCGGCTAAAGACAAGGTGAGCGCTGAAATGCTTGAGCGTATGCAGGGCGTGACCGGCGTCGTAGGCATTTTGGAAACGGGCCGCCCCGGCCCCACCATCGCCTTCCTTTGCAACCTGGACGCGCTTCCTGTGACGGAATCCTCGGATCCTGAACACGCCCCGACCAAGGAAGGTTTCGCTTCTCAAATCCCCGGTTACATGCACGCTTGCGGTCACGACGGTCATCAGGCCGTTTTGATGGGATTGGCCTCGTGGCTTGCGGCCAATAAGGATCAGCTTTGCGGTACGGTGAAGTTGATTTTTGAACCGGGTGAAGAAGGCTCCCGCGGTGGTCGCCCGATGGCCGAAAGCGGCATCGTGGATGATTTGGATTATCTCTATTGCGGTCACTTGGGTTGTGATATTCCGGCAGGCGAAGTGGTGACCGCTCCCGAAAAATTCCTTTGCACAACGAAGGTGGATTTCCGTTTCCATGGCACGCCATCTCATGCCGGCATGCAGCCTGAAGTCGGTCGTAATGCGTTAATGGCGGCCTCCACGGCTAGTCTCGCTTTAATGGCTATTCCTCGTCACGGTCAAGGCATGACGCGTGTTAACGTCGGCTATATGCGTGCCGGCGAGGGCCGCAACGTGATCGCTTCCACGGCGGAAATGCAAGCGGAAGTGCGTGGCGAAACGGAAGCGATTAACCAATGTCTTTTCGATGAGGCCGTTGCCCGTGCCACGGGTGCCGCCGCTATGTACGGTTGTACGGTGGAAACGGAAGTGATGGGTGAAGCCATTGACTTTGTCAAAGATGACGAAGTGCAGGATAACTTTGCCGAAGCAGCAAGTCACGCCAAGTACTGCACAAAGGTCAGTCCCACGATGAACTTTAACGGCAGCGATGATGCCACCGTTTTAATGCGCCGCGTGCAAAATAAGGGCGGCAAAGCCGGCTACGTTGTGGTGGGCTCCGAACTGAAGGCGGGTCATCACCAAGCGAAATTTGAATTTGAAGAATTCCGTCTGCAAGAACTCTTTGATATTTACCACTACTTGGTGATTAAGCATTTGGGAGCAAAGTAATCGAGATGCAAGACAGCGATCGTAATCTGAAAGATTTTGTGGATTCACTCGAAGAGGAGTGGAAGGCCCAGGTGCCGACACTGAGCACCGAACCGATTTCGGTGGTGGCGCGTTTGGTGCGTATGAGTTATTACGTGGAACGGCGTGTGGCTGAAAACCTCGCCCGCTACGATCTCACCCGCGGTGAATTTGAAGTGTTGGCGGTGTTGACGCGAAATCCTGAAGCGGTGATCACGCCCAAGATTTTGCAAACCAAAATCCTCATCACCTCGGGTGGTCTTTCTAATCGGATCCGCAAGCTGGAAGAAAAGGGATTGCTCGAACGATTCCCGGATACGACCGACCGGCGCGGTGTGATTCTGAAGGCAACGGAAAAGGGCAAGGCGCTGACGCTCGATGCCGTGAATTCCCATGTGGAAGTGGAGCGGCAGTTGGCTTCAAGCTTAGCCCCGGAAGAGCAAAAGGAATTGGCGCGCCTGCTCAAGCACATGATCTTGTCTCAGCAGCGTGAGCTCAATCTCAATAGCTTGCGCTGACACCGAAAACCGCCTTCGGGCGGTTTCGGTTCGCTTCTAGCCCGGCATCTTCAAGATCCGGGTTATTTTTTGGCCCAAAAAAGGGAAGGATTGGGAATTTCAACTTCACCCACCCTTCCCAATTTGGGAGAGATTAATTTGTTAACTAGAAGCGGAAATCGCGCTCGCCTTCCTCAATCTTTTTGAGTCGAATCACACTGGCTTTACGGATCTTTTCATGAACAATCTTGGGAATTTCCGCATCGATGACCTTTTGAGCCGCTTCGCGTGTCGCTGGGCGCGCATAATCCTGAGCGTATTCTTTGAGCGTCATAATGGCATTAGCCTGACAGTAAGTCGCAATTTCTCCGGTTTTTGCCAATGACATAAAGCGATCGCCCGTGCGGCCCGCGCGATAACACGCGGTGCACCAGCTCGGCAGATAGCCGCCGTCCAAAAGCCACTTCACTACTTCGTCCAACGTGCGTCGGTCACTTGTTTCAAATTGAGCGGAGTTTTCTTCCTTTTCTTCTTCAATCACGTAACCGCCGACACTCGTGCGTGAGCCGCCACTAATTTGGGATACCCCCATTTCCAGACATTTCCCGCGGACCGCAGCGGATTCGCGCGTAGAGATAATCATGCCGGTATAGGGAACGGCCAGGCGGATGAGCGCAACGATTTTTAAAAACAGTTCATCAGGCACCGCGTTGGTGAATGTATTCGGATCCACGTCATCGGCCGGACAGATGCGAGGCACGCTGATGGTGTGAGGACCCACGCCCCATACGGTTTCCAAGTGCTCGGCATGCATCAGCAGCCCCACAAAGTCGTACCGGTAAAGTGAAAGGCCGAAAAGCACGCCTAGGCCCACATCGTCAATGCCGCCTTCCATGGCGCGGTCCATGGCTTCTGTGTGATAGGCATAGTCGCTCTTGGGGCCTTTCGGGTGAAGAAGCTCGTACTCTTTTTTGTGGTACGTTTCTTGGAAGAGTTGATAGGTGCCGATGCCCGCTTCGTGAAGTTTTCTGTAGTTTTCAACGGTTGTGGCGGCAATATTGATGTTGACGCGGCGAATGGCACCGTTTTTATGCTTGATTGAATAAATGGTATTGATGCATTCGAGAATGTATTCAATCGGGTTATGACGAGGATGTTCGCCTGCTTCCAACAAAAGGCGTTTATGCCCCATATCCTGCAGGGCAATGACTTCGCGACGAATTTGCTCTTGGGTGAGTTTTTTGCGGACAATGTGCTTGTTTTTGGCGTGATAGGGACAGTAGACGCAGCCGTTGATGCAATAGTTGGAAAGGTATAACGGTGCGAATAGCACAATGCGGTTGCCGTAGATGTGCTCTTTGACTTTTTTGGCGGTGGCGAAAATTTCCTCGTTCAGATCTTTTTCCTCACAAGCCAGCAGAACGGCCGCTTCGCGATGCGTCAAACCTTTAAACGCTTCGGCTTTTTTCAAGGCTGTTTGAATATAGTTTCGGTCATGTTTGTGGGCTTCGGCAAAAGCCAAGGTGTTCTCTATTTCTTCATGACAAATAAACTCTGTGGCGACTTTGGATTTGGGGTCGTACATTGATGATCTCCGACAATGAGTAAGAAGTTACTTTTCAGTCTATGCCCAATAGTGACCCAAAAGTTTGTTTTTGATTGTATAAAAGTATATATATTTCAATAAATAGTATTAAAAATAGAAAATATTTATCCCTTAAGAGGTATGTATACCCCTTAAGGGAGTTTTATTCTTTGATTATGGTTAGAGATGATTGTTTTGGAAAGATATTGGCATGAAAATGGCTCCCGAAGGAGCCATTTGAGAACTACCAGTTGGCAGAGAAGTACGCCTGCACAATGTGGTAATAGATCGGCGCGGAGAACATGAGCGGCGCCAGACGTTCAAGGTTACCGCGTCCAATGTACTTGTCGCCATCCATAAAGCGGCTGCCCAAAGAGCGTTTCACCGATGAGATCACGATATCGCCAAAGGCTCCGGTTACCACGATGATCACCGCCATCACGAGTGCCTGCCATGTTCTGAAGGGTGTCATCCAGAAAAGCGCATAACCCACCAGAATCGTAATGGCACCGCCAATGAGAATCCCTTTAACGGTTTTGTGAGGATTGTCACGCAGGGGTTTGCCGCCGAAATAGGAGCTTGCCATGATGACAAAGAGATCACCGAGAAAGACCACAAGGAGGTAGAAAAGTAACAGCAGCGACGGACTGGATCCGAAACGTGTGATGTCAAAATTCATCAAAGCCGGTGCATGGCTGATACAGTAGACGCTCAGCATCAAACCCCATTGAACCTTGGCAACGCGTTCCAGGAAACGATCGCTGTCGGGTCTCAAAGACATCAATACCGGCAACAGCAGGAAGAGGTAGACCGGAATAAAAACGGTAAAAAGCCAATAGCGATCCAGACCGATTAAAACGTATTGAAGCGGAATGACCAGATAAAACGAAACAACGAGCGCCCAGTGGTCGGACACTTTAGTCGGAGTCAGTGCCACAAATTCACGGAAGGTGAAGAAGCTCACCAATGCGAACACGATGAGCAGCACCGTTTGGCCAGCCCAGAAAGCCAATGTGAAAATAATGATCAGCCACCAACCCATTTTCACACGGGAGTTGACGACTCGGATGCGTTCGATCTGCTCAGGTGCCGTGGCTTTGCGAATCGCCCACTGACAGTAGCTTGTGCCAAATGCGGCAAGCAACACCAAAACGGTTAAAACCAACGAATAGGTTTCATGCAATGTAATACCCAACCGCATATCAAGCCTCCGAAAGTTTAATCACCGCTTCACGGGCTCTGGCGAGGAACTCTTCCTTCGGATCGTCAGGGGTGAAGGGCAGGGGGGCTCCAAAACGGATGGAGCAAACGGTGGGCACCGGAATTAAGGCGCCCTTGGGCATCGCGCGGTAGAGATTTTCGATGTAAACAGGGATTAATTCCACGTTCGGGAACTCTCTGGCCAAACGCCAAATACCGCTTTTGAATTCACTTGGGATTGCCTGTGGACGGCGCGTGCCCTCCGGGAAAATGATCATTGAAGAGCCTTCGCGCAAACACTCTCTGAGCGGCTCAAGCGGATCGCTGTGCTCGGTGCGGCGTCGATCAACCAAAACAACATTAAGCTCTTCAATGGCAATGCGTCTGCGGATGGCTCCCTTGACCCAATAGTCTTTAGCAGCCACCGGGCGCGTGTGCGAACGCATCTCTTTGGGCAGAGAAGACCAAATGACAATTGTGTCCAAGTGACTTGTATGGTTGGCAAAGTAAATGCGTTGCTTATCAGACGGCGCGCTGCCGATCCACTGGGGATAGGCACCGACTAGCATGCGTGTCAGCAACACGATGGGAGTCATTAATCGAAACAAAGTTCAAACCCCTTCAATTTCGAGGACCACTTCAATGAAAAAGTGGACTCATTACAAAATTCATTACAAACTTAAATAATAATGCAAATGCCCGAAGTTAGGATGTGATGACAACCTATTGAAGCATTAATGCATTGTTCGGCTCTTGAGAGCCGGCAAAATTTCACGCGCTTGCTTAATGCGGTTCGGATAAACCTCCGCCAGTAAAACCCCTTCGCCTTGAGTGAGTTCAGCCACGGTAACGCCCCAGGGATCAATCAAAATGCTGTGCCCCCAGGTTTGTCGACCACTCTCATGCGTGCCTCCCTGAGCGCAAGCCAGTACATAGCATTGGTTTTCAATAGCGCGGGCACGAAGCAAGGGATCCCAGTGAGAGCGTCCGGTAAAGGTTGTGAATGCAGCAGGCAACGTAATGATGTCAGGCGTGTCGAGTTTGCGGAACAATTCCGGAAAGCGCAGGTCAAAGCAAACGGAAAGTCCCACCTTGCAAATGCCTTCCCAGGTTTCAATATTGACGGATTTCACTTCCCGCCCCGCTTGAGTCGTTTGCGCTTCGTGGTAGCGTTCATTGCCACGTTCAAACTGAAAGAGGTGGATTTTGTCATAACGAGCAGCGACTTCCCCATTGGGGTTATAGACAATGCAAGCATCGATAAAATGCTTGTCATCATCGGCCTTCAGAGGGATGGTGCCGGCGACTAGCCAGACCTGGGCTTCCTTGGCGGCTTCGCTCATCGCTTGCTGCACTGGACCATTGTCAAACGCTTCGGCCATATCCAGAAGTTCTTGGTCGGACTTAGGCATCAAAGCAAAGTATTCCGGTAAGACAACCAGTTCGGCTCCGCTTTGCGCCGCAGACGCAATAAGGCTGCGCGCCGTTTGAATATTTTTCTCAATATTTGTTCCTGAAACCATTTGACAAGCTGCAATTCGCATGACTAATTTTTCCTTTCCACTCATTGAGAGAGATTCGAGGTGTCTGGCGTTTGACCCTCACCTTCTTTTTTGATGATCGGTTCATCAATCGTACCCGTAATTCGGTACTCAGTACTTAATAATTCAGATAGCGGCGCTTGAAGAGCCAACTGCGCGATAAAACTGCCGACGCCTAAAAGCGGATTGGCAATGCCCAAGGCCAAGCTCGCGCCGCCCAGGCTGATATCGGGTAAAACGGTTATCTTGAAGTCTTGAGTCATATTGTTGAGGTCAAGCGTCCCCTCGCCCAAAATCGTGGCTTGAGGACCGATCAGTCGCATGGAGTTGGATCTCAGCACTCCGTTTGTAATCGTGTCGTTTGAGGTGATTCGGTCAAAAACAAAACCTTGACCAACAACATCTCTGAAGTCAAACGTTAGGCGCCGCAAGAGTGTCTGCAGTGACAAGAGCGACAGCAGCCGCCCCGCGCCCGGTTCAACCTGAAGAATTTGACCGGAAACCAAAGTGGTGGAAATAGTGCCGTTTAGCGAGGCGGTGTTAAAGTCCACCGGCGCGCCGTTCCAAGACAATGAGGTATGAAGCTGACCGCTGCCGTCATTGATGACGTGCGCTAACTTGAAGCGTTCAAGCAACTGTCCTAAATCCGTCACATCTAATGTGGCTTCAAGCGTTGTTTGGGAATTCTTTCGCTGTCCCGCATTCCAGAGACCGCTTGCTGTGAGTTTGGCATCATTGTTGGTAAGCGAGAATTCTTTTAAGTTCCACAAGGTACTCGGTCCCTTGCCTTCGTTTTCCGCCCAAAGGGATAAGAAGCCGAGTTGGTAATCTTCATAACTGAAGTCTTTAATAGTTAAGGCAACGGAAGGCAGTGACTGCGTTTCCTTGGGAGCCGCTTTCATCGCTTCGTCCACAATATCGGGACGGGGAATATGCAGATAATCGAAATTAGCTGTCAAAAGCGGATGAGAATAACCAGTGCGAGGGGTGAAACTGAAGTCGGCCTTCGCCAGGTTACTGGATAATGTGCCGTTCCAGGCTCCGGACGGATAGGCTGAAGCATTGACTTTGACCGAGTCAAACGAGAGCCCCTTGTAGGCAAGGCGGCCCACTTCAATGAATGCACGATTAAGATCGAGCGTCTTCATGTCACGCCTGGGGTCCGAAGAGAGCGCCTCTTGGGCCTTGCCTAAAATATTTTCCCAGTCTCCCCACTTAAGGTTCGGGGTTTGAATGAAAAGCGCCAAACCGTCTTTAGTTGGAGTGCGATCCAGTCGTTTACCGACAGACAAAAGTCCGCGCTGAGTCTTCAATCCTTTATCCGTGTTGGTGTAGTGGATTTCCATGCCCAACACGTCAGCTAATGCCAACTTCATTTTCGCGGCGCATTTTTCTTTCTCGCCACAGGGTTCAAAGTCAAAATCGAGATCCCAAATCGTATCAGCCGCCTTATTGAAGGGGGCAGGGGCATTGCCTTTGATACCCAAAAGGTTGCTGTTGACGCGAACGGTTACGCCGTTTTGAATTTCAACAACAGTGTTGACCGGAGCGGCTCCTTCGGCGTGCGTCAGTATGGAGGCAATAGCCGGGGAACCGATAATTTGCGCCGCGGCCCAGGGCGTTGCATTGGCCGAAGCGATGACGCGGATTTTGCCAGTTTCGTCAGTTGAGATATCACCTGTTGCCGCGCAACCATACACGTCGGCGGTTAACCCGCTTCCCCAAACTCCTTTTTCTGAGAATCGAACCAATCCACGCGCTGCGGTCAATTCCGGGACATTATTCATGCGCACGGTATTGTCATTGAGCAGTACCGCGCCGGAGACTTTGGTGTTGTATAGATCCGTGATCGGGATATTGAGTTCCAAATCTAAGGAAGCTTCTCCCGTGGCGGTCGTTCCGACGAACGCGTCACCAATCATGGCCGAGACCGGACTGTGATTGACCCATTCGGCCATGGTTTGCAGGTTGGCCTTGCTCTTTCCTTTGATCAAAAGCGGCAGCCCTTCGGCGGTATAACTTGGAATTTCCGCAACCACATCGGTGACTGTGGCCCCTAACGTCTGTCCGCTTTGAGCGTGCACAGTCATTGACAGACCTTCAAAAACCAATTCGCCGTTGATTTTTTCAAAAATCGGCCACTCTCCCGGGATCCATTGTCCGTTTTTATCTTTTTGGTTGGTCGGGACGTAGTCAAGCGTTACGTCTTCGGCCGTGCCTGTGATTCTGAAAATATGTCCTTGCTCTTTTTGACCGACAAAGGGGAAGTCTCTAAGCGGACCGTAGATATCCACTTTGCCGTATCGGGCAATGCCGCCTTGAAGCGCCCCTTTGAGCCAATCATTGGTGGGCTTGCCACCGGCGACAATCGGGATGAATTTGTGGGCGGCCGAGGCTCGCAAGTAGTGAAGATCGCCACGGACTTCAAGGGTGCCCAGATCTCCCGTGTCGCTCCAGCCGCCGTGAACCTGCGCGGAGCCATCTAAGTTAGAGACAAGCAGATTTTCAACCTTAAATTCCAGACGAGGCTTCATTACCCAAGAGGCCTGCATCTGAAGCGTATCGAGTTGGATGTCTTTTTCAAAGAAAATACCGGGGAAACTCAAAGTGCTACCGGGTGAATCCAAAGTGACCGTCCCGCCCTCATCGTTTGCCTCAATCGTGCCTGAAAGGTTGGAAAAACCAAAACGATTGACGTCTTCACCATCTTTGGCGGCATGATCCTGTACGCTCAAGCCGATGAACGCCGATCGGAATTGGTAATGTTGCGGGTCGTTGATTGGACCTTGCCAAGAACTTTCAAAACCTTTAATCAAGCCGCTTGCCTGCATGTCGCGGATGGTATTGAGCGCTTCCTCGGGAATCGGCAGCTGCAGACCGATTGTGGTAAGTGACCTTAAGTCAAACGAATCGATGGACAGTGTGCCGTCGTGCAGATTTCTGTCGCGCCAAAGCCCTTCCAGTTTGATATTGCCTAAGTAGTAGGGATCTTGACCGATCGGTTTAATCACCATGTCCTGGGTGCTTAAAGAAAGCTTTTGTCTGTCAAGCGTTTGACGAAGACGGGCTTGAAGTGAGTCAACGCGAATGGGATTGTCGTCCGGGCGCCAACGCATGCTTACGTCATCGAGAGAAACGTCCGCGGTCAGCTGAGTGAGTTTTAAGCTGTCAAAATCCAACCAGATATTGGCCTGGCCAATGCCTTCCTGAAGGAAAACACCCAGATCGAGGCGATGAGCGAGGCGGCCGAAGTTAATCGAAGGGATTGAGGCGTAAATGGTGCCGTAGAGTTTGCCCAGTCGCCCGGATGAACCGAAATACTTTTCTCTGAACGTTGCCCGAATATCAATCGGGGTTGGATTTTCTCGAACCGCGGTGGACTGAAGACCGAACTTCCAGGCGATCATATAGCGATGCAAGACTGCGTTGGTGTCGTGTAAACGCACGGGTCTCGGTCGCTCATTGGTAAAGTCAATGTAGTGAAAATCCCCGTCAATAATCTCTAAATGTTCTTGAGACAGAATCCAATCCAGTACGCGTTCACTGGTTTCAGATTTTTCACCCGGTTGAGGTTTGGACGTCGAGGTATTGATTTCAAAGCCGGCGATATTGAAAACATCGTCTGCCTGTCTTTCAACTCGAAGCTGAGGGTTGAAAATCACCAAACGCGCGAAATTGGGAGAGAAGGTATAAAACGAGGATAGGGCAAACGTGGCCTGAACTTTAGGTAAAGTCAGTGAAGCGTGGCGCCCCGGCTGGGCAAACGTAACGTCGGTGAGGGTAATGCGAGGTCTGAGCCACTCCCAATCCACATGGATATCTTTCGCATCGATTTGAATTCCGGCTCGCTCTTCAATGTAGCTTTCGAGTTTCGGGTAATAGGTTTCGATATTGGGGACAACCCAGACTCGAACAACCAGGAGGGCTGTTGTTAAAAAGAGGTAAAAAAACAAAAACACCCACCCTGCTGTGCGCAACAGCAAACGCCATTTTTTATGACGCGTGCCGCGCAGCAGTCCGCTCGAATATTTCGAAGGAGAGGAGTGGGCTAATTTCAATGAAGTTGTCAGGGAACAGAAACGCTTTAAACCTTTTCGAATTTTAACGGTTTGGTTGTTTCCAGGGGGATTTTTCAAAAAAAATTTCGACTGAAACTTTTCGAAAAAATACTTTGCTTCGTTAAACTGTTTGCAGGAAACTTTTTGACTGTACTGAAAATGTCTCGCCTATCCATTTCAGAGTTACCGGAGTATTCGTTTTTTGTAAAACGCGCATTGATGTCCGCGATGCCGATGGCAAGTGACGCCGAGCGTCTTGCTTGGCTCAGCCATTTGGCTCAAGAGCCTTACAGCCGAGAAAAAATGAAGGCTCATTTGCAAGGGTGTGATGAAGCGGAGTCTTTGAGTGATCGACTGCGTCTTTTGCGCCGTGAAGTTCTGTTGACTCTTTTGGCTCGAGATGTGACGGGGGTCGCGGACTATTTTGAAGTCGTTCGCACAATGACTGATTTGGCCGAAGTGGCTGTGAGCAGAACCGTGCGTGTACACGCCTTGGCCTTGTCAGAGCGTTACGGGGTGCCCACCTCTGAAAGCGGCGTTGCCCAAGACTTTTTAGTTGTCGGTATGGGTAAATTGGGTGGCGACGAGCTCAACGTAAGCTCTGACATCGATTTGATTTTTGTCTACGATGAACAGGGGTGCTGTCGTCCGACACCAACGTGCCCCAATCCCAGGCGAGAACTCAGCAACGCGGAGTTTTTTGAGCGTTTGTCGAGAAAAGTCATTCCCGCTTTATCGGATATCGCGGGCGCCGGTTTTGTATTTCGTGTCGACATGAGACTTCGTCCCAACGGCGATTCCGGCCCGATCGTGATCAGCAGCGATATGCTGGAAGAATACCTCTATGTGCAGGGGCGGGAGTGGGAACGCTTCGCATGGCTCAAGGGGCGCGTCATCAACGAGCCTGTTTTCACCGACAGGGATACATTTGAGCAGCAGTGTAAAAACATCAACGACATTGTCCGTCCTTTCGTTTTCAGGCGTTATGTGGACTTTAACGCCATCAGCGCGCTCTCCAACCTTCATAAATTAATCCGCGCGGAGACGCAAAGACGCGAGGCGGGTAAAGACCTGGGGATTGATGTTAAATTGGGGCGGGGCGGCATTCGTGAGATTGAATTCATTACTCAAACATTCCAAGTGATTCGCGGAGGACGTGAACCGCAATTGCGGGTGAAAGGCAC
This sequence comes from uncultured Sutterella sp., assembly GCA_902388655.1. GTDB lineage: Bacteria > Pseudomonadota > Gammaproteobacteria > Burkholderiales > Burkholderiaceae_F > Aphodousia. The sequence continues at coordinate 117,862 of CABMQD010000001.1, read as the reverse complement.
ATTAAGCGCATTGCCTTTGTTAGAAAAGTGTGGAGCGATTAAGCCAGAACAGGTCACGCGTTTATCGCAAGCTTATGTTTTCCTTCGCAATCTAGAGCACGCGATCCAATACGTCGATGATCAGCAAACGCATCGCTTGCCCGCTGATGAAAAAGGACGCCTGCAGGTAGCGGCTTTACTTGGTCTGGATTGTGAAACGATGGTCTCGCACCTCATGGATATTCGCGAATATGTGGCCGGTGTTTTTGACGGAATTTTCCAAGTTGGAGAAAGTGAAGCCGAGGAGGACGATTGGCCGCAAGGCTGGAGCGTTGGTTTTGCAGGCGCCCACGATGCGTTGACGGGCGTATTTGCCCAATTAGGTTACTCGGAAAGCGCTCATTGCGCAGAGCGTGTACTGGAGCTGATGGGCTCGAAATTCTTAGCCGCGCAAACAGAATCAGCCCGCAACAAGATGGCTCAGCTTGTCAAACGCATCACGCAGCTTTGCCTTACCATGGCCGAAGACGATAAGGGCGTGGGGGCCGATGTGATTTTTACGCGCTTTTTGTCGCTATTGGCGGTGATTGCCGGTCGAAGCACCTACGTGTCGCTTCTGATGCAATACCCGAAAGTGTGTGAAAAGGTGGCGGCGGTCTTGAAAACGAGCGCCTGGGCGGCGGATTACTTGACCGCGCACCCGATTGTGCTCGATGAATTGGTCGATGAGCGGGTGATGGATTTGGATAATTTTTCACCTGTGGATTGGAGCGCTTGGCAGGACGACCTGTGGGTTAAATTGCATGAAGCCGAGGGTGATCAGGAAACGCAGATGAATCTCTTGCGTGACGCGCACCACGGGGCTGTTTTTAAACTTTTGATGGCGGACCTTGAGGGACGCTTTACGGTCGAGCGCTTGGCCGACCAACTCTCCGCGTTGGCTGACGCGGTGTTGGAAATTGTCATTACGCTGGCTTGGCAAACGATTGCCTCCAGACACTGTGAGGTGCCGAAATTCGCGGTGGTGGCCTATGGAAAATTAGGTGGAAAGGAACTCAGTTACGCCTCTGACCTGGACCTGATTTACCTCTACGATGATGATCATCCCGACGCAAGCAAAAATTACACGCGCTTGGTGCGGCGGATGATGAGTTGGCTTACGGTTCAGACGTCTTCGGGCATCCTTTTTGATGTGGACTTGCGCTTAAGACCTAACGGTGAAAACGGACTGGTGGTGTCTTCCTTTGAGATGTTTAAGCGTTACCAGAGAAATGAGGACGGTACGGGCGCTTGGCCTTGGGAACATCAGGCGCTCACCAGAGCGCGGTTCTGCGCGGGCGATCGGGAAATCGGCTCGGCGTTTGAAAAAGAACGCGAGGCGATTTTGCGCTTACCGCGTGATAAGAACAAAGTGTTTGCCGATGTGAGCGAAATGCGCGAGCGCATGCTTCAAGGGCATCCCAATCCGACCCCGCTTTTTGATGTCAAGCATGATCGAGGCGGCATGGTGGATGTGGAATTCGCAGTCCAGGCGATGGTATTGGCCTATTCTCATGAGCATCCCGAGTTAGTGAATAATTTTGGCAACATTTTGCTTTTGGAAATGGCGGCCAGAGTGGGACTGATTGACGAAGAACTTGCTCAAAAATGTGTTTCGATTTACCGGAACTATCGACATATCCAAAGAAAACATCGCTTGGAATTGGGCGCCGGTCCCGTGCGGGTCAATCGTGAGGAACAAAAAGACAATATTGCCGCGGTTATGCAATTGTGGAAAGCGGTGTTTGGCTCAGAAGGTCCGCAAAGGCATTAAAAAAACGCGTTCCGATTGGAACGCGTTGTGAAGCGATGCAGACTTTAGTCTAAGGTCGGCGTTTCAACACCGAGCACTTTGTGCAGTTTGGGAGACGTTGTTGTGTATTGCAGCAACGTTTTCTTTTCCGGGTGCACGATTTCAGAGGCGGCAAAGGCAGCCAAAGCGCACTCATGGAAACCACACAAAATCAGTTTTTTCTTGCCGGGATACGTGTTGATGTCACCCACGGCAAAGATGCCTGGAATCGAGGTCTGGAATTTTTCTGTATCGACCACAATCTGTTTGCGGTAGATTTCCAAGCCCCAGTCAGCAATCGGTCCAAGTTTGGGAGTTAAACCGAAGAACACAAGCAAGTGATCAAGCGGCATGCGGCGAACAACCCCATCGTCACCGGTGACGCGGATTTCGGTGAGTTGGCCGTCTTTTTCTTCAAAACCTGTGATTTGGCCCACTTCAAACTGCATTTCCCAGTTTTCACAAAGCTCGCGCATCTTTGCGACAGAGGCAGATTGAGCGCGGAAGCCGTCACGGCGGTGAAGCAAAATGACGCTTTCGGCTTTGCCGACCAAGTTGAGAGTCCAGTCCAGAGCCGAGTCACCGCCACCGCAAATGACAATGTTTTTGCCGTAAAAGAGTTCCGGGTCTTTGACTTTGTAATGAAGCTGCGTTCCCTCAAATTTTTCAATACCGGGAACACTCAGACGCTTGGGTTGGAAACTGCCGACACCGGCGGCGATAAAGACGGTTTTCGTCATAAAGCGCGTGCCCTTGTCAGTTTCCACATAAAAGCGCCCATCCTCTTCCTTGCGAACGATGGTGACTTCTTCACCCAAATGGAATTGCGGTCCGAAAGGATGAATCTGCTTTAAAAGATTTTCCGTTAATTCGCGAGACGTGCACACAGGCAAAGCCGGAATGTCGTAAATGGGTTTGTGTTCGTAGAGCTCCATGCATTGACCGCCCACCATTTTGAGGGAGTCAACCACATGAGCCTTAATTTCCAAGAGCCCCAATTCAAAAACCTGGAAAAGACCGACCGGACCCGCGCCGACGATGACGGCATCGGTTTCAATAATTTCGTCGGTTTTCGGAGCAATCGTCAAATAATCTTCAATAGCCATAATGATTCTCAATAGGAAAGTTCGGCGAAATTATACGAGAGTTTGCCATCGGTTTGAGCGCAAAAAAATAGTCAAATTGCCATTGACCATAACGATAATTGCATATATCGAAAAAACCTAAACGAAGTCTGAGAAAATTTGTGTTGCGGCTCTATTTTTCCTTTAGTATGAAGGGTAGGAGCAATAAGGAGTGCAAGATGCTCGAAAAAAACATACTCGATAGCATTGTCAGTTTTTTCAAATCCATTGGAACGAAAAAAGCGTCCGGAGAGCCGATTGATTTAGGGCGCAATCGTCCTGATTTTGAAACGGAAGAAAAGAAAATCCATATTAAGCACGATGTTGAACTCAAAGTTGAGTCAACGTCAGAGGATGCGAAAGAGTCGGTTATTGAAATCACACCTGAAAAGCCTAAGAAGGAAGCTCCGAAGAGGTCCGATCAAAAAGCGCCAGTAACGGTTGTGGCGAAGGTCAGACCCAGAAGAGTGTTCTCGGCTGAAGTTGAAGCGCTCCGAGGTCAGTATCCGTGGAGAAAACTTAAAGCAGAAGAACCGCTCACTCCCCAGACATTGCCCGAACCGTTTTATTTCCTCACCTCCGACAATCAACCGGTGGAGGCTTCCAAGTTAGAAATCTCCTTTGTGAAGGAATTACTCACAAAAGCCGCCGAAGCCGGTATTGAAAACAAGTTTACGTTCAGTTTATCGTCGGCGATGAGTGTGACAGTGAAATACAAAAAGAAATTGGTCGGCCGGGTCTATTTGCATGGCAGAAAGCACCATATGACCTTTAAATCAGCCGGCAAAACGGTCACGGAAGATAATCTGAACTTGAGCGATTGCAAGAAGTTGATTCCGATTTGGATCGGACAGATCAAAGAGTTTTAATTTCTTTTAATTTTGTGTGAATGAAAACGGCTGCCGGTAAACGAACTGTGCAGCCGTTTCTGTTAATTGTCTTTCGCTTTTTCTTCAGCCAGGATATCTGCGCGGGTGGTGCGAAGCTTTCCGTCCACCTGACTCATTGTGTAGTAGTCGCCGTCATTGGCTTGCTGCGCGAGGTTGTATTGGTATTCGGCCGCGCGTTTGTCGCCTTGCGCCAAGTACATATCACCCACAGCCATGTGGTGGCGGCTCATTTGTTTTAACGCGCGGTAGCAGCGGGCGTTGATCGCATGATAGGACGGATTGTTTTGCGTCATGGCGTGCTGAGAGCGCATGAAACGCAGCGTATCCTGGTAGCGTTTCAAGTCGTAGAGCTGCGCTGCATAAAGTTTTACCGCCATCTCGGATAATGGGTTGTTGTTGACAAGTGACCTCGCCATCGCCAATGCGCGTTTTTTCTCGGCGTTATTTCCGAAAATAAAGAGCACTTCAGACTGGTTTTTCAGCAAAATGGCGTTATTGCCTCCGAGGCTTACGGCCTGGTTTGCGTAACGGATGGCGTCGGCCTTTTGATTCAGTTTGCGGCTCACCACTGAAAGTCCGTATGTCAGCGCTGTTTTTTGACGCTGAGTTTTGGCTTCGGCCAAGTTTTGCTTCATCTCCTTGCTGACTTTGAGCCAACCGTCATATTTGGTTTCCTGCAACACCCGCATTCTCTGCTGAATGAGAGAAAAATCCAAAGAGTCATGATGCGTTCGCGCGCCTAGCTGCCGGGTGCGGTTTTCCATGTCACTGATACGCTCGACAGTAAGCGGGTGGGTGAGCAGGTAGGCGGGGGCCGCCGCCTCATAGTAGCGGTTGTTTTGCTGTAGGCGCATGAAGAAGTTTTCCATGCCTTTGGGGTCAAAACCAGCCCGAACCAAAGACGTTAGACCCACGCGGTCAGCCTCACGTTCGGCGCCGCGCGAGTAGCTTAATTGGTTTTGAATCATGGCGGCCTGCCCGCCTACGGCCAAGGCTGTGGCGGCTTGACCACTGCCTGCACGCGCTGCTAATAGAGCCAGTAAGAATGAGCCCAACGTGATAGCCGCATTGCCTTTTTGAGCGTCAATCATGCGGGCAATGTGACGCTGGCTGACGTGCCCGACTTCGTGAGCGATCACGCCGGCCAGTTCACTTTCGCTTTGCGCGGCGACGATCAATCCGGTGTGCACGGCGATAAAGCCGCCGGGAATCGCAAAGGCATTGAGGGAATGGTCAATGAGCGGATAGAAAAAGAAATTGTATGTGTGCGTATCCGAGACACTGACAAGCTTATAGCCCAGTCGATTGAGGTACTCGAGCGTTTCAGAGTCATTGAGATAGCTGGGATCGCCTCGAATTTGGCGCATCATCCGCTCGCCCAAGGCTTGCTCTTCCGCTGGCGAGAGTTCCGTGCCCGCCACTGCCCCCATGCTGGGCAGATTCAAATTGAGCGACTCCGTGGCCAATTCTCTTGCGGCCCAAACGGTGGCGCTTGGCGCAAAGGCCAAGTGGGCGCAGACAATATTGACAAGGAGTCGTTTGATAAACACTTCGATATCTCTAAAAAAGAATTGACTTAATATTAGCGAGGGGAGAATGCCTTAGGAAGCTCTGTTGCAAGTCAAAACAATTTTTAGGATACGCATAACATTCGGGCCGCCCGAATTTGGAGCGGCCCGAATGGTTGGGACATTAAGGAAAATTAGAATTGATAGCGGATATTGCCGATGAAGCTGTGGTTTTGGCGATCATTGCCGCCCACGCCGAATCGGTAATTCACACCATAACTCCAATCGCCCTTATGACTGGTGACGCCGATGGTGCTGTTAACCAGCGCCGGATCAAGGATATCTTGCTCGAAGGCCTCGCCGGAGTTCCAGATCTTGGCTTTGCGATCAGCCATTTGCGGCACCACGGAAACATCTACATTGGGGTTGATTGTCCAACCCTTGTAGCTCGTCTTGCCCTTCACCGTCACACCGATCGGCGTTTCAATGACGTTGATGTCATTGGTGGCCGTTTGGTTGATGGTGTCGATGTCAAAGTTGGCGTAACGGATGCCAAAGTGCGGTGTCACCGACAGGGTGTCCGGTGCAAAGGTACCGATTGGACCGCTTAACTCAATGTTGGATGCGGAGACTAAAACGTAGCCGCTCGCATCAAACTAAACATTGCCGGTGAGTTTGGCGTTTTCGCCATTAACCGCGATGACAGCCAAGCCTCCCTTGTTAGTGGTGGATGTTTCTAAACCTGTGCCGCGAACCATAAAGTCCGGCTGGCCGGAAAACGTGACAGTGTGATTCCATTGGCCTACTGTTGAACCAAAATCAGCGCCGATATGAAAAATCTGGCCGGCATCAATTAGACCGTAACCACCATTATGAGAGCCAGCGCCAGAATCTCTAATGACGAGATCTTCGTTTTGATTAAATTGGTAGTGGTAATTTTGTTGAAGCAGCGTTTCAATACTGTATTGAGAGTTGCTGTGCCACTCGTAAAGTGTCGCCGCGGAGGCAGAGGCGGCAAAAAGCGCGGCGGAGACCGCAAAAGCCACGGCTGATAAGCTCAGGCGCGCGGCGGGCAATGTCTTCTTTTCAAGACGGGAAGATCGAGCTGCCCCCCCCTGTGTGGAAGAGGTGGCTTCATTGACCACCATCATCTTTCCGCGCAGGCGGTTAAAAACAATCTTAAAAATTCGGTTCATTCCAAAAATCCTTTTTTCAGACACAAAATCGCTTGCATTCCAACATATTGTTTCAATGAAGGAAAGATTTGTTATATTGTTATAACTGATTGATTTTTAAAAATAAGTTTTGCATGCATGCGAAATTAAAGGCGGTAAAAAGTCCCTTGATTTTTTCAAATCAAGGGACGGGGAGTTGGCGCTCTTTTTCTTTAATGTTTGTAGTGAATCGGAGTTAATGAATAGTTTTTTAAGACGTCTGACCGTCTGTCCGGTTTGTCCGCGGCGTTAACAGGCAGCGTCTCCACAAAAGCAATTTTTCGCGGGCACTTGTAGGCCGATAGCGTCTCTTTACAAAAACGTCGGACATCTTCGGCCTTAGGATGCGTGCCTTTTTCCGGAACAATCAGCGCGCAGACAATCGCACCCCAGGTTTCATCGGGCTCACCCACCACCAGCGCTTCCTTGATAAAGGGAGAACGCGTGAGCATGTTTTCCACTTCAAGGGGATAAACATTTTCACCGGCGCTTAAAATCAAGTCATGGCGTCGGGCATGGACATGCAAAACACCGTCCGCGTCAAATTCGCCTAAGTCGCCCGTTTCAAACCATTCGCTTGTGAGCCGCGGACGCCCCCAATAGCCCGGCGTGTTCATCGGGCTTTTCACCTCAATCTGACCGTCTCGAATGCGCACTTCGGCTCCTGGAACCACTTTGCCGCTGCCTTTGACAAGATCCAAGCGTTCAGCGTAAGGCGTCATGACCACATGAGAGCACGTCTCGGTCATCCCGTACGTTGTGACAATCGGCAGATCGTGCGCATGAGCTTTTGCAAGCAGCTTATCGTTTGCGGAAGAGCCGCCCAATAAGATAACGCGCAAGTGTTCGGGTGCTTTCCAATCCGGATAGGTTTCAAAAACTTTGGCAAGCATTGTGGGTACGATACTGGTGATCGTAACTCGGTCATTAATTAACGCTTGTGTAAATGACTCGGGACTGAAAAGCGGGGAGATCGCCAGGGTTTTTTGGGCAAAAAGGCAGCGGGTCAGAATCGAAAGTCCCCCGATGCGGGTCACGGACATGCAAAGCTGCCAGCAGTCTCCGTCTTCCCATCCCATATTGCGTTCACTGGCTTTGGCTGACTCCCAAAGCATTTGACGGGTGATGATGGCCGGCTTCGGCAGTCCTGTTGTTCCTGACGTGAAAAGCACCGCGACCGTTTCCGCAGGCAGTGGCTCTTTAATTTCCCGGATGCTCGATAAAAGCACATAGCGTTCTGCCGCGGTGAGCTTTGGGTGCAGCATCAGCGCGGGCACTTTTAATTCAAGCAGTGCGTACAAAAGCACGATGGTTTCCACCGTGTTTTTACCCTCGATAATCATCGGGCGCCCCTCTTTGGGCAGGGCGTTTTCTTTGCGAAGACGATCGATGGTGTTTTGAGTCAGTGTCGCCAGTCGGGCAAAAGAATAGTCTTCACCCGCGCGCCGCAGCCCGATTTGATCCGGGCATTGTGCGGCGGCTTCAAAAATGCTGAATGGGTTGGCCATTTTGATTACGGCAGGCGCGGGAACTTCGTAAAGTCGGGACGGCGCTTTTCAAGGAATGCATTCTTGCCTTCCTTGCCTTCATCGGTCATGTAGTAAAGCAACGTGGCGTTGCCGGCCAACTCTTGGATACCGGCCTGACCGTCACAGTCGGCGTTTAATGCAGCCTTCAGACAACGGATGGCAATCGGGCTATTGGCCAAAATTTCTTTGCACCACTTCACTGTTTCAACTTCCAACGCTTCAAGTGGCACCACGGTGTTCACCAGTCCCATTTGGAGAGCTTGTTGCGCATCGTACTGACGGCACAGGAACCACATTTCACGGGCGCGCTTTTGGCCAATCAAACGGGCCATGTAGGAAGCGCCCCAACCGCCGTCGAAACTGCCCACTCGGGGGCCCGTTTGACCAAAGCGGGCGTTGTCCGCGGCAATGGTGAGGTCGCAGAGCATATGAAGTACGTGGCCGCCACCGATCGCGTAGCCCGCCACCATGGCAATCACGGGTTTGGGGCAGGTGCGGATCATGCGTTGGAAATCCAAAACGTTTAAGCGCGGGACACCGTCGCCACCCACATAGCCGCCGTTGCCGCGCACCTTTTGGTCGCCGCCCGAGCAAAAAGCCAAGGGGCCTGCGCCGGTCAAAATAATGACACCGATTGCAGGATCTTCGCGTGCATCGGCAAAAGCTTGGCAGAGCTGATGAACAGTTTCAGGGCGGAATGCGTTGCGCACACGGGGACGGTTAATGGTGAGTTTGGCAATGCCTTCGGCTTTGTCGTAGAGAATGTCGGAGAATTCTCCGGCCGATTGCCAATCCAGAGCTTTTTTAATTTCAACGTTGGTATCCATGATTTTGATTTCCTTAAATATGAACGCCCCTAGTCTAAAGAGGTTCGGGAAGATTTAACAAGCCCGCCCCATTTTTTCTGCTCATTTTTAACAAAATCGGCAAATTGAGCGGGGGCGCTCATCACAGGGCGCGCGCCTCGAACGATTAGATTTTGTCGGACTTTGTCATTTGCAAGCGTTTTCTGAATTGCTTCAGAGATTGCCTTCACAATGGGCTCAGGCGTTCCTTTTTTTACAGCGATGCCGTCCCAGGCAAAAAGTTCATACCCATCAACCCCGGTTTGGCTGATGGGAGCCACAGGGTATGAGATATCAGTGTTTGGGTGCGATCCCAAGCCCAGCGCATGCAGTCGGCCGGACTCAATATGGGGCAGAACATTGGGGGCGACGTCAATCGTAAAGTCAATCCGTCCGGCCAACATGTCAGTCATGGAGTGAGCGCCTCCGCGGTAGGGAATGTGCTCGAAGGCAATGCCGGTTTTCTCACCTAATAAAACGCCAGCCAAGTGGCTCGTCGTGCCATTGCCTGCGGACGAAAATGTCATAGGGGACGGCTGTTTGCGTGCCAGTTCCAAAAAGTCCTTAAGGGTAGTTGCTTTTATACGCTTGGGATTCACGGCCATAACTAAAGTGATGTCTGTCAATTGCGCCACAGGTTCAATATCAGTGGAGACGTTGTAGCCCACGTTGGGGTAGAGCGCCGGGTTGGTGCCCAATGTGCCGTTTGTGATATAGATAAGCGTTTGACCGTCCGCTTTTTCTTTCAGAGCCAATTGGGTGCCGAGGCTGCCGCCCGCGCCCGCTCGGTTTTCGATGATGATTTTTTGTCCGAGATTTTTACCGAGTTCATCGACTATGGTGCGGGCGATAGTGTCCGCTCCGCCTCCGGCGGGAAAGGGGACAACGAGTTTGAGGGGTTTTTGAGGATTCCACTGGGCAGCGGCGGCTGAGAGCGAACAAGACAATAAAAGGGCAAGAGAAAGGCTTCTAATGCTCATAGTGAGTACACAATAAAGGTTGTTCGGAAAAATCAGGAATTAATCAATCCCATTTGCGCGGCTTCGTAGACCGCTTCGCCGCGAGAGTGCACCTGCAGCTTGCGGTAAATCTTTTTGATGTGCGCAGTGACCGTATGTGGAGAAATCGTAAGGATATCGCCGATTTCATTAAAACTGATTCCTTTGGCCAGAAGCTGCAGAATTTCCGTTTCCCGTTCTGACAAGGGATTGGTCTGCATGGGTAGAGAGCTTTTTTCGATCGTGTGAGCGGTGTAGGTTCTGAGCGCGCGCAAAACGCTTTTAGCCACAGCGGGGCTCACGGGGGAGCCGCCCGCGGCCAAGAGTCGAATGGCCGAAATCAGATTGGTTTCAATTTCGGACTTCAGAACGTAGCCTGTGGCGCCGGATTCAATGGCGCTCACAATATGAGGATCATCGTTGCTGTCGGCGATGACCATGATGTCAATGTCGGGGTGATCGGCGGCGGTATTGCGGATTAATTCAAGACCAAAACCGTCGGGCAGGGCCAGATCCACGAGCAGCATCTGAAATTTGAATTGAGACACGAGCCCATTGGCTTCCCGGCGTGTGGCCGCGGAACCGATGACATGGATGTCCGTCAATCCATTTAACGTTTTTTCAAGACGAAAACGAACACTGGGGTCGTTTTCCACGAAAATGACATTAATACGATGAGTTTCTGCCATGGGGATCAATAAGAATTCTTTACTTTAATTCGGGAGAAAATTGTATCAGCTCAATGGACAATGTTTTTGTTATATAACCCGCAATGCATACGTATGTTTACACCAAACCTGACTGTTTATCACCATGTCTAACAGCTTTTAAAAAAAGTCTCTTTCGTTTCGCTAGCAAGGTCTGATTATCGTGCGCCAGAACGGCTCGCACATTATTCAAACTTCAGAACAACGTTTTTGCCCAGCGCTTGAGCATATTTCTGCAGCGTTGTCATGGAGGGATAAATCCCGCGGCTTAATTTGCCTTCCAGACGGGCCACCGCCGGCTGTACGGTTCCCATGCGTTTGGCTACTTCCATTTGAGTCAACCCGAGCTCTAATCTGTATGACAAGAGTTGACGGGTTTGTTCTTTATCGAAAGTCGTAACCATTTAAATTTTCTCCGCTTAGGTGGAAATCATTATTTTTTAGTTTGTTTTTCCAAACTAATTTTCTTCCAGGCCCTAATAATACTAGGGTTGAGCCCGAAAGAGGGGGAAAATTTAGCGGGCAAATAGATACTTTTTGTAAGTCTGTTACATATTGAAACAAACTCCCTCTTTAAACACTGAAAAAAAAGACTCACATTTCTCTGTAGAAGGCGATAAACAATGGGTTTTATAACGATTGTGAGATCGCAAAAATTGCTCGAAGCCGAAGCCCCCAGAAATTTAAGAAACAGAGCTTCGCCTTCGATGATGAGAATTGAGGAGTTTGAGATGTTATTTCCGACGGTTTATGGTGAAAACCTTTTTGATGATTTAGATGAAATGCTCGGTTTGTCGGCTTTTGAAGCCCAGCGCAAGCACGATCCGCTCTTCGGTAAGAACGCTTCCCGCATCATGAAGACGGATATTCGTGAAACGGAAACGAGCTACGAATTGGATGTGGATTTGCCGGGCTTTAAGAAAGAAGACATTCAGGCGCACTTGAAAGACGGTTATCTGACGATTACTGCCCAGAAGGGGATGGAGCGCAACGAACAAGAACAAAAGACGGGTCGCTACATTCGCCGTGAACGCTACACCGGCTCTTGCTCAAGAAGCTTCTACGTGGGCGAACAGATTCGCGAAGAAGATATTGAGGCGAAATTTGAAAACGGCATTCTTCAGATCAGTGTGCCCAAGAAGGCTCCGGAAGTGCCCGTGCAAAAACAAATCATGATCAAATGATCCACTGAAAAATAATCATTGACTGACAAATCGCGCAAGCCTGGAAATCGGGTCTTGCGCGATTGTTTTAATGAATACAAAAAATCTCTTCAGTCGCCCCCCTTTTAGTGCTACATTAAAGTTAAGTTCATGGTTTTGTCATATTGCTTCACCACAATAAGACTTCAACGCAAATCCGTGTCGGAGCAATTTTTTGATGAACAAAACTGATGATTTCAAAATGACTGTGACAGAAGGTCGGGGGGGGGCTTCTGTCTTTCAATCTGTAGGTATTAAGATGGACAATAAAACCGAGAACAAGGTAACGGCCCAAAAAGGCGATGCGAAGAAGACTGTCACGGTTGCCAAGCGAACCCGCAGCCGCGCCGCTCAAAAAAAGGTGAGCGTGATTCCTGAAATCAAAAGCGGAAAGCCCGTGGATGTGAAAAGCCCGGAATTTTATCTCAACCGCGAAATCAACTGGATTGATTTTGACCGTAAAGTTCTTGAGCAGGCTGAAGATAAATCGGTTCCGCTTTTGGAACGTCTGAAGTTTTTGTCCATTTTCTTTAATAACTTGGACGAATTTTTCATGGTCCGCGTTGCCAATGTTTGGAAGCAGGTGCAAAGCGGAGCCGAGGCGACGGGCGCCGATAAAGTGCCGCCCAGACGTCAACTTTCTGAAATCGGCCGCCGAGTTCGTGAGTTGACCGAGCAGGCCGAAGAGCTTTGGAAAAAGGGCATTTTGCCTGAGTTGGAAAAGCAATCAATTCGCATTGTGGATTACGCCGATTTACCGCAAAAAAAGCGTGAGATCTTAAGCGACTATTTTGATCATGAAATTTTCCCGATTCTCACGCCTCAGGCAATTGATTCGGGGCACCCATTCCCATTGGTCTCCAACACGAGCATCAATTTCATTATTGAATTGGTCAATGAAAAGAATAAAAACGATATTCGTTATGCTCGTCTGAAGTGCCCGAATAACGTGCCTCGCTTCCTCTATCTGCCCAAGGGCAAGGAAGCGGTTAATCCCAAACTTGCGTTTGATTCCAATTACAGCGAAGTCAATGTGGTGTTGGCCGAAGACTTGATTGAAGAGTGCATGGAGCGGCTTTTCCCAGGTTACAAAGTCAATGCCTCCGGTCAGTTCCGCATCACCCGCAACACCGACGGGGAAATTGAAGAAGACGAAGCCGATGACCTCTTGGCCGCGGTGCGTGATTATGTGGATCAACGCCGCTTTGGCGATATCGTGCGTGTGGAAATGGGTCGAGGAATGCCGGTTCGCTTGGCCGATCTTTTGATCGAGCACCTGGAAGTCAAGCCCCATCAAATCTACAAACAAAAGATGCCGCTTGCCTTCTCTGACTTCATGAGTCTGGGTTGCATTGATCGCCCGAAACTTCAATATAAGGCCGATCCCACCAAGCTTGCCAAAGAGCTCGACGGCGAAGTGGATTGCTTTGAAGCGATTAAAAAGCGCGACATTGTGCTCTATCACCCGTACGATCGCTTCCAGGCGGTGCTCAATTTCATTGATCAGGCCGCCCGCGATCCAAAGGTCGTGGCGATTAAACAGACGCTTTATCGCTGTGGCAGTGATTCGCCCGTCATTCGCAGTTTGTTGGAAGCGCGCAGACGCGGTAAACAGGTGACCGCGGTTGTGGAATTAAAGGCTCGCTTTGACGAAGAGCGCAACATTAACTGGGCCGAAGAGTTGGAACGCGCAGGCGTCAATGTGGTCTACGGCTTTGTGGGGTTGAAGATTCACGCTAAACTGTGCCTTGTGGTGCGTCGCGAAGAAAGCGGCATCAAGCGCTATGTGCATATCGGTACGGGTAATTACAACGCGTCGTCGGCCAAAATCTATACCGATTTAGGTTTGATTACCGCCGATGAGGATATTTGCTCGGACGTGACCGATCTCTTCAATGTAATGACCGGTTGCGGGGATATATCTTCGTATCGCAAGCTCTTTGTTTCGCCCAAGAGTCTGCGTCCGTCCATCACCAAGCTCATTCAGGAAGAAGTTGCGCTTCACCGTGAGCACGGAAATGGGCACATCATTATCAAGTGCAACCAATTGGTCGATGGCGACATTATCGCGGAACTCTATAAGGCAAGCATCGCCGGTGTGAAGGTTGAATGTGTGGTGCGCGGCATCTGTTGCCTGCGTCCGGGCATTCCCGGTTTGTCGGAAAACATCACGGTGAAATCCATCGTGGGGCGTTATCTTGAACACGCTCGCGTTTATTGGTTCAATCACAATGGCGATGAACGCATGTATATTGGCAGCGCTGACATGATGAACCGCAATTTAAACGGTCGTATCGAAGTGCTCGCTCCGATTGATCACGAAAAGATTCGCCGCAACATCATGAATAATATTTTGCGTCTGCAGTTAAGTGACACTGAGCAGTCCTGGATTATGCAGCCGACGGGCGCTTACAAGCGCTATGTTCGTGCCAAGGGTGTCAAGAAAGTGGACGCTCAAAACGCCCAGAATCATTTAAAGAGTCTTTATTAAGATGGCCGCTGTTAATCATCAGTATGTGAACTTGGCCGAGGAATCGGCCAAGTCGGAGTCCAGTGCTTTCGTTCGCCCCAACCCGACCGTCACCCGAGTCGGATTCATTGATTTGGGAAGTAACTCTTCGCGCCTGACCGTGGTGGAATTTGACAAGCGCGGGCGCGTGACCGTTTTAAACCGTGTGAAAAGCATGGTGCGGTTGGGTGAAAAAGCGTTTGAAACGAAAGAGCTTCAGCCGCAGGCCATGGATCGCGCCTTGTCCTGTCTGGTTGAATTTGCCGGCGTTTGCCGCTCGTACGGCGTCACCGAAGTGGTCGCTGTTGGCACGGCCGCCTTGCGCGTTGCGAAAAACAGCCAGGATTTTGTTGACCGTGTGAAAGAGAAAACCGGTTTTGATCTGCAGGTTATCTCCGGTGATGAAGAAGCTCGTTTGATTCGTGTGGGTATCTGGGACTCATTGCCTAAAACAAAAGACGCCTTTTTGTTTATCGACATCGGAGGCGGTAGCACTGAAATTTCTGTTTCCTCGCGCGAAAAAATTGCGTTCTTGGAGTCACTCAATATCGGCTGCGTGATGATGACCGATGCCTTCAAGGGCAATGCTCAGGGCAAAATTTCTTCGGGCGTTTTTGCCAAAATGCAGCAAAAAGCGCTTGAGAAGATTCAGCATATTTTGAAACCGGTGACTGGGTCTCACTACAAGGCGGCGATTGCCAGTTCAGGTACGGCTCAAGCCTTGCTCGCCTTAGCTCAGATGAAGTTCGGTCCCCAGGGCGGGTTTGAGCAAAAAGAAGCCGGCGTTGAACTCAAACGCGCTCAGATTGCTTCTTTGGGCAAGTGGCTTTCGCAAATGACGGCGGCCGAGCGTGAGAAATTGCCGGGTTTGAGCCCTTCGCGCGCGCAGGTTATCGTCGGAGGGGCCGCTATTTTGTTATCCATTTTGCAGGCTTTGGACTTGCCCCTTGTGTACATCACCCCCAACAACCTGCAGGATGGTCAGGTGGTCGATTACATCGAAAGACATTTCGAGCGTGACGGCAAACGAGAAAATTATTGGCGCAGAAAGAGTGTTAAGGCGCTCGCCAAGCGCTATCACTGTGAAAAAACGCACGCTAAACACATGGGGATGTTGGCGCTGAGCATTTTTGAACAGGCTCAAAAATTAAAACTTTGTCCCCATCAGCCGGGGCTTGAAGAACTTTTAGGCTATGCGGCCCGACTGCACGATATCGGCATCGCCATTTCTTACGATAAGCACTACATGCATGGAGCTTATTTGGTGCGCCACTGCCCGCTGTTGGGGTTCACTGAACAAGAGGTCATCACGATGGCTCGTCTTGTGTACTGGCATTCGCGTCCGAGCGGAGAATTGCCGGTGTTTTTATTAGGACCGCAAACCAGCATCGCGGAAAAGTGGGCGGCGTTATCACTTTTTATCGCCGAAAACCTGGAAAGAACGCATCGTTCGTTGGCGGTGAGCGCCAAGCTGGTGAAAAAAGGCCAAGCCTTAAGTATTGACGTGCTTTTGTCCGCGCCCACGCCCCTAGGAGAAGCAGCCGCCGACAAGATCCGCAAGCACACCAAGCGCGTCTTGGGTGAGGCAATTGATGTTCGCTTCAGTGTCCAGGATCGAGAGATTTTGATTACAAATGCGTGATCAGCTTTTAACAAAAATCCGAGTCGTTCGGCGATGAACGACTCGGATTAGTAGAAGTTAAGGATTGTCTGATTATTTCACTTTGACAAAGACGTGATACGTTTCGCCAACCACTTCGATAATGGCGCCATGCCGCGGTTTTAACTTGAATACGTAGTGGTCTTTGGTCAGTTTTTCAATCGGCTTGGCGTCCGTGTAGTCCTTGGCGGGGTGCTCCTCGCCGTCAATATCGTGGTTGCAGATCTTTTCAGCTAATTCGATACGTTCGCCAAGCTTGACCACATCGCCTTTGCCGTTTTCTCTGATTTTCCAATAGGCCCCGTTATCCATTTGTGTCCAGGTGGAAAGAATGCCGCCCGCAGACTCATAAACCGTTGCGTAGGCTTTGCGTTTGCTTTCGTGTGACCATTGACCATTTCCTTGTCGCCGGCATAGATGCAGGCCACACCGCTGTTGGTCCAGGCCACAGTCTTATTCATATCGCACTTTTTCGCGACAAATTCCAGCGGCAACTGCTCATTGCCGTCAGAGCGGGGCAGGTACAGCAACTCATCGCCCAGTTGACAGCCGGACGTATCTAAGTTCGAAACAATACAGACGCGGGCTTGGGTCGCGCCGCTTGCGATGGCAAGCATGGCCAACGAAATCACAACACGCTTCATGGAGAGAATCCTTTTTCTCTTTAAAGCAAAATGCTAGGCAGCACATTATTGAATTTTTGCGATATTTTCAGGTTTCTCCTGATCTCCGCGGCTAATGAATTCGTTTTTCCTCAACGGCGTGGCACGCCACCCGGACGGTTTGTCCTCCGAGTTTGTATTCCTTCATGGCGGGAATTTCTTTTCGGCACCGCTCGCAGACAAAGGGACAGCGCGGGTGGAAAGAGCAACCGCTGGGCGGATTTAAAGGATTCGGGACTTCGCCTTTAACCGGAATGCGGGGTTTACCCGTCATTTTGATGTCGGGAATCGCATCAAGAAGCATCTTGGTGTAGGGATGTTTGGGCGAGTTGAAAAGCTCTGTCTTCGGCGCTAATTCCACAAGCCGCCCCAAGTACATCACTCCCACCCGATCGGAGATGTGGTGCACAACCGACAAGTTGTGGGAGATAAAGAGGTAGGTGAGCCCCACTTTCTTTTGAACCGAAAGCATCAGGTTCAGAATCTGCGCCTGCACGGAAACGTCCAGTGCCGACGTCGGCTCGTCACAGATAAGAAAATCCGGGTTGCTTGCCAACGCTCTTGCAATCGAAATTCTTTGGCGCTGGCCGCCCGAGAATTGATGGGGATATTTTTCCGCATCCTGCGGGTTTAATTTCACCAAAGTCATCAGCTCGTTGACGCGGTCATTAATTGCCTTTTCGTCGGTTAAAAGCTTTTGCACGCGAATGGGTTCGGCGATGATGTCTCGCACGCGCCAGCGAGGATTCAAACTTGCGTAGGGGTCTTGGAAAATCATGTTAATGCGACGTCTGAGACTTTTCGCAAGCGGAGCGTTTTTTTTATTGAGTGTAGCGAGATCAATGCCATCGACCGTGACCGTGCCGAAGCTTGGTTCATAAAGTCCGCACAACAGTTTGGCGGTCGTGCTTTTCCCGCAACCCGATTCACCGACCAAAGACAGAATTTCACCGCGATGAATATCAAAGCTCACATCATCGACCGCGGTCAGTGTCATTTTCGGAGAGTGATTCACCAATCGGGTCAACCAGGGTTCCGAAACATCAAATCGTTTGGTCAAGTGCTTCACACGCACAAGGATTGAGTCGTTTTTATCCAATGTCATGGTTATTCTCCTTTTCCTTGAGTGTGTTCTTCAATTAACCAACAGGCGACTTTGTGACCGGAGGCCGCCTCAATTAATTGCGGACGCAGTGTTGAGCATTTGTCACATTTTTCGGGGCAGCGGTCATGGAAGGCGCATCCGGCCGGAATATTGGCCAGATTAGGCATGGCGCCTTCGATTTGATGCAAAAATTCCGTGGTTTCACTCATATCGGGAATGGCCGCCATCAAACCGCGCGTGTAAGGATGCTTGGGGTTGTGCAGCACCTCGGCAACAGGGCCGATTTCCACAATTCGTCCCGAATACATAACCGCTACTCGGTTGGCAGTTTCGGCAATCACTCCCATGTCGTGTGTGACCAACAGGATGCCGGAGTGGGATTCTTTTGCGAGTCGTTTCAGCAACTCAATAATTTGCGCCTGAACCGATACGTCAAGCGCTGTTGTTGGTTCATCGGCGATAATCAGTTTGGGTTTGGCCGCAAGCGCCAAAGCGATCACCACACGTTGGCGCATGCCACCTGAGAATTGATGCGGGTACTGATTGATGCGTTTTTCCGGAGCGGGAATTCCCGTTTGAGCCAAAAGTTCGATGGCGCGTTCTTTGGCTTCGTGCGCGTCCATCGGCAAATGCTGCATGATGGTTTCGATGAGCTGATCGCCCACGGTCATCAGGGGATCCAAGGAAGTGAGGGGATCCTGAAAAATGGCGCCGATGAGCCGCCCTCGCACGCCGGCCATTTTAGAAGCCGAAAGGTTATCGACGCGGTGTCCCGCAACAAAGATTTCACCGCCTGCGATATGACCGGGGGGCTCTAAAAGACCGATGATCGCGGATCCGGTGAGCGACTTTCCGGCTCCTGACTCACCCACCAGCCCCAAAATCTCGCCTTCTGCGATTTCAAAGCTCACATCATCAACGGCCACTAAAAGCCCTTTGCGTGTCGGAAATTCCACCCGCAGATGTTGCACCTCAAGAACATTGTCTGACATGGTTCAATCTCCTTAACGTAGTTTCGGATTGAGTGCGTCGCGCAGCCAGTCGCCCAAGAGGTTGACGGATAGGACCAAGGCGACCAAGGCAAGGCCCGGGAAGATGGTGATCCACCATTCACCGGAGAACAGGAACTCGTTGCCGACACGAATCAAAGTGCCCAAGGACGGCGTTGTCGGAGGAACGCCCACCCCCAAAAACGACAGGGTGGCTTCGGTGATGACCGCGGTACCCACGTGCACGGTGGCAAGCACCAATACGGAACTCATGACGTTGGGCATTAAGTGCTTAAACAAAATGCGTCCGGTTCCCGCGCCGATCAATTTTGCGGCGCTGACATAGTCTTTTTGTTTTTCAACCAGCGTTTGACCCCGCACGGTTCGGGCGTATTGAACCCAGCCCGAGAGTGTGATGGCGAGAATCAGCACAGGTTCGGCTAATTCGTCATGCATTTGCTGTGAGAGACTCGCGCGGGCGATTCCGTCAATTAAAAGCGCGATCAAAATAGCGGGGAAACTCAACATGACGTCACAAATACGCATGATGAATGCGTCCAGCCGTCCGCCTACAAAACCGGAAATCAATCCGAGACTAACCCCGAGTATCAGGGACAAAATCACAGAGATCAGACCGATTTTCAGCGACAGTCTCAGTCCATACAAAATGGTGGAGTAGAGATCTCGTCCCTGATCATCCGTGCCCAACCAAAATTGGGAATCACCCCCTTCAGACCAAGAGGGTGGAAGATGAGCGGCCATCAAATCAAGGCTTGCCAAGTCGTACGGATTAAAGGGCGCGATGATTTGAGCCAAAAGCGCCGAGATCATCAATAGCAAAGTGACCGCAAGCGCAACCATAGCGACAGGAGAGTGTTTGAAACTCCAGAATAAGTCGCTGTCTTTAAAAGTAATCCAAGTTTGAGTTAAGCGATTTCTCATGATTTCCTCCTTATGAGTGACTCTTCGAAAGTCCGGGCTTTAAGCGCGGATCAACCACGGTGTAGAGCCAATCGACGAGGAAATTGATGAGAACGAACATCAACGCAATGAGGCAGAGATAGCAGGTCATCACGGGGATGTCGGCAAACAGCACGGCTTGAATAAATAAAAGTCCAAGACCGGGCCACTGGAAAACCGTTTCGGTAACAATGGAAAACGCGATAATGCCGCCCAGCTGCAGGCCTACGATTGTGATGACGGGGATGAGCGTGTTTTTTAAGGCGTGTCGAAAATGAATGGAGCGCTCGGACAGTCCCCGGGCGCGGGCAAATTTGATGAAATCAGAACGCAGCACTTCGAGCATTTCGGCGCGCACCAAGCGCATGATGAGCGCTAATTGAAACACCGATAGGGTGAGCGCCGGCAAAAGCAGATGCGCCCAACCGTCTGCGGTCAAAAGCCCAGTGCTCCAAAAGCCGATCTCCGTGACTTCTCCACGGCCGTAACTGGGCAGCCACCCAAGCCAGACCGAGAAAATGAGAATAAACAAAATACCGATTAAGAACGTCGGCAAACTGATCCCCACCAGGGAAAAGCCCATTAAGAAGCGAGCCAGAAACGTGTCACGATAGATTGCGACAATGACGCCCAGCGCGACCCCGAGGACGGTGGCGATGATGACGCTCACCATGGCCAATTCAAACGTGGCGGGAAAACGCTCGGCAATAAGTTCGGAGACGGGCGTGCCCTGACGCAGGCTGATGCCGAAGTCGCCCGTGGCAGCATTGCCGATAAAGTGAAGAAACTGAATGTAAAACGGATCATTTAAACCCAGCGCTTCGCGCAGCCGGTCACGGTCGGCTTGAGTCGATTCAATGCCTAACATCTGAGAGACCGGATCGCCCACAAACTGAAAAAGCAAAAATGCTACGAAAGCCACGGTAAAGAGCACGACCGCTGCTTGAAAAAGTCTTCTGATGAAAAATTCCAACATATTTGACACTCGAAAAATGACACACACATCGAAACACCCAACGGCGATAACCTTTGTGGGGCTATCGCCTGAGCAGTTCCGACGACTTTGAGAAACGCTTATTGGATTTACTTAACCGGATGAACCGTGACCGATAAAGCGTCGACTCTGTTATTAGGCGTTACCTGCGCATCGATGTTTTTGCGCATGGCCCAAGTCAGAGACTGCTCATGTAGTGGGATGTGGTAATAGTTCTCTTTTTCGAGTTTCAACGCCTCGGTGATCATGGCCGTGCGCTTGGCGTCATCGGCTTCGACCTCGGCTTGGGCGATGAGTTCGTCAATTCTCGCGTCGCTGGCGCGACCGAGATTGGCTAAGCCCGTGCCGGTTTTGGCGTTAAAGGTTTGCGAGAGACTTTGAAGACCGTAGAGACCGTCAAACGTATTGATGCCCCAGGCCACGAGATAGGCGGAGGAATTAAGCGACAGAATCTTCGGGAAAAATTGTGAACGCGGCATGGCGTTGACGCTGACGGTCAGGCCGATCTTGGTCCACATTGAAGCAATCGCCTTGGTAATCGCTTCGTCATTGATCCAACGGTTGTTCGGCGTGTCGATTGTGAAACTGAAACCGTTGGGGTAACCCGCTTCAGCCAAGAGCTTCTTAGCGTGTTCGGGGTTGTAGGGATAGCGTTGAGCCAATTCCGGCGTCCAACCGTTAATGGATTGAGCGACGATGGTGCCCGTCGGCACTGATTTGCCGCGCATCACCGCCCGCTGGATGGCTTTGATATCAATGGCTTCATAGAGCGCTTGGCGCACTCGCTTGTCCTTAAACGGATTGACGCTTTCCTTACCGGGCACCGTGACAAAGTGCGGCTTATCGTTAAATTGATCAAGCGTAATCATTACCACGCGGTTTTCGGAGCCGTTGCGCACGGTGATATCCGGATTTTTTTCAAGACGGACGATGTCTTGCGTGGGCGGGTCGATCACGAGATCAATTTGTCCGGACAAAAGCGCCGCGGTGCGTGTTGCGTTGGATGAAATCGGAGTGTACTCAATGCGGGTAACGTTGCCGGTCTTAGCGGCCTTATTCCACCAATTCGGATTTTCCACGAAAACCGTTTTCACGTCGACTTCGCGGCTTTCCAGTTTAAAGGGACCGGTGCCGTTGGCGTGACGAGCCATGAAAGATTCTTCCTTGGCGCTCGCATTTTGGGGGTGAAGCGCGTCATGCGCTTTGGCCCATTCGTAATTGATAATGCGTACATCAATTAATTGACGGAAAAAGACAGGGCTCGCCGACACGGTTTCCACCAAAACAGTGTAGTCATCAAGGACTTTCGCGCCTTTAATACCTGACATGTTGTTTTTGAATTGGCTGCTGGGTTCCAAGGCTCGGTTGAGTGAGAAGGCCACATCGCGGGCGGTCAATGTTTGCCCTTCATGAAATTTCACACCTTTACGAATATTGAGAATCCAGCCCGTGTTTTCTTTGTTTCGCGTCCAAGATTCGGCCAACCAGGGGATCACTTTCCAGTTCTTATCGTAAGCAAATAAAGAATCGTACAAATAACCTGTTGCTGCCGTATTGAGGGACTCGTTTTGACTGTGGACGTCAAACGTGAGAAAGTCGCCTTGACTGGCAAAACGCAGGGTCTCGGCCTGCGCGCTTCCCAGCAAACTCGCCAGGATCACAACAAGTAATTTTTTAGACATAACGTTCTTCCTTTGCTTACTGGGGATTTCAGAACACAATCCCTAGGATCATTTTGCTATAGGAGAACGCTCAAAGTGATAAGCAAAACAGAGTATTTCCAAAGGAAAATCAAGAGGAAATAAGCTATTGACCGTATAAAAAAGTGCTTTTTTGTCTTTAGAAAAAGACAAGTGCGATTCCTTGAAGCGGAAAGATCATTGAGATTTCTTGCGATTGCGTTCTTCTTCCAACGCTTCAACCACACGTCGTGAAGCGCGGCTTAACGATTGTTTTTGGCACCGGGACGTAAAGACTGAAACGCCGCCCATGAGGCCCGCGACCACATAAAAGACCGATCCTGCGCCAATGAGGCTGCCCGCGCCGCCAAAGATGATCGGAAGCGTTGTGTGGCATAAGTTGATGAGCATGGTGCGAAGCCCTAAAGCCTCACCCGTGCGTCCCGGGGGAGACTCGGTGTGAATGAGGCTCATCACATTAGGCTGCGAAGAGCCGAGCGCCATGCCCAGTAAGAAGGCCACACAGGCGAGCATGAAGAAGTTGTCGAAAATCGGAAAGAGCGCGTAAGACAGGGCACCGAGAGCAAAAGCGCAGGTAATGGTTTGCCACTCGGTGAGATGCCTTGCAATGATCGGCATGAAAAGACGCACGACAAAAGTGGCCGCGGCAAAGACCCCCAGAATCCAACCCACTTCACTGGCGCTCAAACCGATTTCCGTGCCGTAGACCGGAATCATGAAGCTTTGAAGATCCCAGGCCATGGACATGAAGGAACTTGCGATAAGCACATTTCTGACGTGAGGAATGCCCAGGAGCTCAAAACTGCCTTTGCTTTTTGTGACTTTCGGACGATTCCAGGAATCCGCAAGCTTGGGACGGATAAAGGTGAGAAAACCAATGAGGCCCAGCACCACAGCCGACAGCGCCATGATGTAGGAGCTTTGAAAGCCCAGGTGATCAATTAAGTAACCGCTTGCGATCGGGGCGCTTAAATTCGCAGCCGAGTACCCCATGGCGAGGAACGCGAAATTGTTGGTTCGGCTTTTCGCATCTGACAGGTGCCCCACCAATTGTTGGTTTGTCATCTGCACGAGCATGAAGCCCAAGCCGTTAATCATGCAGGCCGCGTATAAGGGCCAAAGTCCAAACGTTTTGACATCAAAAGCGATCGGCAGGACCGCGGCCACTGTCATGACGCAGATGCCGGTGAGAACCGGTTTTTTAGGACCGACTGAATCGATCCATTGACCCGATCGAATGGCAAAAAGAGCGGGCACAAAAGCAAAAAGCGCCATCATGATGCCCACTTCGAGCGCCGTGGCATTTTCGTAAAGACCGTCAAGGGAGCAACTCACGCGGTTGGAGACGCAGCCGATCTGCACAACAACTGTGAGAAAAATAACCTTGATAATGGTGGCGGACATTACTTTTGAAACCCAACATTAAAACAAAGCCACAGCGGTTTACGGCCACTGTGGCTTCTTTTCAGCCGATTTTAAGTGTCAGCTCAAATTGATTATTTACGGATAATCAACAGCGGCACATCGGCGATAGAGGCGATACGCGTGGCGGTCGAACCCATCACGGCGGCCTTGAAGCGACCGTAACCGTGAGAACCCATCACCAGAATATCGAGGTGACGTTTCTTGCAGTAAGCGGCGATTTCATCACCGGGGTTACCGACCAAGCAAACTTCCTTCGGCTTAACACCGGCCTTGTCAAATAAAGGCAACACCGGGTCAATGGCTTCAGCAAATTCGCTCTTTTGCAATTCAACCACTTCGTCTTCAGACAAGGC
Source organism: uncultured Sutterella sp. (assembly GCA_902388655.1). GTDB lineage: Bacteria > Pseudomonadota > Gammaproteobacteria > Burkholderiales > Burkholderiaceae_F > Aphodousia. Next base: position 93,678 of record CABMQD010000001.1, on the reverse strand, counting down.
GGGCAAAGCCATACCGGTCATGTCGGGCATGACGGCGCCGGCGTAATCGCTCACCGTGTTGATCAAGTGGATCTTGGCAGCTGTACCGCCAAAGAGGTCCAACTGCTTGATGGCGTACTTCACAGCGGCCGTGCCGAACTTCGAGCCGTCCACGGCGATACCGACATTTAACGCATCCGTTTCAGGAGCCGCCTTGTCGCGAAGCATCAAAAGCGGCACTTTGGTTAAAGCAAGCACGGCGTTGGTCACGGAACCGAAGAGCAAGCCCTTTAAGGCGGAACGGCCGTGAGAGCCCATGATGAGCAAATCGGCTTTCATTTCTTCGGCTACCTTAGCGATTTCTTCAGCCGGTGTACCCACCTTGGCGATTTCTTCGGCAGCCATCTTGGCTTTCTTCAAAATCTTACGGGCCGGTTTAAAAGCCTTTTCGCTTTCATCCTTGTAGTAGTCATCAAGCGCTTCGCGGCTCACGAGGCGGCTCGCACGGGCGGGCAGAGGGGCCTGCACATTCAATAAAACAATATGCGGTTCGTGACCGATCAACGTCGTACGGCTGGCAACGAACGCCACCGCATTGTCACTATATACACTACCGTCTACGGGAATAAGGATTTTCATAAAGCATCCTTTTATAAGAATGGAAAAACAGCCGTCCGGGTGTGCGGCAACGCCCTCACAAATCCGAACACTCTAGCCCAAGCCAGCAAAGGCTCGCGAGCAGACGAAACCAGAGAACGAAATAATTTTTCAATCTCCTTACAATCACTTTAGCGCCATTTGGTGCGAAGTGCTAGCCTTTAGAGCCTATATTGTGCTTTTTATCAACAGATCCTAATGAATACTGCCGATACAAGACGCTTTGGCGGCATCAGCCGTCTGTTTGGAAGAGAGGGTTTTGGAACTCTGACCCGCTCGCATGTGGTGGTTGTGGGCGTGGGAGGAGTCGGCAGTTGGGTTGCCGAAGCGCTCGCGCGCACGGCCGTCGGGAAAATCACCATTATCGATGGCGATACGGTCGAAGAAAGCAACACAAATCGTCAGCTGCCGGCTATGGACGGACAGTACGGTTGTAAAAAAGTTGACGTGTTGGCCGCGCGCCTTAGAGCCATTAACCCCAAAGCGGACATTGTCGCCGTTGATCAATTTGTGAGTGAAGCCAATTTTGACGAACTCATTCCATTGTGCGATGCGCTTATTGATTGCATTGATTCACTCGGTGCCAAAACCTTTTTAGTTGCTCGCGGTCAAGAGAAGGCTCGCTTTGTATTAACGAGCGGCGGCGCGGGCGGAAAGGTTGATGCCTCGAAAGTGGCGGTCGCTGACGTGGCGCACGTCAAAGGCGATGCGTTAATTGCCGCCATGCGAACAAGGCTTCGCAAAGATTATGGCTTTCCGAAAGGGGAAGGAGCAGGTAAAAAAGCCAAGCCTTTTGGAATTGATGCGGTCTATAGCGACGAAGCGGTTTGTCCGAGTCGCGATGGAGGAGAAGGGTTCGGTGTTTTTATGGCAGTCACAGCGACTTTTGCCATGCGTTTGGCTCAAAACTGTGTGTTGAAATTGATTGCAAGCGCGCCTGAAAATGCAATACGACACTGAATGAGTATTCAATTTTTGCGTAGCTGATTAAGCGCAAACTTTTTTCTTGAAAAAACGCCTACACTAAAAATAAGTAGAGTACGCGTAGATGTACTTGGAGAGTGTATGTATAAAAAAATTCTTGTTCCGATTGACGGCAGTGAGCTGTCTTATATGGCTGTGGCAGGGGCCGCTTCATTTGCAAAACCGCTTGGCGCGGAGGTGTACGTGCTGACGGTGATTGAACCGTATTCCTACACGAATTTGAGCGAATACCGTCCTGAGAGCATTGAACAGTATGATCAGCGCGTCAAGGATCAGGCGAAAGAGCGCTTGGAAAAAGCCCGCGAATATTTTGATAAGGCGGGTGTGAAAGCGACGATTTGCTCGAAGAAGAGTTTTTCACCGTCTGAAGCGATCATGGACGTTTGTGAAGAGCTCGGGTGCGACTTGATTTTCATGGCCAGCCACGGCCGCAAGGGCTTGGCCGCGGTTCTTTTGGGCAGTGAAACCCAGAAGGTGCTCACGCACTCCAAAGTGCCGGTGATGGTCTATCGTTAATCGGATTATTCAGCCAAAATCGGTACAATTAAGTACCGTTATTTCAGCTGGAAATAACCTCGTGCGTTGTCTGTGTGAAACGGACGGCACGAGGTTTGTTTTTAGAAAGGATTACAAAAATGGCCGATCTCGACCAAATGAATGTTCAGATGGATGTCAATGCCTTGGTTCGTGAAGAAGTGTTCACTGACCGCAAAATTGGAACGATTCGTGTTCTGACGCCGGTGACCTTGGAAGGCGTGCGCGATTTGACCCGTGAAGTTGTGTATATGGGAGAAACGCAAATCATGACCCAAATGGGACCGTTGCCGATCTCGTTCCAAATCAAAGCGGCGACACTTGAAGAAGCGGTGAAGGGTTATGGTGAAGCGGCTAAGGCCGGCGTTCAGGAAACGATCGCTAAGCTCGAAGAAATGCGTCGCGAGGCCGCAAGCAAGATTGTCACCCCGGGTGACGCGGGTTTTGCCGCCGCGGCGAGCAAAATTCAAATGCCCTGATTTGGATTAACTACCCATGACCATTAAAGGTTTTACCCGCGAGGAAATGGCGAGCTTGCCCTCAAAACTGTTGCGAGACGGTAGGGCGGCTAATGCCCGTGTGACATGCGTGACCTGGCAAGGGCGGCAGTGGACCGTGAAGGACTTCGCGCCGCGCAATTGGTGGGTGAGAACTTTATTGGCGCCGTTTCTCTTGGGGCACGAATTTAAAATCCTTCAAAAACTCAAAGGTATCAACGGCGTTGCGAGCGACTCGTTTAAAATAGACCGTCATGCGATCGCCATTGAGTTTTTGCCGGGCGCCCGTTTGGCCAAAACTGATCCCAAAGACATCAGCACAGAGTATTTGGCGGACATGGAGACGCTTTTGCAAAGCGTGCATGATCATGGCGTCGTGCATTTGGATACGCGTGGCACGGGCAATTGGTTGGTTTCTCCTGAAGGCAAGCCCCTTTTGATTGACTTTCAAGCCGCTCTCACCACCGCTTGGATGCCCGCTTCTTGGCGCCGAGTTGTGGAACTGGTGGACATGAGCGGCGTTTATAAAAAGTGGAAAGAATGGCGGCCGGAGACGATGGGCGCTGAGCGCGAAGCGCTTTATGAAGAAGCTCTTCGCTGGCGTCGAAAGTGGGTTTTCGAGGGGTATTTCGGCACGCGAAAGCGCCGTCACGCCCGAAAGAAGCGCTCGTATTAAATTTAGTTAGGCAACCTTTTTCAGGCTGCCTTTTTTAACTTCTCTTATAGGTATCGGTACCGTTATGGCACAGTACGTGTTTACGATGAACCGCGTCGGAAAGATTGTTCCGCCGAAGCGGCAAATTTTGAAAGATATTTCCCTGTCTTTTTTCCCAGGAGCCAAGATCGGCGTTTTGGGATTAAACGGCGCGGGCAAATCAACCCTTTTGAAGATCATGGCCGGAGTGGATACGGATATTGAAGGCGAAGCTCTGCCGATGCCGGGTATCAAGATCGGTTATTTGCCCCAGGAGCCGCAGCTCGATCCGAACCACACGGTCAGAGAAGCGGTGGAAGAAGGGTTAAGCGAAGTGCTTAATGCGCAAAAGCGTCTTGATGAAGTCTATGCGGCCTATGCGGATCCCGATGCGGACTTTGATGCGCTTGCGGCTGAACAGGCGAAGTTGGAAGCCATTATTAACGCGGCCGGCACCAACGCTGAAACGCAGATGGAAATTGCGGCCGATGCTCTGCGTCTGCCGCCCTGGGATGCCAAGATTGAACACCTCTCCGGGGGTGAAAAGCGCCGTGTGGCTCTTTGCCGTCTGTTGCTTTCGCAGCCAGATATGTTGTTGCTCGATGAACCGACCAACCACTTGGATGCCGAAAGCGTGGAGTGGCTCGAGCAATTCCTGCATCGCTTCCCGGGCACCGTGGTGGCCGTGACCCACGACCGCTACTTCTTGGATAACGCCGCTGAATGGATCCTGGAATTGGACCGCGGTGAAGGCATTCCCTGGAAGGGCAATTATTCTTCCTGGTTGGACCAAAAGGAAAAGCGTCTGGAAATTGAAAAGCGTCAGGAAGACGCTCGCATGAAGGCGATCAAGCACGAGTTGGAATGGGTTCGTCAAAACGCTAAGGGCCGCCAAGCCAAGAGCAAGGCCCGCTTAAGTCGCTTTGAGGAAATGTCGAGCTACGAGTACCAGGCTCGCAATGAAACCAATGAAATTTTCATTCCGGTGGCCGAACGCCTGGGCAATAACGTGATTGAGTTTAAGCACGTCAGTAAAGGCTTTGGCGATCGTCTCTTAATCGATGACTTAAGTTTCAAGATTCCGCCCGGAGCCATTGTGGGGGTAATCGGTCCGAACGGCGCCGGTAAGTCCACGCTCTTTAAGATGATTTTGGGTAAAGAGCAACCTGATAGCGGCGAGATCGAAATCGGTCAAACCGTCAAGATCAGCGCGGTTGATCAGATGCGTGATTCATTGCCCAATGACAAGACCGCCTGGGAAGCCATCAGCGACGGTCAGGATATTCTTCAGGTCGGCAAATTCCAAATGCCTTCTCGCGCCTACCTCGGCCGCTTTAACTTTAAGGGCGGTGATCAACAAAAGATTGTCGGAACGCTCTCCGGCGGTGAGCGCGGTCGTTTGCATTTGGCTAAAACTTTGCTTGCGGGTGGCAATGTGTTGTTGCTTGACGAACCGTCCAATGACTTGGATGTGGAAACGTTGCGCGCTTTGGAAGACGCACTGCTGGAATTTGCCGGCTGCGCGATGGTGACCTCTCACGATCGCTGGTTCTTGGACCGCATCGCGACTCACATCCTGGCTTTTGAAGGGGATTCTAAAGTTGTCTTCTTTGATGGAAACTACACGGAATACGAAGCGGACAAACGTAAGCGCTTGGGCGAAGAAGCCGCGCGACCGCATCGTCTGCGCTTTAAGCCTTTAAAGCATTGAGCAATCTAAAATAGTTTTAGGCGAAAACGGTATCGAGAGCAATTTCGGTACCGTTTCTGTTTTCAGTTCGGTAATTTCTAGCGTCAGTTAATCGTTTTTGAGACTGGTCAAGACACCGCTATTAAGGGCTTAACTTAAGGGTTATTCCGTTTGACAGACGGGGGGGGCATGAAAGAATTTATTCATAGTAATCCGCTGTAGTAAAAGGATTTTTATGAATAGAGTTTACAAATCCATATGGAACGCTGTCACACAGACTTTTACGGCTGTTTCTGAAAATCAAAAGTCCCGTCATAAAAGCGCGAAAGCGTCGTTGTCATTTTTCGTGACCACTTTACTCATGATGACTCAGTTAACGGCGAATGCGGCCGTTCATGAGTCAACACTTTCCGAGTCAGTCACCGAGAATTTAATTTTTGGCGCTTCAAATTCGGTCATTTGGAACGATCCCATTACCTTAGGGGGAAAGGATGGTGATGAGAGCAGACTGACAATTGCCCTCGCTGGTAAAAGAAAGAACACCTATCAAACTCTGAATGGATCCGATTTGATCCAACAATCCAACGGTTTTGTTCAAGAGCTAGTCAGTAACTCGAATTTGCGATGGAATGGAGATCCAAACGCATCCTTTATTTCAATTCGAGGAAGCGATGAAGGTCTGTTTGAACAGAATATCAATCAAGGCAATAAGGCTGCGGTCGGAACCTATGTGGTTGGTGCGAAAGCCTACGAAGTTTATGAACAAAATAAAGAGCATCTGAAGCTTGAAGAACGTTTGGATTTAGAAAATGCGGTTTTGGCAAACACCGGAGTGGTGGTTGATGGATATGTTGTATCGACACTGTCATTTTTGACGATGTTGTCTTACAACGGAACCTTCTCCGGAAGTAGCGAAGAGGAGGACGCGTTCGTCATAACGGTTGATTCCGGTGAGGCCACCTGGTTGACTCAAATGACAGGCAAAGGGGCTTTTAAATTTGTCGGAAATAGGAAAGATCAGTCAAGCATTGAGATTTCAAACTTTAGTTACGATGATGAGTACTATGGGGTAAGTGAAAGTGATTATACGGGCGGATCTTATTTTGAAAACATCACAGCCAAATTAACTTCAGATGCTGCGCTGGGAAATACAAATTACCTCAAATTAGTGAACTCCAATTTAAACAAAGTCGGAGAGTTGGTTGTCAATGGAGACGTATGGTTAGACAACGCCTCACTCATTTCGACAGCTTCAGACGTCGACACACTAGAACTTTCCGCTCAAAACTTCTATGTTCACAATGCCTCTTCTATCGGTCAGACTGTGACAGCTAAGGCTGACGAAAGTTTTATTTTTGAAGGCGCATCCGGACAATTTAATGCAAAAATCGATGCGGGTTTAGTGGAAATTAAAGCGGATGAAGATGGCACGGTTTCGAATGTTGAATATTATCAAAATGTCTATGTAACTTCCAAAAACGGAACGAAGATTACCGACGGCTCCTCTTTGACAGTAACAGGAACAAGTCAATTGGGAGATGAGGTTATCTTTGGAAACGGTGATGAACTGGATCCCGATGAGCAAACCAATGAATACAACAAATTAACGATAAAACAAACGGATAAAGCCGTCACCGGTGGAGAGTGGACCTTAGGTGAAGGGGTGACGTTCCATTCAAGTGGGGAAAATGCCATCGTTATCGTGGAAGGTTTACTTAATGAGAACGGCTATGCGGGTGAAACCTTCACCATTCTCGATGAAGAAAAAGGGCAGTGGTCTGACTATCGGGGATGGATACGAATTACTAATAGCAAATTTGAAGTTGAGAATACGGATTCCTCTATTTTCAAACGACAAGACGGCGCGGTTGGTTTAAGTGTTGGTCACGGTGGAAATGTTTACATCACCGAAAAGACTTCAATTGATCGTTTCGGTTGGGCCAACGATTCTGCCTCCGGAGACGACGATTATGGTGTGTTGGATCTGACCCAGTTTAATGGGCATGTGGATAAGCAATTGGATGAACCGATTTTGTCTGTAAACGAGTTATACATGGACGGGCGGGGTTATATCGTTTTGGATCCGGAAGACTACATTAATGATCAACCTGAGGTCACACTTGTAGGTTCAGTCTTGGATTACGATGACACTGAGATTAAAAGTGTCATAGCCAGCGCAGACAAAATTTATGGGAATTTGGACAGGTTGGAGATCAAGCAAAGAAACGAGAACACATTGAAGTTAGAAGACCTGGACAAAGGACAACATAAAGAAGCATTGAATAATCCGGATTCAGGAAAGCGTGCAGCAGATGCGTATTGGGGATATGTGGTTCAGACTGAAGTGAAAAAGGACGGCAGTGGTGATCTTTATCTTGGCTACGCTTTGGATCGATTGGATCTCGTTGGTGAGCAAGCGCAGGATCAGGCATTGGTGATTAATCTCTCTGACGCCCAAGATAGAACACTTAGCGCTGAAATTACCGGTAATGGCATTATTCAAGTTCGTTACGCGAAAGACAATGTCGCAGAAAGTGATCAAGTGGAATTTTCAAATGCCCGGAACAGTTTCAATGGTGCCGTGGTTGTTGATAAAAACATTCAGTTGACTGCTGTAACGGGAGCTCTGGGTAAAGAAAATAATAAGGTCAATGTGCAGTTAGAAGAGGGAGCCTCATTAGCGCTTAAAGCAAGTCAAAGCGGTTCGACGAGTTACCAATATCTGCAAGGATTGATTGCAGAAAAGGGGAATGTGGAAATTGGTTCCAATACACAACTGGTCTTGCGAGATTGGTCAATTTTGAAGGGACAGCTCACCGGCTCGGGTATCTTGGAGGTCCAAAATACTAATCTTTTCACAACAGCCGATACCTTGAATAGTTTTACCGGAGGTGAAATCCGAGGAACGGGCGCATCGTTCGTGTTTGTTGATATTGAGCAAGAGAAAGAAGATGTACTTAAACATCAACTGAACCTTGATGAATACAGTTGGTTAGTCAAACAAGGTGAAGGCACTTTAGCGTTTGATTTTGGTTCCGGTCGGTCACCGAACTCTAAACTCAATATCCAAGCAGAAGGCGGGGTTGTTGTATTGGATAGCCAAACCGCCTTTGGCAAGATTCATGTGAAAGAAACGGGAAGTGTAAAACTCGATGGCCTCGCCACTATTGAAGAACTCAGTGGCAACGGAACCATCAACATGGAATTGGAGTTTGGCAGTGATAAAAATAAAGGTCATCTTGGAGATGCAGGCGACGGCTTGAAAGTCACCGGAAACGCTTCGGGTAACTTTGCCTTAAATGCCACTTCCAAACTGGATAAAGGGGCTGTCGAGTCCTTGCGCGTGATGGAAGTGGATGGCAACGCGATGGACTTCGAGTTGGCGTTGGCTAACGGCCAAAGCTACGTTTTGTCCGGCGCTTACGATTACCGATTGGTGAGAACCGATCAGGGAACCGGTGCAGTGTTTGATTTAACGAGCATCGATGGTATAACCGATCGAAGAAATACAAGTGTGACGGCCGGTTCCTATATCGGGATTGCTTACGCAGCGCAGCTATTTGACTTGTCATTGCACGATCGTGTCGGCAATCGTGATTGGATCAATCCGGTGACCGGAGAAAAACAAAGTACTTCGCTTTGGATGCATCACACGATGAGTCATGAACGATTCCGTGATTCTACCCAGCAATTGCGTATGCGTACAACATCCAATACCACCATGTTGGGCGGAGATTTGGTGCAGTTCACGACCTCTGAGACAGGCATGGCTTATGTGGGTCTCATGGGTGGTTACGGCACTATGGATACCAAGACGACTTCAAAAGTCACCAATATGGACTCAAAGGCTGAAACCGATGCTTGGGGCGTGGGTGCTTACGCGGGATGGAAAGCAAACACGACCGGTCAAATCGGTCCCTATGTGGATGGTTGGGTTATGTTTACCCATGCATCCAGTGATGTGACCGGTTCCAATAGCGAGACTGAAGACATCAATGGTCAGGGGCTTTCAGCGCAATTGGAAGCCGGCTGGGGCTTTAAGCTTGGCAGCGTTGTTACCAATAACGGCAAGGTTGCTAACCTTACTGTTGAGCCGCACGCTTCGGTAACTTGGTTTGGTATGGAATATGATGAAATCCATAACGATGTGCAGGACGTGCATTTCGAGGGAACCAACAACGTTCGCACACGTTTGGGCGCTCGTGCAATACTCACCGAAGAGGGCAACGATCATTTCAATGCCTTTGTTGAAGCCAATTGGGTACACAACACGCAAGAGTATGGAACGACCATTTCCGGTGTGACGGTGGATCAAGCAGGTTCTCGCAATCAAGGTGAGGCGAGAATCGGTGTGGATTGGCGATTGACCCAAGACATTTCCGCTTGGGCGCGAGTCGGGGCATCGTTTGGCAGCGACAGCTACACTGAACGGGAAGGCTCCATCGGCATTCGTTACCAGTTCTAGTCTTCTTTTTCATTGAAGTTTTGGGTGTGGGTTTGAACTCACACCCAAAACATTTTTGCTCTTGGCGATCCTATCCGGATGCAGGTATCTTCTTCGTTAAAATAAAAGAGTTATTTGTTTTTCCTGGGAAATCCTTTTCATGTCGGCCAATCAAGTCCGTCCCGCTGTTATTGAATTGAGTGACGGCAAACCTTATTCTCCGGAATTTGAAGACATCTATGCGACCCGAAGCGGCGCCTATGGGCAAGCTTGCACTGTTTTTCTATCTGAAGGTGAGGTTGCCCGCCGTTGGCAAGGTAAAGAACGATTTACCGTTTTGGAAAACGGATTTGGGTTGGGGACAAATTTTCTCGCCACTCTTAAAGCCTGGCGCAATGATCCCAAACGCAGCGCTCATTTGGAGTACGTGGCGCTTGAATGTTTTCCGGTTTCACGCTCACAAATCGAGCAGTACGCGGCAGTGGAACTTGCCGATGAAGCGAAAGAACTTGCTAGCCACTGGCCCGTCTGTATTCCCGGCTATCACACTCTGACTTTTGACGGCGGCCGCGTGCGCCTGATCCTAATTTTTGGGGATAGTCAAACCTTCGCCAATAAACTTTCCCTGCAGTATGACGCGCTTTTTCTCGACGGCTTTGGACCGCAAAAGAATCCCCGGATGTGGGAAGCTGGACTTTTGAGATCATTGTCGCGCTATGCGAAAGAAGGCGCGGTGGTGACAACCTGGTGCACAAAAGGTGATGTCAGGCGTGCGCTGATCGGCGCGGGCTTTGAAATTGAAAAGAAAAAAGGGTTTGGAAAAAAACGTGAAAGACTTTTCGGGATCATGAAAGCTCGGCGCACCAAGCACAATCACCGTGCGATTGAAGATGTGATTGTGATTGGGGGAGGATTAGCGGGCGCCAATGTCGCCTACAGTCTTCGCATGCAGGGTGTTCAGGTGCGTGTTGTCGATCAAGCCCCCGTGCCGGGGGGAGCCGCAAGCGCCCTATCCTGGGGAATACTTCATCCCCATTTCACCCGTGATGACAGCCCGCTTTCCAAGCTGTCTCGAGAAGGCTTTTTACTGGCAAGATCGCGCCTTCGCGAATTGGAAGAAAAAACGGGAGAGCCTCTTTTTGAACCGCTCGGTTGCCTTCAGATGGCTCACACCGATGAGATCTATGCGGAATGGCAGAGCGCCGCTTCGCAGGGTCAGCCTTTTGCTCTTCCTGCGGATTACGGCACGCTGCTTCAAAAAGAGGAGGCCTCATTGAAGGCCGGACTTTCTTTAAAACGCGGCGGTTGGTTCTTTCCCATGTCGGGAATGGCCCGATGCGGCGCTTTTTGTCGAGCTTTGATCAAGGCCTCAGGCGCTTCCTACCGAGGAAATACTCAAGTAGTTGCCTTAAAAAAACAGGACAAATATTGGCAGCTCATCGGTGAATTTGGTGAAGTCATTGATGAAGCCACTGACGTTGTGGTTTGTGCCGCTTTCGCCTCTGAGGCCTTGCTGGGTTCCGCTTTGGGGCTCGAGGCGTTGCCTGGTCGCATCACGCTCCTAAGAGATACGGATTTAACGGAGTTGAACTCTCCGGTGAGTGGTGAAGGTTACATCGCGCACATGAGTGACGGCTATTGCGGCGTTGGGGCGACGTATGAGCTGGAGCGCACGGGGCCTTGGACAGAAACGAAAGCCCATGAAAATAATCTGGAAAAATTGGATAGCCTTTTAACGAAGTCCGTGCCCGTGGTGGTAACCGGCGCCTATTGTGGTGTTAGAGCCGCAGGACCCGGTCGTCTTCCTGTTTTGGGGGCGTCCATTGATGAAGAGAAGTGGTTAAGTGTCTGCAGAAGCCACAAGGAATATCCGCAAGACAGCAGCCTATGGGATCAAGAGGGATTGTGGGTGTTGGCCGGCTTGGGCTCTCGCGGACTGTCGATGTCAGCCCTTTGCGCCGACATGCTCACCTCTTTTATGTTGGGGGTGGCGTTGCCCGCCGATCCTGCGCTCCTTAAAACACTGGCGCCATCAAGGTATCTCAGGCGCCAGTGGATGAGCGGAAAAATCCGTTAAGCGTTTTTGCCGCAGCAGTTTTTATATTTTTTACCGGAACCGCAGGGACACGGGTCGTTGCGACCGATCTTAGGGGTGGCGCGGCTCACGGGTTTATTGGGCAAATTGAGTTTAGCGATTTCAATGACGCCTTGCATCATTTCCAACATGCCTTCTTCGAGCGAGTGTACCGGATGCTCTTTTTCCACAGCCCGGCGAATGGCGAGGTTTTGTTCGTAATCGGGATCTTCCTGATCGAGTTCGAGAAAGCGGTGAATGCGGCAAAGTTGCGCTTCAATAGCTTCCGTGACGTCAACTCGGTCACTGTACTGAGCGAGTGCGTTATAAAAGCCCATCGCCCAGGGTTCCAGTGCGGCTAAACCATCAACGCCGGTGACTTGATTTCCGTCTTCATCTTCAAGCGGGAAAATAATGGGGTTATAGAATTGGCGTTGTGCCTGAAACGCGCGGATTTCTTGTAAACGTTGGCAAACCAGGCGTTTGACGGTTTCCGGTTCATCGACTTCGCAAGGCGTGCCTTCTTCATTGAAAATGTAGGGATACCATTCGCTTTCGTCTTGAATAGGCGGATTCAAAAGCGCGATCGCTGATAAAAAACCATCGAGCATGCTGACATCAAAGGTGTCGTCACCACAACTGCTCGTTGCCAACAGGTCATCGAGTTGATTGATATCTTCGTCTGTTAGTGGGCGGAAATTTTCACTCATAGTCGTAAGAAAAAACGCCGCTGATCAAAGCGGCGCTTATGATCGTTAAGGTTAAAACATTACGCGGCGCCGTTGTCTGCCGTTTTTTCAGACAGCGTGTTGTCACACAAAGCGATCAAGGTGTCGATTTGTCCTTTTGATCGATTCATGTCCTCCACGGCTTTATTCATTTCCTCAACCGCTTGGCGTTGAATCAAATTTTCATAAGCGATGCGCAGCGCGGCCAATACCGCGACCGAGTCGGGCGAGAAGACCTTTCCCGGTTGGTGGATTTCCTGCATTTTGCTTTGCACAAGCTCGGCGCAGGCGCGCAAATTCGCTTCCTCATCGGGGGCCACCGCGAGACGATAATCCCGTCCCATGATGGTCAGTGTCAAAGTTTTACGCGCAGTCATGATTATTCGAATTCAATTAGAAATTCATCGTTTGGTCATCGTTGACCGTTTGTTGGGCTTTTTCAATTGAGCGAATCAATGCATCGAGTCGTTCAATCGCTTCCTGAGTTTCGGCCTTGGTCAAACCGGCTTCATTTTCTTTTTGCGTTAAAAGCGCCTGAAGTTGTTCGTTTTGGGCGCGCAAGTCATTGACTTCTTGAATGAGAGCGCGAACACGGTCGGCTAAAAGTTCCAATTTTTCTTGCATTTTTGTTTTGTCCTTTGGCTTTTACATTAAAGAGCGTTCAGCTCGACGTCTTCGGCCGCTTTTTGAGCTTGGTCGACGACGGTCAATTGAGAATTATCGTTCTTGAAAGCTTCCTTATCACCCAAAATCATTTGGTCTGCCTGCGTTTCGTCCGGCATCGGGGTGAATTCGTAGCGCACCAGACGACCTTCATCATCGAAATAAATTGTCAGACGTCGGCTTTCCGGATCACCGAAACGGGGATTGACGTAGTAGAGATAATCCCAACGGTTTTGATGGAACATATCGCGCAGAAGCGGAACACCCAACAGGAATTGGACCTGCAGCTGAGTCATGCCGAGATGGAGTTGATCCACCATTTCTTTGGTAACCAAATTTCCTTGGTGAGTGTCAGGGCGGTAGGGTTTAATCACTGACGAGATGGCCTCGGTCGGTTGGAACCATTCATTAAAAGCATTCCATTGGGATTCCATTTGGGCACAACCGCTCAATGTGAGCGAAGCCGCTAAGGCGCCCATCAGCAAACATTTTTTGTACATAAGTGACACGTCGATTCAGTGCGTTAGTCTCTGATCCCTGAATGATAAACTAATGTGCTTTCTTGCGCTTTAATAATTGTGATTTTTTTCGTCAGCACCATGCCAATTCAGAGAGACACAGGCGGCTTTTTGTTAAAATTTGGCAACTTATCTGCACACTCATGAAGTGCTGTTCTTCTTCCGAGGTAGATGAATTGAAATACGATCCGAGTGATTTGAAAAATCTGGGTTTAAAGGCGACCGCCCCGCGTCTTCGTATTTTGGCGCTGTTTCAAAAAGCCGCTTTAACGGAAAAACGTCATTTAACCGCCGATGAAGTTTTCTCTCTTTTAAGAGAAGAAGGCGAAGATGTGGGTTTGGCCACGGTCTATCGAGTGCTCACGCAATTTGAGGTGGCGGGTCTTTTACGTCGTCATCATTTCGACAGCGAAAGCGCCTCTTACGAACTTGGTGAGCCTGAGCATCACGACCATTTGGTTTGTCTGCAGTGCGGGAAAATCGAAGAGTTCGTGGATGTGGAAATCGAACGTCGCCAACAGGAAATTGCCTCTCGCTTTGGTTTCACACTCGATCACCACACACTCTGCCTCTATGGCATTTGTAAAGAATGCCAAGAAAAAAACGCCGCCAAATAGGTAGCGCTTTTTCAAAAGTTGTCCACCAAACGCTCTAGCCTTGATAGGCTCGGGCGTTTTCTATGAGTTCTTGCGCATTGGCCCGGGCTTTCGTGGTCACGTCGGAGCCAGCGAGCATCCGAGCCAATTCTTCAACACGATCCTCATCATTGAGTTCACGCAGACGGCTTTCGGTGCTTTCACCGACCAGAGATTTTTGAACTTTCAGATGCGTCTTCCCGTATGAGGCGACTTGAGGCAGGTGAGTGACGCACATGACTTGCCGTTCAAAGGAGAGCTTTTTCAAAAGTTTCCCGACCACATCGGCCACCGCGCCGCCGATACCGGCATCGACTTCATCGAAAATCAACGTATCCACCGGGGTTGATTTGGAGGTGATCACTGAGATGGCGAGGCTGATGCGGGAGAGTTCGCCGCCGGAGGCGACTTTCGAGAGCGCTCTGGCGGGAACGCCGGCATGACCGGCCACCAGGAATTCACAGCGCTCCAGTCCCAGGAGGGATGGCTCACAGCTATTGAGCGATGCTTCAAAACGGCCGCCTGTCATGGAAAGCATCTGCATGGCATCGGTAACCGCCTGAGAAAGTTTTTTAGCAGCAAGGTGCCGTTTTTTGGAAAGCGCTTGAGCGGCGCTCATGTAGGTCTGTCGAGTCTCGCTTTCCTCTTTTTCCAGTTTTTCTAAATCCAAGTGGTGTTGGAGTGCATCCAGTTTGTCACCGGTTTCTTTGAATTTTTCAAAAAGCGTTTCAGGCAGGGTATGGAATTTTCTCGCGGCATTGAAATAAAGCGAGACACGAGTGTCGACTTCTTCAAAGCGACTTTCGTCCAGATCGGTGCGATCACTGTAGCGTTCTAATTCTCGAACCGCGTCTTCCAAAATGGCTTGCGCTTCGGCCAGTTGGTTAGCGATTAGCCCAAGTTTTTCATCATACTGAGACAGAGCCTGAAGCCGCTCGGTATTGCGGCCCAGAAGTGACAAAGCGCTCTCGTCACTATCGGTTAATTCATCGGTGGCCGATTCCAGCGCCTCTAAAATGTCGTGGGCATTTCCCAAGCGTTTGTGCTCTGCGTTAAGTTCTTCCCACTCGCCTTGTTGTGGATTGATCTGCGACAGTTCTTCATGAACCCAGGCGAGTCGTTCGGCTTCATCGGCTAATTTTTTGGCATCGTCTTTTGCTTGCTGCAAACGCTTTTGCGCGTTTTGCCAATCCGCAAAGGCACTTTTAACTGCGGTCAATTCCTTCGAGTAGCCGCCGAAACCGTCTAAAAGAGCAAGTTGACCGGCGGGTTTGAGTAACGACTGTTGGGCATTTTGCCCATGGATATCGAGCAGGTTGGAGGCGATTTCTTTGACTTGAGAGGCGGTGACCGCTACACCGTTAATCCAGCTGCGCGAGCGTCCGTTTCGATCAATAACGCGGCGAATAATAGCGGTTTTTTCCAACAAGTCGTCATTGTCAGTGAGAGCGGCCTCGCGAAGCAGGGCAAGCACGTCATCGTTGACTTCAAAGATAGCCGTTAAGTCCGTTTGTTTGGCTCCCTCTCGAATGACACCGCTATCGGCTCTGGCACCTAAGATCAGCTGAAGCGCATCAATCAGAATGGATTTTCCCGCTCCCGTTTCGCCGGTCAAAACCGTGAGTCCCCCGGAAAGGTCAAGCGAAAGCTCCTTAACGATAACAAAGTCTTTGAGTGAAAGATGCGTGAGCATGGTGAGATCGCTAATCTTTGATGGGTAGAGAGGCGTTGTCCGAAGGCATCAGGTTCCAATAGAGCTTGCGGCGCAGCGTGTCGTAATGGTTGTGTCCGATCGGGTGCAGGATTGTGAAGCTTTGTGGCAGCGTTCTGACGCGCAAAATATCGCCCTTTTGCATGGGGAAAAAGTCTTGCATATCACAGTAGGCGGATGCTTCACGGGCCTCGATCAGACTGATATCGACAATGCTTGAGCCCGGCAGCACAATCGGACGGTTGGTGAGCGCGTGCGGAGCCACCGGAACCAGCACCATGGTGTTGAGAGCCGGGTGCAGGATGGGGCCGCCGGCGGCCATCGCGTATGCAGTTGAGCCGGTTGCCGAAGCCACGATGACGCCATCGGCGCGCTGCGTGGCCATGGGGTGGCCGTCCACCCAAACGTTAAATTCCACCATGGAGCCCGCCCGACCGTGAGTAATTCCGGCGTCATTGACCGCAGTGGCGTTAAAAACGACTTCCCCTTTGCGATACACACGAATGTGCAGCATGGAACGGGTGTCCACCTCATACTCGCCGCGCAGCAGAGGCGGCAAGTCCTTGTCCATTTCCTGAAGCGAAAAATCGGTAATAAAGCCCAGTCGTCCCGCGTTGATAGCGATGATGGGCAATTTGAAACGCGCCATGCGCCGTGCGATGCCAAGCGTCGTGCCATCGCCGCCCAACATGATGATGACATCCGCTTTGGCTCCCAGCTCATCGAGACTGACGCCTTTTGTTCCGGGCAGGTGTTCCGCGGTGCTTTCTTCGAGCAGATAATCGATTTTTTCATGACGCAAAATGGCCAGAAGCTTTTCCAAAGCCTCGCCCATCGGTTCTGTTCGTTTGGCAAAGACCGCCGCGGTTTTAAATGCTTTCACTTCGAATCTTTCGCAGTCAAACTGACCGAAAAAGAAGTCTTTTCGGTCAGTTTTTGTTTAGTCAACAATTAGTCCTGAACTTCAGCGCCGATGGCGACACTGTGGAAGCCGGCGTCCACGTGGACGATTTCACCGGTGACGGCGCTGGCCATATCCGACAAAAGGAAGGCGGCAACGTTGCCCACTTCTTCAATCGTCACGGTGCGGCGAAGCGGCGCATTGGTTTCCATGTGATGGAGCATCTTGGAGAAGCCCTGGATGCCGGAGGCAGCAAGCGTCTTGATGGGGCCAGCGGAAATTGCGTTGGCGCGAATACCCTTGGGACCGACAGAGCTTGCGATATAACGGGTGCTGGCTTCAAGCGCCGCTTTGCAAAGTCCCATGGTGTTGTAGTTGGGGACCACGCGTTCGCCGCCCAAATAGGTGAGAGTCAGCATGGAGCCGTTACGGCCTTCCATTAACGGAAGTGCGGCGCGGGCGACAGCGGGGAAAGAGTAGGCGGAAATATCCATGGCGACTTTGAATGCATCACGAGTGCAGCCTTCAAGGAAGTCTCCGGCAATGGCTTCGCGGGGAGCAAAACCAATGGAGTGAACAAAACCGTCCAAGCCGCCCCAACGTTCTTTGATTTGAGCAAAGGTGTCGTTGATTTGTTCGTCGCTGGAAACATCCATTTGAAGAACAAAGTCACTGCCGAAATCAGCGGCAAAATCCGCGACACGATCCTTGAAGCGTTCGTTGGCATAAGAAAAAGCCAACTCGGCGCCTTCGCGATGGCAGCACTTGGCGATGCCGTAGGCGATGGAACGATTGGAGACAATTCCCGTAATCAGAATTTTTTTACCTTGAAGAAAACCCATTTGAGCCTCACTCTAAAAATATGTGTAATAACGAGCTGATTTTAGCTAAAGAGCTGAAAACTTTGAAGCTGGAAAGTCGATCAGTGAGGAATAACCAAACGTTGACCGGGTTTTAAATTTTTGGACTGAAGTCGATTTTCATCCATGATGGCGCTCACACTTGTGCGGTGATGTTTGGCGATGGTGTAGAGGGTATCGCCTCGCTTGACGCGATAAGCCGTTTTGCGAAGACTGGTGCGCTGCACTTCGCGAACCGTCAGGCGAAGTCTTTGACCGACTTTGATGGTGTTGCTTTTGAGTCGATTTTGTTTTCGAATGTCAGCGGTCTTGACGCCAAATCGAGCGGCAATCCCCGATAAAGTGTCTCCGTTTCTGACCCGATAAGTAATTCGTCGGGTTGTGGGCAGAGGCACAAGACGCATGGCTGAATCCGCTTCCGTGACTTGGATGTCTTGGGTCGCGTGGGGGTCTTTGACCAAAATGGTGCTGCCGATCTGCACACGGCGGTTTTTCGGAATCTTGTTGGCCGCCCGCAACTCATCTTCGGTCATGTTATAGCGCTTCGCGATGGATTTAAGCGATTCGCCTTTTTTGATTGTGTGCGTGGACCAGTTGGAAAGAGGCTTGCCGGTAGCCTGCCAATTGATGAGATTGGAGACAAAGGCATCGGCTTTGGCCGCCGGAATAAGAATGGAGCCTTGGTGAGCAGCGACAACGACCGGGCGGTTAAAGCTCGGATTTAAGAGTCGGAATTCCTGTAAATCGGTTTCTGCCAATTGCGCCGCGGTTTCCAGATCGAGGTCACGGTTCTTATTGACGCGGACGAAATATGGCTCGTTGGCGATGGAGGGCAGTTTGAGGTCATATTGCTGAGGATTTTCAATCAGTTTTTTGATGGCAAGCAGTTTCGGTACGTAACGTGCGGTTTCTGCCGGAAGCGGCAAACTCATAAAGTCGGCGGCTTTACCTTTGGCTTTATTGGCCGCGACCGCTCTGCGGATAAAACCTTCGCCGCAGTTATAAGCGGCCAGGGCCAAATGCCAGTCTTCAAACTGATTATGAAGGTATTGGAGATAGTCGAGCGCGGCTCGGGTGCTTTCCACCACATCGAGTCGGTCGTCACGCCAACTGGACTGTCTTAAATCAAAAATATCGCCGGTGGACGGCAGAAATTGCCAAAGACCGGCGGCTTTTGATCGGGATAGAGCCTCGGGTTGAAAGGCGCTTTCAACAAAAGGCAGCAGCGCCAATTCCGTGGGCATTCCTCTTTTTTGCGTTTCGGAGACGATAAAGTAGAGGTACATTCGCGCCCGAAACGCCATCTGTTCGGTGTAGGGCAGGGCCTTGGTGTAGCGTTGCAGTTCTTTGTCCACAACGTCATCGGGCAGATCTGCCAAGCCGAATCCGCGGCGAATCGTCACCCAAATGGTGTCATCAGGATTGACGCGTGTACGCTGCGCTTCACGAAGCTCAACGGCTTTGACCAGTTCATCTTCAATCGGAAGGTCAGCGAGCAGATCCACATAATCTGAGGCCGTCGCGCTCAGAGACCATCCGAGCCCGGCAATGACAATGGCCAGGTGCTTGAAGGTGTTCAAGAAAAACCTCTTCCTACTCTTGTTCAATTTCCGAATTTTGACCGGAAACAATCGCACGAAGACCATCGGCGTCAATGATGTGAACGTGTTTTTGGTTCACGGAGATGAGGTTGTCGTGCGAGAAACGGGATAAGACGCGGCTGACGGTTTCCAACTTGAGACCGAGGTAGGAGCCGATTTCCGCGCGCGTCATGCGCAGCACGAATTCGGTCCGGGAGTAACCGCGGGATTCAAAGCGTTGAGAGAGGTTTAAAAGGAACGCGGCGAGGCGCTCTTCGGCGTGCATTGAGCCCAACAGGAGCATTAGGCCGTGTTGACGCACAATTTCACGCGAAAGCACTTTTTGAAAGTGCAGGTTGTAATCTTCAATTTCAGAGCAGGCAGCGAGGATGCGTTCATAGGGAATGACACACACTTCGGTGTCTTCAAGCGCAATCACATCGCATGAGTGCACTTCGTTGGCAATGCCGTCTAAGCCGACCAACTCACCGGACATATGGAAATTGGTCACCTGTTCGCGACCGTCACTGCTCATCACGGAGCTTTTTAAAAAGCCCAAACGGATGGCGTAGATCGCTTCAAATCGGTCGCCGGCTCGAAACAAGGGTTCACCGCGATGAATACGTTTGCGAGATGCAATCAAATCTTCCAAACGATCAATGTCGCGCAACGACAGGCCGAGCGGAACGCAATGTTCACGAAGGTTGCAGTGCGAGCAACTGACTCGGAGAGACGGAACGGCTGAGATATTCGGTGACAAAGTCGACATGAATGCCAATCTATAAATTTGATCAAAACAATTGAAACAGACGGCACCGGAACTGTACAAACCTTTTCAGTTTGCTGTAATAATTCCCGTGCACAATGTGAACGTTGCCGCTGTTATCGTTTGACTTTTGACTTGCGTCAAAGTCAGATTGTGAAATGATATCAGAAGTTTAATTTAAATCAAACTGCTGGAATTTAGGAAAAACCCATGTTGACAGACCCGAATTTAACTGGTGTGGAATTGCCGTCGATTGAACTGCTTCAAAAGTTTGACGTGCCTGCGCCCCGCTATACGTCGTATCCGACCGCGGACCGCTTTAACAAGAATTTCGGGGTGGCCGATTATGAAGAGGCTTTGAGGACTCGAGACGCTGAAAAACCGTTAAGTCTCTATGTGCACATTCCGTTTTGCAATGACGTTTGTTTTTATTGCGGTTGCAATAAGCAGGTGACCCGTGATCACAGCAAGAGCGCCGAGTACCTTGACGTGCTTGAGAGCGAAATGGATTTGGTGAAAGCAAAAATCACGGGAAAGACCACCGTGAGTCAACTGCATTTCGGCGGTGGCTCACCCACATTCTTAAATAATGAGGAAATTGAACGCGTGATGTCACTCATTACGAGTCGTTTTCCGTTGGAAGAGGGCGGTGAGTTTTCCATTGAAGTGGATCCCAGAACCTGTCCGCCCGATAAAGTTCAAACACTGGCCAAAGTGGGATTAAACCGTATGAGCTGCGGCGTGCAGGACTTCAATCCCGACGTGCAGAAAGCGGTCAACCGTATTCAGCCCTTCGAGATGACGCGCGATACGATGCTAGCCGCTCGTGAAGCGGGATTTCATTCGATCAATATGGATTTGATCTACGGTTTGCCGAAGCAGACCCGAAAGAGCTTTGAGAAAACGCTCGATCAGGTTTTGGAATTGTCTCCGGATCGAATCGCGCTTTATCACTACGCTCACTTGCCGCATCATTTCCCGCCTCAGCGCAGAATTTTGGATGCGGATTTGCCGGGCACGGTCGAGAAGGTGCACATCATGATGGATGCGATCACCCGATTGACTGAAAACGGGTATCGCTATATCGGCATGGATCATTTCGCCAAAATAACGGACGAATTGGCTATTGCTCAACGGCAAGGCAAGCTGCAGCGCAATTTTCAGGGCTATTCCACCCGTCCCGATTGTGACATGGTGGCGCTCGGCGTCTCAGCGATCAGCAATGTGAATCATTGCTACGCTTGTAATCCGCGCGAATTGTCTGCTTATTATGAAGCAATCCGTGCCGGTCATCTGGCGACAAACCGCGGCTACAAGTTAAGTCTTGAAGACCAGCTCCGTCACGCGGTCATCATGACGATCATGTGTCAGTTCAGAGTGGTTAAGGCAGAGATCGAAGCGCGTTTCGGCATTCATTTTGATGAAACGTTCGCTTATGAATTAAGAAAATTGCAAAACTACCAAAAAGTGGGATTTGTGGAGCTCACTCCCGATGAAATCGTCGTCAGTCCCAAAGGCAAGATTTTTGTGCGCGCGGTGGCGATGCAATTTGACCGTTATCTGAGAGAGTCTGACCGTGCGGGCGGTTACTCGAAGATTGCTTAATTGCCAAACAAAAGACAGAACCGGCGCCCAAGTGGCGCCGATTTTGAAGAAAAAACTCGAAAAGTCTTTGCTTATTAACGAGGCAACTTTTCAAAAGCTTGTTTCAGGTCTTCAATAAGATCGTCGGGATTTTCCAGACCTACGGCAATACGGATCATTCGTTCAAAAGGCATCGGGCATTGTGATCGTGTGCCATAACTTTGAATCAGCAGACTTTCAAATCCACCCCAGGAGTAGCCGCGTCCGAAAAGTTTTAATGCATCAATCATCGGCGCGAGCTTTCCGGCATAGCGATCCTTGAACATGACACCGAACAGAGAGGACGCCCCTTTGAAATCTCGCTTCCAAATAGGATAGGAAGGATCGGAAGGAAGCGCGGGATATAAGACTCGCTCGACTTCATTTCGAGTCAAGAGCCAATCCACAATCTTTTTGGCATTTTCCGAAGCCGTCTTCAGGCGACAGGTCATCGTATGCAAACCGCGGTAGGCCAAATAGATATCATCACAGCTTGTGGTTTGCCCGGTCTGAACAATCGTGCGATACGCCCGAGGCCAGGTTTTGGCGTTGCAAATCACAACGCCCATGGTGAGATCGGAGTGACCGCCGATGTATTTGGTGGCCGCGTGGATGACAACATCGATGCCCGCATCAAGCGGTTTGAAGTAAAGCGGAGTGGCCCAAGTGTTGTCAATGACGCTGACAACATTATGCTTTTGGCAGGCTTGGGCAATGGCGGGCACATCCGGCATCTCGAAAGTGTGCGATCCGGGAGTCTCCAACATTAAAAGCGTGGTGTTCGGTTTAAATAATTTGACAATGTCCGCCCCGATAGACGGAGAGAAAAACTCGACTTCAATGCCCATGCGTTGAAGAATCTCTTCAGCAAATTCACGGGTCGGACCATAAATCGTATCGATAAATAGAGCGTGGTCGCCGGCCTTTAAAAATGCGAGCAGTGGGACAGTGCAGGCGGCGAGTCCGGAAGGAAAGGCCCAGGCGCCTACTGCTTTTTCTCCTTCAAGAGCGCAAAGCGCTTTGTAAAAGGCCTGATGCGTCGGCGTGCCGTAAGTGCCATAAGGAATTTTGTCTTCAATCATGTCGCGTTCGTGCATTGCCCGATCCATCATGTCCTGGGTAGAACGGTGCAAAACGGTTGAGGCGCGAATCACCGGAGGATTGACGAAATCGTAATCATCTGAAATATGGCGTCCGGCATGGACCAGTATAGTTTCTTCCTTCATAGTGTGACCTTTAAAGCAAAGACTCTGACATGGTTGAGCTTACGCTTTTCTCAGTTCGATTTCTTAACCTTTTCGACGTCTCACTCCCACGAGTGCCAAAAATGACTAGAATTAACAAATTCGCTCTTTGGATTTGAAAAAAGCCAAAGAAATCCGTTTTTTATGAAAAGAGACTAATTATGAAGACTTCGCAAATTCGCGAGACCTTTTTGAAATTTTTTGAAAGCAAAGGTCATACGATTGTGCATTCCAGCCCCGTTGTGCCGGGCAACGACCCCACGCTGCTCTTTACGAACGCGGGCATGAACCAATTTAAAGATGTTTTCCTGGGCTTTGATAAGCGCCCCTACACGCGCGCCACGACGGCTCAAAAGTGTATCCGTGCCGGCGGCAAGCACAACGATTTGGATAACGTCGGTTACACCGCTCGTCACCATACGTTCTTTGAAATGTTGGGCAATTTCAGTTTCGGCGACTACTTTAAGCGTGACGCTATCAAGAACGCTTGGGAACTCTTGACCCAGCATTTCCATCTTCCGCCCGAAAAGCTTTGGGTGACGGTCTACGCTGAAGACGACGAAGCCTACGATATCTGGAATAAAGAAGTCGGTATCCCGGCCGAACGTATTGTTCGTATCGGAGATAACAAAGGCGCCCGTTACATGTCTGACAACTTCTGGATGATGGGTGATACGGGTCCTTGCGGTCCTTGCTCCGAAATCTTCTATGACCACGGCGAAGAAGTCCAAGGCGGCCCTCCGGGAAGCCCCGATGAAGACGGCGACCGTTACATTGAAATTTGGAACTTGGTGTTTATGCAATTTAACCGCGATGAAAGCGGTGTGATGCATAAGTTGCCGAAGCCCTCTGTGGATACCGGTATGGGTTTGGAACGTATCGCCGCAGTTTTGCAGCATGTCCACAGCAACTATGAAATCGACCTCTTTAAGAATCTGCTTGCTGCGGTGAAAAAAGCGGTCGAAGACGCCGGTGCCACCGATGTGGATCTGACGAGTCCCTCTTTGAAGGTGATTGCTGACCATATCCGCGCCTGCACGTTCTCAGTGGCCGATGGTATTTTGCCGGGCAATGAAGGTCGCGCCTATGTGTTGCGTCGTATTTGCCGCCGTGCCATTCGCCATGGCTATAAGCTTGGCGCTCGTAAACCGTTCTTTGCCGGTTTGGTTGACGCGGTGGTCACCGAAATGGGTGATGCTTATCCTGAAATCAAAAATTCCAAGATCAAGACCATTTTGGCCAAAGAAGAAGAACGTTTCGCTCAAACGCTCTCTCAAGGCATGCAAATGCTTGAAGACGCGATCGCCGAAACGAAGAACGGTGTCTTGGACGGCAAGGTGGCCTTTAAGCTTCACGATACCTATGGTTTCCCTGTTGATTTGACCGCTGACGTCTGCCGTGAACGCAATATGACGGTGGATATGGACGGTTTTGATGCCGCCATGCAGGAGCAGCGTGACAAGGCTCGTGCAAGCGCTAAGTTTAAGATGGTCGCAGGCCTCGAATATAACGGCGCCGATACGACATTTACCGGCTATGCGGAAACGCAGCATACGGGTTCCAAGGTTATTGCTTTGTACCTTGACGGTGAACAGGTCGAAGAAGTGCCCGCTGGCGAAGACTGTGTCATTGTTCTCGATGTGACGCCTTTCTACGGTGAAAGTGGCGGTCAAGTCGGTGACACCGGTGTCATGAAGAATGGCACTTCGCTTGTGCGCGTGATTGACACGCAAAAGATCAAGGCGAAGGTGACCGGTCAACACGCTCATGTTGAAGAAGGTCACGTGAAAGTGGGTGACGTTTTTGATGTGACGGTCGATGCTCAACGTCGTGAAAGCATCCGCCGCAACCACTCCGTGGCTCACTTGCTGCAATACGGTTTGCGTCAAGTGCTGGGCGAACATGTCCAGCAGCGTGGTTCTTGGGTTGGCCCCGATGTGACGCGCTTTGACTTCACGCACACGGAAGCCATGACGCTTGAACAAATTCACGAGGTCGAAGATATCGTGAATCATGAAATTTTGGCCAATGCTGAAGTTTCAGTTCAGGAAATGCCGATTGAAGAGGCGAAGAAGACCGGTGCACTGATGCTTTTCGGTGAAAAGTACGGTTCGACCGTGCGTGTCGTGAAAATCGGTCCTTCTTGTGAATTGTGCGGCGGTACGCACGTTTCTCGCACCGGTGACATCGGTTCTTTCAAGATTTTGAGTGAATCGGCGATCGCGGCCGGTATCCGTCGCGTGGAGGTGACGACCGGTATGAATGTCGTTGACTTTACGCGTGAACAAGAAGGCACAATCCGTGAAGTATGTGCGGCATTGAAGTCTCCGGTTGATGTAGTGACTGAGAAGGCCCACGCCGTGTTCGATACGGTAAAGAGCCTTGAGAAAGAAGTAACGCGCTTAAAGGAAAAGATCGCGCAAATGACGGCGAAGACCCTTGTGGCCGACGCCAAGGATTTCAACGGCTATAAGTTGCTTGTCACCCAGGTTGAAGGCATTGAAGCCAAGGCGTTGCGTTCTATGGCCGAAAGCTTGCGCGATCAATTGGGTGAATCCATTGTGGTTTTGGCAAGTGTTAATGACGGCAAGGTGCAGATCGTGGCCGGTGTGGCGAAGTCCTTGATTTCGCGTGTGAAGGCCGGAGAATTGGCCGGACATGTCGCCTCTATGATGGGCGGCAAAGGAGGCGGCAAGCCCGATTTGGCCATGGCCGGTGCTCCGAAGGCTGAGGGTTTGGTCCAAGCGTTGGCCTCTGTTGAAACCTTCCTGCAAGGCAAGTAAATGCACTTTGATCAACAGATCGACACTCGGGGCACGAAGTGCCCCATGCCGGTTCTCAAAACAAAAAAGGCTTTGGCGACCATGCAGAACGCCGAGGTGTTGCTGGTTTTAGCGACGGATCCGGCCAGTGTCGCTGACTTGGCTCAGTTTGCCGCTCAAACCGGTCATAAAATTTTGCTTCAGGAAAATGTGAACGGTGAGTGGCGACACTACATTGAACACAAATGATTGAAGTCTTCTGCAACAAAAAACTCGGCAACGCCGAGTTTTTTGTTGCCATGAGTATCAGTTCATACTGACGTCACCAAAGATATCTATCCACATTGGCCAGATGGTGCTGTAGGCCACAGTCGTCAAAAGAAAGGCCAGGGGAGTGAGAAAGAAAAGGGAATAATCTCCAACTCCCAGAGCTTGGGTAGAAACAATAACAACAAAGGCGCTCAAAAGAGTGATGCCAAAAATAATAAAGAGCAAGATCAAAATCGGCAGCCAATTTCTCAAGCATCCGAAAAAGGAATAGAACGTGGCTTTGCCAACCGTCATGTTTTTCCAAGCCACTAATGCCGGAGAAAACCAGGTTGCCATTTGTCCGATTGCATAAACCATCACTGTCACTACGGCCGCTGTCCAGGGAAAATTCGCATAGACGGAATCCCAATTGAGTCGTCCGTCAACAATTTCCCATTGGCTCACCTGATCGACTGCCAGAAAGATATACGCGTAATTGGCAATTAAAATGAAGACGGCGTAAATCGCGCCCACTTGCATCAGGCGTGAGCGTGTATTCGGTTCTTTAAATAAATCGACCAAAATGGAATAGGTAGGCTGTCTGCTGTGGTAGGCGTCTTGCGTGCCTTTAATGACCAGCATGGTTCCGAAAGGCATAAAGAAGGCAGCGATCACCAGTCCCACCATGGGCAATGCTCCGAGCAAAGACATGGTGAAAACATAAAAAACGCAGACGCTTACCATGCCGAAAGGGGCATGGCGAACAGCCTTCCAGCCCTCACGGAGCCATTTGATCGGTGAGGAAAATGTGGCGATATGGCCTTGCATGCTTTAGAACCCGAAATTAATGAATTTAGGCGTTCCAAGCGTGTCTTTGCTATGACCCGGATTGGCGTTGGGACGCTCAGAGCGGTTTTCAATTGAATACGGGATCTTGGTGCTGCCCGGTGTCACAACATATTCGGTAATGCGATTGTTTTGGTCACGGATCGTTTCAATTTCCGTGTGCTGAGAGGGACGTTTATCCTTGCCTTCGGCTCGAGCCTGGCGAGCTTTAGCGTAGTCAGCATCTGTGGGCGCTAAATCGGGATTGACCTCATATTGGCGCGCTTTTTCAGAAAACTTGTCGTAAGAGCTGCTGGCGCGCGGGGCCTTGGCTTGACCTTTGGCCGTTTGCGCATCGGCTTCGCTGATTTGCGGAGGGGCGCTGACCGTGTCGGCGGCAAGGGCGGGGGTTAAAGCCGCGGAACCGAGAGATAAGGCCGCAATAGCGGTGATTAGGAGCGTTTTTTTCATAGTAAAACTCAGAGAATGTTTTTCACAGTCTTCACTTTGATTATAGGTTTTTGGATTGTACCTTAGGAGAAAAACTTTCAGGGGATTTGTTTTAAGAAAGACAGCGCTGCGGTGGATATCGCTAAATACTTAATATTGTCTGAAAAAGCTAGAACTAGGCAGTTCAATTTTTTTCGCATGGTTCAATTCGATGTTAAGTATTCCGAATGCTCTGCTTGTTCGGTTGTATAGTATTCTCTCAAACTTCAGTAGATTGCCTAAATGACACGCCGTGTGCGGAGTCGCACGTACGGTGTTCTGGGTGGAGACGGTTATATCCCGTCACCAACCCGATGATTAGAGCTTAATGACACGTGCGACGTCAGCTACAAACGCCTTGCGACCCTGAGCGCTTAGGATACCGTAAAGACGCATGGCCGTAAGATTGGCCAAAACGTAATTTCTAAAAGCATTGAATTTTGCGGCTTCAGTGATGCCATATTGTTCTTGAGCAAGATCTTTAAGCGCTTGCACAGACCATTGACAAGCTGACGAAGAAATCACCCAATCGTGGTCAGCCAAGTGCACCACGTAGCCTTCCATGCGGCGCGGTAACGGCAGAGTCTTTCCGTCCGGCGCAATCAAGCCATGCAAAACCGGATCGACACCTGCGATAATCGAAGCAGCCTTAAGCCACCCCACCACAAGCGCTTCGCCTTGTTTTGAGGAAGGATGATCGTGCGCGCAGGCCTGAGCCACCACAAACGAGGAAGGAAGACCGCGCTTGATGGATTCCGCAATGCTCAGCACATGGTGCTCACCGGTACCGGCCAAGCTTTGTTCAACACGGCAGGAGTGATCCTTTTCCCATTGGAAAACCCAGGGCTTATGCAAGTCGTGAAGGATTTCACCGCCCACGGCATCGTCCCAATCCAGCTCGAGATTGTTGATGTGGCGGTAGTTTTCGTAGAGCGCTTCAGCCGAGACAACATTTAAAGCGGTGTGCGTTGCCAAGCCGCCTGGATAGGCGTGGTGAGAGCCGTAGCCCGAGCCCGGCGCGCTCCAGAAAGGCTGAGGCGAACGCGTTTTATCCTCAATGCGCGGGAAAACGCTCTTGGCGTTGACGTTTAAAAGCCCGGCTTTTTTAAGCGAGGCCATAATGGCCGCTTCATCACCTCTGACGATCGTGGGCGCAGGATTTTGAATAATATTCAGAACGGTTGAACGAAGCGACGGATTATGAATTTTCTTTACCGACTTCACAATCGTGTCGTATGCCGATTGCACTACTTCGCTATTTTTAGCCATGTCCACTTCCGACATGGAAAACACCTCACTCACAGTGCGGCACTTTTTCGGAGCGGCCGCGGCAGCGGCCATCGGGGTCATCGCAGCGGCGGCCACAGACACACCGACTAGAGCGCTGCCATGCAAAAAATTTCGACGAGACAAGGTACTCATTTCTTCCTCTGCTCTAAAAACGATAAGGTTGCCCAAACGGCAACCCTATTGTGCGATTACAAAATGAACATTCGGTCTCAGGAGCGTGAATTCCTCATGACGTCTTAACGCAATTGTGAATGTCCCACTTTAAGCGCAGGCAAAATTGCAAAAATCGCACCAAGCACAAGCGTCACGACACCCACCTGAAGTTCTTGCAGGCCAATCACCGGCGTCATGGCAATACCGGTGTCACGCGCGATGAAAACCGCAGCGATCTGAGCCAAACCCCAACCGCCCATAAGCCCCATCACAACGCCGCTTAACACAACCGACATAATCAATAACCAAACCACCTGCATTACATAACCGCGTGGTGCTCCCATTGTTCTGAGTTGCAGAAATTGAGGTTTACGGAGTTCACCCAAAATGAAACCCGTAATTAATACCGCCAAAAGTGAAATCAAAACGGAACTCGCTGCAAACCATTCAAAAGCGGTCATGGCAGAATCAAGCGTGGCATACAGTTCAACAAGCACTTCGCCCGTGAAAATCGCCATTAGGTTAACCACCTGCCCTTTTGCGTCATTAACAGAAGCGGACGACAATCCTTGTCGGATCTTATAGGCATCTGAAATTGAAACCGGTTTTACAGCAATCGCAGAAAATCCCGCAAGGTGAGAAAAATCAGAGGCTTTAAGCCAAGATTCAATTCTCTTTGGCTCTACATGCTTTCCTTTTTCATGCATGGCCCAAATGGACTCAATCGGCACCAAAACCGACCGATCCCAGGGCGTGCCCGTTTGAGGTAAGATGCCCACTACCTTAAAGCCGTTTTCGTGTTTGTGGCCGACGCCTGAAATTCTGCCGTGATGCGGATAAACCGTTTCACCTAATTGAAGCCCGGAATGAATCCCCACGACCGCTTCGTCTCGGGCAGCAAATTCTCTGCCCTTATGAAGCACTCGCTCGCCGTCCAATGTCACAAACGTGCGCGTGGTACCCACGAGCGGCGAATCTCCCACTCGGTCACCGAAGGTCAAAGGCGCAAACCACTTCACGCCGTCGTATTTTTTTAAGACATTCAAGGCGGATGCAGGCGTGAGCGAAATCATTTCATCGCGCAGGTAAACCGTTGAGAGTAAAAGCGAAGTGCGGCTACCTTTCGCACCCACCAAAATATCAAACTGTTCGGCAGCCTTCGCGCTTGAGGATTTAATCATCCTTTCGGTCTGTCCGATCGCTGTGGCAATAGATAAAGCAAGCGCCAAAATGCAGGCAAGCGAACACAAAATTTTGAAAGACTGCAGACACTCGTTTTTCAAAAACAAAAGCGCTCTCATAGTCCTGCTCCCCGAATGGTTCCGTTTTCAATAGTGAGCACCCGGTGAAAGCGTTTGAGCATTTGCGAGTCATGCGTCACAACCAAAAGTGTCGCTTTCAGATGAAAAGCCGCTTCAATCAACGCGTCCATCACGCGCGTGGCGTTATTGAAATCAAGGCTTGCCGTGGGTTCATCTGCAAGAATCACTTTAGGAGAACTGATAAGCACGCGGACAAGCGCTGTACGCTGCATTTCACCTCTTGATAAATAAGCCGCAAGCGTTTGCGCGGGCACCCTATAGCCTTGGAGTATTTTTTCAGCGCGAGCACGGTCACGTGACGTAATTTTTCCCCTGAAGGTTAAGGGCAAAAGTACATTTTCAAGTGCGCTCAAACCGCCAAAGAGCCGAAAATCCTGGAATAAAAAACCGCAGTTTTCCCCACGCCAGTCATCACGGGCAGATTCACTTTGCGCATTCAAACACAGATCGCCCCAAGTAACCCTTCCCCGCTGCGGCGTCACAATCCCGCTGATGATTTTCAAAAAAGTGGATTTTCCGCTGCCGGAAGCCCCTCGAAGACCCAAAACTTCTCCGGCTTGGATGGAAAGATCATCAATGGACAGAATCGTACGAGTGCTAACGCCGTCTTTTACCTGATAGGCGACATGATCGAGCTTGAGATCGAAGTCTGGGCTCATTTCACCACCTCAAACGTGGCATCAACAAGCCGCACCAAACTCACAAAGCCGGTCTCTTTGTCGGTAAACGATCCAAGCTCAAGGCGACCCGTAACCACAATCGGACAATTGGGCTGAACAAATTCCTGCTTCTTACTTAAATAGACCACAATGATATTGTCAGGCCAGTCCTGATCGCTGTTGCAAAACGGGCAAAGACTTACGGGTTCTCGGGTCATCACCAAAAAATCCGCTTCAGGTTTTAAGGGCGGCGCCATAAAGCCTTCAACGGACACCGTTTTATCGGCAAACGACTTGAGCTTTTGACTGAACTGCAGCCCCAAAATGGGGTTACCCTCGTACATTTCTTCAAAACTGAGCCTTAAATCAGAGGCGGCTTTGACTACCCCAACTGGAGCGATCGCGCAAAAGAGCATCGCCGCCAAAAAGTTTCTCCGTTTCATCCCACTCTCCCTTAACAGGCAAAAGCGCGGGCGTTTATCAGTAAAACACCGCGCGCCTTTTACCCAACGAGTCGTTTATTGATTAGCGGCCCAAAGCAAGCGCCTCAGCCATCACACGGAAGATTTCCGTGGAGTTCATGAAACCGCGGATTTGATCGGCGTTGGGACCGCGAGCGGTCACAACCAAATCGTCAACCGTGTGTACGCCTTGGCTTTCAGAGCGCGGGAGGTTACCCTCGACAAAGTGAGCGCTCGGCACGTCCTTGTACTTGGCATTGGCCACATACTGCCCCTTTTCGTTTTGCACAGCGGGATTAAACGTGGCATCCGGGAAAGAGCGATATGTTTCGTAGTAGTCGGGGTGCGCGCCAAAGAAAACGGCCAAGCGTTTACTCGGTGCAAAGTCATCTGGGAAGCCGTCCTTGTTCTTGTCTTCATAGTTAGGATAACCGGCGTTTGCGTAGACCCCTACTTTTTCTCGCCAATCGTTACCGGGCTTATTGTCATCAACGGTACCCGCCACCGAGATGGAGTGCGTGTGGTCGCCCGTGACGATCAAAAGCGTATCGGGATGTTCGTCGCAGTACTTTTGAGCCGCTTCCACAACCTTATCAAAGGCGATTGTGTCGCCTACGGAGCGCGCCCAGTCGAGTGGGTGTGAGTATTTATCCACAAGACCCGCTTCAAGCATCAGGAAAAAGCCCTCTTCATTCTTTTCAAGCACCTTGATTGCAGCTGCAAAAGAATCCGTCAAATCGGGCTGATCGGGGAACTTCTTCACTGTGTTGCCCTTCCATTGATGGCGATCGACCCAGCCGTCGAGGTTACCGGTATGGAAAAGGCCAAGGAGACGATTGCTGCCTGCGGCCTTTTCAACCATCGAGGTGCGGTCGGTCACGAGCGTATAGCCTGCTTGCGTGAATTTTTCGATGTAGTTGATATTGTCTTTGCGTTTGGAACCCGCGGTCGATTGCGGCAGGAAGTAGGCAGAACCGCCGCCCAGGATTACTTCAGGCTTCACGTTATAGAACATACCGACAATATCGGCCTTGTCCGAGCGCTTTCTCGTATGAGACACAACGGATGCGGGCGTCGCGTCTTCAATTTCAGCGTCGCTCACAACACCCACGGCCATCTTTGTCTTGCGGCGGATCAATTCCGCGATCGTTTCCTGCTTAGGATCGTCTTGGCTAGCCTTCGTGCGGTCGGCATAAACACCCAAGGCGTTCACGCTAGACTTGTGACCGGTCATGTAGGCCGAAGCCGTGTTGGCGCTGTCAGCAGCGATCGTGTCCACGGAGCTTGTACCCAAAAGGGCCATATACGGCATATTGTCCATCGCAAGCGGCGCGTTATACATGCCATTCGTGACACCCTTGGAGAGAATGCGGGCAGCAGTGCGGTGACCCACAGACAACCCGTCAGCCAAAAGTAAAATCACATTTTTCGCTTTGGGTTTGTCGCCCGTCGTGTACACATCCCAATTAACGGTCTTCGTGCCGTTGGGTGCCTTAACCGTCACGGTGTACTGACCGGGATTTTTAATTTCCACACCGCGCATGATTAAAGCAGAAGCCTCAACCCCCTCTTCCTTTTCCATCCAAATTTCTTTGCCGGAGAGCGTTTGGTTGAAGTTCTTGCAGTTGATCTCCACTGTGACTTTATCGCGAGCGGTCACGTTATCGAGTTCGACCTTAAAATCAAAACGCGCGTTTGTCATAAAACGCGCGTGATCAACAGGATAAATTTCAATGGCTTGGGCGCTCATCGCGCACACACCGGCTAAAGCGCAGGCCACACTGGCGGCGATCTTCGTAGATTTCATAGTCAATCTTCCTTTGAAAAAACTTCAAACGTCTGTTGAAGAATTGCCGTCAGTTTAAAAATCAGATATGAGCAATCCGTGACAAAACACTGTCAATTTCATGACGGTTTTGGCATAAAAAAACAATCTTTAAAAAAATTGTCACGAAAAATACTCTTTTTTGTTATTTGTCGTTTGAGTCACAAAACTGGAACAATTTTGCGAATTAGGTAATGCCGATGAAATGATGGCTTCTTTACAAATTGTTAAGAAGCTTTATACCCAAAGAGGCGAATGTTCATCGAGAGCTTGCTCGATTTTGTTTTTTTGTTGAATGTTAATTCGCTGTTATAGTCATTTGCCAGAAATGCGATCATTGTTCAGCTTATCTCTTTTGTGTTTTTTCCTTGCCGATGTTAGAGACGGATTAGGCCCTTTTTTCGGTGTCTATCTCCAATCCTGCGGTTGGAGCGCGGATTCAATCGGTTATGTGATGACCGCTGGCAGCCTTGCCGGGTTGTTTGTGAGCACATTTGCCGGCGCGCTTGCTGATCAAACGAGACACAAACGAGCCTACCTTTTTCTTTGTATTGTGTTAATCGTTGCCGGTTGCGGTTGGCTTTTTGTCCGTAGTGATTTTTTAAGTGCTGCGTTAACTATGCTCATTCAAGGGATAGCGGGAGCGGCGATTGCTCCGTTGATCACCAATATCACCTTGGGGCTCGTGAGCGAAGAAAAATTGCCGATGCGTTTAGGTGTTAACGAAGCCTTCAACCACGCCGGTAATATGATGAGTGCACTCATTGGCGGACTTGTCGGGTATTTCTATGGGATTGTCGGCGTTTTCTTTGTGATGACTGTGATGGGAGTGCTGAGCCTGTGGGCGCTTGGCGGCATTAATCCTCGGGATATTGATTATGAGCGCGCACGCGGGAAAACGCATGAGACGGCAGTCCGTTTTTCTGAGGTGCTCAGGAATCCGTCTTTGCTTCTGGTTTCCGCTACGCTTTTTCTTTTCCATTTGGGTAATGCTGCGATGCTGCCTCTGCTGGGGCAGTCTGCGGTGGCCCGTTTCGACGTCAATCCTGCGGCGTACACAGCCGCGACGGTTGTGCTTGCGCAGGCGACCATGATCCTCATGGCGATTTGGGCGGCGCGATTAGCCCAAAAAAGAGGGTACGCCCTCCTTTTTATTTTGGCTTTGGTGGCTTTGCCAATCAGAGGCTGCATTGCAGGAGTGTGGGACAGTCCCTGGAGCATTGTTCCCGTGCAAATCCTCGATGGTGTGGGAGCCGGACTTTTGGGTGTGGCAACGCCCGGAATTGTTGCGTGGCTTTTAAAAGGAAGCGGACACACCAATATGGGGCTGGGCTTTGTGTTAACCATTCAGGGATTGGGAGCTGCGCTGAGTAATTCTTATGGCGGCTATTTTGCACATCACATCAGTTACTCGGGCGCGTTTTTTGCCTTGGGCGTTGCTGCCTTGTTTGGCTTGGTGCTTTTTGTCGCATTTCGCAGGAAGATGAGTTCTATGGAAAAAGAGTGATTCAGATTTTGTTCTCGTATTCTCTACAATAGACACCTGTCAAGTTTGATTTTCAGAGCTCTCGGACCATGAAAACAGTTTTATTAGTTGATGGATCAAATTTCTTATACCGCGCTTTCCATGGTTTGCCGGATTTGAGAACAAGCGCCGGAGAACCCACCGGGGCAATTAAAGGCTTTGCCAATATGCTCAAGATGATCCGCTCGATGATTAAACCGGACTACGCGGCTTGCGTCTTTGATGCTCATGGCGGCACATTCCGAGATGAAATCTACAGCGAATACAAAGCGAATCGTCCTCCGATGCCTGATGATTTGGCTTGCCAGGTCGAGCCGATTTTCTCCATGGTCAAAGCGCAAGGCTGGCCCTTTTTGCAAGTACCGGGCATTGAAGCCGATGATGTGATCGGCACGTTAGCTAAACAGGCAGAGAAAAAGGGCTTCAAGGTCTTCATTGCCACGGGCGATAAAGATATGAGCCAGCTCGTGACGGACAATGTTTTCATCCTCAATACCATGACTCGGCAGATTTTGGATGTTGAAGGGGTGAAAAATAAGTTCGGTGTGACGCCTGACAAAATCATTGATTATTTGTCCTTGATGGGCGATGCAGTGGACAATGTCCCCGGCATCACCAAGTGCGGGCCGAAAACAGCGGCCAAATGGGTTAATGATTTTGGCAGTCTGGATGAAATCGTGCGCAGAGCCGGCGAAGTGAAGGGAAAGGCCGGCGAATACCTACGCGAAGGCATTGCCTTTTTACCGACGGCGAGAGCTTTGGTCACGATCAAAACCGATGCAGATTTGTCAGAGTATGTGTCAAACGCCGACGTATGTTCTCTAACATTTAAAGATGAGGACAGTGCGTTTTTAACGGACTTTTATGCCCGTTGGGAAATGCAGCAAAGTAAAAAATCGGTTCAAAAACAAACGACAGCACAGCCGAAAAAGCCCAAGTTTGAAAATTTAACGCC
This sequence comes from uncultured Sutterella sp., assembly GCA_902388655.1. Taxonomy (GTDB): domain Bacteria; phylum Pseudomonadota; class Gammaproteobacteria; order Burkholderiales; family Burkholderiaceae_F; genus Aphodousia. The sequence goes on along the minus strand of CABMQD010000001.1, from coordinate 58,381 downwards.
GGATCTTTTCGCAAGCATTCCTGCTGAGCCTGAAGCGCCGATCGTCACCCAATCCGACGATATCGTGGTTGACATCATTGAAAATACTCAAAAGTTAAAAACCTTTGCTGAAAAATTGGCGGCTTTTAAAGATCCGGTTTCATTCTGTCTGTTGACTGATCCCTCCGATGGGATGCATGCCGTGGTCAGTGGTATGGCCTTTACGCTAGGCAATGACAATATCTATGTGCCTGTTTGCCGAGATTCGGGCACTCGTGGCATTGAGGCTGATGAAATCGCCCAAATTCTCGGTTCTTGGTTTGCCGGTCCGAGCCAAAAGGTGGGGGATCAATGTAAGTACGCCCGCCATGCGCTGCTTAACATGGGTATTTCGCTTAATGCGCAAACAGAGGACGTGACGCTTTTAAGCTACGTTATTGAGGCTCATATGAAGCATGAGCTTGCTAATTTAGCCCTTCGTTGGCTCAAAAGCGATGTTCCTGCGATTGAAGATTTAATTGGCAAGGGCGCTAAACAAATCCAGTGCGCGGATGTGGACTGCGATGCCGCGGCGCGTTTTTGCGCATTGCGAGCTCGGGCGATTGCCGCAGTATTTAAAGTTTTGAGGAATCGCGTCAATGAGGATGAGGGACTGAGGTCGATTTACGAGACGGTCGAGTTACCCACGCAAAATGTGCTTTTCACGATGGAAAGAAATGGGGTGCTTATTGACTCCATGCGCCTGGGAGCTCAAAGTGACACACTGGGCGATGAAATTGTGCGCCTGGAGCAAAAGTGCTGTGATATGGCCGGACAAAAGTTCAATGTCGCCAGCCCCAAACAGTTGTCACATATTCTTTTTGAAGTTCTGCAAATTCCGGTGCCGCCAAAGACGAAGAAGACGGCCACGGGTGGCTACAGCACCAATGAAGACGTCTTGCAGCAGCTCGCCCTGGACTATCCGCTTCCCAAGGCCATTCTTGAATACCGACGATTAAGCAAATTAAAGAGCACCTATACCGACAAGTTGCCCTTGATGGTTTATCCGAAAACGGGCCGCGTACACACAACATTTGGTCAAACAACGGCGGTAACGGGACGTTTGGCTTCAAGTGACCCCAATTTGCAAAACATTCCCGTGCGAACCACGGAAGGTCGAAGAGTGAGGGAAGCGTTTGTCGCCTCTTCGGGCTGTGAAATTGTTTCCGCGGACTACTCACAAATTGAACTTCGCATCATGGCGCACCTGTCGGCCGATCCCGGTCTTTTGGATGCATTCCATAAGGGGTTGGATATTCATAGAGCGACGGCTGCCGAGGTGTTCGGTGTCGCGTTGGATAAGGTATCTCCCGATCAAAGGCGCACGGCCAAGGTGATTAATTTCGGTTTGATTTACGGCATGAGCGCGTTTGGTTTGGCTCAGAATTTGGGAATAGAGCCTCAGGCGGCAAGAAACTATATCGAACGTTACTTCGCCCGTTATCCCGGCGTGAAAGCGTATATGGAAAAAACGCGCGCGTTGGCGCATGAACAGGGATTTGTGCAGACGGCGTTCGGTCGTCGTCTTTGGCTGCCTGATATCGCGAGTTCTCGGGCGCCTGTGCGAGCGGCGGCTGAGCGCGCAGCTATTAATGCACCCATGCAGGGAACGGCGGCGGATTTAATTAAAAAAGCCATGATCGCTGTTCAGGCCTGGATTGAGGAAAAACATCTGAAATCGCTTCTTGTGCTGCAGGTTCACGATGAATTGGTTTTGGAAGTGCCTGAGGATGAGCTTGAGATCGTTAAAGATGCTTTACCTCGGTTAATGCAGAGTGTGGCGAAGCTATCAGTGCCGCTGATTGCGGAAGTGGGAAGCGGTGACAGTTGGGAATCCGCGCACTGATCAAAAAAAGGCCTTTGAAGTTTTCTTCAAAGGCCTCATTCTGAAATGCTTATTGGCATTGACCGGATTGTTCCGGTTCGTATTGGGCAAGAAGCTTGCCGTTTTCATCCCAGAACATCAATCCCTTTGCATTTTGGGTCAGGTAGCGGGTGCTTTGAAGCATGTTAAGAAGCTGTCCCTCAAGCTTCATTACATCCGGCGAGCACATCCGACGGGTGGTGGCCGCAGGGGCAAACGAGAATTTTTTACCGTCCAGCGTATACGTTGTGTTAAAAAGGTTGCAGCCCAAATTGCCTGCGACCTTGGAGTCTTCCAGAAAATCCATAACAGGCGGTAAGTTTTCACAGTCACCTTCTTTAGCGGCAGGCTGCGCTGTCACCAATTGCCAAGATGTGCCTTGCAGATTTTTCACTGCCTCACCGGTTAAGTTATCAGCGGGGCTTTTTTCTGTACAGCCTGTCAGTGCCATGACAAATGCTCCTAAGAGGGCGATAAAAGATTTTTGCATGTTTGTCTTCCGTAAAAATGTCTAAAGAGATCGTAGACGAAAGCGTTTCGTCTCTCCAGTTTTTTTGCACATTGTTGCGATTTGGGAATTTTCGAAAAAAAAGGCTAGGAATTTTTCAATCCCTAGCCGAACTCTCTCTTCTCTTGTTCCGGAGGACCAGCTCTGCTTGTCTCTCACGCCTCTAACTTTACAGACCTAACATTCCAAATACCGATTCAAAATGTATGTGCTCGCAACTAAATATTTCAGCGTGAAGATTGTTTTTAGTCGAAGTTTTTAAAAATATCAAATAAAACAAACAGATAGATGTTTTTAACTTACGTGTCAAATTTGCAACTTGTTAATGTTTTTGTTGCTGACGGCGTGTGAGCATGGTGGCGCTGACGCCAGCGATCATAATCACGACAATCCCGATTTCTGTTACCAATGAGAGTGCGTCGGCAAAGAAAATCCACCCCATGAGTTCAGCCATAATGATGGCGGAAAACTGCAAACAGGAGCTCAGAAGAACATTGCCTTGACCGAACGCAAGCGTTAGTGAGCACTGAGCTAATGTCGCGCAAATGGCCATGCCAAGCAGATAGATGACATTATCAGCGGTGATGGGGGAGAGACCGCCCTCAAAAAGAAGATTGCCGACAAGACCGTACACAGTGCCAAAGACGGTGAAATAAAAAACAATGCGCCAGGAGGGTTCTTTTAATTGCCCGAGCTCTTTAATTTGCCAGTAGGCCACGCTGCCCAAAAAGCCGGAACTTAACGCTAAAAGAGCGCCCAGAATTTCTCCGGAAGAAAAGGAAGGACGCAATACGAGACAGACACCGCAGAAACCTAAAAGAATGCATCCTAATAATCCCCAAGGCATCGGTTGTTTCCGAACTAAGAGATACACCACCATGAATGAGGACATAAAAAGCGGTGATGTGTAGTTCAGGGTCATGGAGGTGCCTACCGGAAGCATCGTCAGCGATAAAAACCATAGTGACATGGACACTGTTCCAATAAAACTGCGCTTGAAGTGTCCGAATAAGTATGGGGTGACGATGGTGTAGCCTTTAGCTCTCACGAAGCTGTAAAGGAGAATGACACCGGCGATAGAACGGTAAAAAATCAGTTCACAGGTGCCGAAATCTTCTGCGCCCATTTTGACAAATACGGCCATGAGGGAAAAGAAAAAAGAGGCCGAGAGCATCCAGAGTGATTTCATAGCGCGTCAGAGTTAATTCGTGAAATGAGGAATTTTAAAGCGCTTGGCAGAAATTTAGGACAATGATTGGGGAAAGTCTGAAGGATTTTTTCTAATCCTGAAGGTTGACTTGTCCTGATCAAGAACACTAGGTTACGCGAAATTGCGAAATGACAACCTGTTAAATACGAAACCCGAGATCGACTCAATATTTTGAGAAACCGGTCAATCTCAGGTTTGTTTTCCGCAACAGGTAGAGTTAATGGGCTTTTTTGCCTAACCACTTTTCATAAATTTTGTCATACTCGCCGCTTGCCTTAATAGCTGCCAGGCCTTTATTGAGTTTTTCGACGAGCGCCTGATTATTTTTGGAGACTGCGAAGCCGACCTGTTTAGGATTGTAGAGGTGAGGCACAATCAACAGATCCTTGTCATGGTGTTGGCTTTGATAGTGGCGAGCCGTTGTATCACCTAACAGCGCGGCTTCACAGCCTCCCATTTTCAGTTCCATCAATGCTTCGGCCACTTGGTCGAAGTTCATGACTTTCGCCCCTTTGACCGATTGCGCTAAAAGAGAGCCGGTGGAGCCAATCTGAGCGCAAATGGCTTTGCCTTCGATGTCTTTGAGCTCTGAGTACTTATCTTTGTTTGCCGCTTTAATGACCATTGCCAGACCAACGTCATAGTAGGGATCAGAGAAAAGCACCTGCTTTTTGCGCTCTTCAGTAATCGTGATAGCGGCAACGGCTACATCAATCATATTGGTTTGAAGAGCGGGAATAATGCCTGCAAACTGCATGTTTTGAATTTTTGCTTCATCACCGACAGCTCGGGCAACCGCTTTGATAATGTCCATATCAAAGCCGACAATTTCTTCGCTTTTTTGATCTTTGAATTCAAAGGGGGCCAAGCCTGCATCGGTGCCAACGAGGATGGTAGCAGCCTGTGCAGCAGAGCTGGCGGCGACAATGGATGCCAAGATGAGGCTTGCGAGAGTTTTTTTCATTGTAAAAATCCTTTCACACGGAGATGTTTAAATGCGGTGCGAAGCAGTCTACAAAAAGTTTTGACAAACAAAAATTCTCTAACCAATTGAAAATAGACGAGTTTTTCGAGTATATGTTTGAATAAATGGTCAGATTGGCCGACAAAATGAGCTGAAAATTTTGAATAGATCAACTTTTCTTGGATAAAAATCTTATTTGGTGGCACACCGAATACGTAATAGTGATTATCGGCATAAGGATTTTGCAGTAAAAACCTGAAGCAGACGTTGAATGATTTTTAAAGAAAAGCGTTATCCGGTCGACAAATTGAAAGTTTGACTGCGATCAAATTCGATCAATTTTGAGCTCAAATCTACCAGCAGAAGTATCCAGCGATAGCTTTCTATGGCAGAGAGATAAGAAATTTCAGATTTTTTTCTGAGAAGTTTTTTTGAACGTTATTGGGAGGGTATTGTCGAATTGACATGAAGTGTGATCAAAAAGAAAAGGCTGAAACCTCAAGCTTCAGCCTTTTGAAATTCAGAAGTTGTTTACCAACCGTAAAATCGGTTCCAGCGGTCTTTTACTTCCAAGCTGTTGTTGACCACGTAATAGCAGGGGTGCTGAGCACCGGTTGAACAAGCGTGGTTGGGCAGAATTCTTAAGCGAGTGCCGATGGGGAATTGTTTCGGATCAAATCCCTTTGGGTTTCGGGCCGAAATGATGCCATGCTCTTGGTTGGCGCCGCTCACCCACAGACCGTCAATAATCTGTCCGTTGATGTCGCAAACGAGTCCATAGCCTTGGTCAACTTTTTGGTTGGCGGTCCCTCTGTCTCGAGACAGAGCCATCCAGCCGCCATCGGTAATGACCCAACCTTTTTCCAGTTGATGACCGATCACTGTAACCAGTAATGAGAGCGCAATATCTTCTGGCTTACAGATGCCGACCCCGGCCTGAAAGAGATCGAAGAAGACATAGACACCGGCGCGAAGTTCCGTCACACCAGTGAGATCCTCATCGGTGAGCGCCGTCGGAGTTGAACCAACAGAAACGATGGAAATATCGTGTCCCGCGTCTCTTAACATTTGAGCGGCGTGACAGATTCCGTCGCGTTCTGCGCGCGAACGAATCAGGAGCGCTTCATGGGTATCCACATCATAGGAACCACCCGCGTGGGTCAAAACACCGACCAATTTTGCCGGAGCCTCTAGGGCGGCGGCGACCTCCAAAATCTCAGCGCTTTGTGGTTTTAGGCCGGAGCGGTGACCGTCGCAGTCAATTTCAATCATCACCTTGATCGGCAAATGTTCTTCCTGACAGAAGCGGCTAACGGCACGAGCGGAATCCACATTATCAAGGATGATCTTCAGGTCCACGCCTTGGCGAAGCAGCGCAGCCACTCGATGAAGTTTTTGCGGAGCGATGCCCACCGCGTAAATCATGTCCTTAACACCATGGGCGGCGAACTCTTCGGCTTCTTTTAATGTTGAAACCGTGGCGGGGCCTTCCGGCGTCCAAAGCTGGCGCTTTGCGACTTCCCAGCACTTACTTGTTTTTAAGTGCGGTCTGAGCGTAACGCCAAGCGCTTGCGCTTTATCGCGCATACGAGCGATGTTGGCGTCCATCTTGGCTTCGTCCAAAATCAAAGCCGGCGTATCAAGGGTGTGTAAATTCACTTGTTGGTTCCCAAAAGAATATTTGGAGAGAAGTTCCTGTGCCGAGAATTTAATCCCGGCACAGGCATTCGGTCAATTAGTATTCAAAAGTACCCTTTTGAACAATTTCACCGCCGCGCATCATCACGCGGTTGCGAGAAACGACCGTGGTCAGTTCCATGGCATCGTTAAAGAGACAGGCATTGGCGCAGGCGCCCACTTCGATAACGCCTTGACCCGGGAGATCAAGCGCCTTGCCGACGTTCGACGAAATAAAGCTGATTGCTTTTTCGATCGGCATCTTGTATTCAGAAATCAAGCGCTTAACTTCGGTGAGGTTGCCGGAAACACCGCCCACGCCCAGGCCGACCATTTCCCCCTTGTCATTGAAGCGCGGCACGGAGCCGTGACCGTCTGTAGACAAAGTGATGTGAGTCGGATCAACTCCGGCATCCAAAGCCATCATGACGGCAATGGCCGGATTGTCAAAGGCGCAGCTTGCACCCGTGGTGATGTCGATGTAGCCGCCCGCCTTGGCAAATTCAACCGCGGCGTCAAAGACGTGACGGATACGGCCGCAGTGCGTCGGACGGATGTGCTTGATCGGGAAGCCGCGGGAGACGATTTCCTTGTACATGTCGAAGCTGCCGGGGATGTTGCCCGAGTGAATGTGCAGGAACCCGGTTTTGCCGGCGATCATGCCGCCCACGCGGATTTCAGCCAACAGGGCCAAAACTTCCTGAGTCGTCGGGAAGGAGGAGCGATGGTCGCCCAAAGCGATCTTCACGCCCAAGCATTCCGGCACAAGGAAGAGGTCCTGAGCGACGGAACCCGACATGGTTGTCGGCGGATATCTGTAGTTGGAGGTGTACATCCAGGCAGACACCCCTTCAGACTTCAAGGCGCGGACCTTGGCCAACAGGTTTTCGATGGAACGGGTGACGAAGTCGGTGCCGGAGACGCCGACCACACTCGTGGTGCCGCAAGCGACCAATTCCGAGAGCATGATTTCGGGCGTACGGGTGACCGTGCCACCTTCACCGCCACCGCCGGTGACGTGGATGTGTTGGTCGAAGAAACCCGGGGTCATGATTTGGCCCTTGGCGTCAATCACTTCCGTGTCCGGCAATGTGCTGGGGAGGTCTTTGCCGACGGCGACCACTTTTTCAGCCACCATCAATACATCCTGCACGCCCAGATCCTTCGGGGCGAAGACGTGAGCATTTTTAATTAAAAGAGCCATGAGAATACCTCTTTGACTAAACGATTAGAGGAAAATTGCCGAAGCAGCCACGTTCACGATTAATGCCATCAGCATGACCGGGAACGTACGGCGGACGATTTCAAACGGTGTTAACCCGGCGATACCGGCCACGGCGATGATGACACCAGCGATCGGGCACATCGTACGGGCGATACCGGCGGACAATTGCACCGGAACGGCCAACACAGCGGCGTTAATGCCAACACTGGCGGCCGCTTCAGGAAGCAGCGGCGAGAAGGCAAAGAACGCGGCGTTGCCGGAACCCGTCACAATCGTAGCGATCACCATGATGGCGAGCATCACAAAGAGCATCACCCAAACACCAGCGCTTTCCATGGAAGCGGCGGCGGAAATCAACGTGGTGATGCCGCCCATCTTGTTCATACCTAAGGCGAACAATTCGGCGCAGCAGATCAAAGCCACGGTGGAGGTGAAGACCTTACCCATGCCTTCAAAGATGGCTTGCGAGCGTTGGCAGGCTTCCTTGAAGCGGCGATGCGTGATGAAGTCAATCACAAAGGCGATCAAAAGCGACACGATGATGCCGGTTTGCAAAGAAAGCTTCACTTCGGCGTAAACCATCGGCGAGAAGATGATCAAAAGCACGAGCGGAAGCATCGGCAGGATCGCGTAGAAAGCGGGACCCGCGCCTTCAAAGGCTTTTTCAAGGTCTTTGGCATCCGCTTTGCCGACACCGGCCGCCTCGTGAACTTTGTCTTTACGGTCAAACCAACGTTGAACGAAGAAGTGACCGATGGCAACTGTAGCGATCACGCAAATGGCGACTGGAATTTGGCTTTGCACAAAGTAGCTCACAACGTCAGTTTGCAGCAAGTCGGCAGCGCGCATAGCGTTCGAGGAGGACGGGCCCAAGTCCAAGCAGCAGGTCGAACCGATCACGGCAGCGGCCGATGCGCGGGACACGCCCAAAGCCACCAAAAGCGGGTAGACGCTCGCCATCAACAGCAGGCCTAAGCCGACCGCGCTATTGATAAAGAGCGCCATGAATTGACCGACCACATACGTGACAGCCAACAGGACGTACGGAGAACGGATTGCAGACAAGGGCTTGACGCACAATTTCACGAGAGCCTTGGATGCGCCGATCTTATCCATATAGAAAGAAAAGCCTGCGATCAACATGATGTTCAGACCCAAGCCCGGGAGGCGGCCTGACATTAATTGTTGGAAGGCCTGCGCATAGTCAAACCCAAGGAAATGAGTAGACTTTGCATCGGCCACAGGCATCACACCCATCATGGATGCGCAAATGAGCATCACAATACCGGCTAAAAGCAGGATGATAGGCGGGTAATAGTTTTTCAGTACGCAATAGGCAACCGCGGCGATCACCAATAGCGTAACAATGACACCAACCATTTAAATCTCCACTAAAGAGAAGAACGTTTCAAAAGAAAATCACCAATGCGTTCCGGGGGCAGCAGCGCCGCAGAACACATTTGAAATTAAAGGGAACACCAGGTGCTTCCTCTGCAACAAAAATGCTGCATTGATACCAAGTTTAATAAAAAATTATTGGAAGAAAATAAGAATCTATCCCTTATTGACTTTCTGAGAGAAATGGGGTTAGCTTTACATTCGTCAGCGCATCCTATTTTGAAAAAATTTTCAAACCATACGTTCTTTTACGTAGGCAGAGGCCGGATAAAGGTGTCAAAATAAAAACCGATCATTAAGGATTTTTTATGAGACATTTGTTTGTTGCCCTTAGCCATCAGCATTCGCTTGAGTAGTCTCTGGCGAATGATTGGCTTGCGCCGGAAGACGAAAAGATTCTTTCGGTGGCAACAAGAAAATCCGATCATAAAATGAGCAGGCCCCCGAAAGAATTCCGGGGGTTTTTCGTATCTTCCTCGTTTTTCCGGCGTCAAGGTCGATGAATAAATTCATTGAAAGGAAAAACGATGTCTGAAAATTCTCGTTTACGCATTGCGCTTCAAAAGTCGGGGCGTTTGTCTGAAGATTCATTTGATTTGCTTGAGCAGGCGGGCCTGCGGGTTCGTGTTCGCGCTCAGCGTCTTATCGCCATTGCAGAAAACTTCCCGGTGGAAGTGCTTCTGGTGCGCGATGATGACATTCCCGGTTTGGTAATGGATGGCACGGTGGATATGGGCATTGTCGGAGAAGGGGTGCTTGAAGAGATGAAGTTGTCTCGTCAGGCTCTCGGCAATGACGCTTCTTATACAGTCAGGCGCCGCCTGGATTTTGCCGAGTGCCGTTTGGGGATCGCCATAGCGGTCGATAAGCCCTGGAGGGGACCGGAGGATTTGCGCGGGCTTCGTATCGCCACCACTTTTCCCAATCTTTTAAGACGTTGGATGCGTGAGCAGGGCGTGGATTTCAAATCGTGTTTTTTAACGGGCTCTGTTGAAATCGCCCCTCGGGCGGGACTGGCTGATGCGATTTGTGATCAGATTTCCACGGGCGCCACACTGGAAGCCAACGGACTCAAAGAAGTGCAAACCGTTTTTCGCTCCAAGGCTTGTCTGATTGAGCGCACCGGTGAATTTTCAGCCGACAAGCGCGCTCTCATGGATATGCTCTTGGCTCGCATCGATGGAATTCTGGAAGCGCGCGGTTCCAAATACATCATGCTTCACGCTCCCAAGGACAAAATCGAAGAGGTGGTGAAACTCTTGCCCGGCGCCGAACACCCGACGCTGTTGCCGATGGCCGACGATGACTCAAAGATTGTGATGCACATGGTCAGCCGAGAAACCCTCTTTTGGGAAACGATGGAAAAACTCAAGGCGCTGGGGGCCAGTTCGATTTTGGTTCTGCCGATTGAAAAGATGCTGAAGTAAACGAGGAGAGTGGACAATGTCTGTTTTAAAACCGATCGTATGGGAATCGCTCACGGATCAAGAGCAAACGGATCTGTTGATGCGTCCGGCTGTGTTGGCGGGTTCGGATATCGCTAAAACGGTGGACGCGATTGTCGCGGATGTGAGAAAGCGCGGTGATGAAGCTTTGCGTGACTACGCGGCCAAGTTTGATAAAACAGCGCTTCAAGCTATTCGAGTCGACGAAAAAGAAATTGAAGCGGCTGAGGAGCGCTTGTCCGATGAGATTAAAGAGGCGATGCGGCTTGCCGTAAAAAATATTGAAGCTTTTCATAGCGCTCAGAAACAGACTCCTGTGACGGTGGAGACGATGCCGGGGGTTACTTGCCGGCAGGTCACGCATGCGATTGATTCGGTGGGCTTGTACGTGCCGGGGGGCACGGCTCCGCTCTTTTCCACGGTGATGATGCTGGCCGTTCCTGCCAAAATCGCCGGCTGCAGAAAAGTCATTTTGATGTCGCCGCCCAAGATTGCCGATGAAATTTTGTACGCGGCCAAGCTTTGCGGTGTGACGGAAATCTATCAATCAGGGGGCGCCCAGGCGATTGCCGCCATGGCTTTCGGCACGGAGTCGGTGCCGAAGGTGTTGAAAATCTTCGGCCCCGGTAACGCCTTTGTTACGCAAGCTAAACGCCTGGTGAGTGAATGCGCGGACGGCGCCGCCATTGATATGCCGGCAGGCCCCTCGGAAGTCCTCGTTATTGCCGACTCTGGAGCCAATCCCGCTTTTGTGGCGGCGGACCTTCTGTCTCAGGCTGAGCACGGAAAAGACTCTCAAGTGGTTCTGGTGACGCCCGATGCCGATTTCGCGGCAACGGTTTCCCTTGAAGTGGATCGACAACTTCAAACGCTGCCCCGTAAAGCGATTGCCGAAGTCGCATTGTCGATGAGTCGGCTCATCGTGGCTAAAGATCTTGCAACCTGTGTGGAAATTTCCAATCGTTACGCGCCGGAACACTTGATTTTGGAGACCCGAAATGCTCGTGAATTAGTCCGTGAAGTGCGAAACGCGGGCTCTGTGTTTTTGGGTGATTGGTCAACGGAAAGTGCGGGGGATTACGCGTCGGGAACCAATCACGTCCTGCCCACTTACGGTTACGCGAAGACATACTCCAGTTTAGGGTTGGCGGACTTTGAACGCCGCATGACGATTCAGGAGGTCAGCCCCGAAGGACTGAGAGTGTTGGGGCCTGCGGTTGAGAAATTGGCGCAAGCCGAAAAACTTCAGGCGCACAAACGCGCGGCATCCATCCGACTGGCAGCACTGCAAGGAAAATCATCATGAATCCCAAAGACTTGGTGCCGGACTTTATAAAAAGGTTAGAACCCTATGCCTCTCCGACGGACAATGCGCCCGAGGCAATGATTTGGCTCAATACCAATGAATATCCGATAGCGACGAAATTTGAAATGCGGTTTGAAACGTTAAACCGTTACCCCGAGGTGCAGCCCCAGGCTTTCATTAGGCGCTATGCGGACTATGCCGGTGTTAAGCCCGAAGAGGTTCTCGTGACTCGGGGAGGCGATGAGGCCATTGAGCTTTTGATCCGAACTTTTTGCACGCCGTTTAAAGACGCAGTGCTTTACGCCGCGCCTACTTACAGTATGTACGCCATCAGTGCGAAAACGTGCGGTGTTCATGTCATAGAGGTCGCCTCAAAAAAGAATTTGCAGTTGGACATTACCCGCTTGTGTTCTGTTCTTAAAGAGGACACTCAGAACGTCAAGATTGTCTTTTTATGCAGACCCAATAATCCGACGGGCGAAGTGGTCTCGAAAGGCATGGTTGAAAAGGTTTTGTTGGCAGCAAAAGATGCGATTGTGGTGGTCGATGAGGCTTACATTGAATTCTGTCCAGAAGAGTCGGTTGCCGATCTTTTGAATCAGTACACGAATCTGGCGCTAGTTCGCACGCTCTCCAAAGCTTTTGCATTGGCGGGATTGCGCTGCGGCATGATTTTGGCCAATCGCGAAATTATTGATGTGCTTCGCAAAGTCATCGCGCCCTATCCGATTCCGGAGCCTGTCGCGATCATTGCTGAGCATTCGCTCTCAAATGGCGGCATTGCCGCGATGAAGCAACGAGTTCAAGTGATTGCTGAAAATCGAGACTATTTGATCGGAGAGTTGCGAAAACTGAAGGCCGTGAATTCGGTGTTTCAAACAAAAACAAATTTTGTGCTCTTTGAGCTCGACAATGCGCACGATATCTACCAAAAATTGTGGCTCAAAGGCGTGGCAATCAGAGAGCCCGGTACCGGTGACAATACTCTTCGGGTATCTGTGGGAACACTCGAAGAGTGTCGGACTTTTGTCCGCAAACTCACGGCAATATTGAAGGAGGCTAGACGATGAGCGGCCAAAAAATTTTGTTTATTGACCGAGATGGGACTCTCATAGCTGAGCCGGATGATTTTCAGATTGATCGATTTGAAAAATTCCGTCTTCAGCCCGGTTGCATCGCCGCGCTTCAAAAACTGCGTGAGGCGGGGTGGACATTTGTCATGGTGTCTAATCAAGATGGGTTAGGCACGGAGAGTTTCCCGCTCAAAGACTTTGAGGGTCCTCAGAATTTACTTCTGCAGATTTTGGAAAGCCAAGGTATTTCTTTTCAAGAAATTCTTATTTGTCCGCATAAACCCGAGGATCAGTGTGAATGTCGAAAACCGAAAATCGGTTTGGTGAAGGCGTATCTGGAGTTCGGTCGAATCGATAGTGAGAATTCGTTTGTTATCGGTGATCGGCCGACAGACGCGGAACTCGCAAAAAACATGGGTTTAAAAGCGTTTCTTTACAACGAAAAAACATTGGGTTGGGATGAAATCGCCCGAAAAATTCTCCTCATGAAACGCGCTCGCCGCGCTCTTGTTGAAAGAGTCACTAAAGAGACAAAAATCCGTGTTGAAGTGGATTTGGATGATTTCGGTTCGAGTGACATTCATACCGGAATCGGTTTTTTCGACCACATGCTCGATCAAATTGCCACCCATGCCGGAATTCGTTTAAAAATTCTCGCCGATGGGGATTTGCGGGTTGACGATCATCACACCATTGAAGATGTCGGCTTGGTGTTGGGCGAGGCCTTGAAAAAAGCATTGGGTGATAAAAGAGGAATCGGTCGGTTTGGCTTCGTGCTGCCGATGGATGAGTGTTTGGCGCAGTGTGCGCTCGATCTCTCCAATCGCCCCTATTTGGTTTATAGCGCTCAATTCAAGTATCAAAAGGTTGGCGATATGTCAACGGAGATGATTGAGCACTTCTTCCGCTCGTTATCGCAAACGTTGGGCTGCACGCTTCACCTGAAAACCGAGGGCGCCAATGATCACCATCGCGCCGAAAGTCTCTTTAAGGTTTTTGCTCGCGCGCTCAGAGAGGCGATTGCGGTCAAAGGTAACACTCTCGCCTCTTCAAAAGGAGTGCTCCAATGAAAAAGGTCGTGATTTTGGATACGGGCTGCTGCAATCTGACTTCGTTGCTTTCCGCGGTCAGACGTTTAGGAATTGAGCCGATCGTGACTTCTGAAGCTTCAGAAGCCGCGGGCGCCTCACGGTTATTTTTGCCCGGAGTCGGAACTGCGCAAGCCGCTATGCGGGCGTTGCAGCAAAGAGGATTGAGTGCGTGCATTCTTCAGGCGCGTTGTCCGGTTCTGGGGATTTGTCTCGGTATGCAGCTTTTGGGTTCTGAGAGCAGTGAAACGGGCGGCGTGAAAATGCTCGGTGTCATACCGCACAAAGTCGAAAAGCTGCAAGTCGGTAATTTGACTCTGCCTCACATGGGTTGGAATCAGGCCAGGGTTTCAGTGAAGGATCCTCTCTTTGAGGGATTAGACAGCTTGGAAGGGGAATACTTTTATTTTGTTCATAGCTACGCCTACGCGGTCAACGACTGCACCATCGCGACGACAAATTATGGGAGCAGTTTTTCGTCGGCAGTCCGATACAAAAACTTTTGGGGCGTGCAGTTTCATCCGGAGCGCTCGGGAGCGACGGGGGCAAGGTTATTGAGAAATTTCATAGAGGTCTGTGATGAAAGGGGCTGATGCGATTATTGCTTCGGTTGATCTGATTTCGGGCTCCGTGGTTCGTCTTCAGCAAGGGGACTATGCGCGTCAAACACAATATTCGGTCAATCCTCTGGAGCAACTTTCCCGTTATGTGAAAGATGGCGCTAGGAGGCTTCATATTGTGGATTTGGACGGTGCCCGCGATCCGTCTTTGCGTCAGACGGAGTTAATCTCGGCACTTGTCCGACAATTGAATGTGCCCGTGCAGACGGGGGGCGGTGTTCGATGTGAAGATGATGTGCGATCGCTTCTGGAGGTCGGCGTCGCTCGCGTCATCTTAGGCTCTTTAGCGGTGAAGGATCCTAAGACGGTCAAAGAGTGGTTTAAGACATTCGGCGGCGATCATTTGGTGTTGGCATTGGATTGCCGAATTGATGATCTGGGGCGGGCAATGGTTGCGACGCACGCTTGGAAAGAACAATCGCAGCTTACCGTCGAAGATACGATCAAGATCTATCGCGAGTGCGGATTAAGGCATGTGTTATGCACTGATGTCAGTAAAGACGGTCTTTTGAAGGGAACCAATGTTGCGCTTTACCGAAAACTGACCGATCTCTATCCTGATCTTTACGTGCAGGCCTCCGGTGGCATCGGCTCTCTAGATGACATCCGGACTTTGGCGCCTTCGGGAGTCGATGGCGTCATCATCGGGCGAGCTTTATTGGAAGAAAAATTTACGGTTAAGGAGGCCATTGAATGTTGGCTAAACGCATCATCCCTTGTCTAGATGTTAAAGAGGGGCAGGTTGTCAAAGGCGTGAGGTTCAGAAATCATGAGGTGATGGGCGATATTTTGACTCTGGCTCGTCGCTACTGTGATGAGGGGGCCGATGAGTTGGTTTTCTACGATATCACGGCCTCTTCCGACGGTCGCACGGTTTCCAAAGATTGGGTTCAACGAGTGGCTGAAGTCATTGATATTCCGTTTGCCGTGGCGGGCGGGATCCGCAGTGTTGAAGAGGCGGCGCGGGTGCTCTCCAAGGGGGCGGACAAAATCTCAGTGAATTCCCCAGCACTCAGCGATCCATCTTTGATAACGCGATTGGCTCAAGAGTTTGGTGTGCAGTGTGTTGTTGTGGGGATTGACTCTTGGTATGACGACGAAACAGGCTGCTATTGGGTCAATCAGTTCACGGGAGACGAAAAGAAAACCCGCCGAACGCTGTGGAGAACACTCGATTGGGTCAAGGAGGTTCAATCTCTGGGGGCCGGAGAGATTGTCCTTAACATGATGAATCAAGACGGGGTGCGACGCGGATACGATATTGAACAGTTGCAAAAGGTTCGTGAAATTTGTCGTGTGCCTCTCATCGCTTCCGGCGGAGCGGGGATCCGGGAACATTTTTTAGAAGCTTTTCGTGATGCAAAAGTTGACGGAGCGCTTGCCGCTTCGGTTTTTCACAAAAAAATATTGTCGATTGCTCAATTAAAGACCTGGCTCATCGATCAGGGAATTGAAATGCGACCGGCGCAGGGAGTGGTTGGAAATGCTCAGTAAAGAAGAAATGAATCAATTGGATTTTGACAAAGCGGGCGGTTTGATGCCGGTTGTCATTCAAAATGCGGTCTCAGGACGAGTGCTCATGTTGGGTTATATGAACCGTGAAGCACTGCAAAAAACACTACAAACAAAGCAGGTAACTTTTTGGTCGCGATCTAAAAATAGACTTTGGACCAAAGGGGAGACGTCCGGTCACTTTTTAAATTTGGTGGATATCGCCACCGATTGTGATAACGACAGCCTTTTAATTTTGGCCGATCCTCAAGGTTCCACCTGCCACTTGGGGCGCGAGAGCTGTTTTGGTGACTTGGCGCCCTCGCTTGAGTTTATTGCCCAGTTGGAAAAAATCCTCTCAGAGAGGAAAAAAGCCTCACCCGATAGTTCCTACACGGCCTCCCTTTACGCAAAGGGCACCAAGCGAATCGCGCAGAAAGTGGGTGAAGAGGCGGTGGAAACCGCGTTGGCGGCGACTGTTCACAATCGGCAGGAAACGATTGATGAAGCTTCGGACTTGCTCTATCACTTACTGGTTCTTTTACAACAGGAAAATCTTAATTTGTCTGCCATCGCAGAGAACTTGAAATTGCGGCACGAAAAGAAAGAAAAGAACGCTTAAATTTGAGAGGGACGGAAGAAAAATTTCCGTCCTTTTTGCTACATTTGGCTTTGAAAACGTTGGAGGTACGGTCAAGGTGACCGTTGAGAAATACTCCCATCAGCGGATCAGGTTAATACCTGCGGCGCGAAACGTTCTTCGTAGAAAAAGTGCCGACCGCATTGGAAGTCCTCCTCATTGTCGGAGACAACCATGCAAAACATCTCCTTTCCATCCGAACAAACAGTGTTTTTTAATACCGAGTTTGGAGAAAAAGTCCCGTTTAAACGAATTCCTCAAACAGATACTCCGAGTGTTTTTGGCGGCGGGAAAAATCCTTCGGTTTATCGTCACGATTCAACTTATTTCCTTTCAGACAATATTTCTTTTAGACGGCATCGACCGAAACCCGGTTCGCCCACGCAGCTCGCGTTGGCTAAAAAAGGCGAAATTACGGCCGAAATGGCTTACGCGGCCGTCTGTGAAGGGCTGTTTTTAGATCAAATCAAAGAGCAAGTGCGCTCTTGCGGCAATAGTCATCTGGAGAAGATGTTGCAAGCGATTTTGAACCGTTGCGAGCGCATTGACGCCGAGACGGTCCGAAAAGAAATCGCCGCCCGGCGCGCAGTGCTGCCGCTTAATTTTTTGCATCCCCAAGCTCAGCCGATGGTGATCGGTCAACGCTTTCGAACGAAAATCAACGCCAATATCGGTACATCGGATAGCATCCGAGCCGATGGGAAGAAGACAGAAATTTTCAAACTGGTTGAGGCGGTTCGCAATGGCGCCGATACCGTGATGGATTTGTCAATTGGAAAACATATCACAGAGATTCGAAAAAACATTCTCAGTAAGAGTCCTGTGCCTGTAGGAACAGTGCCCATGTATGAGGTGTTGGAGCGCGCAGGGGATATTTCTGAGATCTCTTGGGATTTGTTTGCCCGTGTGATGCAACAGCAGGCGGAGCAAGGCGTGGACTACATGACGATTCATGCGGGCATTCTTCGCAGTCATGTAGAACTGACACGCGATCGTTTGTGTGGGATCGTTTCCCGCGGAGGCGGCATTTTGGCGCAGTGGATGCACCTCAAGGAAGAGGAAAATTTTCTCTACGAACACTTTGACGAGATTCTTGAAATCGCTCGTCACTACGACATCACCTTGTCATTGGGAGACGGTTTGAGGCCTGGATCGGTGATGGACGGCAGCGACGCGGCTCAATTGGCAGAACTAAAGACGCTTGCCGAATTGAATCGGCGAGCGGCCGAATTTGACGTCCAGGTCATGATTGAAGGACCGGGACATATCCGGCAATCTGAGATTGAGGCAAACGCGCTTCTTGAATCGTCCTGGTGCGACGGGGCGCCGTTTTATACGCTGGGACCGCTGGTTTGCGATATCGGAGCAGGATACGATCATATTACGGCCGCGATTGGCGCGACCGAAATTGCTTCCAAAGGGGCTGCCATGCTCTGCTACGTCACACCCAAGGAACACCTGGGCTTGCCGGATTCCGATGATGTGCGAGAAGGTATGGCCGCGTTTCGTATTGCCGCGCACGCGGCCGATATTGCCAGAGGTGTGGCGGGCGCACAGCTTTGGGATGCGCTTATGAGTTTGGCGCGCTTTGAATTTCGCTGGACTGATCAATACGCGTTGTCGTTAAATCCTGAAAAAGCGCGAATGATGCGCTCGGAGACATTGTCCGGAAGCGGAGCAGGTGAGACGCACTTTTGCTCGATGTGCGGTCCGAAATTCTGCCCGATGAAAATTGCTCGAGACCTTTTCGGAGATTAATTGGAAAACAATCCAGCCTGAGGATTTTCGAGTCTTAAGAGAAATTTCTTAGCCTCGTATCCTCCGCCGTAGCCGGTGAGTGACCGGTTGGCTCCCACCACTCGGTGACAGGGAATGATGATGGAGAACGGATTTTGACCGACCGCACCTCCGACGGCTCTGACTGCCTTGGGGTTATGGATCGCATGGGCAACATCCGCATAGGAGCATTGTTCTCCATAGGGAATTTGCAAAAGCGCATTCCAGACCTTGATTTGAAATGCGCTTCCGATCATCCGCAGCGGTAGATCAAATTGACGGCGTTGACCGGCGAAGTACTCTTTCAATTCCGAGATTGTCTTTTCAATGACGCCGTTTTCTCCCTTGACCCAAGGAAGGCCGGTCAGGCGTTTAAAACGATTCAAAATCGTTTCATGATGCCACCCCTGTTTCCAGTCACTCATCACGAGCTCACCGTCAATGGTGGCAATGATGAGTTCCCCACAGGGGGAACGCCAGGAGGAGTAAAGAATTTGATTTTCCACGATACGCTCACTTTTATGTTGGAAAGAGTATCAAGAAAGACTTGATTTCACAACATACTCAGAGAAATGTTTGCTTAATACTTCAGGCGCAATATTGAAGCGGGTTGCCCATATGTTGCTGACTAAAACCTAATAATCTGATAATTCAATTATGAGATCAAGACTAATTTTCATCAGATTTTCAAAGGGATGCTTGTTTTAGGGGGCAACTGTTGATGATAAGAGTCGGTCTAAATTATCTAAACCTACAATCTTGACGGTCTGACCGCTAAAATAAACAGGTTATAGCAAGAAGAGGTTGCGATGGCGCAGTTGAAATCGGTTCAGAAATTAACTTTTGAAGAAGCCATGCAGGAAATGCAGGCGATTGTCGAAACCATGAGAAAAGGGGAGCTGACGCTTGAGGAAAGCGTGAAGGCTTATCAGCGAGGCAAAGAGTTGTCATTGCGTTGTCAAACCCTTTTAAATCAGGCCGCTGAAGTGGTTCGTGAGCTTGAGGATGGTACTGAAGTCGCTTTGCAGGAATCAGATCTTCGTCAGAAAGGAATGCCTGATGGACTTTAAGAGCTGGAGCGCGGAACGCGCGGCGCATTTTGAGTTATGTGCAAAAAAAGCCTTGCCACCGGATAATCGTTTGCCTTGGAAGTTGCACGAGGCGATGCGCTACGCGGTGCTTGACGGCGGCAAGCGTATTCGTCCGTTGCTTGCGTATGCTTCCGGAGAACTGGTGGGTGCCGACGAAGGGGCGCTGGATCACATCGCTTTGGCTCTGGAATATATCCATTCTTATTCACTTGTTCATGATGACATGCCTTGCATGGACAATGACACGCTTCGCCGCGGAAAGCTCACCACTCACCGCAAGTATGGTGAGGCCATGGGCATGCTCACAGGAGACGCTCTTCAGGCACAAGCTTTTTATGAATTAACGCAGACGAAGCTCTCCGGTGAGCAAATCGCCACCTTGGTGAAGCTTTTATCCACAGCGGCCGGATCGGTGGGCATGTGCGGCGGGCAGGCCGTTGATTTACTGTCCGTTCATCAAAAACTGGATCTGGATACGCTCACACTCATGCACCGTTTAAAGACCGGCGCCATGATTCGAGCCAGTGCTTTAATGGGGCTTTATGCTGCAAAAGAGATGCCGCCCGTGGCTCTCATCGCTCAGATCATTCAATATGCCGATGCGATCGGTTTGGCTTTCCAAGTCATTGATGACATTCTTGACGTGACGGCTGATACGAAGGTGTTGGGAAAGACAGCGGGTAAAGATGCCGCGGAGGATAAACCGACCTATGTGTCGATTTTAGGTCTGGAGCAGTCCCGGACGATGGCTCAAAACGAAATCAACAAGGCGCTGCAAGCATTGGAAACAATTGAGCAGCTCGCTCAAAACTATCAAGGTAAAACGGTGCGGTTGGCTGAAATCGCCCGATATATTTTGAGCCGCGACCACTAAAGGGAGAAGTGATGCGTTTATTAAATCGAATTCATTCTCCGACGGATTTGAAAAAACTTTCCGTGCCGATGCTTCCGACATTGGCTCGTGAGATTCGCGAATTTATGGTCGAGTCGGTTGCCAGAACCGGCGGCCATTTAGCCAGCAGCCTTGGCGCCGTCGACCTGACGGTTGCCCTGCACTACGTTTTTAATTCGCCTCGAGACAAGATTATTTTCGATGTGGGGCATCAGGCCTATGCCCATAAGATGATCACCGGCCGGATGGATCAATTCAAAACGTTGCGGCAGTATAAGGGCTTATCGGGCTTCCCTAAGAGGGGTGAAAGCGAACACGATGCGTTTGGCACGGCGCACAGCTCCACTTCGATTTCGGCCGCGCTCGGTATGGCGGTGGCCGATGCCATGAACGGTGATCACGACGCTTGGCACATCGCGGTGATCGGAGACGGCGCGCTTACGGGCGGTATGGCTGTTGAAGCGCTAAACCATGCCGGGACTTACAAAGACGGCATTAAGCTGCTGATCATTGTCAACGACAACGATTGCTCGATTTCTCCTTCAGTCGGCGCCTTGAATCATCATTTGGCCAAACTAGTTTCAGGACATGCGTTTTCAAGCGCCAGAAATTTCTCCAAGCGCGCGTTAAAGCCCTTGCCCAGACTCTGGAATCTCTTCAAAAGCATGGAGCAGAGAACGGTTAATTTTGTCGCTCCGCATTCAACGCTTTTTTCCGCATTTGACCTGAATTACTACGGTCCGGTGGATGGTCATGACATCGAAAATCTGGTGACGGTTCTGCGCAACATCCAGGCGTTGGACGGTCCCATGGTGTTGCATGTGGTGACAAAGAAGGGCAAGGGATACGAGCCCGCGGAACTAAATCCGACGCTCTATCACGGAGTGGGCAAGTTCGATCCTGAAGTCGGTATCACTGAGAAAAAACCGGATCCGAATCATCCGACCTACACCGAAGTATTTTCACGCTGGGTTTGCGATATGGCCGAAGCTGACGAAAAGCTTTACGCTATTACGCCGGCGATGCGGGAAGGATCAGGGTTGGTGGAATTTGAAAAGCGCTTTCCGGATCGATACCGGGATGTGGCTATTGCCGAGCAGCATGCCGTTACCTATGCGGCGGGCTTAGCCACCAGCGGCATTAAACCCGTTGTGGCGATTTACTCTTCATTTGCGCAACGCGCCTACGATCAGATTTTGCATGACGTGGCCATTCAGAATCTCCCTGTTATGTTTGCGATTGATCGAGGCGGTCTTGTAGGCGCCGACGGGGAAACGCACCAGGGCGTTTTCGATATCGCCTATTTGAGAAGTATTCCGAATATGACGGTTATGGCCCCTTCGGATGAAAACGAGTGCCGCAAAATGCTCACCACGGCTTATAAGATGAAGACGCCTGCGGCGGTGAGATATCCGAGAGGAAAGGGGCCGGGCGTGGCTCAGGATGATGAGTTGCTGACGCTTGAAGTCGGTAAAGCTCGCGTTGTTCGTCAGAGTCAAAAGAAAAATCAGCGTGTCGCGATTTTAGCTTTTGGTTTGATGGTTAGCCGGATGCGCGAAGTGGCTGAAACATTGGATGCCACGCTGATTGATATGCGTTTTGTAAAGCCTCTTGATCGAGACATGATCATTGAGGCTGCCGCTACCCATGATGTTCTCTGCACGATTGAAGATGGTGTCGTAGCGGGCGGAGCCGGCAGCGGCGTGCTGGAGGTGCTTTCTGAGTTGAGAATTCAAAAGCCCGTCTTGGTTATGGGGATTGAAGATCGATTCATCCCCCAAGGCACCATTGAAGAGCTCATGCGTGAAAATCAACTGGATGCTGAGAGCGTCATTCATCGCATAAAAGAAGTGCTTTTAATCGAAAGTTTGGTGGATCTGAAGCCCTATAACACGATGGCGGTCAGCGCAACAGCTCGCAATTTTGCTCGTGTGAAGAGTCCGGAAGATTTAGCACTCGCCCTCGATTGGGCTCATCGTAACAATCTCGCCCCCTTTGTGTTAGGCGGCGGTTCCAATCTTCTGATCACTTCCGACTTTGTCGATCGCCTGGTTCTTCACATGGAAATCGAAGGGTTTGATGTCAATGAGGCAGAGCGAACGGTGACGGTGGGTGCCGGAGAAAGTTGGCACGAAACTGTCAAACGCGTTATCGCGCAGGGTTGGGGCGGACCGGAAAATCTGGCGTTGATCCCCGGAACGGTAGGGGGCGCCATTGTACAAAATATCGGAGCTTACGGCTCAGAGGTGTCTCAATTTGTCAGAAGCGTTGAGGTCTACGATCCGCAGACGGGCTCTTGTCGTGAGATTGCCGGTGAGCAGTGTGATTTCGGTTACCGCCACAGTCTTTTTAAGACTCAGGAAGGTGAAAACCTGATCGTGCTTTCAGTGACTTTCGGCTTTGACGCGAATTGGAAACCCAATTTAAGTTATAAAGAATTGGCCTCAATTGTCGCTGCTGAAGGGGCAGAGCCGACACCTAAGGATATATTTAGTGCTGTGGTCGGCATTCGTACCCGTAAATTACCGGATCCCAAGCTTGTGCCTAGCGCCGGCTCTTTCTTTAAGAATCCGATAGTAAGCCGTGAGCAATTCCAAGCGCTTTTAACTCAATTCCCAAGCATTGTTCATTATCCGCTCGCCGGCGGTCGTGAAAAACTCGCTGCCGGCTGGCTCATTGAACAGGCGGGATTAAAGGGCGTGCGTGATGGCGCGGCGGGAACCTACGAAAAGCAGGCTCTTGTTTTGGTCAATCACGCGGGGCAGGCCGGCGGTCAAGAACTGTTGGCTTTTGCCCAACATATTCGCGATGAAGTTCGGGCAAAGTTTGGGGTGGAACTTGAACCGGAACCCGTGCTTTTGCAATGATTTAAAATTTAAAAATTAACTTGTTTCTTTTTAAGGGAAAGACACCATGCGAGTGACAACTCTCGAACAATTGGTCAAGGCCGGTGCCTTGAAAGATAAACGCGTTTTTATCCGTTCTGATTTGAATACTCCGCGCGATGAAAACGGCAATATCACGAATGAAGCTCGTTTGGTGGCTTCCGTCCCGGCCATCCGCATGGCCCGAGACGCCAGCGCTCGAGTGATGGTGGTGACACACTTGGGGCGTCCGAAGGAAGGTGAAAAAACGCCGGCTGACAGCTTGGTGAAGATCGCTCAGCGCATGTCTGAACTCTTGCAATGTCCGGTTCGTTTGATTGACAACTGGGTGGACGGCGGTTTTGAAGTCGCTCCGGGTGAAGTGGTGATGCTTGAAAACTGCCGCTGCAACGTTGGTGAAAAGAAGTGCACGGAAGAGCTCTCGAAGAAGTACGGCGCGCTTTGTGACGTGTTTGTCAATGACGCTTTTGGTACCGCTCACCGCGCTCAAGCCTCCACTTACGGCGTGGCTCAATACGCCGATGTGGTTTGCGCAGGTCCCTTGATGGCCGCTGAAATTGACGCGCTTACCAAGGCGGTGGAAGAAGCCAAGCATCCGCTCGTCGCCATTGTCGGCGGCTCGAAAGTTTCCACGAAGCTCACAATTTTGAATAACTTGGCTCAGAAAGTTGATCAGCTGATTGTGGGTGGCGGCATCGCTAATACGTTCCTGATGGCCGCTGGCTACAAAGTGGGTAAGTCTTTGGCCGAAGCCGATTTGCTCGATGAATGCAAGAAGATTTTGGAAACATTAAAGCAAAAGGGCGCTACGCTGCCCTTGCCCACAGACGTTGTGGTTGCCAAGGAGTTCTCAGAAACAGCTGAACATCGCACTTGCCGCATTGAAGATGTTCAAGATGATGAAATGATTTTGGACGTGGGGCCTGAAACGGCGAAGGCTTTGGCCGACATTTTGCAAAGGGCCGGCACCATTGTTTGGAACGGTCCGGTCGGCGTGTTTGAAATGGAACCCTATTCTCATGGTACCGAAGTGATGGCCGAGGCAATTGCCAAGGCAACCGAAGCCGGCGCGTTCTCCATTGCGGGCGGTGGTGACACGGTGGCCGCCGTGGGCAAATTTGGCATTGCTGATCGTATTTCCTACATTTCCACCGGTGGCGGTGCGTTCCTTGAATTCCTGGAAGGTAAGGTGTTGCCCGCCATTGAAATCTTGGAAAAACGCGCTCAATGACAAGTTAATCGGAAAGAATTGTTGAGAGAAAAAGATTTTCTCGAATAGTTCTAACGATTTAGCCTCTTCTGAACGCCAACATTGGATAGGTTGAACTCTGTCCGGATGTTGGCGTTTTTGGTATGCTATCAATAGATTTTTACTTCGTGGTTGTTGCATAGTGGGAAGGCTGGG
This sequence comes from uncultured Sutterella sp., assembly GCA_902388655.1. GTDB lineage: Bacteria > Pseudomonadota > Gammaproteobacteria > Burkholderiales > Burkholderiaceae_F > Aphodousia. The sequence goes on along the minus strand of CABMQD010000001.1, from coordinate 33,805 downwards.
ACAGATTTTGTCGGTAATTTGGTGAAAACGTTTGTCTATACGCAGTTAATTCCTTATATCGAATTGGCGGGAGATTGGAGTATTTTTCACGTACGGGCCGATCAACGCTACGAGATTGACTTGTTGCTTGAACACGAGAGTGGTCGGAAAGTGGCCATTGAGATTAAGAGTTCAGATAAGGTGAGCAAAACTGACTTCAAAAATATTGAATGGTTTAAACAGGTCAATGCCGGAGCTCCAATTCAAGGGGTTGTTTTGTACTGCGGTAACGAAGTGCAGGAGTACGATAACGGCAACGTTGCCCTGCCTATCGCTAAATTTTGGATGGATTAGAAAATGCCGGGCCGCGGACATATCCCGGCCTCGGCATTTAGAAAGTTAGTTGCGGCGCATGATTTCGATGATTTTCTCATCGGTCTGTTGCATGCCTTTGGTAATCATTGCGCCGAGATTGTCGATGGTTTTTTCCACGTCAGCGGACACAATGCCTTGTCCGGCGACACCATGACCGGCCAAGGCGAGGAAGCAGCATTTGTAGGCGGTTTGAGCGGCCGTGTGCACTTTCATCGCGCAGGTGGATTTAGCGCCGTCACAAACCATGCCGGATGTATCGCTGATCACGTTATTGATGGCCATGCAGCCTTGCTCATAGGTGCCGTCATTAAGATACACAAGCGCCATGGCCACAGCTGATGAAGTGGCCGTGTTTCCGCAGAAAGCCGACAGCGCCGGGTAATGAGACTTGATATAGATGGCCCCCAAGTGAGAAAGAATCAGTGCGCGGGCCAGTTTTTCATCATCGGCTTTGAGGAACTCGGCCATTTTGACAACTGGGATCGTCGCGGTGATGCCTTGGTTGCCGCTGCCGTAATTGCTCATGGCGGGAAGGGTTGCTCCACCCATGCGCGCGTCAGACGCAGCCGCTGTGCAGGCCGCCATATTGTTGATCAGATCGGAGCTGATCAGTCCGGCTTTGATTTGCTCGTTGATTGTGCGGCCCAATTCCAATCCATACTCACGGCTTAAACCCTCGGCGGCCAGCGCCATATTGATGTCTCGAGCCTGCAGGATAAAGGCGATATCTTCAAAGGGGGCGTTGAGGGCAAAGTCATAAATGGATTTGAGGTTGATTTCTTCACCGCCCACCGCGCTTTGTCCTTGGGCATCGGTGCTGATAGCTTGCTCTTTCTGGAAGACGATTTTGCCGTTTTTGCGTTCTTCGACGATGCCGGTGTGGTCACCCTGAACGGTCACTTGAGCCGACTCGTCACCGGCGTAAGCGGTGGCGCTGCAAAATACCGCGTCAAGACTTTCAGCGCGTTCGATCGTCACCTTGCCTTCTTCAATCATGCTCATGGCTTCTTTCACATTAGCGGGAGTGACGGTAGAGAGCACTTCAAGACCGGCGTCAGGATCGCCGCCTAAGGCGCCGACAGCCGCGGCAATCGGCAGACCGATTTGTCCGGTGCCCGGGACGAACACTCCCATGGCGTTCTTATAGAGGTTATCACTGACGGCCACTGTCAGGCGTTCGGGTTTTTGTCCCAAAAGACGGGCGGCGTGAGCGGCCGCGTAGGCAATCGAGGTCGGTTCCGTACAGCCCAAAGCCGGCTGGACCTCCTTTTTAATGATCGCAATGAAGTGGTCCCATTGTTGCATGTAAGTCTCCTCATTAAGAAAATGAGCGTGATGCCTTTTGCGGCGCACGCCCATTGAATGTTTATTTTGCGGCTTGTTTTTGCTCTTTTCGCTTTTTCAAGAATTTTGACAGCGCGATCGCAATCGTAGGAATCAATGCGAAGCTAATGCCGCACAACAAAATTGTTGTTAAATGGTCTCGAATGAAGGGCATATTGCCAAATAAGTGTCCGGCCCAAATTAAACCGTAAACCCAGGCAAAAGCGCCGGTAATGGAATAAAACTCAAAGCGCCAAACAGGCATCGAGGCGGCGCCGGCAATAAGCGGCGCAAAGGTTCTGACAATCGGAACAAAACGAGCCAGGAAAATGGTTTTACCACCGTGCATCAAATAGAACTGGTGGGTTTTATTGAGGGCTTCCTGATCAATCCAGCTGATGGAGCCGTCGTAGATTTTATGACCAAGCCAAGAGCCAATGTAAAAGTTTGATGTGTTGCCGAGAATAGCGCCCAGGGTGACAACACCGGTGAGCCACCATGGATCAATGGCTCCCGTGGCAGTGACGGCGCCGGCCACAAATAGGAGCGAATCGCCCGGCAAAAACGCCATGACCACAATCCCTGTTTCCAGGAAAAAGATCATGAACATGATGACGTAAATCAGTATGCCGTATTCGTTGGCGATCGTAATCAGGAAACGATCGGCATTGGTGAATAAATCAATGAATAAAGACCAATCCATGATTGAGGGAAAACAACAATGACAGTATTTTTATCGATATAACGGACTAGAGTTTAATCATTTCAAATAAAGTTTAAAAGAGGCTTAACCAAGGATTTGAAGAATTAAGAGAAAGTTTCGTATCCGTATGTTGCATACTGGAACCTTGTCTCGTGTTCTTGTAAAAATCTGATTGATTCAGTCGTCTTCACAATATGTCTTGAATGTTGAGAATGCTAAAATTTCCGCACTATGCAAGTATTGAATAAAACTGAACATTCTCCGAAAAGATCCATCAAAGAGCTCTCTGATCAGTTAGTCAGTCAGATTGCCGCGGGTGAAGTGATCGAGCGTCCCGCGTCCGTATTGAAGGAGTTGGTGGAAAACGCTATTGACGCCGATGCAACGCGCATTGAGGTGCGTCTCGAATCGGGGGGCATCAAGCGACTCACGGTGACTGATAACGGTCGGGGAATTGCCAAGGACGAATTGTCGCTTGCGCTCAAGCGCCATGCGACAAGCAAAATTCGCGATCTCAACGAGTTGGAGCATGTTCTCAGCTTGGGTTTTCGGGGAGAGGCTTTGGCTTCAATCGCCTCGGTGAGCGCTATGACGCTAACCTCCAGAACGCCCGAGCAGTCTCACGCCTACAGCATCCATGAAGGTGAAGTGGAAGTGGCCGCGGGTGCGCAAGGTACCAAAGTGGATGTTGAGGATCTTTTCTTTAAGACGCCTGCCAGACGCAAATTTTTAAAGTCTGAAGCGACCGAGGCCGCGCATTGCAAGGTGGCTTTAGAGCGCATTGCGATCGCGCATCCCACAATTGAATTCCGTTTGGTCAATAATGGTAAGCCTGTGTTGATGCTTCCGGTCGAAGACAGTCGTTCTCGCGTCAACCGCATTTTGCCCGATGAGTTTGCCCGCGCTCAGCGCGAGGTTTACGCTGAAACGGCGACAGCCCGTGTGTACGGTTGGGTAGGCTTGCCCACGGCGGGACGAGCGCGCACCGACGCTCAATACTGCTACGTCAACGGCCGTTTTGTGCGCGATAAGCTTTTGGCGCACGCTGTCAAAAACGCGTACGCGGATGTGCTTCACAATCAGCTGCAACCGATGTATTGCCTTTTTGTCGATATCGATCCGGTTAAAGTAGACGTCAATGTCCATCCGACAAAAAGCGAATTGCGCTTCCGGGACTCTCAATGGGTTCATCAGTTCGTCATGCACGCGGTGCAAAATGCTTTGGCGCCGGCTCTGGCTTCCATTGCTTCCTCAGAAGGGGAGCAAAGCGGTGAAAATCGTGATGCTCAATCGCAGTCTTCCTCCGTTTCTGCAGAGTCTAATCACCCAACGCGCCCCTTTGAGTTGAAAACTCAAACCGCTCGTGCTTATGAGCCCTCTCAGTTAAATCGTTATCTGGATTTTTATCAGACGAAATCCGAGACCTCTCATGGAAAGATCGTTCCTGATACGGTACAGGCGATTCGAGCGGGTGAGCCTATTAAAGAATCCGAGGACCAGGAAAAACTTTCTTATCCTTTAGGGCGAGCCCTGGGACAGATCGGTGGCGTTTTCATCATTGCCGAAAATGATTATGGGATGGTGTTAGTGGATATGCACGCGGCCCATGAGCGCATCGTCTATGAAAAATTAAAAGCTCAGATGGATGCGCAAAAGTTGGCCGTCCAGCAGCTTTTGATACCGTTGGTTTTCCAAGTTGATGCGGAAGAAATGGCGGCATTTGAAGATAATCAGTCGCTTTTGTTGTCACTGGGGATTGAATTGGAAGCGGCTTCTCCGACGCATTTGCGCTTAAGAGCCGTGCCCGCGGTATTGGCTGGCGATATTGAAAAGACCGGAGAAGCGCTTATCACTGAGCTACTTGCCGATATTAAACGTTTTGGCGGCAGCAACCTGATTGAAGAAAAACGCAACGAAATTCTCGCCACAATGGCTTGTCACGGTGCAGTTCGGGCTCATCGTTACCTCAGCATTGAAGAGATGGATGCGCTTTTGCGTCAAATGGAAAAAACCGAACGCATTGATCAGTGCAATCACGGGCGCCCCACTTGGGTGCAGATGACAATGAGTGATCTCGATAAGCTTTTCATGCGGGGTAAATAATGGCTAAGGCGGTTCTTTTATTAGGGCCGACAGCGAGCGGAAAAACCGCTCTAGGGGTTCGTCTTGCTCATCACTTTGATGCGGAGATTATCTCCATCGATTCCGCTTTAGTCTATCGGGGGATGGATATCGGCACGGCCAAACCCACTGAAGCTGAAAGAGAAGGGGTTCCGCATTATTTGATTGATATCCGGGATCCTTTTGAAAGCTACAGCGCGGCGGATTTTTTCCGAGATTGCGAAGCATTGATTGAAGACATCGCTTCCCGAGGACGGTTGCCTTTAATTGTGGGTGGCACGATGCTTTATGCCAAAGCGCTAAAAGATGGGCTCAATGAAATGCCATCGAGCGACTTGGCGGTGCGTGCGCAAATCGAATCGGAAGCTGCGCAGTTTGGTTGGCCCGCAATGCACGAGAATTTAAAGTCTGTGGATCCGCAGACCGCTTCACGCCTGCATACAACGGATTCTCAGCGCATCAGCCGCGCGCTTGAAGTGTATCGGCAGACCGGTAAACCCATTTCGTTTTATCAGAATCAGAAAAATGAAGGCTCGAAACATGATTTTTTGACTTTGGGGCTGTTACCGAAAAATCGAGCCCTGCTGCATGAACGAATTGAGAAACGTTTCCGTTTGATGATCGAAGGCGGCTTTTTGGACGAGGCCCGAGGTTTAATGAACGATTGTCGTTTTGATCGCAACTTGCCTTCCATGCGAGCGGTGGGCTATCGTCAGGCTTTCGATTATCTTTTGGGAGAAACCAATTACGAGCACTTTGTTGCCGCAGGCGTTGCTTCGACCCGCCAGCTTGCTAAGCGACAGATGACCTGGATGCGCTCCATGCCTGAACTCTTGGCGATAGACCCGTTTGAAGAAGACGCTTTCGCCGTAGCCTCAAAGGCGATTGAAGCCTTTTTAAACGCCTGAAAAAGGCCGCTCCAAGACGGCCTTAAAGCTAAATGTCCTAATCTTTTAAGTAATACTCAACCGTGGTGACCACACGCACTCGCTTGATGTACGGCGTATTGCTGTCTCGATCGTAAATCGTAAACTGTCCTTGCGAAGCTCGGCGAATTTTCCCTAATTCACTGTCACTGTCTTCTGCAAACTTTTGCGCGGTTGACCGAGCGTTTTTCGTTGCTTCTTCAACCATTGCGGGCTTAATTTCGTTTAAACCGTTAAACGAAAACTGCGTGCGGTAGTTTTGAGTGAAAAGCACGCCTTTTTGAATGAGTTCACTTTGGTTGACCATGGCTTTTAATACCGTGTCAACGTCCGTGGTGGCAACGGAGACAGCCATTTCCATGCGATAGCGCTCGGGCGGCAGATTATTGCCGTAAAAGTCGGCATGCAAGTCCTGAACCGAGGGTGTGCCTTGTGAAATGTCGTCGGCTTTAATGCCTTGGTCCATCAGGAAATGACGAATTTCTTCACTTTGTATTTGCGCTTTCTGGTAAAGTGCGCCGAGATCGTTGCCGGTGACTCTGAATGTTACGGGCCAGATCACGTAATCGGCCGCCACATTGCGTTCGGCCAATCCCTTGACTGTGACCACGCGATCGCGGTCGACAAAATGATCAATTCCGGCCTTAAGTGATACGCCCACGGAGGCGATACCGACAGCCACGCAAATTCCGGCGATTAAATTCTGTTGCATGCTCATGATCGACTCCTGATAAAAATGGACTTGATCTCATCATATCGCGGCTCGAGAGCAAAACAAAGCGATTTTGCAATTTGTCGTGGTTTTGACAAATTGCAAAATGCCGGTGGTTGTTAATGGTTTTGAAAAAGAAGAAATTATTGGAGTTCGGCGGCTTTCTTCGCGACAGCTTCTTCCTCTTTGGTTCGGGTGCGCGCCACGTAAAGCGCGGTGATTGCCAAAGCCACGCCGGCTAAGAAAAGCCCCAAAGCGGTCATGCCCCAAAAACCATAAGCGGCAAGCGGTTGGGTAAAGGGTTCACCGATAAAGGCGATGTAGTAGCCGCCCAAAAGACCGACACCCCAAAGCAGAACTCCGTAAATCACCATGGGCCAGAAGGTGACGCGATAGCCTCTGAGCGCGAAAGCGCTAACGCATTGCATGGCATCAAAGACATGGTAGAGGATGCCGAAAATGATAAGCGAGAAGCCAATGCGAATCACCGTTTCATCACTCGTGTAGAGGGCGAGCAAAAAGCTTCTGCCGAAAAAGAGTGAAAGAGCGACAATGCTGGCGACAACCACAGAGATGGTGAGGCATTTGCGAGTGGCTTTTTCAGCTACGCTTGGCCAGCCGGCGCCCAAACACTGAGAGACAAGCACCGTGCAGGAAATACCGATGGAGAGCGCGAGCATATAACAGAGTCCGGTGATGTTCGCAACGATCTGGTGAGCCGAAACCGTCACGGCGCCAAAACGGGAAATGAAAATCGCCATCAGCGTAAAAGAGCTCACTTCAAAGAAAGTGGAAAGACCGATTGGGATGCCGATCTTCAGTTGAGCGCCGATTGCCTTGAAATCGGGACCGTAAAAACGCTTGCAGCGCATCTGTTCGTAAAAGCGGTCTTTTTTCCAAACAAAGATATAAACGAAGAAAGACAGCCACGTCAAAATTGTTGAGGAGACCGCGGCACCGGCTCCGCCCATGGCGTCGAAGCCGAGCCAACCGTACATGAATACTGCGTTTAAGGGAGCCTTTAGGAGCACCATCGCTACAGATACGTACATGGTCACCTTGGGACGGGAAACTGCGGCGTTTAGCGCCACGAAGGCTCGACCACCCAAAGCCGCGGGCAAGCCCACGGTGCTGATTAAGAGATACTGAGCCGCCATGGTTTTGACCGGTCCCATGGCTTGAGCCAAGTCCGTCCAGATATCAGTGCAGGCCAATAGCGGCACGCCGATAAAGCATAAGAAAAGCGCAAGCCACAGACATTGGGAGAGTTCAAAGCCGATTCTTTCGTACTGACGGGCACCGAAGTGGTGGCCAGCCAACGGGCTCATCCCTTGCAGGATACCGACAAGTCCCATGAAAACCATGATCATGGAGGCAAGCCCTAAGGCGATAGCGGCCAGGTGGTCCGCACCCAAATGCCCGGCCATGATGGTGTCAATCGTGCCGCCGCCTACAATGGCGATGTTGGCAACAAAAATCGGACCCGCGAGTTTGGCAATGGCGCGGCCGGAGATATCAGGCGGGGTCAGGCGTTGCGGAAGCGGATGACTCATTCTTCACCTTGGTCGAAAAGCACAAAGCGTTCGCGGTCACGCGGACGGCTGTAACGGCCTAAAACAGAAGACTCTTTGATGGCCTGTTCTTTGGTAAAACGCTCAGTGGTAAAAACGAAACGACAGGATTCGCTTTTGGTTAGGGGTAAGCCGTAATAGGTAAAAAGGACCTCTTTAACGGGATCCATTTCTTCGGCGCTCATGCAATCTTTTTGTCCTGCGCGGGCCTGATAGTCATTCATAACCTCATGCACGATGGGCTCATAGCTGCGAGCTCGGTCAATCACCGGCTCAAAGAGGTAAACCGTGGTGATGCTCAATGCGGAAATACCCGCCGCGGCAAGCCAGGGACCCTTCCAGGCCACAACTTGAGAGTGGTTCATGCGCCAAAGTACGAGAGTAAGCCACACGAGGAAAGTCACAAAGCAGAGCACGAAAAGCAGTCCGTGCAAGGAAGACGGGATGCCCGGGGCGAGATTGACGATGGACTTGTACATCTTGGGTGGCCAACCGGTTTGCCATGCAAAAAAGTAAAGCCAAATCGTCACCATGCCCAACGTGAAGACCGTGGCCGAGAACCAGTCGAGGATATTTTCCTGGGAGCGCTTGGCGGACAAAAGACCGAAAGCCGACAAAATGCAAAGCGGGACCGTCAAAAGCATCAGGAAGCGCTCACCGGATACATGTCCGAGCAGAGACAGGGCAAATAACCCGATGAAGAGCCAAAGCGGAAGCTTGATGTGCGTGCGATCCAGCTGCTTGCGGAAGGAATACAACCCTAGGAGAGCAAAGGGCCACAAAGGCCAGAGATACCAGATGAAGTTTTCCAGCGACCAAAGGACATCCGAGGTGGAGATTACGCCAATAAAGTCCAGCTGAGCCTGCCACCAGTTGGCAAACCAGGCATCCACCGTTTCAATAGCAACCGCGACCGCCAGAATCGGCCAAATGAAGAACGTGGCCGAGGCCGCCACAATGATGAGCGTGGCGCGGTTAATAAATGGGGTTTCGTAGGCGTGGACACGCGCATGAATAAACAGGGCAATCACCAAAAGTGAAATGCCTGAGAAAAGGTTGCAAACCAAAACCGCGGCGCCCGCGGCAATTCCGGTTAAAAGAGGTGCCAACACATCACGGCGAAGAGTCCAAGCTAGAGAAAAGAAGAAAAGCGCGATGACGGCCAGATGCGCGGTCTCGACATAAAGCTGTCGAATCGGTACAAAAAGCCCGAAGGTGGCTACAAACATTAATAAAGCGGCATCGGCAACCACTCGGCCGTAATCAATGGGGGAAGCTTCACCGCCGAAAGCGAGCACAACCGGTTGCGCTTCGGCGCGACGAGCGAGGTACCATGTTCCGTACCAGATGCTCGAAGAGGCGATGGCAAACCAGACAAGAACACTTAAGCGGCTGGCGCTCGCTTCAGAAAAAATCGGCCCGAAAATTTTGGCAAAAATAGCCGAGATCCAAATGGTGAGCGGACCATCGGTGACATAGTCCGCGCCGCCCAATTTCGGAAGAAGCCAAGACACGGCGTCGCCTTGGAGCATCTCTTGCACCAAAGCAAAACTCGTCAGTTCGTAGGAACTCCAGAAGTCTCGCGACAACAGCCCGGGAATAATGAATATGACTAACAGGGCCAACAGGGCCATTCGGGGCAACTTGCGCGCCGAAGCGGCCGATGCGACAACCGGGGAGGGGCGTTCTTCAAACATGGATACAGGCTAATGAATTTGACTTAGCTATTTTAACGAAAAGAGGCAGTCTAATGGACAGACTGCCTCTTTTGGCGAAAAACTTTCGAAAGAAAATTACTTCGCAGCCTTCTTGGCGAGATTGGCGTACTTGGCGCGGAATTTTTCCACACGGCCGGCTTCCACGATACGCGTTTGAGCGCCCGTGTAGAAGGGATGGCTTTCAGAAGACGTATCGAGCTTGACGAGCGGATAGGTCACACCGTCGATTTCAACCGTTTCCTTGGTTTGGGCGGTCGACTTGATGATGAACGTCTTGTTGATGGACAAATCGCAGAAGGCCACTTCGCGATATTCGGGATGAATACCTTGTTTCATTTGTATAGTTTTCCTAAAAAATCATCGGCCGCCCTGAGTGCCTTGCGCATGCGCCCCAAGGGTGAGGTCTTATCGCGGGCATGCAACTCCACGTTCCGACAGAGAAGCCGAATTATCCAATAAATTCCAATAAATAGCAAATATTCGCAAAACTTAAGCAATGGATGGACAGAAAACTATTGAAACCATAGATATCAATATAAATCATACACTTAGAAACAAAATAAGATTGATTCTCATTAAAAAGAATAATAAGATAAACACAAAAGGAATTAGTTAACAAAGAAGGAGAAAATCATGACATGCTCCAAGAAATTGAACGTTTATTTGGCGAACCTCGCTGTATGGAATGTCAAGCTGCACAATCTGCATTGGAATGTGACTGGTCATTTCTTCAAACCGTTGCATGACCTGACCGAAGCTCTCTATGACGAAACTTTTGAAGCTTTTGACTCAGTTGCCGAAGCATTGAAAATGAAGTCAGAAGTGCCGCTTTCAACGATGAAGGATTATTTGGTGTTTGCGACTATCGAGGAGGTTTCCCCCAAGGACTTCTCCGGTCATGAGGTGGTTTCTATGATTGAAGCCGACATGATGGCGATGAGAGACTTGGCGCTTGAGATCCGAAAAGAGGCTGCTGAATCGGATGATTTTGAAATCCAGGCGATGTTTGAGGGCTTTGTGGCAGGTTTTTCGAAACAGCTGTGGTTTATTCGTGCGATGAAAACTAAGCACGAATGCGGTTGCCATTCTCGGTGATTGAACACACGGATCAGTCCTAAAAAGTTAAAAAAGTGGCCTGAACCTATGGAGGCTCAGGTCATCGTTCGTAAACAACTCTCGACTAAATGCTCATGTGCTATAAAGTAGCACACAAGAATTTGACAGACAGCAGCCCAACTATTTCTAAACTCTGTTAGAGCAACGTGAAAATGTCCGCTTTTGCCCTAACAGTTTACAATTCAGCTATTTCCAAACCTATCCTGCCCGTAGTGTAATAAAATCAGTGATAAATTGGAATTTGAGGGGATAAATAAATGGAAAAAGGAAGAATTGTTATAGTCGCCGGAGCACCTGGAACAGGAAAAAGCACAGTATCAGCAATCATTGCTGAAGAATCTGATATGGAAAAATCTGTGTATATGCATACCGACGATTTTTATCATTATCTTAGAAAGGGAGCAATTCCTCCCCATTTACCGGAATCAAACGAACAAAACTTGATTGTAATAGAGGCTTTTTTAGAATCAGCAAAGCGTTTTGCCCGTGGTGGATACGATGTAATTGTAGACGGTATTATCGGCCCGTGGTTTTTAAAGCCGTGGTTAAAAATTGTGCAAGAGGGTTATGAAGTACACTATATCGTTTTGAGAGCTAATAAAGAAGAGACCACGAGAAGAGCGATTAACCGCTCAAAATTAGACAGGAAGACTAACATTGAATTAGTTGAGGTAATGTGGGAGCAATTCCATGATCTTGAAACATACGAAGTGAATGTTATAGACACAACAAACCTGTCCGTTAAAGATACAGTTTTGAAAGTAAAAGAAAGAATTACAACCAGAACCGCATTACTTCATTAGATTTTTTCAAAGAAGGCATACAAATCCTAATTTGTCGAGCTAATCTGCCTCCAAACTTCAAAACTGAATACCAGCCGCCACCGGCGGTCAGCGAAAGCAGTAAGTCTGAAAAAGATTTGCTGCTTTTTTGTTGTCCATTTGGCAAAATCGCGAAGTCACCTGTAGTAGGTAGGTGAAGCCAGAAAAAAGCTGCCTGCCCCGTTTGGCAAATTTCAAAATGCGGTGGTGTAGGGAGTGAAAGGAAAAATTCTCTGCCCCACCGGTTGCCAAAATCCTATTTCCCGGATTACTAAGGCAAAAGAAAATTTGAAAAGTTCCCGGTCAGCGGGTAGCTGGCGGCCTTTCAAATGTATCTTTGGCGAAAGGAAAAAAGGCCGCCCACAGCGGGCCGCAAGCCCTGTGCTGTCCGTTCTATGTACGAAAGAACCAGACGGGGGCAGTCTGAGGCTCACTTAGAGCAAGTTTCTACCACGGTGCCAAAATCCGCAATTCTGCGGTTTTGTCCCTCGCGGGAAACTTGTTGGGGAGTGCCTTCCCCAAACCCTGCTATACGCCCTTACGGGCGAAAAAGCTGAAAACAGTTTTTGTTATTTTCCAAAAAGTTGCCCAATGGGAGGTATAGAGGGATTTTTCTGCCGAAATGCAAAAAAAGTTTTTGTAATTTCCCGAAAAGTTAAGCAATGGGAGGAGTGAGAGGAAATTTTCTCCGCCCAAAATCCGAAAAAAGTCAGCAATAAGAGTAGTGAGAGGAGGTTTTCAGCCTATGCGAAAGAAATACAACACGCCCCACCGCAGCCGCGTTGTGAAAACCCGGCTGTCCGAAGATGAATACGCCGACTTCACAGCGCGGCTTGCGCCCTATGGTATCAGCCAGTCGGAATTTCTCCGGCAGGCGATACGGTGCACCACCATACGCGCCCCGTTATCCATGTGTCGGCGGTCAATGATGAACTGCTCTCCGCTGTCGGAAAGTTGGCCGCCGAGTACGGCAGGATCGGCGGCAACCTCAATCAGATTGCCCGGTATCTGAATGAGTACGGCGCACCCTACCATGCGCTGTCCGGCGAGGTACGTGCCGCCATAGCCGACCTTGCCGCCCTCAAGTATGAAGTCCTCAAGAAAGTAGGTGACGCAGTTGGCAACACTCAAGCATATCAACTCTAAAAACGCCGACTACGGAGCTGCCGAACAATACCTGCTTTTTGAGCATGACGAGTTTACCATGAAGCCCGTCCTTGATCTTAATCTATAATCCGCGCTTGTTTTTAATTCAAAGAAAAGAAAGGAAAGCGCCATGGCTCAACAAGAAGAGGCAGGTGCTCTCAAGCTCTGGGCTCCGGTGGCTGGTCTGACTTTGTCGGCCTTCATCTTCAACACATCTGAATTCATTCCGATTGGACTTTTGAGCGATATTGCTCGTGATTTCCAAATCACAGAATCCCAAGCCGGAATGATCATCACGGTCTACGCCTGGATTGTGACGGTACTTTCTTTACCGCTTATGCTTTTGGCTTCAAAAGTGGAGTTTAAAAAACTGCTTTTGGGGATTCTTTCTTTGTTTGTGTTAAGTCATTTTTTATCCGCGGTTGCTCCAAGCTACCTGACTTTAATGTTATCTAGAGCAGGCGTAGCCTTTTCCCATTCGATTTTTTGGTCAATTGCATCGCCTCTTGCCGTCAAGATCGCACCTCAAGGTAAGCGCGCGGCTGCGCTCGGCATGGTGATAACAGGAACATCTGTGGCGATGATCGCGGGATTGCCCCTGGGGCGAATGATTGGTCTTTACATGGGATGGCGGGCCACCTTTCTTTCCATCGGAATTGTCGCCCTGGCAGTAGCTTTATTTTTGCTTTTTGTGTTTCCTCGAGTGCCGACCGGTAGTCAGGGGTCTTCTGTCAGCAAATTGCCCGGTATTGTGAAAAATCCCGCCCTCATTGGCGTCTATGCGCTGACAGCTTTAATTTTTACCGCCAATTTCACGGCCTACAGCTACATTGAACCTTTCATGGCGCAGATCGCGCACATGCCCGAAAGCGAGATAACTTTCTCTTTGACGATGTTTGGCATCGCCGGCATTGTGGCAAGTATTTTCTTTTCCCACTTTTATGAACGGCATCCCGTTTTCTTTTTTGCCACGGGCACTTTCGGTTTAAGTCTCTTTTTGTTGCTTTTAAAGTTTTCCGCCGTGCATATTTGGTCGGCTATGGTTTTGTGCGTCTTCTGGGGCGTCACCTTCACCATTTTCGGTCTTGTCTTTCAGTCGGTTGTGATTCGCCTTGAACCTCAAGCGACGCCTATTGCGATGTCGATTTATTCTGGCATTGCCAACGTCGGTATCGGAGGAGGGGCGTTGGTAGGTGGTTGGGTTTGCGCATTGCCGGCTATTGAATGGATCGGTTATGCGGGGGCTGCTTTTGCTTTTGTGGCCGGTCTCATTTGCTTTGCAATGATTAAGCGTTTTATCTCACGACAAGACATTGAACCGCAATTGCCATGAATGGTTCTGGCCATGTGTTTGCTCAAAATTGGCGCATAGGCATAAAAAAACGGCTTGATCCCATTGATCTCTATAGGAAAGAGTTTAATGGGCTCAAGCCGTTAATTTGTATTGAGACGAAATCTGATGATTAGCCGCCTCGACGCATTAAATCGAAGAAATCTGCGTTGCTCTTGGTCGCTTTTAAGCGTTCAAGCAGGAACTCCATCGCCTCGACTTCGTCCATATCGCTTAAAAGTTTTCTCAAGATCCAAACCTTTTGCAACACGTCGGGTTTCAATAGCAACTCTTCACGGCGTGTGCCGGAGCGCAAGACGTTGATGGCCGGGTAAATGCGTTTTTCGGCCAAACGGCGCTCCAGATGCACTTCCATGTTGCCCGTGCCCTTGAATTCTTCATAGATCACATCGTCCATGCGGCTGCCGGTATCGACCAAGGCCGTCGCAATGATGGTGAGAGAACCACCTTCTTCAAGATTGCGGGCGGCGCCGAAGACACGCTTGGGGCGATGAAGAGCGTTGGCGTCCACGCCGCCCGAGAGCACGCGGCCGGAAGTCGGCATCACATTGTTGTAGGCGCGAGCCAGGCGTGTGATGGAATCGAGCAAAATCACCACGTCTTTTTTGCTTTCGGCCAAGCGCTTGGCTTTTTCAATCACCATTTCCGTGACTTGCACGTGGCGGGAGGCGGGTTCGTCAAACGTGCTGGCAACCACTTCACCTCGGACCGTGCGCTGCATTTCCGTCACTTCTTCAGGACGTTCGTCAATGAGCAAAACAAAGAGCACGCAGTCGGGGTGATTGGCAGTGATGGCATGAGCGATGTGTTGCATCAATACGGTCTTACCGCTCTTCGGAGAGGCCACAATCAAAGCGCGTTGGCCTTTACCGATCGGCGCAATCATGTCGATCACTCGACCGGTCAGGTTTTCATCACCGCGGATGTCGCGTTCCAACACGAGATGTTCGTTCGGGAACAACGGTGTGAGGTTTTCAAACAACATGCGGTGCTTTAAGTTTTCCGGAGATTGTCCGTTTACCTTTTCAACTTTTACCAAAGCGAAGTAGCGTTCACCTTCTTTGGGAGTGCGCACTTCACCTTCAATGGAGTCACCCGTATGCAGGTTGAATCGGCGAATTTGGGACGGAGAAATGTAGATGTCGTCGGTGCTTGCGAGATAAGACGTTTCGGGGCTACGGAGAAAGCCAAAACCATCGGGCAGAATTTCGAGCGTGCCATCGCCGAAAATTTGTTCACCTTCTTTGGCGCGTTTTTTCAAAATGGCGAACATGAGTTCTTGTTTGCGCATACGGTTGGCATTTTCAATGCCGAGATCAATTGCCCAGTCCAGAAGTTTGGAGACATGCAACGATTTGAGTTCAGAAAGATGCATTTGAATTATTTGAAATTGTGAATTGAAAAGGCAGGGGTCGGCAGATTAGCCTTCACCGCTGTTCTGATCGTTAGAAAATAAAACGAATTTTTCTTAAAGATTCCGTTTCAGACCGGTGGCCTGAAACGGATTCGGAGGGCATTTTAAACGAATTGATTTAAAAATTCTTCCAATTGGGATTGTCCCATGGAACCAACGTGTTGTTGAATCGCTTGACCGTTTTCATAAACGATCAATGTCGGGATGGAACGGATGCCGAGTTTGGCGGCGTATTCGTTGGCTTCATCCACGTTGTACTTGGCGATGCGAAGCTTGCCGTCAAACTTTTGGGCGGCGGCTTCCAAATGCGGAGCCAGCGCGCGGCACGGTCCGCACCACGGAGCCCAGAAATCAACCACCACCACGCCTTGTGCGGTTTCCGTTTCAAAATTGGAATCGTTTAAGTGAATAATATCGCTCATTTTTTTCTCACCTTATTAACTAAAAACAAATCGGCCGAGCGCTCATTGGCGCTTTGATACTAAAGGGAGAATAGCCGATTTTCGAGTGATTTGGAATTTGAAATTTTCTATTTTGGCAATAGTTTGATGCGCTCAAAAGAAAATCGCCCGCTTAGGGGCGATTCTCAGCTAAAAATGCGGCCGTTTATTCGGCTTGGGCGGGCACTTGGCCGGCCATTGCCTGAAAGCCCGCATCCACATAAAGCGTTTCCGCGGTGATGCCTCGGGCGTAGTCGGAGAGCAGGAACGCCGTGGAGCGACCCACATCTTCGATCGTGACCGTTTCGCGCAAGGGCGAAACATCGCGAGCGTGAGCGAGCATCTTGGTGAAGTCCTTAATGCCGCTTGCGGCCAATGTTCTGATCGGACCGCTCGAGAGCGCGTTCACGCGGATGCCCTTGGGACCTAAATCGGCGGCCATGTAGCGAGTCACGGCTTCAAGAGCGGCCTTGGCAACGCCCATGGTGTTGTAGTTGGGAACCACTTTTTCCGCGCCAAGGAAAGAGAGTGTGACTAGAGAGGCGTTGTGACCTTCCAATTGAGGCAAAAACGCCTTTGCAAGCGCCGCAAAAGAGTAAGCGGAAATATTAATGGCGGTCAGGAAGCCGTCACGAGACAGGCCTTCCAAGAAAGAACCCTCGATTGCTTCACGGGGAGCCCAGGCGATTGAATGCACAAAGCCGTCAAAACCGTCAGACCAAATTTCCTTAACTTTAGCCGCCGCGGCAGCGATGCTGTCATCGTCAGCGACATTAAGTTGAATCACGCCTGCCGCTCCAAAATCATTGGCAAAACGTTCAAGACGTTCGCGGAAACGTTCATTGTTGTATGTCAGGATGAGCTCGGCCCCTTCTTCTTTACAGGCCTTGGCAATGCCGTAGGCAATGGAGCGGTTTGAAGAAATGCCGGTGATGAGTAATTTCTTACCAGTCAATAAAGCCATTTCAATATCTTCCGTGAAGTTAAAACTGAATTACTTTACTGATCATGCGATGAGTGTCAAGAGGGGTTGGCCTAGGGGTATATCCTATTTTTTTGTTACAGTTTTTACACAATCCATTGACATACTTTCAGGATCATATCGATATTAATCCGAAGGGATTTCTGATGACCGACTCTAATGCTGTATGTCTGAAGGACTTGCGAGTCCGATTGAAGGATAAAGAATATGTGCCCCTGATGGTGGGCGGCATGGGTGTGAACATTTCAACGGCCGAAATGGTGTTGGCCGTTGAAAAGCTGGGCGGAATCGCTCACCTGTCTGATGCCATGCTGATGGATTTGTCTGACCGCCTTTACGGCACCACATTCACGGCGAATAAAGCCAAGCGTTATTACGGTTGCCGCAATAATCCGGACAAAAGCGACAATCATTTTGATTTAAATGATGTTCGCGAAGCGACACTGCGCTATGTTGGGGATGTGATGCAACGCGCCACGGGCAAGGGCCTGGTGTTTATCAACTGCATGGAAAAGCTCACCTATAACGCGCCGCACGAATCGCTCGGCGTGCGTTTGAATGCGGCGCTTGATGCGGGCATTAACGGAATCACTTTGTCAGCCGGTCTTCATTTAGGCAGCTTTAAGCTGATGAGCGAAAACAAGCGCTTCCGCGAGGCGCTCTTGGGCATTGTGGTTTCTTCCGTGCGCGCGCTCAATCTCTTTTTGCGCCGCAATAAGTCGCTTGACCGCCTGCCTGACTATATCGTGGTGGAAGGACCTTTGGCCGGCGGACACTTGGGTTTTGGCGAAGACTGGCGCGAACATTCCTTGGAGACGATTGTCAAAGAGGTGAAGGCGTACTTGGCGGAAAATCAACTCAACATCCCTGTGTTTGCCGCGGGCGGCGTATTCACGGGAGGCGAAGCCGTGCGCATGATCACTGAAGTGGGCGCCGACGGTGTGCAAGTGGCTACGCGCTTTACGATCAGCAAGGAATGCGGTTTACCTGATAATGTGAAAACGGCGTACCTCAATGCCAATGAAAACGATATCGAGGTGAATCACCTGTCTGCAACGGGCTACCTGATGCGAATGCTCAAATCGTCTCCCGCAATCAAGCAGCGCGTTCCGCCCAATTGCGAACCTTATGGCTATATGCTCAATGAAGGCAAGTGCCCGTACTTAAAGCAGTGGTGGGACATGATGTCGAAAAAAGCGATGCCCAAGCCCGAAGAGTGGAAATGCTGCCTGTGCACACACATGAAGCTCTACAACGTTTGGACGTGCGGCGCGAAAACATTCCGCTTAAAAGAAACGACGGTGAAGTTGCCCAACGGTCAGTGGTATTTCCCGAGCGCTGAGGAAATCTATAACGATTACATCACAAGCACGGGAGATCAAATTCAGCTGCCCAAGCCACTCTAAAGGATACTTTTAGTGTGCTAAAAGGCCATCTCATGAGAGGTGGTCTTTTTTTCATTCTATTTAGGGGAGGCTGATTAAACGATTTCTATTTAGAAAGAATCTTAACCTAAAGATTTTTAAATAAAAATTGGTTACAAATTACTTTCTAAGGACAGAAATAGAGGCGTAAGCTCTGATAAGGCAAACATCTTAAGTAGTTTTGATTAGTTCTGTTTGCCAATCAAAGGAGTGAAAAAATGACTGTTAGCCGTCGTGATATTTTGTCCGCTACGTTGTTGGGCGCTGCCGCCATGGTGAGCACTGTTGCCCAAGCCAAGCAGAAGACCCCTCTGAAACCCATGAAAGTCAGCCCGAAGCGCAGAGTGTTGATCCAATCAAGCTCGCGCTATCACAATTCGGGCTATTTGGACTTTGCCGGTGACCAATACGAAAAGCTCTTCGGCAAAGAAAAGTATGAAATTTTGTTCATTCCGTATGCCAAGGTAGCCGGCACGTACGATGCTTATGAAAAGCAAGTGCAAGATGCCTTCAAGCCCTTCGGTCACAAGATCGTCAGCATCCACCGCTTCAAGGACCCGCAAAAGGCTGTGCGCGAAGCCAAGGCGATCGCCGTGGGTGGCGGCAACACCTGGGCGTTGGTGACGAGAATGTACGAAGCCGGCATTATTGATTTGATCCGCGAACGCGTCAATGCCGGCGTGCCGTACTGCGGCTGGTCTGCCGGCGGTAACGTGGCTTGCCCGACGCTTCGCACGACTAACGATATGCCGATCGCCGAACCGCCGTCCTTCAACACCTTCGGTTTCATTCCGTTCCAAACCAACCCGCACTTCATCTCCGGCGGTACGCAAGGTTTGAACAATGAAACCCGTGAAGACCGCTTGGAAGAATTCCTCTGGTACAACAAGGACGAAGAAGTGATCGGTTTGCCCGAAGGCACGGCTTTGTTTGTGACGGGTGAATATGACTGCGAAGTGATCGGTCCGAAGGACAGCGAAGCCCTCTATTGGTTCCGCCAAGCTCCTAAGGGCATGAAGCTCGAACGTATCCCGTTGGGCACGAAGTTTGACCTTCGCAAGATCGTTCCGGGCGGAAAGATCTAATTAAGTTTAGTCCTTAATAACGAATCGGCGGTTTCAAAGCATGAGCTTTGGCCGCCGGTTTCGTTTTTTGTGCTGAAATTTCAGTGTGAATTTGATAAACTGCGGCCTCGGCGGGTCCCCTCGCATGCATTCGCCGTGAACCTGGTCAGGCCGGGAACGGAGCAGCCACAGCGGAGTGAATGTAGTGCCGAGGATAAGGCTCGCCACTTCTTTTTCTTCGATTGAATTTTTTGTTGTTGAACGTCGGATCAAACAACGAAATCTATTTTTTAGCGGCTCCAATCCCAATCGAAATTGGCCCACATCCAAATAAGGATATTGTCGAGAGTGTCATCGAGCTCCAATGCGGCGATCACCTTCAAATAAGTGCCGACAGATAACGACAGATCGCCTTTTTGAACTTTTCGCATGGTTCGAGGCAAACAATGCGCTCGTTTGGCAACCAGTTCCACTGAAAGGTTCTGGCTCAAGCGCGTTTGACGAATCTGTTCGCCGAGCAGTTCAATCCTTTCAACAAATTGTTCGGGCAATTGTGTTGAAGCTGTTGACTTTGTTATAAGAAATTTTCCTTTCAATAACAGCGCAGATTGTCTCAATGTTATCAATTATTATCGTATGTTAGAAAGGATTTTTCGCTAAAGCTGGGCTCTCCTATCCATAGGCAAGATCGGCCTGTCGGTGATTAAAGTGACCTTAAAATGGGCGCCTTTTTCGGAATCCAATAACTCGAGTTTCCAGCCGAAGCGATCGCAGATTCGTTTGGCAATGGATAAACCCATGCCGCTGCCCGGTGTTCTCTGAGTGGCTCTTGTAAAGGGTTGGAAAATTCGTTCCCGCATCGCTTCCGGAATGCCGCTGCCGGTATCAATAATTTCAAAGCCATCTTCCAGTTCTCTGACGATGACTTCTCCCTTTTGGGTGTAGAGCACGGAATTTTTAAGCAGGTTGTTGACCACTGTGCCTAGGAGAATGGGGGAGTAATGACCGGGACAGGTCGACAGACTTTGTACGCTTAATTCAATATGTTTGGCGTTGGCTTGATTCTCCCAATTTTTAGCGATTTCAGAAATGATGTCATAGACACGGTCAGTTGAACCGTTTTTCTCAAACGCCCCGCCTCGTGCCAGTTGCAGGAAAACCGAGAGCAGATCCTCGATGGCTTTTGAGGATTTGAGAATGCGCTCAACTTGTTCGCTCTGTTTGTCTGATAGGGGATAGAGCTGCATCAGTTCCGCGGATGTTTGAATAACTGTGAGCGGCGTTCGGAGTTCATGGCTGATGTCGGCGGTAAAGAGTTTCTCACGGGAAAGCGCCTCGTGAAAGCTTTTTAACGCATGGTCACAGGTTTTCGCCAGTTCACCGATTTCATCTTCAGTAATCTCACCACTGAGCGGCGTGTATTTTTGCGACTCCGCCATCTTTCGAACCGCGCTCGACAACGCGGTGATGGGCGTCATGATTTTCTTTTGAATCCACCAATAGCCGAAGCAGAGGCAAAATATAAAAATCAACGTCGAACAGCCGACAATCAAAATCTTAAAAATTTGTTCACTGCGCTCAAAGTCATACTGGTCTCGGACGAGGATATACGAGTGACCGTTGGTGGTCATTTTGTATAAAAACGAAGAGTCATCGGCTTGAACAATTTCTTGGTAACCGTCCGGGTAGGCCGCGTATTTGTCTGGAATTGCCGGAAGCTGAGGAGCGTTGCCATAAAGCTGCATGGAATTGGGCAGTACAAAGTCTTCGCCTGCTTCAATTTCACTGACGAGAATCGACATTTCGTCTTTGAGAATGTCGCTGAGCAGATTATCTTCCATAAATTCTGTGGACTCATGCATGGCCACGGAAAAAAGCGTGACAATCAAAACCGTTTGCAGCATCCAGCCGACAAGGATGCGTCTGGCCAATCCGAAACGTTTTAGGTTTTTCATTTTATTCACTTAACGACCAACCCATTCCGGGATGGGTTTTGATGAGAGCTTTATCAAAAGGTTTGTCCACAGCTCGGCGAAGCAGATAAAGGTTGGCTCTGAGACTGTCGGAGTCCGGAGGCGATCCATTCCAAACAACAGTTTCCAGCCGAGAGCGACTCACCACGGCGGGGCTTTTTGCCATCAATTCTTTCAAAATGCTCAAACAGGTGGGGTTGAGATGAATAGGGGTGTCGGCTCGAGAGACCTGAAGCGTTTTGACGTTAAAAACAAGGTCTCCGACTTGGAGCACGTCTTTCGGTGCGCCATAACTTCGACGCAAAAGCGCTTCAATCCGCGCGGCCAATTCTTTCAATGCAAAAGGTTTTATCAGGTAGTCATCCGCGCCCACTTCAAGGCCTCGGACGCGGTCATCAATGCTGTCGCGGGCTGTGAGCATCAATATCGGGATGGTATTGCCTTCACGTCGCAGGTGTTGGCAAATTGTTAAGCCGTCCACAAGCGGTAAGCCGATATCGAGCACGCAAAGGCAATACGAACCCGATTTCAACCGCTCAAGCGCATCGGCGCCGTTGATTGCGGTTTCAACCGAGTATCCCTTAATGATCAGGTAGTCTCGAATGTTGTAGAGAATATCCACATTGTCATCGACCAGCAATAAAGGTAAAGACACAATAACCTCACCGTCCCAAATGACTGACTTTGGGTTCAGTGTGCTCTTTGTATTCGCGGCTTGCAATAGCCACACAGCGAAATCCTTGCGAAATTGACTGCTGTCAATCGATTTAACGGGAATTTGACACCGTTTTAACGCCGATTTATCCGTCCCTGACCGATAGTGTCAGCTGTGTTTCTACTTTAGTTTTATTTGAACAATGAATAACGGCGTTCGGTCATACAACCCGTGGATTTGGTTGATTTTGCCGCTTTGGTGTCTGACGTTTTTAATTCTTTTCCCACCGCATGCGTTGGATATCGCGGTCAGTCGCCTTTTCTGGGTAAATGGTGATTGGCCCTGGCATGACAATGTGTTTTTCTCCGAAGTGTTGCATAAGGGGACCAAGGCTGTTCCCATTGTCATCGCTCTGTATGTGCTTTATCAGATTGCTCATCAGTTTTTTCAAAGAAAGTCGACTTCTTTTAATCAAGAAATTTTTGCTCGCTATTGCTACGTGTTTGCGGCAATGGCTTTAAGTGTTCTTCTGGTTTGGTGGTTTAAACAAACGAGCGGCGTGAGTTGCCCGTGGTCTGTGACGGAGTTCGGTGGTGCGGAGAAAATCACTGATCCGCAATGGCCTTTCATTTTTCGCTCGGGCGCCTGTTGGCCGGGTGGACACGCCGGAACCGGTTTTTGTTTATTTTCACTTTATTTTGCTTTAAGAGACCGTTTTCCAAGGAAGTCTTACTGGGTGCTTGGCGCGGTCTTAGTGTTCGGTCTGATTTGCTCTGCAACCAGAACGATGCAGGGAGCTCACTTTGTTTCGCACAATGTGGCAACACTGTTGATTGATTGGCTCGTTTGCTCAGGCCTTTATGTGATTTGTTTTGACCGCAAGGTTCTAGCGCTGCGTTTTAAACACTGTAAGCCCGCCAAGTCGTTTCAGCGTACAGTCCTTCTGACAGCGCTTTTGTGGACGCTTTGTTTTGATTGGCCGTTTTGGAAAGCGATGATTGCATCGGCGGGCGGTGACCCGGCGGTGATTGCCCAGACGCTATTTTTGTCTTTCGTTTTGGCATTGAGTTTTTTCTGTCTCGCGGTGGCTGTCATTGAACTTTGGGGGATTTTGCCTCAAAGCATCTTCCGTCTGCTAATGGCGGTTTTATCTCTTTCAGGCGTTGCCGCGTTAATCGCGTCATTGCTATACGGAACGACAATGACTCCGGACATGGTTCGCAATTTCCTGCAAACGGATTCACGAGAGGCGATGATGTACTTTTCCATTTCATCGCTCTCGATTTGCGTGTTTCTTTTACTGCCATCGGGATTACTGCTCTTAGGGGGAGCAAAATACAAACTCAGTCTTCCTGAGCAATGCCGCCGTGCCGGCCTTTGCGCGCTTTTTCTTCTGATCGGCGTGTTGTTGCTGATGAGCCAATTGCAGCCTTTCTCTGCCTTAATGCGAAACGACAAAAGTCTGCGCTATCTGATCGCGCCATTTAATGTTGTGTATTCAACCGCCTCCACATTGCTTCGCGATCAAAACACTGATCAAAAGCGCGAGCGACAGATTGTGGATGTCAATCCGACGGCGCTTACCACGCCTGAGCGACCGACCGTTTTTGTGTTGGTTATCGGTGAAACAGCCCGTTCGGCCAATTGGCAATTGGCGGGTTACAAACGGGAAACGACACCTCGGTTAGCCTCAATGGACATTATCAATATTCCCTCAGTGCAAGCTTGTGGAACGAGCACGGATGTGTCTCTGCCCTGCATGCTTAGCCGTGTTGGTCGCCGAGACTACGACCGTAAACGGATTCTGTCGGAAGAATCTTTGCCGTCACTGTTGCAACGCTCGGGCTTAAACGTCACTTGGATTGATAATCAATCCGGGAGCAAAGGCACAAGCGATGGTGTCAGGACTGTTTTTCTTAATCAAAATGAAGCCCTTTGCGCAAAGGGAGAATGCATGGATATGGCCTTCGTTGATGATCTTAAGGCTCGCTTGAGCCAATTGAAAAACAGAGAGCGTCAAGTGCTGATTTTGCACATGATGGGCTCTCACGGTCCTGCCTATGACCAACGGTCTGAAGATCCGGATAAAGTGTTCGGCGCAGTTTGCACGGATCCGAGTTTCAGAAGCTGCTCCTCTGAGCAAATCATCAATGCTTACGACGCAAGCATTCGTTACACCGATCGAGTCATTGTGGAGCTGATAAAAACTTTGTCGGCACGTAAAAACGTCAATACAGCGCTGATTTACGTTTCAGACCATGGAGAAAGTCTGGGTGAAAACGGCCTATTCCTGCACGGAGCTCCGTATTATGTATCGCCAGATGTTCAAAGAATCGTGCCGATGGTGATGTGGCTGTCCGATGAATTTAAAGAAGACTATAAGGTTTCTGGAGCAGTTATTGAGAAAAACATTCAGAAAACAGTGACGCATGACCATCTTTATCACACGGTGTTGGGTCTTTTGAATGTGAAATCGTCCACATACGAAAAACAGTGGGATCTATCCGCAGCGCAGAAATAAAAAACATTCACCTTTTGAAGTTGCTATGGCTGTCTGGTTAAACAAAACATTCTGTCAATCAAGCTCAATATGCTCTTGTCTTTCAAAGCCAAAGATAAGCCATCGGAATAGCTATATTGTTGGGACCAAATTGTCTGACGAGTTGACCGCTATAGAGTGCAAACGACCTGAATTTCCGTTCCTTCGCGATATTGTCCCTGAACCAGTTTAGGTATCTGAAAGCGCTTACATCGACAGACTCACCTGCCCCCACCTTTAGATAGAAAAACAAGCGTTTTAATAAATAATTACTAGGCGAAATTACAAATAATCTTTAAGCGAAATTGCAAATAAACTTAAAGAAATTTTTTTAATACCCAATAAATACAAAGATGATCACCGACTAACAAAGAATTTTTTGCTGTTTTGACATATGTTTTTTGGGAGAAAATCAACTCCACAATTAAATATCCCAAACACTTTGGACTACGATATCCGGTGCCAAATTGTAGACAGATTGAGGCATTGCGATGACACTGGCCGTGCCTGTCGGAATAGACGTTTTTTGCAATGCTCTGATCCATTTGCAATCGTGGATATCCGGGGTTGATTTTGCTTTGATTTCCACAGGGTAATAACAACCGTTACTGTGGATCAGAAGATCAATTTCCATACCGGTGCTGTCTCGATAGAAGAAAAAATCCGGTTTTTTCCCATTGTGACAGTAGCTTTTTAAAATTTCTGTGATAACGAATGTTTCAAAAAACTGACCATTAAAGCTATGTTGTTGCATTTCTTGAGCTGATGAAATGCCCAATAGGGCAGCAGCTAAACCGGTATCCGCCAAGTAGACCTTAGGACTTTTGACGATCTGTTTGTTGATGTTTCCACTATAAGGTGGCAACAGATAAATTAAGCCGGAGGCTTCTGCAATCGACAACCATCGTTTAATGGTCGGCATGCCGACATCGCACATTTGAGCCAAGACCTGAATTCTTAATTCCTGTCCTGTTCGGGCGGCCAGCGCCTTGAGAAACTTCCTGAATTCGAGCGTTTTTTCGACTCCAGTTAACGCAACGACATCTTTCGAAAGATACAAATCAATCAGAGAGTCAAAAAACCACTGTCTTTCATCCGAGTCGTTATGCAGAACTTCAGGCCAAGCCCCTTGGAAAATTATCTCCCAAGTATCTTTTTCAGAAAGATGAGGCAAGGTACCGGTATTGGCGGGAAGAAACGGTTTCTGCTCCAACCCCATGCCCATTCGTTCGTAGACAGATAGGGGCCACAAATCAAAATTAACGAGCCTGCCGGGCAAGGCTTCAGAGACCTGGCTCATTAGGTGCAATCGTTGGGAACCGCTTAACCAGTACTGCCCTTTGTTTTCGTTGAGATCAACAGCTTCTTTGAGCGGATAAAAGAGTTCTGAAGCCAGTTGGATTTCATCGATGATGGCCGGAGCAGGGGATCGTTTAAAGAACGAAGAGGGGTCCTCTTTGGCCATGAGTCGCTGTGCGGTATTGTCTAAAGTCAAGTACTGACGAGAGGGCTCTGCGATTTGCTTGAGCACAGTACTCTTGCCAACTTGGCGCAGACCGGAAAGCATGACGACTTTAAAACGATCGGATGCTTTTTTGATGACAGGTTCAATTGTTCGGTGCAAGTAAGGCATTTTGTATGACTTTGAATCTTCACAAGTTCAGTACCATTTTAATGGAATAATACTTCGTAGACAATAATATTGTCTATTGATAGTCAATAAAATTGACTATGCATAGTTAATTTTATTGATTATGTCGAAAAATCAGAGAATTGGTTTCCGGATTGCTATGATTAGCCTCGTTTCGTAGAATCAGCGGCTTTTATGCTCAATACTTCACTATTTTCGTTGTTTTTGATTACTTCGGCTTTAACGGTGGCCACGCCTGGCCCCGGCGTATTGATGACACTGACAAGTGCCATTCGTTATGGATTGAGAACAGCGGTCTATGTCATCTTGGGCACGGCTACGGGCACCATTGTGATGGCGGCGATTTCGTCCACCGGGCTTGGTCTTTTAATTGCGACCTCTCCCACCGCTTACGAAGCCATTAAAGGGTTGGGTGCCCTCTATATGGTTTATTTAGGTGTCCGTCTTTTCCGGGCCAAACCCTTTAGCTTCGACTTGGCTGTGAAGGAAAAAGCCGTCAAAGTGTCGGTGCTGCAGAAAAGTTCACTTTGGCTTCAGGGGGTCACGCTTCAGATGACCAACCCGATGCTCATTATGTTTTTTGTTTCGCTGTTCCCTCAGTTTATTGATTACGAATTGCCGTTTGTTCGCCAAGTCTGCCTGATGTCCGTTACGTATTTTTGTATTGTTTTTGTTATTCACTGCGGCTATGGTTGTATCGCCTCGAATTTCAGACGCTTGCTTTCAACGCCCAAGGCCGCCAAAGTGATTAACTGTGTGGGCGGAGGCTTTTTCCTATTTTTAGCGGCAAGAGTTTTCTACGACATGTTTTTGGAACTGTCTGTTTAAAAAGAACAAAAAAACGATTCCGACTGGGAACGTCTTTTCCGCTAAACTTCTCCTGTTATGTTAGAGAGTGACGCGACATGTTTGAAATTCGTCCTGCTGAAGAAAAAGACTGTGCATTGGTTTTAGATTTCATCCGTCAGTTAGCCGACTATGAAAAGCTTTTGCATGAAGTGAAGGCAACCGTTGATGACGTGCGTCGTGAACTTTTTGGCGACCGGCCGTCCGCGCATGCGCTCATTGCCTACGAAAATGCAGTGCCGGTAGGCTTTGCGCTTTATTTTTATAATTTTTCAACCTTTTTGACGCGCCGCGGATTGTATCTTGAAGATATTTTTGTAGCCCCTGCCTACCGCGGCCGGGGATATGGAAAGGCACTTATGCGTCATTTGGCCAAATTGGCTGTGGAACAAAAATGCGGACGTTTTGAATGGGTTGTGCTCGAATGGAATAAACCGGCGATCGGTTTTTATGAAAAAGTCGGCGCACAGGTTATGCAGGATTGGAGACTGTGTCGCTTAACGGGTGAGGCGCTCAACCGCTTTGCCGAAGGTTCTTAGGAAAAAAGGTTATGGCTTCTCAAGTTTTGGCTCGCAAATGGCGACCTCATGATTTTGAAAGTGTGGTGGGTCAGGAACCGGTGGTTCAGGCGCTCACGCACGCTTTGCGTGAAAACCGTCTTCATCACGCCTATCTTTTTACCGGAACTCGGGGCGTGGGTAAAACAACACTGTCGCGCATCTTGGCTAAGAGCCTCAATTGTGTGGGGGCGGACGGCCAGGGCGGCGTGACCGATCATCCGTGCGGGGTCTGTGAAGCCTGCCGCGCCATTGACGAAGGCCGCTTTGTTGACTACATCGAAATGGACGCGGCGAGCAACCGCTCGGTGGAAGAAATGACGGCGCTGCTTGAGCAGGCGATGTACGCGCCCACCAATGCGCGCTATAAGGTCTACATGATCGACGAAGTGCATCAGCTCACCTCGCACGCCTTTAACGCCATGTTAAAGACGCTTGAAGAGCCGCCCGAGTACGTGAAATTTATTTTGGCGACCACCGACCCGCAGAAGGTTCCCGTCACGGTGTTGTCGCGCTGTCTGCAATTTAACTTGAAGAATGTTTCACCGCAGACCGTGGCCGATCATATGGCGCATATCCTCAAAGAGGAAAACATTGAGGCCGAGCCTGCGGCGTTAAAGCTCTTGGGCGTCGGGGCTCGAGGCTCCATGCGTGACGGCCTGAGTCTGTTGGACCAAGCGATTGCGTTTGCCGGTGATAAGCCGATTACGCTTGAGAGCGTCCGTGAGATGCTCGGCATGATGGATAGCGACGTGCTCGTCAAACTGCTGGGTTATTTAGCCGAAGGCAAGGCCCACGAGATGATGCAGGTGGCCGAGCAGATGTCGATGAGAAGTCTTTCATTTAGCCAGGCTATTCGCGATCTGGCTTCTCTCTTACACCGAATTGCGCTTGCGCAGTTTGACGCGGCAAGCGTTGCGGCAGACGACATGGATCGAGAAGCGGTAATGACGCTTGCGCGCACTTTTACGCCTCAAGAAGTTCAGCTTTACTACCAGATCGCGCTCAATGCCCGAGGTGACATGAACCTTGCCCCGGATGAGTACGCCGGATTTACGATGGCGCTTTTGCGCATGCTCGCCTTTAAGCCGGCGGGCAGCGTTCAGGTGAAGCTCCCCGAACGCTTTAAAGCGACATCGGTGGAGGCGCCGAAAGCCACGAAAGTCGTACCTGAACCAACGGTCTCGCCTCAGAAGACTCAAACGCCTGAAGTAAAACCGGTTGAGTCGAAACCGGTGGCTGACCCCGCTCCGTGGGAGGATGCCTCCCTGGGGGAGTCTGATCCGGGCAGTCGTGAAAAGACGGTTGCCCAAGAGGAAAAAACGGTCTCTCAATCAGAGCCGCTCGTTGAGGATGCGGCCGATGACGCTCCTTATGTGGACGACTACGATGAGTACGCTTCTCAGATGGAGCCCGCTATTGATGATTACCTCTACGCTGATTCACCATCGCAGGCAAACGTTTCGGAAGCGCCTTCAGAGGAAGAGTCTTTTACCTATCAGTATGATTACGCCGACAGTGTTGAAGAGATTCCGGAATTTACCGATATCGGTCGGCAATGGTATGAAAAGCTTCGCTACACCTGTCCGGCCACTTATGCCAAAGACATTCTGGAAAGAAGTGAATGCGTCTCCATCAAAGATGATTTGATCACGCTGCGTCTGGATCCGAGGTTTGAAAATCGCCCGCAAAACCAAAAGGCGATGCTTTCGGTTCAGCGAATCGTGGATCCGCTTTTCGGCCGTCGGATGCGATTTCATTTTGAATTTGAGACGCCGCGTTCGCGCACGATCAGCCAGGAGAAAGCCAGACTGCGCAGAGAACGTCAGCAAGCTGAAGAGGCTGAGCGCCGAAAGAATAAATTTGTGACAATAACCGATGAGGCAGAACGCAAAGAGGCGATTGAAGCGTTGAAGAACACACCGCTGGCCCGCACCATTATGCGGCGGTTTAATGCCAGGGTTGATGCCATGTCGGTAAAAAAGAAAGTTTCTTAATCTAAAAACGAAAGGATAAGTTATGCGTGGAAATATGGGAGCGCTTTTAAAGCAAGCCGCGAGAGTGCAGGAAAACATCAAGCGCTTGCAACATGAATTGGATCACTTGGAAGTCACAGGAAGTGCCAGTGGCAATTTGGTTCAAGTGACGATGACTTGTAAGCACGCGCTCAAATCCGTAAAAGTGGATCCGAGTCTTTTGCAGGAAGACGTGGACATGGTTGAAGATTTGATTTTCATGGCCACTAAAGATTGTTTGGAAAAGATCGATCAAATCACCAAGGAAAAGATGGCGGCCGCGACGGCCGGCATGCCTTTGCCTCCGGGAATGTCTTTTTAAGGACTGACCGATGAGCTCCATGAGTCCCAGTCTCGATCAATTGGTTGATGCCCTCAAGCGTCTGCCCGGGCTGGGGCCGCGCTCGGCCGCCCGAATCGCCGAATATCTTTTATCGGAAGACAGAGCTCGGGCGGTTAAGCTTTTGTCCGCCTTGGATCGGGCCGTTAAAACTGTCAAGCATTGCGAGTTGTGCAATACGCTCAGTGACGAGGCGATTTGCCCGATTTGCGCCGATGAGTCACGTGATCGCTCTAAGCTTTGCGTGGTTGAAAGTCCGGCTGACCTTCGAGTCATCGAGGAAACAATGGCTTATCGGGGGCTTTACTTTGTGCTCATGGGTTTGGTCTCGCCCGTTAAAGGGATAGGGGCCGAGGAGTTGCACTTTGATAAACTTCTTCAGCGTGTCAGGGGCGACCATGACGTCCGAGAAGTGTTGATTGCGACTCCCTATTCGCCGGAAGGGGATGCGACCGCGCATTTTATTGCGAAGGCGCTGCAAGCGGCCGCGCCGCAGGTGAGGGTCACTCGTTTGGCAAGAGGCATCCCGGCGGGGGTCGAGTTGGAGTACACGGATGCCAATACGATTGCCGGCGCTATTTTTGCTCGCCGCTGATCGTGTTGAACAAAGGAAAATAGGGGAAACTTATGGCAAAAGAACATGTCAAGGCGGCGCTTTTGGAGGCGCGTGAGGCATTGGAAGCCTTGATTGCGGCTGACGATACGCAACAGGCGATTGTTGAGGCTGCCCAACTCATGGTCGAGGCCATTCGCTCGGGTAAGAAAATTCTGTCTTGCGGCAACGGCGGTTCACTTTGTGATTCCATGCATTTTGCCGAAGAAATGACGGGCCGTTTCAGAAGCAATCGTCCGGGCTACGCCGCCATCGCCATATCAGACGCCTCGCATATGAGCTGTGTGGGCAATGATTTCGGTTACCGTGATGTGTTTTCCCGTTACGTGCAGGCCGTCGGACAACCCGGCGATGTGCTGTTGGCCATTACCACTTCGGGTACAAGCGGCAATGTGATTGACGCGGTTCAAGCGGCTCACGCCAAATCCATGAAGGTGGTGGGCTTAACAGGAAAGTTTGACAGTCCTTTGGCGCAACAGGCCGATGTGGCCATTGTGACCCCGGCCGGACGTTGGGCTGACCGTGTGCAAGAGCTGCACATTAAAACCATTCATATTTTGATTGAGTTGATCGAACGGGAATTGGCGCCGGAAAACTACCAATAGATAACCTTTCTACACTTTTGTGTTAATTCTAAAAAATCAAGTAGGCTACACAAGACTAGTTTGTGCAGCCTATTTTTTTCTGATTCAATAATTAGGAAATTTGTCTCGACAAAAGTTGACATTACTTGATTTAATTCCTAAACTCAACATATCAAAAAAAATTGATATGAAGTAATCTTGTGGAAACAAAGTATCAGAATCAAGCAAGGGTGTTTAAGGCTTTCTGCGATGCTAAGCGGCTTGCAATTTTAGAGCAGCTTAGGAGCGGGGAGAAGTGTGCTTGTGTTTTGTTGGGTTTCCTGGATTTAACACAGTCCGGTCTTTCTTATCACATGAAAATCCTCTGTGATTCCGGCATTGTTACGAGTCGGCAAGAGGGAAAGTGGACGCATTACAGATTGAGTGCTTCCGGCAGGGAAAACGCGATGAGGCTGCTGAAAGAACTGACAATGCCGAATACAGACCAAGGGAAGAGTTGTCGCCGATGCGGATAAGCGCCATCGATGAATCAGGTGGCGTTTTTTTAGATTTTATATATCAAAATATTTTGATATATGATATATCAAAAAAATGAGGTTTTTGTATGGGTGTGTGGGATTTTATTCAGAATCAGATACTTGGAATGCAATGGCTCAATGCGCTGATCAGCGAGGGCTTGTCGTTTTTAGGCTTTGATGTTACAGGACGAATCGGTGGCAGCATACAGTTTTTCATCTACGATGTTCTCAAAATTACGATATTACTTTGCGTGTTAATTTTTGCGATCTCCTATATTCAAAGCTATTTTCCGCCGGAGCGAAGCAAGCATATTTTGGGAAGATTTCACGGAATTTCAGCGAACATTATTTCAGCTTTACTGGGAACAGTGACCCCTTTTTGCTCCTGCTCATCTATTCCGTTATTTATTGGTTTTACAAGTGCAGGTCTGCCGTTGGGAGTGACTTTTTCTTTTTTGATTTCCTCACCGATGGTTGATCTGGGGAGTCTTGTTCTGCTTGTAAGTATTTTTGGAGCAAAAGTCGCTATCGTCTATGTACTTCTTGGGCTTGTCATTGCTGTCGTTGGCGGCTCGATTATCGAGAAACTGCGCATGGAGCGGCACATTGAAAGTTTTGTTCTCTGCGCTGTCAGTGTGGATATTGAGTCTCCCGACCTGACGACGCGGGAGCGACTGATCTACGCAAGAGGGCAAACGCAAGATACCTTTAAGCGGGTATTTCCATATATTCTGGTAGGTGTCGGTATTGGTGCGCTGATTCACAATTGGATACCGGAGAGTTGGGTGGAGACTCTACTGGGTGGAAACAATCCGTTTGGCGTAATTCTTGCCACAATTATAGGAATACCGATATACGCGGATATTTTCGGCACCATTCCGGTTGCTGAGGCATTGCTTTCCAAGGGGGCGATGCTGGGTACGGTTCTTTCTTTCATGATGGCTGTCACAACTTTATCTTTGCCGTCACTTGTTATGCTCCGCAAGGTGGTAAAAACGAAACTGTTGGCGCTTTTTGTTGGGGTTTGTGCGGCAGGGATCGTCATTGTCGGCTATCTGTTCAATATATTTCAATTTGTTTTGCTGTGATTTAGGAGGTAATTCACAATGGGACTGTTTGGTAAGAAGAAAGACGTTAAAAATGGCGGCGAGGGCAGCTATATGCCGGAAGTGACGTCCAAGGCAGAAACCTCGAATATGGAATCCTCTGTCAAAGTGTTAGGATCCGGATGCGCAAAATGCCGTGAGTTGGAGAAGGTTACGAGAGAGGCGTTGGAAGAATTGGGCATGAACTCCAATATTGAGCATGTGACAGATTTTGTCCGCATAGCCGCCTATGGTGTGATGATCACACCCGCGCTGGTGGTGGACGGCAAGGTAGTGTCTTATGGTAAGGTACTAAAAAAGGATGAAATAAAAGCGCTCCTCTGTAAAGTCAGAAAATAAGTTGCCGTGTTTGCAAGCATTCGTTGTCTTGAGGTGATGTTAATTCTTGAAAAAATCCGCCCTAGACTGATGACGGCGTAATCGCACTCGCGTAACACTAAGACAAAAATTTTTGTTTTAGCCAGCGGCTCTTTTGGGGTAAAATAAGCACCGTGAAAAACAGATGCCTGAGCTTGATGAGATAGCTCGGGCTTCTTTGTTATCTATTGATTTTGGAAAGAGAAAGAATACTATGGCGATTCCCATTACTGTACGTGGTGCCGAATTGTTGAAGGCCGAACTCAAGCGCTTAAAAAGCGTGGAGCGTCCGGCGGTTGTTCAGGCAATTAAAGAAGCTCGTGAAAAGGGTGACTTGTCTGAGAATGCCGAGTACGATGCCGCAAAAGAACTTCAAGGTCACATTGAAGGTCGCATCGCTGAATTGGAAGGTAAGCTCTCTTCCCTGCAGGTGATTGATCCCAAGGAGCTTGACGCCGGCGGTCGAATTGTTTTCGGCGCAACGGTTGAATTGGAAAACCAGGACACCGGTGAAGTGGTGACCTATCAAATCGTGGGTGATGACGAGGGTGATATTAAGCGTAATTTGGTGTCGATCTCTAGCCCCATCGCCCGTGCTTTAATCGGTAAGTTTGAAGGCGACGAGACGATCGTTCACGCTCCGGGCGGCGATCGCGCCTACGACATCCTGACGGTAAAGTATATCTAGAAGAAGGAAAGCGGCGATGCCTGCAAGCGCCGCCGCGAAAAAAGGCTCGGCCTTTGTGAAAGCGCCGAGCCTTCATTAATTTTCAGTAGTGTCCAAATCGAACTTTAAAAATGCAGCTAAATTCTGTTCGTCTCCGGTAGGGAAATAACGGACAGAAAAATGGCGGTTTTCTTATTA